>CAIOSP010000014.1 GCA_903861005.1 uncultured Pseudomonadota bacterium
CCCCTTCCGCGCGGACCAGATCGTCGCCCTCGGCGCCGACGGTGAGGTGTGGCGCGCGTCGGGCCCCACGGGCCGGGTCGCCATCAAGATCGCGCGCGGCGACAAGGGCCCGGAGCGGCTCGCGCGCGAGGCCGAGATCCTCGAGCAGCACGCCCACCCGCACCTCACGCGCCTGGAGCGCAAGGGCCGCGGCTTCATGGTCGTGGAGTACGTCGAGGGCAAGTCCATCGAGCAGTGGAGCCTGGGCCGTCCGCTGCACGAGGTCGTGGGCGTCTGCCTGGAGCTGGTCGGCGCCGTCATGCACCTTCATCAGGTGGGGGTGATCCACGGGGATCTCAAGCCCGGCAACGTGATGGTCGACGGCTGGAACCACGTGAAGCTTCTGGACGCCGGGAACGGGTCGCCGCACGGCGAACGACGCGGCACGCCGGGCTTCACCGCGCCTGAGGTCCTCAAGGGCGGCGCCAGCACCATGGCGTCGGACCTGTACGGCCTCGGCGCCGTGATCTACGCCAGCTTCGCGGGCCGGGCGCCGTTCGACACGGCCGACCCCGCGGCGGTGCTGCATCTACCGGTCTCCAGCATCCCCGTGCCCATGTCGGCGTGGCGCACGGACGTGCCCCTGCGGCTGGAGCGGGTCGTGTCGGCGCTGCTCAACCGTGACCCGGCCCGCAGGCCTGATCTGGCCGCCGTGGCGCGCGTGCTCGGCGGCGCGTGGAAGGATCGGGTCGCGAGGCCGGTGCTCGGCATGGCGCGCGCCCGCATGAAGCTGATGTCCGAGGTCGCGCGCGCGTCGGACGGCGCGGGCGTCGTGGTGGTCGTCCATGGGCCGGCCGGGTCCGGTCGCCGCACGCTGATCCACGAGGCGCTCAAGGCGGCGCGCCTGGAGGGCATGGAGATCCACTCCAAGCTCGACATCGCCCGCTTCAAGGAGGCGTGGGCCGCCGGCTCGCGCCCGGTCGCGTTCGCGCGCGCCTCGTCCAAGGACGCCCGCCGCCTGGGCCGCGCCGTGCTCGGCGCCGACCAGGGCGCGCTGCTGCTCCTGTACTCGCCCCGTGCGTCCGCCAGCCTGACCAAGGCCGTGCAGCTCACGCCGGACAGCTTCGACTCGGACGACGCCACGCGGCTGGGTCGGTGGCTCGGGGTCGCGAACATGGGCGAGGTCGCCAAGGCGCGCACGGCCACCCGGGGCCACCCGCGCACCGTGTGGATCGCGCTGGAGCACCTGGCCACCCGCCACCTGGACGAGCGCGCCCCGTTCGCGCTCCCGCCCGCCTCGCACCGGGTCCTGGAGGCGTTGGAGCAGCACAACGGCGTCCTCCCGCTCGACCGGCTGGCCCGGCTGGCGGACCTGCGCCTCACGGCGCTGCCGGACGCGACCGCGCCGCTTGAGGCGTCGGGGCGCATCACCGTGGATCCGAGCGGATGGATCGTCCGCCTGGTGGACCTGGACGAGCCGTGATCGGCGCGCGCCGATCGCACGCGGAGGACGCATGAAGGTGGGCATCGTCGGTGGAGGTCGCTGGGGTCAGGCGCTCGCGCGTCTGGTGCTGGCCGCGGGCAACGAGCCGTTCATCGCCTACCAGGGCAAGCGCCCACCTCACATCCTGCCGTCCACCGACGACCCGCCGCAGGTGGCGGCGGAGTGCGAGCTGCTGCTGGTCGCCACCAGCGCCGCCGAGGTGCGCGCCTCGATCCGCCTGGTGAAGCCCGGTTCGCAGAACCTGATCGTCGTCGCCGGTCGTGGCCTGGATCCGGTCACGGGCGACTGGCTGACGGACGCGGTGCTCCAGGAGTGCGACACGGTGCGTGTGGGTGCGCTCGCCGGCCCCGCGCCGGTCGAGGAGATCCTCAACGGCGGCCTGTGCGCGGGCCTGATCGCCAGCCGCGACGAGGCGCTCCGGCAGATGGCGGTGACCGCGCTGCACTCGCCGCGCTACCGCTGCTACGAGACGCCCGACCTGACCGGCGTGCAGCTGGCCGGCGCCGTGGTCCCCGTGCTGGCGGCCCTGGTTGGCCTGGCGCTCAACCTGGGCGGCGCAGGCGTCGGCATCCACGCGATGGTCCTGACCCGCGGCCTGGCCGAGGCCACCCGCCTGGGCAACGCGATCGGCGCGGACCCCGCCACCTTCATGGGCCTGGCCGGCGTGGGCGATCTGGTCGCCGCGCAGGCCCGCCCTGGGCACCCGCACTACGACGTGGGCAAGGCGCTGGCGAGCGGCCACCCGCCCCACGGGTCGGGCCCGGAGCAGCTGGCGCGCGCGCTGCACAAGCTGGCGCAGATGCACGGCGTCGACGTGCCGCTGATCAGCGCGATCGTCGGGATCTGCGACGGCATGCCGCCGGTGGACGCGGTGCAGCGGCTGATGATGCGCGAGGCGAAGGTCGAGACACGCTGAGCGAGCAGACGGGCCGGGTCGTGGGGCAACCGACTCAGCGAGCCCGAACGGCCCGCTCAGAACATGGGATCCAGCCGCCTCCGCGAGCGCGAACGGACCGATCAGACCATAGGCTCCAGCTTCCCCACCAGACCGCGCTCGAGCCACTCGCGCGCGACGCCATCGCAGCGGGCGTCGTGGGCGCAGAAGCGGCACGAGTCGATCTTGGCCCAGCGCACCACGTCGGGGAAGAACAAGCGCGCGGCGGCCAGCTGGTGGTCGGCGTCGACCAGGAAGCGGTTGCGGCTGCGGCGGACGCGCGCGGCGTGCGCGCCCACGAGGCACGCGGGCAGGCCCTTGATCACCCAGTCGGCGTCGCCGCGCGCGGCGGCGAGCGCGTCCAGTCGCGGGCCCACCTGATCCAACGGCATCGGCTGCGCAGGCGGGAACGGCCAGGTCACGGCGACCGCGTCGATGCCGTCGAGTCCGCCCACGCAGGCGTCGAACGACGCCGCGTCGTCGAGCAGCAGCACGGCCGTGCGGCGGGACGCGGGCCACGCGCGCAGCCGGGCGACGTCGTCGGGCCCGCGGACCACGACCCCGACCGCGTCGAGGCCGATCGGCTGAGGTGGGACGTCGGCGGCGGTGTGCAGCGTGACGTGTCGGATCCCCCACCCTCGCGCGGACGCGATCACCTCCGTGAGGCTCCCGACCCGATAGGCGGGGACGCCCGACAGCACGAGCGCGTCACACGGGTGCGCGCGCGGGCCGCGCTGCCCTTCGGTCTGGTGGCGGATGTTGGCGATCAGCTCGTCGGCCGTGAGCGCGCGCCCGGGCGCGGCGTGCGCGCGCACCAGGCCGTGACCGTCGGGCGCCACGCGCACCTGCAACGTGGTCGGCGTCGACACCACGCCCGCGCCGGTGAAGGTCAGCATGGACTAGGCCCGCTTCAGGTGGACGTGCGCCGCGCCGGACAGCTCCCACAGGACGTGGAAGTCGGCGAGCGGCAGGTCGAGGTTCTCGTCGAGGTCGTCGTAGGGGTTGGGGTCGAGGATGTGGGCGTGGGTGTCGACGGACAAGACCACCTCCCAGCCGGGGCGGACCTCACCGTCCTCGTGCCGCTTCCAGAGCCGCGCCAACCAGGGCAGGCCCACCTTGAAGTCGTAGGCGCGCAGGCGCTGGCTGCGCTCGTCGCGCGTGGCGGCGGAGAAGGTCTGGACGGCGCGGTCGCCGAACAGCGCGACGGCGGCGGACTCCACGCCCCCCGACTCCGCGATCACCGCGCCGATCGCCTCGACGAGCCGGGCGCCCGCGTCGCGGGTGGGCTGGCCGAAATTCGCGAACACCAGCGCATCACACGCCTTCACGACGTCCTCGCGCGCCGCGCGATCCCCCGTGCCGTGGATCAGCGCCGTCCACGTCGCCAGCACCCAGGCGTCCCTCGTCGAACCGTCCCACATGCGACCCTCCCGAGCGCCCGCCGACACACTTTGGCCATGCGGATCATGTGGCGATAGGCGAGACTCCTCTGCCACGTCGCGCTCGGAAGGTCCATGCTCGTCCCGCCTCGTCCCGCCCTGACCGCCCGGTCCTCCGCTCGCCTGCTCCGCCCCGTGCTCGTCGCCAGCCTGGTGGCGTGCGGCTGGGGTGAGCCCGAGGTCGCGGCGCCCGTGGTGAAGGCCCCCGCCGCCTGGACGGGTGACGCGCTGCGGGCCACCAGCGGCGCCCACGCGCTGGTGCTCGACCGCCTGCCGATGACGCTGGTGCTGCCGGAGACCAACCGCGCGGTGGACGAGGCCGAGCGCTCCGCGTTTGTGTTCAAGGGCGAGCAGATCCAGAACCAGGAGGGCGGCGCCAGCACCATGCCCATCCCTTTCTACGTGCCCAAGGCCGAGCGTCGCATGGCGCCCGCCGGCATGCACGTGTGGGTGGACGGCGAGGAGGCGAGCTTCCTCACGGCGCTCGGCAACGGCGGTCGCGCCAAGGGCCCGGTCTGGTCGTTCCGCGGCGAGGACCTCTGGGTGCGCGTCGGCCAGGGCGGCATGGGCGGGCAGAGCGCGAAGGAGGTGAAGGTCGTCAACCCGAACGTCCTGCTCACCGCCCGTCGCATCAACTGGGCTGAGGCCCGCGCGGACGGCATGACCGACCAGCAGTTCGTGCACTACGGCATGTCCACCGCGCCGCCCGCTACGCAGGAGCGCGACGCCAGCCAGCAGTCGCGCGAGGGCCTGCTGCTCCCCGCCCCCGCCACCGCGACCTGGAAGGACCTCACGATCCCCGCGGGCGCGTCGTTCAGCGCCTACCTGGGCATGGTGCCGCCGCCGATCGCCAGCGCGTCCGACGGCGCCGAGGTCGCGCTCGTGTGGATCGACGCCAGCGGCGAGAAGGAGCTGGACCGCCAGAAGCTCCCCGGCCGCCCCGCCAGCTTCATCCCGTGGAAGCTCGACCTGTCCAACCTGTCGGGCAAGACCGGCACGCTGGAGCTGCGCACGACGGTCGGCGGCAACTCGGTCGACGACTACGTGTTCATCGGCAGCCCGGAGGTGGTCGGCGCGTCGACGGGCGGCACGCGCCACGTGGTCGTGATCGGCGTCGACACGCTGCGCCCGGACCACCTGGGCGTCTACGGCTACGACAAGCCCACGTCGCCCGAGATCGACGCGTGGGCCAAGGACGCGGTGGTGTTCGACCACGCGTGGACCAGCGCGCCGCGCACGCGCCCGTCGTTCCGCGCGGCGACCACCGGCCGCCTGCCGCTCGACGCCGTCTGCGCCAAGAACATCGGCGGCGTGTTCGACGACGCGGGCTACGCCACCGCAGGCATCGTCGCCAACCCGCACCTCAACCCGCGCTTCGACTTCCAGGCCGGGTTCGACATGTGGTGGCTCGACGGTGACGCCAAGGCCGACGATCAGGTCAACCGCGCCGTAGCCTGGATGAAGGAGCAGGAGGGCCGCGACACCTACCTGTTCCTCCACCTGATGGATCCGCACCTCAACTACATCGCGCCCAAGAGCTACGTCGACACCTTCACCCAGGATCTCCCGCCCTTCCCGGACGGCGACACCCTGCCGCCGCCGGGTCAGCTGGGCCGCGCCCAGATCTATGGGATGATGGCGCGCGACCGCCTCACGGACCTGGACAAGAAGGTGATCCAGGCCCGCTACAACGGCGAGATCGCCTACACGTCCCATGAGCTGGGCCGGCTGTTTGAGTACCTCGACTCGCTCGACGGCGAGACGCTGGTGGTCCTGCACAGCGACCACGGCGAGGAGTTCTGGGAGCACGGCGCGTTCGAGCACAACCACCAGATCTACGACGAGACCACGCGCGGCGTGCTCATCGTCCGGCCGCCGGGCGGCACCGGCGGCGCGGGCATGCACAGCGACGCGCCGGCCACCCTGCAGGACATCGGGGCGACGCTCTACGCGCTCGCCGGCCTGAAGGACACGCCCACCACCGACGGCGTCGACCTGACCGGCGCGATGCGCGGCGAGCCCTTCGACGCCGACCGCGCCATCCCGATCGCCCACATCCAGTATGAGGCCGACCGCTGGGGCATCGTCTGGAAGGGCCACAAGTACATCCTGTGGACCGGCACCGGCCGCCAGGAGCTCTACGACCTGACCACGGACCCGCACGAGACGAACGATCTGGCCGCCACCACCGACACCCGCGCGTACTGGGAGAAGCTGGGCATCGCCCACCACATCGGCGTGGGCGACGGCTGGCGGATCGAGGTGGATCTGGCCAAGGGTGCTGATCTCGACATCACGCTGCCCGCCAAGGCTGAGTCGGCGTTTGTCCTGGATCCGGAGCTGATCACCCACAACCCGGTCAACCAGGAGTGGGGCGAGGTGCCGCCCGTGCAGCCCGAGGAGGTCGCCGCGGTCACGCTGTCGCAGGACGGCCAGAGCGTCCATGTGGTCGCGGGCAGCAAGGGGAAGGGCACGCTCGTGGTGCGCTTTGCCGCTACGCAGGCCGTGAACGGCGTGCAGGTCAAGGGCGCAAAGGACACCAAGACGGTGTCTGAGGGCACGACGGTGATCGAGAACAGCACGCTCACCTTCAAGGCGGGCGTGGTGATCGTGCCGCCCGAATCGGAGTTTGAGCGGATGCAGCAGTGCGTGACCCGCGCGGGGTCTGTCTCTGAGCTCCAGATGCTCCAGGACCTCGGGTACATGACGACCCACCCGGGCGGGTCCAAGCCAGCCCCCAAGGCCGACGGCCACGACCGCGACGATTGACCGGGTGGTCGGTCCTTTTGGACCGACCCACCCCGCTCTGCGCCGGATCGAGTGCGGTGAACCACGCGGGTCGGCGTCGATCTCCCTGACCACCGCGCGCTGATGTGCTATCGTGCAGCCTCTTACGGGGAGCCCAGACCGCCCATGCTGCGACGCGCTCGCGCCTTCGCGATCACTGCCCTCGCCGGCCTGCTCGGCGCCACCACGGTGGCGCACGCTCAGGAAGGCCGTCTGAAGAACGGGTTCGATGGCGACATCGACCTGTTCCGTCCCAACTTCGGCATCGAGGGGACGCTCCCCGGCATCGACGTCGCGCGCAATTGGCGCGGCGGCTCGGCCCGGTGGGGTCTGAACCTCATGTACAGCAACTCACCGCTGGTGCTGTACAAGTTCGACCAGGAGGTGGGATCGGTCATCAACAACCGCGTCTCCGCGTACCTGGGCGCCTCGGTCGACATCACGCGCGCGTTCACCGTGCGCATGACCGTCCCGGCCTACTTCCAGTTCGGCACCAACGTCCCGCAGCTGGCGTCTGAGGGCTTCGCCCTCGGCGACATCGGCGTCGGCGGCCACGGCATCTTCTTCAACAAGCCGAACGTGTCGTTGGGCCTGCGGGCGGACCTGTTCCTCCCCACCAGCCGCCACAACTTCTACGCCGGCGAGCGCATGCCCCACATCCAGGGCGCGCTGCTCACCACGTTTGATGTGGGCCGCGTGCGCATCGCGTCGGACTTGGGCGTGGACGGTCGCTTCAAGCTGATCGACACCAAGGACGACCTCAAGCTCGGCACCGAGCTGATGTGGGACGCGGGCGTCCGCGTGAACGTGCTCCGCGAGAAGCTGGACATCGGCGCGTCGATCTACTCGCGCTTCGGCTTCACGCACTTCTTCGGCGCGGGCGAGTCCAGCGGCGAGGCCATGCTGACCGCGTCGTACCATGCCATGCCCTTCCTGGTGGTCGACGTGGGCGCGGGCCGCGGCTTCACCAAGGGCTACGGCTCCACCGACGTGCGCGCCTTCGCGCAGCTCAAGTTCCAGAAGCGTCACAAGGAGGTCGGCGAAGACGGCGCCGAGCTGACCGACGAGGACAAGGTCGTCGCGTGTGTGCACGCCTACGACAAGTGCATGGCCGACGGCATCGACCCGATGGTCTGCAAGGCCCAGCTTGACCAGTGCAAGGACGTGATCTTCCACGTGCGCACGGGCGGCACCACCATCACCGCGCCGCCGGACGCGCCGCTGACCGACGAGCAGGAGTGGGCCGATCCCAAGCAGGTCGTGCGCGTCACCAGCGACGGCCAGCAGCTGGAGATCCGCTTCGCCATCGAGTTCGAGAAGGACACGAACATCATCCGTCCTGACTCGCTGCCGGTCGTCGACGCGATCGCCGAGTTCCTGAACAACGACGCCCGCATCGCCCACCTCGTCATCGAAGGCCACGCCAGCCCCGACGGCGACGACGCGGTGAACTACCCGCTGTCGCAGAGCCGCGCGGGCAGCATCTGGGAGCGCCTGGTCACGGTCGGCGTGGTGCCTTCGCGCCTGTCCTACCGCGGCATGGGCGAGGTCATGCCCATCCTGGGTCCGGACGGTGAGCCCGATCCGGTCAAGAGCCGCCGCGTCGTGTTCCACATCGTCCGCCAGTACGATCTGGCCTACGAGACGCCGCCCAAGTTCAAGGTCGACCTGCGCTACCCGTGGGACGGCCAGCCGTACACCGCGGTCCAGCCGCGCGTGCCGTCGGCGGACGAGGCCTCGGGTCTCGACCAGATCATGCAGCGTCGCGACGTGAAGGAGGAGCCGGACACCCTTCAGGGCGTCCAGTTCGACAAGCCTGAGGACGAGGAAGACACCATTCCTCTCGACGACGGCTCCACGCCGCCCCCCGACGCCCCGCCCGCGCAGACCCCTGCCGAGGAGCCCAAGTGATGCGCGCCTCCACTCTGATGTCCGTGCTTGTCTTCTCCGCGATCGGCGGCTCGTCGGCCTACGCCGCGAGCTGCGCGCCGCCGGTGTTCCCGTTCTCCCTGGCCACGCGCCCGTGGCAGGACATGAACTGCAACTACGTCCCGGCGCCTATCGACCAGTGGACGACGCCCAAGACCAACCTGCCCGTGAGCTACACGGGCCCGCGCGAGGTCCCGGTCGACCTGTCGAACGCCGAGTGCGTGTCCAACCTGGACAAGGTGATCGCGGGGACCAAGTACCCCAACGACACCAGCGACTACTACTACGACTACATCGACTACAAGTGCAAGTACCCGCTCAACGAGTTCGACGCGGACTTTGACGGCCTGTCGTTCGGCCAGATCGAGCTGCTCACCGACCCGAACGCGACCACGCCGTACCTGACCATCGTCATGGACTGCGACAACTGCGCGGACGACTTCAACCCGGATCAGGCCGACGAGGACTGCGACTTCGCGGGCGACGTCTGCGACAACTGCCCGGGCCTGGCCAACGACGATCAGGCGAACGGCGACGAGGACGTGCTCGGTGACGCCTGCGACAACTGCCCTGACGTCACCACGCCGATCGACCCGAACACCGGCCTGCCGGATCAGGCCGACAGCGACGGCGACAACGTGGGCGACGCGTGCGACGTGTGCGTGGACTTCCCGGACCCCGACCAGGACGACGCGGACGACGATGGCTTTGGCGACGGGTGCGACAACTGCCCCACGCTGACCAACGCCGACCAGGCCGACCGTGACCAGGACGGCGTCGGCGACCTGTGCGACAACTGCCCGTACGACGGCCGCTCCGCCGACCAGACCGACTCCGACGCGGACGGCCTGGGCGACGTGTGCGACAACTGCGCGTTCATCTCCAACGCGCCCGCCGTGACCGACCCGCCCACGCCGCAGCCGGACATCGACCTCGACGGCGTCGGCGACGTATGCGACATCTGCCCCGAGAACCCGGACGCGGACCAGGAAGACGGCGACTTCGACGGCCTCGGCAACGCGTGCGACGACTGCCCCACCGAGACCAACCCGCAGCAGGAGGACGCCGACCTCGACGGCGTCGGCGACCTGTGCGACATCTGCCCGACACAGACGGACCCCGACCAGCTCGACGGCGACGGCGACGGCCTGGGCGACGTGTGCGACAACTGCCCGGACGACCCCAACGCGGAGCAGGTCGACGCCGACGAAGACGGCATCGGCGACCCCTGTGACCTGGATCGCCTCCGCGGCGGCGGCTGTGTGCAGGCCGACGTCAACACGCTCTGGCCGGTCAGCCTGTTCGCGCTGCTCGGCCTGCGCCGGCGGCGTCGCGCCTAGGACCGCCCCCTGGCGCGCGGCGACGCGCGCCAGGACGGGCTAGGACGGCGACCCGGAGGAAGTATGTCGAAGCTGGAGTCGCTGCGCGCTGAGCTGTCCGCCCTGGACCGTGACATCCTGGCGGCCGTGGCGCGGCGCACCGAGATCAGCCTGGAGATCGGCCGGGCCAAGCAGGACCTCGGGTTCGGCACGCGAGACTTCGCCCGCGAGAAGGTGGTTCTGGACCGTGCGCACGCCGCCGCGGTCGAGCTCGGCATCAGCCCCGCGCTCGCCGAGCGCCTCACGCTCATGCTCATCCAGGCGTCGCTCTCCGCGCAGGAGCAGCACCGCGTGGCGCAGACCAACACCGGCAGCGGTCGACGCGCGCTGGTGATCGGCGGCGCGGGCAAGATGGGCCGGTGGTTCGCCGGCTTCCTGGCCGCGCAGGGCTTCGGCGTCACCGTGGCGGACCCCCTCCCTGGCCCGGACGGCGTCGAGCGCGTCGAGGACTGGCGCTCGCTCGATCTCGACCATGACCTCATCGTCGTGGCCGCCCCGCTGCACGCCACCAACGACGTGCTGCACGAGCTGGCCCGGCGCGCGCCGAACGGCGTCGTGTTCGACGTCGGCTCGCTCAAGACGCCGCTGCGCTCCGGCCTGATCGCCCTGCGCGACGCCGGCGTGCGCGTCACGTCGGTCCACCCCATGTTCGGCCCGGACACCAGCCTGCTGTCGGGCCGCCACGTGATCTTCGTCGACCTGGGCGTGCCCGAGGCCACCGCGGTCGCCCGCACGCTGTTCGCCGCCACCATGGCCGAGCTCGCGGACATGGACCTGGACACGCACGATCGCCTGATCGCGTTTGTCCTGGGCCTGTCGCACGCGGTCAACCTGGCGTTCAACGACGCGCTCGCCGCGTCCGGCGCCGACCTGCCCATGCTGGCGCGCATCTCCTCCACCACGTTCGACGCGCAGCTGGACGTGTCGTCCCGCGTGGCGCAGGAGAACCCCCGCCTGTACTTCGAGATCCAGGCGCAGAACGCCTACGGCGACACCTCGCTGGCGGCCTTGGAGCGCTCGGTGGAGCGCCTCCGCGAGCTGGTGTCGCGCCAGGACGAGGCCGGCTTTGTGCAGCTCATGACCGCGGGCCGCGACTACGTGAACGCCCGGCGTCGGTAGCGCGTCCTGCGCCGTTGACGCAGCCAGACACCGCCCGATGGCGGAACTGTGGTACACTGCTCTCTTGGCCCAAGCGCACTCCGCGCGGGCCTCGCGGAGCCTTTGTGCAGCGCATCGCGTTCTACGGAAAGGGTGGCATCGGCAAGTCGACGATCGCCACCGGCGTCAGCCTCTACTACGCGCAGAGCGGCCGCCGCGTGCTCCACGTCGGGTGTGACCCCAAGGCCGACTCGTCGATGGTGCTCGTGCGCGACGACACCTACAAGACCGTGATCCAGAAGTCGTTTGAGATCGATCCCGACGATCTGGTCGCGTCCGACCTGATCATGAAGGGCATCCTCGGCATCGACTGCATCGAGTCCGGCGGCCCCGAGGCCGGCATCGGCTGCGGCGGTCGGGCCGTGTCCAAGTCCTTCGAGATCTTCGACGAGCTCAAGGTGATCGACGAGGCGCTTTACGACGTCACCACGTTTGACGTGCTCGGCGACGTGGTGTGCGGCGGGTTCGCAGCACCCATGCGCAACGCGGCGCGCTCCAAGGTGGCCGTGGTCCTGTCCGAAGAGATGATGGCGAACTTTGCCGCCAACAACATCGCGCGCGCCTGCAAGCGCTACGCCGACAACGGCATCTGCCTGGCCGGCTTCGTGGTGAACCTGCGCAGCAACGAGGCGGACATCTCGCCCATCCAGCGCTTCGCGGACGCCATCGGCACCAAGATCCTCCAGGTGATCCCGCGTGACCCGCGCGTCGGCGAGGCGGAGCTGTTCCGCAAGTCCATCCTTGAGTACGACCCCGACTCGCCCGTCTCAGTCGCCATCCGCGAGTTGGCCGAGAAGCTGCTCGCGCTCGACCCCAAGACCTGCCCGATCCCCGAGCCGCTTGAGGGCGACTCCGTGCGCGACGTCATGCGCGGACCGATGCGCATCGAGCAGTTCGTGCGCGCCACCGGCTAGGGCGCGGCGCACGCGGCAGCGCGGCCAGGCGCGCGCCCCACGCCGCCACCGTGACGACCGGGTGGGAGCGCTAGCGCGCCCGCTCCAGCCGCCCTGTCCAGAGCCCCACGACGCCCATGACCAGCAGCGCCTCGATCAGGACCTGGGTCGCGACGCCGGCCGGGTGCGCGCGGAAGGTGGCCGAGTCCACCCCGACGGACTCGTGGAAGGCGCGCCAGGCCACGACGCAGAGCAGGATGACCGCCGCGTAGAGCAGCGGGCCGAGCCACAGCGAGCGCACCGTGTACCGGGTGCGCTTGGGGGCCACGAGCCACTCGCCCACGACCAGCACGCCGGACGCCAGCGCGCCGGGCAGCCACAGCACCAGGGCCAGCGCCAGCTGCGGGCCGAAGGTGCGCGCGATCAGCCCGTTCTGCGAGTGGCGGAGGACGTCGCCGGCCATCGCCAAGCCAATCGCCAGCCCGAAGTAGACGGCGAGCATCGACGAGACCAGCAGCACGCCCCGCTGCTCACGTCCCTTGTTCCACGTCCGCAGCGTGCCACGCAGGGGCTCGAGCGCAGACTTCATCGGCGCCACGGCCTCCACCAAGGCGCGCGTCATGACCTGCTCCGCGCTCTGGCCTTGGGGTGCGCGACGCTCGTCCGCGGCTCGTACGGACTCGTCGCGACGCGACTGCGCGGTCGCCGACGCGCTCGACCGCAGGGAGGCCATCGACGCGGTGGACATCGACGCCTCGGCGGGCTCGATGGCGTCGAACGCGCTGCCGAGCACCCGCGCGCGCAGCGCGAGGTCATGTGGGGCGACACCGGACTCAGCATCGGGCACGGGCACCAGCCGGAGCAAGTTCGTGGCACGGCGCAGCTGCCTGGAGTCGGCGTAAGACAGCACGAGCGCGCGCTGAAGCGAGGCGCGCTCCCGGGGGCGCTCTGACAGTGGCAGCAAGCCCAACCCGAGGACCGCCGCCTCAAGCCACGTGGCACCTTCCTCTGGCCGCTCGCCCGAGAGCGCCAGGAACAGGCCGCACAGCGAAATGTAGCGGAAGTCCTGCACGCGCTCGTTCACCGCGGTGACGGCTTGGTCGCAGGCCAGGTCCACCTTGCCGTGCGTCCACGCGTAGGCCGCCTCCAAGAACCGACCGCGCGCCTCGCCACGCAGGTCCGGCGGCAGGGCCTCCAGCAGCTGCTTCGCCTCGGACAGCGAGCTGCCCTGAGGCTGCCGCGCCGATCCGCGAGAGGTGGTCAACCACAGCTCCCATGACTCGCTCCATCCCAGTGACATGATCCCCCCAGACGCACCGGCTCCAGCCGGTACTCGAGGAGATGAACGCGCAAACAATCCAGGGGGAAGGGTGTGGATTGTCGGACCACCCACCCTTACCCCCCCCCCGAGCGGGTGGATTTGGCGCCCCACCCGCCGCGCTGGGACGCTCAGCTCCGCTCGTCGAAGCGGACCTCGGCGGGCTCCACCACGTCAGTCAAATCCAGCGTGCGAGGCGGCGGCGACGGCCTCAGCGCGAACACGACACGGGCCAGCCCAGCGGCCGCCAGCACCGCGAGGCAGCCCAGGCCCAGCCAGCCGACCGGCGTGGGCATCCAGGCGGCCTGCAACCCGATCACGCAGGCTCCGCGGGCGGCGCGTCTGGCGTCGAGGTGGCGCCCGAGGCGACCGCCGGGAGGCCGAGCGCGCGTCGGCCCTGGTCAGGCTCAAAGTCAAGCGGCCAGGGGTGGAAGTCCGGACGCGGGCGGAACACCAGCCAGAGCCCGAACGCGAGCAGGAGGAACATGCCGTACTGCGCGGGCGTCATGCCGGCGTAGCGCGCGTCGTGGTTCTCGAGATCGTTGTTGCGCAGGAAGTCGAGGCCGAAGCGCATCGGCGCGTAGATCACGAAGAACAGGCCCAGGAAGAAGCCCGGCGGGCGGTCC
Source organism: uncultured Pseudomonadota bacterium (assembly GCA_903861005.1). Classification (GTDB taxonomy): domain Bacteria; phylum Myxococcota_A; class UBA796; order UBA796; genus CAIOSP01. Next base: position 13,947 of record CAIOSP010000014.1, read on the forward strand.
TTCTTCCCCAGCTGGTAGAACAGCGCCATCATGGGCAGCGTGAGCACCATCTCGTACAGCCCCAGCTCGTGGCGCACGCCGGAGGCCACGCTCCCCGCCGGGAAGTTCACGCCGATCGGCCACGTGGTGATCGACCCGATGTGGTCGTGCACCACCGCGCAGCCCGCGCGCCCAAACAGCCAGCCGATCGGGAAGCCGTAGGCGATCAGATCCGCGAAGCGCATCACGTCGCGCGGCTCCTTCCAGCCCAGGTACCCGTAGCCGACCCACTTGTAGAAGATCAGCAGCGCCGCGATGCCGCCGATGAAGCCGCCGGTGGACGAGAAGCCCTGCCACACGCGCAGGAGCGCCCAGATGCCGTCGGTCTTGAGGCGCTCCGGGTAGTACGCGACCACCGTCAGGACGTGCGCGCCGACGAAGCCCAACAGCACGGTGAACACGATGCCGTCGACGATGTCGCGGGTGTCCAGCCCCATGCGGATGGCGCGCGCGCGCGACACCTCCATGCCCAACAGCACGCCCAGGCAGACCAGGGTGGCCCACGGGTCGATCGGGATGCCGAACGTGGGCACCACCGTCTGCCAGCTTCCGAGGATGACGCGCACGCCCTCCGGCAGCATGCGCAGCTCATAGAACGGGATCGCGGCGATCATGGCCGAACCTCCCGGACCGCTTCCACATCGCCGGCCACGACGCGGTGAAGGGTTCCGTCGTCCATGCGTAGCCGAAGCGACCCATCGGGCGCCACATCCTCGGCGACTCCTTCCACGTGGGCCACGCGCACGCGCTGCCCCAGCGTCGCGCTCGCCTCGCTCCACGCCGCCAGCACGCGGTCCGGCGCGTCGAACGCGCGCGTCGTCCACGCCAGCAGCGCCGCCACCACGTCCACCGCCAGCTCGCCCAGGTCCGGCACCGGGCCCAGATCCGCGAGCGACGCCGCCGGCATCCCGTCCGGCGACGCCGACACGTTCACGCCCACGCCGAGGATCACGTGACGCACGCGTCCTCCCGAGATCTCCGCCTCGGCCAGAAGTCCCGCCACCTTGCGGCCATCCGGCGCCAGCAGGTCGTTCGGCCACTTGATGCGCAGGCGATCCGAGCACGCCGCGCGCACCCCCACCGCCGCCGCCAGCGGCAGAAGGCCCAGCCGGGACGTCGGCACGTTGGGGCGCAGCACGATCGACATCGCGAGCGCGCCGTCCGTCGCCACCCACGTCCGCCCCAAGCGACCGCGACCGTCGGACTGCGCGAGCGCGATCACCGCGACGCCGGCGGGCTTCCCCTCCTCCGCCCAGGCGCGCGCCACGTCTTGGGTCGACCCCACCTGCGCCAGCACCACGGGCACCGGCACGCCGCGCGCCTTGGCGCGCGCGCTGAGCCTCGCGGGATCGATCAGGAGAGCACCTTCAGCGACAGATCCGCCCACACCGCGTGGTGGATGAAGCCGCCCACGCTCACCACGTCCAGGCCCACCTGGGCCAGGCTGATCAGGCGCGCGGTGTCCATGTTGCCCGACGCCTCCAGGAAGGCGTTCGGCCAGCGCTCGCGCGCGAACGCGATCGCTTGCGCGATGTGCGCGTCGTCCATGTTGTCGAGCAGCACGCCGTCGGCGCCCGCGTTCAGCGCCTCCTCGAGCTCCGCCAGCGATCCGACCTCGACCTCGATGCGGACCAAGTGGTGCACGGCCACGCGCGCGCGCTCGACCGCCGCCGCCACGCCGCCGACCGCGGCGATGTGGTTGTCCTTGATCAGCACGCCGTCGAACAGGCCGAAGCGGTGGTTGTCGCCGCCGCCGTGCTTCACCGCGGCCTTCTCCAGGTCGCGCCACAGCGGCGTGGTCTTGCGGGTGTCGACCGCGCGGAAGGTGGTCTCCCCCACCTCGGTCAGCACGCGACGCACGTGGGTGGCGATGCCGGTCATGCGCATCAGCAGGTTGAGCGCCGTGCGCTCCCCTTCGAGGATGGTCGCGAGGTTGCCGTGCAGCTGCGCGATCACGTCGCCCTTGTGCGCGACGTGGCCGTCCTCCACCTTCACGGTCATCGCAACGAACGCGCCGCGCCGGGCGGCGGCCGTCTCGAACGCGATCTTGGCGGCCGACATGCCGCTGATCACCACCGACTCCTTGGCGACGATCACCGCGGAGCCGTTCTTGGTCGCGTCGATGCAGGCGTCGGTGGTCAGGTCACCGGGGCCGATGTCCTCGTGCAGGGCCGCGCGGATGCGCTCGCGCAGATCCATCAGACACCTCCCGACAGGCTCGCGTGGTTGCGGGCCAGCACCACGCGGCGCGCGATGGCCTCGGCCTGCTTGGTGCGCAGGTCGACCACCACGTCCTCCGGCGCGCGATCGACGAAGTCAGCGCTGCCGAGCTTGCCCGCGAAGTAGCCCAGGTCCTTGTCGACCTTCTCCAGCTCCTTGCCCAGGCGCGTGATCTCGGTCGCCAGATCCACGTCCGCAGGCAGCGCGACGCGGCCTTCGAGGCCGCCGATCACCACCGCGGCCGCCGGGCCCGGCAGACCCGCGTCCAGCTCGACCGTGGTGCCCGCGATCTGGGACATGGCGCGACCGTGGCGCATCAGCAGGTCGGCCACATCACCAGCCGGCAGGCGCAGCGTGAGCGGCACGCGCGGCGACAGGCCCATCTCGCCGCGCAGGTTGCGCATGGCGGTGATCGCCTCCTGCAGGCGCGCGACGTCGGCCAGCAGGCCCGCGTCCTGGTTCAGCTCCGACACCGACGGGAACGGCGCAACCGCGACAAAACCGGTCGTGCCCGGCAGCCGCGACCACATCTCCTCCGTGAAGAAGGGCATGAACGGGTGGAGCATCCGCGCGATGACCTTGAGCATGCCGAACAGCGTGTGGCGCACGGCGTTCTTGCGGGCCTCGGGTGCGGCCTCGTCGTACATCGTGGTCTTGGCCAACTCCAAGTACCAGTCGCAGTACTCGCCCCACACAAACGCGCGGATCTCGTGGGTCGCCTCGTTGAAGCGGTAGCCGTCGATCGCCTCGCGCACGCGCACGATCGCCTCGGCCGCGCGCGCCTCGATCCACGCCTCGTAGGGGCCGCGCTCCATCGGTCCCGCCGCGTCGTAGCCCTCAGCGTTGAGGTACGCGAAGCGCAGCGAGGACCACACCTTGGTGAGGAAGCGCTGGCCGTCGTCGACGCGCTTCTCGTCCCACACCACGTCGCGGCCCTGGGCCGACAACGCCATCAGCGTGTAGCGGAACGCGTCGGCGCCGCGGCGGTCGATCACGTCAAGCGGATCGACCACGTTGCCCTTGGTCTTGCTCATCTTCTCGCGGTTCTCGTCGCGGACGAGCGCGTGGATGATCACGTCGGAGAACGGCACCTGGCCGGTGAAGTGCACGCCGGCGACCATCATGCGGGCCACCCAGAAGAAGATGATGTCGAAGCCCGTGACCAGCACGCTCGTCGGGTAGTAGCGTGCCAGATCCTCGGTCTTCTCGGGCCAGCCGTGCACGGCGAACGGCCACAGCGCCGAGCTGAACCAAGTGTCGAGCGTGTCCTCGTCCTGCGTGAGCGCGGTGTGGCCGCAGCGGCCGCACGACTCGGGCAGCGCGCGCGCGACGTGCACGTGGCCGCACTTGTCGCAGCTGTAGGCGGGCACGCGGTGGCCCCACCACAGCTGGCGGCTGATGCACCAGTCGCGGATGTCGCGCATCCACGCGTAGTAGGTGTTCTCCCACATCTTGGGGACGAACTTGGTGGCGCCGTACTCCACCGCGGCCAGCGCGGGCGCGGCGAGCGGCTTCATCTTCACGAACCACTGCGTGGACAGCATCGGCTCGACGATGGCGCCGGAGCGCTGCGAGCGGCCGATCGGCAGGAAGTGATCCTCCGCGCCGCGGTGCAGGCCAAGCTTGTCCAGCTCCGCCTTCACGTTCTCGCGGGCGACGAAGCGCTCCTGGCCCGCGAACAAACCGCAGCCCGCGTTCAGCGTGCCGTCGCGCTCGAGGATGTTGATCAGCGGCAGGCTGTGCCGCTCGCCCACCGCGAAGTCGTTGAAGTCATGCGCGGGCGTGACCTTCACGGCGCCGGTGCCGAACTCAGGGTCGACCAGGATCGCGTCGCCGACGATCGGGATCAGTCGATCCACGAACGGGTGCTTCACCGTCTTGCCGATCAACGCCTGGTAGCGGGGGTCCTCCGGGTGCACGGCGATCGCCGTGTCGCCGAGCATGGTCTCGGGGCGCGTGGTGGCGACCACGATCTCGCCTGAGCCGTCCGACAGCAGGTAGGCGAACTTGAACAGCTCGCCCTTCTCCTTGACCGTCTGGCCCTTCTTGTCCTTCTTGTACTCGACCTCCAGATCTGACAGCGCCGTCTGGTCCTTGGGGTCCCAATTGATCAGGCGCTCGCCGCGGTAGATCAGGCCCTGCTCGTAGAGCCGCACGAAGTGCTCGGTCACCGCGTTCTGCAGCGCCGGGTCCATGGTGAAGCGCTCACGCGACCAGTCGCACGACACGCCGAGCCGCTTGAGCTGGTCGATGATCGCGCCGCCGGTCTCGGCCTTCCAGGCCCACACCTTCTCGACGAACGCCTCGCGACCCATGGCGCGAAAGTCGATGCCCTCGGCCTCCAGCTGACGCCGCACCACCCACTGCGTGGCGATGCCCGCGTGGTCGGTGCCCGGCACCCAGCACACGTTGTAGCCGTCCATCCGCTTGTAGCGGACGAGGACGTCTTGGATGGTGTTGTTGAGCGCGTGGCCCATGTGCAGGCGGCCCGTGATGTTGGGCGGCGGGATGACCACGGAGAACGCAGGCCCAGGAGCGGCCGGATCCGACGTGAAGATGTCGGCTTCAACCCAGGCCTTGGACCAGCGCGCAGCGGCGTCAGCGGCGTCGTAGGAGGCGGGCAGCTCGGGTCCGGTCATGGGGTCTCCAGAAGGGCACCGGGACTAACCGGGCGGGCCCAAACGCGCGCGGTCGCCGTCCGCGACGCGCCCCGCCGGGTCGACGCGGCGAGCGGGCCGGGTTGAGGGTCAGGCGGTGGTGCATGCCCGACGGCCCCGCGATCCTGCTGACCCTGCTTGAGGTGCTGACCGCGCTGGCGATCGCGGGCGCAGCCACCCTCGGGCTGCGCGGCGCGCGTTGGCTGGACCGTCGCGCGCAGGTCGGCGTGCTCGCGCTCTTCGTGGTCGGCCTGGCGCTGCGGCTCTACGCCCCCGCCTCGCCGCACGACATCAACTTCCGCGGCTGGGGATCCTACAGCGGCGGCACGCTGGAGATCGAGCGTGGCTACGGCCTGCCCGCGTTGGGTCGCCTGCTGCACCCGTTCATCGTCGGCTGGGACCGGGACGACGGCTGGCTGTTCAACCTCGTGGCGGTCGTCGGGGCGCTGGCGCCGGTGGCGCTCCTGGCCTGGCTGCTCGTCGCCGGGGCCAGCCCCACCCTGGCGTGGGCGGCGGCGGTGCTGATGTGCTCCGCGACGCCGCACGTCCGGTTCAGCCACACCGACGCCCAGCAGCTGCCTTCGCTCACCTTCGCCCTGGTGGGGCTGGCGGCGTGGGCCGAGCACGCACGCAGGCCCTCGTGGTTCGCGGCGATCACCGCGGGCGCCGCCATCACGGCGGCGGCGTGTGGCCGGATCGAGTGCCTGGCGGTGGCGGCCGCGGTGGGCCTGGTGTCGCTCGTCGACGGCGCGGGGGTGCCCTGGCGGCACCGCGGCACCTGGACGGCGATCCTCGGCGCCACGGCGGTGGCGTCCTGGCACCTGGACATGATGCTGCGAAGCAACCCCAGCTGGGATGCGTCCATCTACGCGCAGTCTGGCTTGCAGCTGATCACGGGTCACCCGCTCGCCCAGGTGGGCTACCGGCACCTGATCATCCTCGACCCCGCGTTCACGCCCGCGCCGCTGGCCGCGCTGATCGTGGCTGGGCTGTTCGTCGGGCGCCTGCCCGCGAGCACCCGCGTCGCGCTCGCCGTGTCGGCGTTCGGGCTGTGCGTGGTCGTGCCGACGTGGAGCCCCTACGGCGCCGAAGCCTACGCGATCGCGCGCTACCAGATCGCCGCGCTCCCCTTCGCGCTCACGCTCGCCGCGTCGGCGGTGGACGCGATCGCCGCGCGACTGCCGCAGGTTGGCGCGCGCGCGGCGCTCCTGGTCGCCATGACGGTGGTGGGCGCGTGGCGGCTGCCCCTGGACTTCCAGCCGAGCACGATGGGTGCTGAGTACGCGTTCATCCGCGCCGAGCTGCCCAAGCTGCCGCCCGACTGCGTGCTGCTCTTCGACGAGTGGCAGATGGACACGGGCCTGGCCTTCCCCACCCACCTGATCGACATGATGCGGCTGCCGCTGCGCGCGGTGGCGACCGGCGGCGCGGCGCCAGCTCCGTCGGCCTGCACGATCTACTACCGGGCCGCGACCTGCTCGTCCGTCGTGGATCCGGCGAGCCCGGTGCCCGCGGTCGCCGCGACGTGCAACGGCCCTGGGCCGGGGCTGACGCTCACGCCGATCGCCGGGGCCGACCTTCCGCGGCGTCAGTGGGTGTACGACTTCTACGCGACCGACCCGGTGAAGGTCGGTTTCTACCGGGTGACCTCGGCCCCCTCGGGCGGGCTGAACGTCCCGCCGCCCTCTGCGGGATCGATGCCCCCCGGCGCCGAGTAGCGTCCGGCGCTGGTCGCGACGCGACGCGTGCATACAGTGGCCGCGGGCCCGCCTCTCCGGTGCCCACGGAGCCACTATGACCACGCAGCTCGCCTACTTCGACTTCGACGGATCCCGCGGCCTGGACTGCCGCCTCGCCCTGGCCCTCGCGGGGGTCGCGTTCGAGGACGACCGCGTCGCGCGCGCGGACTGGCCGGCGCGCAAGCCGACCATGCCCTTTGGCGCCATGCCGGTGCTGACCGTCGACGGCAAGCAGCTGGCGCAGGCGAACGCGATCCTGGTCTACGTCGGCCGCACGAACGGCCTGCACCCGACCGACCCGTGGGAGGCCGCGCAGCACGAGGCGCTGATGGCCTCCGTCGAGGACCTGCGCGCCAAGGTGCCCGGCAAGGCCGCCACGGACGACGAGACGCGCGCGGCCCGTGAGGCGTTCGCGGCGGGCTGGCTGACCGCCTGGGCGAAGACGGTGGAGGGCGCCATCGAGGGTCCGTTTGTGTCCGGTGCGGCGCCCCAAGTCGTCGACGTGAAGCTCTACGTGATCCTGCGCTCCCTCGCGTCGGGCACCTACGACCACATCCCCGCCAGCTTCCTCGACGCCTACCCGAAGGCGCGCGGTCTGTTTGAGGCGGTCGACGCGCTGCCGGCGATCCGCGGCTGGTTCGCGCCCAAGGCCTGAGCTTGGCGCGGCGCTCGGTCCGGGCTCGAGACGCGGACCTACCGAGCGCCGATCAGCGCCAGCCCGCGACGGCGTCCTTCGGGTGGACCGGGCGGTCGTACCGGATCGTCCGCCAGGCGTCGAAGTCGGTGACGCCGCGCGTCTTCACGTAGATCGTCATCCGGTTGTGCAGCAGGAAGTAGAGCCGGAACGGGAACAGGCTCTTCACCACGCAGATGTCGGCGTCTTGAATGTGCAGCCCAAGCTCATGGTAGAACGCGGGCTTCATCACGAGCGGCGCCGCCTCGGTGATCACCAGCTTCACGTGGCCCAGATCCAGCAGCACGGCGCGGCCAAAGCCCGCCGTGTGCCGCTTGCGGAGCAGCACCCCGGTCACGTCGATCGGCGCGTACCACTCGGGCGCCAACTTGCCGCCCACCTGCACCGCCACACGCTTTCCGAGGGTCTGATCCCACAGCTGCGCGACGACCTCGGCGTCGCGGATGGGCGCAAACGACAGCAGCCCGCGGCCCTCGTCGATCAGCGCGCGGATCAGCGCGGTGTTCTCGCCCACCGCGCCCGCGCCCACCATGTCCGACGCGTCGGAGAGGCAGACGACGCCCAGCCGCCTCCGCCACGTCGCGTCGCGCGCCATGCGGATCGCCTCGCTCGCGCTGGGCAGCGTCGGCGGCTGCTGATGGCGCACCGCCCAGTTCATGTCCGCCAGCTCGTCGGCCAGGCGATCGGCGAGCTCGGGATCGCCGTCGGTGGCGACGTAGACCACCCACCCCGCGTGCGCGGCGTCGTTCCACAGCTGACACTGGTAGGTCCACGCGCCGAGCACGCCGGGGATTCGCTCCATCTCGGCGATGCGCTTGTAGATCGCGCGCATCGGCTCCAGGAAGTCGAGCGTGGTGCCGCCGCCCATCACCAGCGGCAGCCGTCGCCAGGTGGTCGTCAGCTGGATCTCGCCGCGCAGCTTGCGCACCATCAGGTTGGCGGCGCGGCGGCCGCAGCTGGCGTGGTCGCGGTGCGGGTTGGTCTGGTAGCCGACGATCACGTCCGCGAGCGCCACCTTGTCGGCCGTCACCAGCGCGTGCAGGTCAAAGGTGACCGCGATCATGCAGTCGGGCCCGACGACGCGCCTCACCGCGCGCAGCAGCTCGGCCTCCGGATCGACCGAGCCCTCAGCGCCCATCGCGCCGTGCATCGACAGCATCACGCCGTCCAACGGACCGCTGGCGATCAGGTCGGTCGTCAGCCGTTCGAGGAAGAACTCGAGCGCCTCGACGGAGAGCTTGCCGCCGGGCACCGCCCACGCCGAGAACAGCGGGACCAGCTCCACGCGACCCGCGCGCCGGGCCTCCCGCACAAAGCCCGACAGCTCGGCGTTGAACGTGAAGCCGGGCGCCTCCTTGCGCAGCCGTGATCCGCAGCGTTTGAGCAGCGCCGCGCCCTCAAACCAGTGCGTGCGCGTGAAGTCCGAGACCTCGGTCGGCACGGGCGACAGCGAGTTCGTCTCCTGCGCGATCCGCCCGAACGCCAGCCGAAGGCGCCTCACGGTTGCCTCCAGATCCCACGGACCGCGTCCTTGACCCGCTTGAGCGCGCGCGCGGCCCGCTCGACCGTCGCGTCGACGCCCGGCGCGGCGGTGGTGGCGCCGGGCGCGTACATCTGGGCCATGGCGTCGCGCACGGCGCGATCGGTGAGACCGCGCACCGGAATGGCGGCGATCACCCCGTACATGGCGGCGTTGCCGCGCGTGGCGAGCGACGGGTCGGCGCGCACCACCGACACCGCACGCCCGAGGTCGGCCAGGTAGTCGTCGATGACGCCCGCGTTGGCGGCGCCCACGCTGCAGTGGATCGACGGCGGGTCCTGCTGCCGGTCGACGTGCCAGCCCGCGGCCTCGAGCTGGTCGGCGAGCGCGTACACGTCCAGCCCTGGGTCGTCGGACGTGTAGGACACCACCGTGCTGTGCGGCAGCCCGAGCACGCGCAGCCCCGGCAAGGTTCGGATCCCGGCGCGCAGCCGCTCGGCGGCGTCCCAGGCCTCGCGCGCCTTGTCCAGGTAGCCAGACTCGCCCATCCCCTGCATGGCGGCCCACGCGGCGGCGATCGGCCCGCCCGGCCGCGTGCCCTGCATGGACGGCGACGCGTACACCCCGCCCGGCCAGTGCGTCGCCACGAAGAACTGGTGCCGCATGTGGTCCATGTCCCGGTAGAGCAGGACCGACGCCCCCTTGGCTGCGTACCCGTACTTGTGGACGTCCGCGGAGATGGACGTGACGCCCGGCACGCGAAAGTCCCATCCTGGGAACCAAACTCCAAGCCGCTCCAGCCACGGCAGGATGTACCCACCAAAGCAGGCGTCGACGTGCATGGGGATGCGCCGACGGCGCGCGATCGCTGCCATCTCGACGATCGGATCGACCACGCCCCACGGGTAGCTGGGCGCCGATCCGACGATCAGCACGGTGTTGCGGTCGACGGCGCGCTTGACCGCACGGAGATCGGCGCGACCCTTGGCGTCCACCGGCACGCGCTTGATCCGCACGCCCAGCCAGTGCGCCGCCTTGTCGAGCGCGACGTGCGCGGTGGTCGGCATCACCACGTTGGGCCGCCGCACCCACGGGCGCTTCACCCGCGCGCGCTCACGGGCGGCGAACACCGCCACCATCAGCGACTCCGTACCGCCCGACGTCATCGAGCCCACCGCAGAGGGCGGCGCCGACAGCAGCCCCGCCGTCATCTCGACGACCTCGGCCTCCATTCGCTTGAGGCTCTGGAACGCCATCGGGTTGAGCGCGTTCTCCGCCATGTACATGCCGTGCGCACGCTTGAGCAGGTCATGGTGCGCGTCGCCGGCCCAGTAGACCAGGGAGAACGTTCGCCCGCCCTTGTAGTTGGCGTCCCGCGCGCGGAAGGACTCCATGTCGGTGAGGACCCCGTCTGCGGGCCGACCTCGGGTGGGGATCCTTGCGCGCATGGTTCGTCCTAGAGCAGCGATTCTCCGGTTGCAAACAGCAGGCCGAAGGCAAAACAAACGGCCGGAACCAGATTTGGGTAGGCACGGACGCCGCGCCGCGTAGAGTGGGGGCGCGAGGTCGATGCGTGCAGGGCGGGGTTGACGCGACGAGGCCCACGAGCGGGTGGGAGCATGTGCTGGTCGGCGCGTTGGCGCTGGCGACGGCCGCGCTGCAGCTGCCGCTGTCTAAGTGGAACGTGGACGACGCCGGCATCGCCGCGTCGTACGCGCGCAACCTCGCGAACGGCCTGGGTCTGGTGCCGTACCCTGGCGGCGAGCGCGTCGAAGGGTACAGCGACCCGCTGTGGGTGGCGCTGCTCGCCGTGGGCGAGCGGCTCGGCCTGAACGCGCTGGACGGCGCCAAGGTGTTGGGCGCGGTGCTGGCGGCGGCGTGTGTGCCGCTCGCGTGGCGCATCGCGCGCAGGCTCGCGCTCCCCAACGTCTCGTCACGGGTGGCGCGCGTCGTCCCGCTGGTGGCGGCGCTGCTGGTCGCGACCAACGCGCAGCACGTGATCTGGGGCGCGGCCGGCCTGGAGAACGCCCTCTTCTCGTTCATGCTGGCGTGGGGCACGTGGCGGGTGCTGGTCGAGGCCGAGGCGGGCGGAGTGCCGTGGGCCTCGCTGGTCTTCCTCGGCGTGGCGCTGACGCGACCGGAGGGGGTCGTCTACGCGGCCGGCGCGCTGTTCACCGCGGCGGTCTTGGACGCGAGGCAGGGCCGGGGGCGACGCGTCTGGGCGATCGTGTTGACGTTCGTGGTGCCCTTCGTGGCCTACCACGTGGTCCGCTACGCGTACTTCGCGCTTCCCTTCCCCACGACCTACTACGTGAAGGTGGTGAAAGCGCGCCATGATCCCTTGATCTGGGACTCTCGGTCCTGGCGCTACGTGCGGAATTGGGCCACCGGCTTGGGCTGGGCGTGGACCGCGCCCGTGCTCCTCGTCGGGGTCGTCGGCACCCGGGGTTGGCGCGCGTTGGGCTGGCTCGCGTGGTCTGCCGCGCTCGGGCTGGCGCTGTGGTGGCCCGACATGGAGGGCGGCGCCGACGCGCGGGTGGCGCTGCTGATCGCGGGCGGCGCGTTGCTGCCGTTCTTGGCGACGGGCAGCTCGCGCGGCGTGACGCGGCTGCTCGCCGCTGGGTGGGTCGTGTGCACGGTGGCGTTCGCCGTGCGCGCCGGCGGTGACTGGATGCGCGCGTCTCGGTTCATGTCGCCGCTGGTCGTGCCGCTCGCCGTGCTCTACGCGTCCGGCCTGGCTGAGATCGCCGCGCGGGTGCCGCGGTGGCTGGGTCCGCCCGTGTTGGCGGGGCTGATCATGACGCCGCTGCACTTCAACCTGAACTACCTCGGCGCCTACCAGCGGCGGCCTGAGGAGATCAACGTCGAGGCGGCGCACCGGCGCGTGAACTTCTACAACCACCTCGCGGACCGGCTGCGCCTGCGGCGCCCGTGGGTGGCGGTGGATCACACCCAAGGCGGCATGACCTGGTGGGCCCCGCCCCGTGGCCGCGCGATCGACACCGTGGGCCTCACCGACGTCGCGTTCGCCCTGCGCTCCGAGGGGCCCGCGTTTCGAGCGCAGTACATCGAGAGCCCGCCCACCTTCGACTTCGCGCACGTGATCGGCGGCGGCGGCGTGACCACGGACACCCCCTTCCTCGACCAGTTCGTGCGCGTGCCCGGCTACCGCAACGGCAAGCGGCTGGATCACGACACCTGGGTCAACCGCGGCCTGATGACGACGCCCACGTGGCCAGGGCCGCCGCGCCAGATCCTCTTCGAAGGCGACATGCAGCTGGAGGGCCTTGACGTGCCCGCGCCCGAGGTGCGCGCGTTGGGCACGCTGTACGTAGAGCTCGGGCTGCGGCGCGGCCCCGAAGGCCTGCCCGACTTCAAGGTGCAGGTCTTCCTCACGGGGCCGCGCACGGTCGTGATGGACGCGCCGCTCGGGTACGACGGCCTGCTCCCCGTCCCCACCTGGCGCGCGAACGAGGTGTACATCGGGCGGTACAACTTCCGCCTGCCTGCGGATCTGCCCGCCGGGGACTACGATCTGGGCGTGGTCCTGTCTGCGCCGGACGGCACGGTGCTCCGCGCCCAGCGGGCGCCCGACGACGTGGTGATCGGCGGGCCCGAGCACGTGGTCGCGCCCGGTGAGGTCCGCTTCCCGGCGAAGGTCTCCGTGCGCACGCGCAACGACGTGTCGACGCTCACGGAGGCCGACATCAAGCGCGCGCTGAAGCGCGCCTCGTCCGGCAACTGCGAGGGCGCCGAGGACGACTGGCGGCGAGCCGGGGCGCGCCGCGCCGACGACGCCAAGTGGCTCGCCGCGCTGGACGACCGGGTTCGGACGCCGCTGGCCAACTGCTGGAGCCGCGCCGTCCCCAACGTGCCTGACCTGGATCAGAAGCTGCTCGGCCTGGCCAACGCACGTCGCTGGGATCCGACGTCGGCGGCCGCCTACGCCGCGGGCAGCGTGGTGGCCGACGCCGTCATGCGGCTCGCCGACAACGCGCGCGAGGACGGCGACGTGGCGCTCGCCCGCGAGTTCTACGAGGCGGTCGTCACCGCGGATCCGCGCCGCTCGTGGGCGCGCCGCTACGCCGAGGAGGCGCGGACCGAGGAGCTGGAGCTTCCGCCGGCCCAGCGAAGGCGCTGACGCCGTCTACCCAGGGCAGGTGCACTGCCGGTAGCCGTCGCCGCCAAGGCCGCCGTCGCTGGTGCCGGACGGACACCCGCAGGCGGGATCGAGCGCGCACAGGACCACACCCGCGCTGGGGCAGCAGTCGGCGAACGTGAAGGAGGCGCACGAGTCCGGCGTGTCCGCAGGATCAGGCGACCCGATCTCCAGCGGGAACCACGTGGTGCTCGAGCTCTGCGTCTCGTTCGCGCCCCACAGCAGGGCCTGGGTGGTCTCGTGCTCCACGGGTGCTGCGCACCAGCCGTTCTGGCCGTACTTGGTGTTCACCTCGCACGACCGCTCGGTGGGCTTGTCGTCGCGCAGCTGGATCTCGATGTCGGCACCGCCGGCGGCGATCTCCTCTTCGCTGAACGGGTAGACCCACTCGTCCACCGCGGGCACCGTCAGGATGCGGACCTCGGTCAGCAGCACCTCAGTGACCATCGTGACGTCGACATGCATCGTGACGCTCTCGCCCACCACGAGCTGCGGGACCCCCTGCACCACCGTGACGACCGGCGCCTGCGCGGTGGCCTGGGTCTGCGGGTCGTCCCCGACGAACACGTAGGCGCCGGGCACGGCGACGTACTGCTTGTCTGCGCACCCCAGGAGCGCGGCGAGGAGCGCGAATGACAGGACGGGCATGGGGCACCTCTCGGTCCCCTGGGTCGCAACGGACGTGCCGGGAAGGCCCTCTACTTCCCCGCCATCTTCTTCCACACGTGGCCGACCAGCCCGATGACGGTCGCGCGCGGCAGCAGGCGCGGGAGGATGCCCGCCGAGAACAGGTTGCTGAAGCCAGGGACCACGTAGGTCTGCCCGGCCTCGAACCCGCGGATCGCCGCGACCGCGACGTCCTTGGCGGTGCCGAAGCGCCCCTCGGGCACCTGGATGTCGGCGTTGGCGACCGCCGCGAAGTTGGTGTCGGTCCCGCCGGGGCACAGCGCCATGACGTGCACGCCACGGCCGGCGTACTCGCCGTAGAGCCCCTCGGAGAACGACAGCACAAACGCCTTGGTGGCCGCGTAGACCGTCGCGTACGGCACCGGCACGAGCGCGGCGGTCGACGCCACGTGGATCACGCCGAGCCCGCCCCGGGCGACCATGCCGGGCAGGTAGGCGTGGGTCAGCGCCACCAGCGTGGTGATGTTGAGCGACAGCATGCCGACGTACACTTCCGGGCTGAAGTCGAGGAACTCGCCCCACTTGCCAAAGCCGGCATTGTTGACGAGCAGGTCGACCGTCAGGCCCCGGCGCTCGGTCTCGGCGAACACGGTGGCTGCGGACCCCGAGGTCTGCAGATCCGCACCGATCACGTGCACCTTGACGCCGTGCGCCGTGCTCAGCTCGGCGGCCAACGCATCGAGCTTGTCCACGGAGCGCGCCACCAGCACCAAGTCGACGCGTCGCTCGGCGAGCAAGATGGCCAGCTCACGCCCAATACCCGACGACGCCCCCGTCACCAGCGCCGTCTTCCCAGCCCATGCAACCATCCGGTTCCTCCCGAGGAGAGCCCGGTAACTTCGCATCTCTGAAATCCGACGAGCCTCCGACCGAACGTGGCAACGCCAATCTTCCTCGCCCACTCTGAAAGCAACTACCCATCCCATGGACACCCTGTTCGCGCCCCGGCGCGGAAGCCCCTGGAGACGATCATGAAGCCGCTTCAATGGATTGGATGGATCGCGCTCACCACCTCGTTCGCAGGCTGCAACGCCCCCGCGCAGGCCCGCGTCCCCGGCGCCCAGCTCGCGTGCGCCTGTCCGGGCGGCACGGACGGCGCGCTGCCCCTGTCGCGGGTCGGGCCGGGAGACGCGACCGTGTGTGACGCCGTGCCGCTGGACTGCCTGGCGGGGTCGGACCAGGGGTTCGCCGGTGACTGGGAGACGGTGGACTTCACCGCGGCCGCCGCCTGACCGCGAGTCGGCTAGGAGCCCGTGATGACCACCCGCCGAACCATCCTCGCCGGGGCAGCCGCGACCGCCGCGGTCGTCGCCACCGGAGCCTGGAGCGCCACCGTGTCGTCCACCACCCGTCAGCCCGTGCTCTACATCCCTCACGGGGGCGGCCCGTGGCCGTGGATGGATCAGGCGTTCTTCGGCGGGCCGGGCTCGCTCGACGCCCTGCGTCGCTACCTGGAGAGCCTGCCCAGCGCGGCGTCGCAGCCGCCCAAGGCGATCCTCGCGGTGACCGCGCACTGGGAGGCGGCCGTTCCGACCGTGTCGTCCGCCGCGAAGCCCGGGATGCTCTACGACTACTACGGGTTCCCAGAGGACACATACAAGATCCTCTGGCCGGCACCCGGCGACCCCGCGCTGGCGACGCGGGTGCGTGCGCTGCTCGACAAGGGCGGCTTCCGATCGGCCGAGGACGCGGAGCGCGGCTACGACCACGGCACCTTCGTCCCGCTCGCGGTGGCCTGGCCCAAGGCCGAGGTGCCGGTCGTGCAACTGTCGCTGATCGCAGGGCTGGATCCAGACGCGCACATCCGCCTGGGCCGCGCGCTGACAGCGCTTCGCGACGAGGGCGTGCTGATCGTCGGCAGCGGCATGAGCTACCACAACATGCGCGGCTTCAAGAGCTCGGGCGGCGCCGCGGCGTCGGTCGCGTTCGACACCTGGATGGCGAACACGGTCGGCCTGCCCGCCGCGCAGCGCGACGCCGCGCTGACCCGCTGGACCGACGCCCCGGGCGCGCGCGCCTGCCACCCGCGCGAGGAGCACCTGCTCCCGCTGATGGTGATCGCAGGCGCCGCGGGCGCCGACGTGGGTCGGGTGCCGTACCGGGACCAGATCCTGGGCACCACGGTGTCGGCGGTGCAGTTCGGCTGAGCTACGGCGCGTCCGTCGACGCGCCCACCCGGTAGAAGCCGACCAACACGGTGTCGCCCGGGTACACGTCGTAGACCCACTGCCGCGACGGCAGGTCCGCCGTAGCCAACGGCTCGAGGGCGTGCCGCGCCGGGAAGTCCGAGCAGACCGGCCCGCCCTGGTTGTCCATCACGCAGCTGGCGCCCCGGTAGTAGATCACGCAGCCGGCGGTGTCCCCACCCCACTGGCTGACGTCGACGGCCTGGATCGGCATGTGGACCAAGGGCGGGATCAGGAACGGGAAGTACAGGCCCTTGTCGCCGCCCCAGCCCTCGTAGAGGACCGTGCATCCAGGTGACAGCGTGGTGAGCGTGTCGCGGATGAAGGTGTACTCGGCCGACAGCGTGGAGGGCGCGTAGGCCACGGGCAGCCGGGTCGCGCTGGCGAGGAGCGTCGCCGCAAGCCCCACGAGCGCCACGCCGCGCGCCGGCCACATCGCGACCAGCGCCGCCAGCCCGTTCGCCGCGAGGATCACCGCAAACGGGCTCGCCGCCACCTGGTAGCGAGACAGCGCGAAGGCCTCGCCGCCGGCTGGGGACCACACCGGCATCTCCAGGCAGAGCGCGACCGCGACCGCGCCGAGCGCCCAGCGGAGCCTGCGATCCAGGCCCACGCCAAACAGGCCCGCCACGGTCAGCAGCGCGATCCACGGCGCGGTGTAGGCCGGATCCAGGATCACCAGCTGCTTGAGGCCGTAGGTGAGCACGCTGTGGGTGGTCCAGTCCTCGCCCGACTGGCCTGCGTACTCCAGCGGCTTCCACGCGCCGACGAACACCAACCCGTAGGTGTGCACGCTGACGACCCCCAAGCACAGCGCGCTCGCGGCCACGCCCGCCGGATGCCGCCACCCGGCGAACCCGCGATCCGCCCACGCCACCACCGCGAACACCACCGGCAGCGCCACACACTCCAGGCGCGCTGAGCCCGCGGCCGCGAGCGCGCACCCGGCCACCAGCGCCGGGAGCCACCGCGGCGAACGCGCGTGCAGCGCCCAGGCGCACAGCCCAATCCACACCAGCGTCAACGCCGGGATCTGCTGCGCGTCGGTGTGCGACAGCCGCACGTGCGGCGACGACAGCGCCATCAGCGCGCCGGCGGCCCACACGACCCGCGGCGCCGCCTCCAGCACCCACAGCCACGCGACCACCAGCACGGGCAGCAGCGCGCCGACCACCGCCACCCGCTCGAACAGCCACAGTTCGTCCGCGCGCCACTCGGCCAGCCAGGGTCGCACCAGCTGCCCGAAGGCCACAAAGCCCATGCCGCGATCAAAGCCCGGCCAATCGTTCCACAGCGCGCCCTCGGAGCGCATGTAGGTGTCGTGCGGGGACGCCGGCGCGGCCTCGCGCAGCGTGAGCGACGCCGCGAACAGCAGGACCAGCCCGCAGCGCTCGTACCAGCCCATCCGCGCGGCCACCGTCCACAGCGTCCACGCACCGCCGAGCAACGCGACCAGCGTGCACAGCTTGAGCGTGACGAGCACGATCGCCGCGAGGTCAAAGGGCAACGGGGCTCCACCGAGGGGCGCGCGGACGACACCCGCACGCACGGGTCGACTACCACGTCGGACGGCGTCCCGGACGACCCGTGATACGGTCGCACGTGGGGTCGCGCGACCAGGCCAGCGCCCCCAGGGAGCCCGGTGACCTTCCTCCTGCTCCAAATCATCACGCTGATCTGGCTGGTCGCGCTCGTGATCGCCGCGCCGCGTGCGTGGGAGGCGTGGGCGTGGTTCGCGCTGGCGCTCGTGGTGCGCGTCCTCGTCGCGCCGCCGCACGTCCTGATGAGCTGGGGCTATCCCTACCAGGTCTACCTGACCTACATGGGCCTGCTGGATCCGAGCCCGCTGTACGGATCGGGCTGGGCCGCGTGGATGAGCCTGCCGCGCTCGATCGTCGGCGCGTCGCCGGACCGCGTGAACCAGCTGCACGTGGTGCTTTCGGCGCTGGTGCCCGCGCTGCTCTGGGCGACGATCGAGCGCGCGACCGCGGACCGCACGGCCGCGCGCTTTGGGGCGCTGGTGTCGACGCTGCTGCCGCTGCCGATCGCGGTGGGCGCCACGGAGACGCCGCTGATCCTGTGCGCCGCCCTGCTCGCGACCGCACTGCTAGGCCTGGTCCGCGCCGATCGCGTCGGCCTGACCCTCGCCACGTCCTCGGCGGCGCTGCTGTCGCATGTACGGACCGACCAAGGCGGCGTGGTGTTGCTGCTGGTCGCGGCGTTGCTGGTCGCGCGAGCGTGGGGGCTGGCGGCGGCGGCGGCGGTGGTGGCAGCGCTGCGGGTCGCGGAGCTGATGGCGTCGAGCGCGATCCCCCTGCCGGTACACGAGCTGAACGGCATCCCCACGGTGCTGGAATACGCCTACGGCCGCGGAAGCAGCACCACCTTCCTCGACCCGTGGGTCACGCCATTCTGGCTGGTGCCGCTGGCGCTGACGGGCCTGTGGGCGGCGTGGCGCACGCCCGGCCTGCGCGCGCTCGGCGCGATCTGCGCGCTCACGCTGATCGCAGGGACGCTGCCCTACGTCGGCCTGCACCGGGTGACGGATCTGGCGCGCTTCCATCTGCCGCCGCAGGTGCCCGCCTGCTTGCTCGCCGCGCTCGCGTGGCCGGTGATCGACAAGGGCGGCTGGGCATCGCGCGCGGCCCTGGCCCCGGGGCTGGTGGCGGGCCTGTGGATCGCCCGACAGCCGCTCGGGGGCGCGCTGGTGCACGACGTGGAGGACGCGCGCCTGCGGGCGATCCTGCCCACGCTCCCGACCGACGCGACGGTGCGCTACGACGCCTCGCGTGATCAGCACGGGGCGCTCCGGACCTACGTCGCGCACCGCTTCGGCGTGACGATGACGCCTTGGTCCGACCAAGCGCCGCTGGCGCCGGGCGAGCTGGTGTGGCGCGGGGTCGGCGACCGCTGGGACACCCCGCGCCCCACCCAGCGCTGCGCGACGACGTCCCTGGACCTCATCGAGACGCCCGCCTGGGACGGGGGCTTGATCTACCTGGGGCCAGGCGCGGTGCGCGTGGGCCTGGAGCGCGTCGACTCCTGCCCGTGAGCGAAGTTTAGACGCCCAGGACCGGCACGCCGTGGTCATCGGCGTCGGTGAGGATCTCAAACGCCGCGCGGTGGGCGGTGCGCAGCGTCACGGGCGCGCCACCGCGGGGGGTGAACGTCACGGCGCAGCAAGCGATTTTGGTGTTCAAGCACGTCTTCCGCCCACCGGGCGGGTTGTCGTACGGCAGCCCGACGAACGCGGCCGCGGGCGCATCCACGTGGCCCGAGATCGTCCCATCCTCGCTCGACCCGGAGAAGTCGGCGTAGAACAGCCCGTAGCGGCCTATGTTTCGCAGCGTCGTGCCCAGCGCGTTGAACTTCAATTCCCGGCCCTTGTGCCGCAGCACGATTGGCGTCATCCACGGCGTGTGGATCGGCCCGGCCAGCTTCACCTTGGCGATCCCCAGCTCCAGAAAGCTGTCGGGCGCGTCGTCGAACCCCGCCACCTGCACCCAGGCGTACTGGTCGGTGTGGCGCGAGCCCCAGTTGTGGTTCTGGCTGCCGAGCCAGCCGTTGATGCGCTGCTCGACGCCGTCCACCGTGACCGTGCCCGTGTAGACCGCGAGCGGCGAGCCCACCAGCGCCTTAGCGCGCGGGAAGCCCGCCGTGTACATCGACTCCTGGAGCAGCAGCAGGGGCGCCTCGGGCGACGTGTAGGAGAGCGCCCAGGACAGCTCGTGTCCGCGGCAGGCGGCCGCACCCTGGAGCTGGTCCGCGTCGAGCACGGCGTCGGCGATCTGCACGTCCAGCCCGCGCCCCGCGGTCCGGCATCGCGCGTAGGGCACCACGTCCTTCACCGCCGTGATGCGCCCCGCCTCGCCGTCGAACCACACCGCCCAGCGCTCGCCCGCCGCGTCCTGCGGCCGACCGCGCGGGATGAACAGCGTGTAGCGGATCCAGAACGCCAGCGGGCGCGTCGGGTGATTCGCCCGTTGAAACCAGGACTCGTAGTGGCCCGTACCCAGGCCATCCCACCGACAACCGTTCGCCGTGTCCCGATCCATGGCCGTGTGCCTCACGCGTCGAGGGAGCTGATGCGCGCGCCGTTGCGGTCGCCCGCAGAAATGCGATACCCCATAGTCACGATTTCTGCACGCGGCCCTGGAGCGACCATGAACACGACGCGCCCGTCTGCCTCGACGCCTACCCCGGACGCCGCGTCACGGGTGCTCTTGGCGATCGCGCAGGCCGCGGCGCCCGGGGGCAGGTACGCCCCAAGCCCTAGCCTGGAGACGCTCGCTGCGGCGCGGGCGATCGTCGTGCGCTTCTTCCCCGAGGCGCCCTACGCCTACGCGGGCATGGTGCGCGCGCTCGACCTGGCCGCGATCCCGCTGACCGGTCGCCCGCTGTCCGCCCTGCCGTTGGATCGCCGCACGGCCGCGCTCGAGACCCTGATGCGCGCCTCCCCCACCCACTGGCTCGCGCGCGGCGTGACGATGCCGCTGCGGCTGGCGCAGGTGCTGGCGGCGAACCTGCCGACCCACCTGGGCAGCGAGCTGGGCGCGGGCCCCCGCCCCGCCGCCGAGCCACACCGCTGGGCCGAGCGCCTGATGGACGCGCGCGAGGTGGCCGACGGCGAGACGCTGGAGGTCGACGCGGTGATCGTGGGATCCGGCGCAGGCGGCGCCCCCACCGCCCACGCGCTGGCGCGGCGCGGCCACGCCGTGCTGATCGTCGAGGAGGGCGCCTTCTTCGACCGCCCGGACTTTCACGGTCGCCCGTCGGAGCGCGCGCTCGACCTGCAGCGCCAGCACGCGCTGCTCGGCCGCGGCGTGATCCTCATGCCCACCGGCGTGACCGTCGGCGGCAGCACCACCATCAACTCCGGCACCTGCCTGCCCACGCCCGACCACGTGCTCGCCCGATGGCGCGCTGAGCAAGGCCTGGTCGAGCTGACGCCCGAGGTCATGGCGCCCTTCTTCCGGTCGGTCGAGGCGATGCTCGAGGTAACGCACGCGCACCCATCCACGCTCGGCGGCTGCGCGCGGGTGGTGGCGCGGGGGGCCGAGGCCTTGGGCTGGTCGCACGGGCCCCTGCCCCGCAACGCGCCCGGCTGCGACGGCCAGGGCACGTGCTGCTTTGGCTGCCCGACGGACGCCAAGCGCTCGACCAACGTGTCCTACGTACCCGCCGCGCTGGAGTCCGGCGCGATGCTGATGCACCACGCGCGCGTCGACGAGGTGTTGCTGGCGGGCGGCAAGGCGGTGGGCGTGATGGTCCGCGCCACCGACGCCGACGGCCGCACCCGGCGGGTGCGCGTGCTCGCCAGCGCCGTCGTGCTGAGCGCGGGCGCCATCGGCACGCCGGGGATCCTGCTCAAGCAGAAGCTGGCGAACCGCTCTGGCCAAGTCGGCCGAAACCTGACCGTCCACCCGGCGACCAGCGCGTGGGCGCGCTTCGCCGAGACGATCGACGGCTGGCGCGAGATCCCCCAAGGCTACGGCGTGGACGCGTTCGTCGACGAGGGGATCCGCATGGAGGGCAGCTTTGTACCGCTCGACGTGGCGGCGGCGACCGTGCCGTTGGTGGGCCCGGCGTGGACGCGCTTCGTCGACCACTTCGACCACATGGCGTGCTTCGGCTTCATGATCGAGGAGACCTCACGCGGGCGCGTGATGCTGGATCCGACCGGTCGACCGCAGGTGGCCTACGTGATCAACGACGTCGACCGGCACAAGCTGCTGCGCGGCACGGGCCTGCTCGCGCGGCTGTTCCTGGCGGCCGGCGCCGAGGAGGTGTTCACGCCGGTGCACGGGCTGGCGCCGCTCACCACCGAGGCCGACGTCGATCGCCTGATGCGCGACGCGGACCACCTGTCGGCCGCGCACCTGGACGTGGCGGCCTTCCACCCGCTGGGCACGGCGCGGATGGGCGTCGACCCGCGCAAGTCCGTGGTGGGGCCCAACCACGAGGCGCACGACGTGCCGCAGCTGTTCGTCATCGATGGTTCGGTGGTGTCGGGGCCGCTGGGCGTGAACCCGCAGGTCACGATCATGGCGCTCGCCGAGCGCGCGGCCCCGTTCGTGGAGCGGCGCATCGACACCGCGGGCCGCAGCGCCAAGCCCCGCGCCGCCGCCATCAACACCCCACCCCAGGTCGAATTCACCGAGACCATGCAGGGCCCGCTGACGCTGTTGGACAGCGGCCGCTTGGTGGAGGCGACCTTCGCCGTACGCGCGGGCGCCGAGCGGCTCACGGCCGGGCAGCTGGCGTCCAGCGCGGGCGCCGCGCTGGTGTTGGAGGGCACCGCGACCGTGCCCGGCGTGGCGACGCGCGTGCCCTGCGTGGGCTCGCTCGCGATCCGACCGCGCCAGCGCACCGGCACCCTGGTCTACGACCTGGACTTTGAGGACGACGCGGGCGTGGCGCTGCACCTGCACGGCGAGAAGAGCGTGTCACCGCTGCACGTGCTCCACGGCATGACCACGCTGGTGACCGAGGTGCGGCGGGTCGAGGATCAGGTCGTGATCGCCACGGGGACGATGTACTTTGCGATGCGCGATCTGGTGCCGTGGCTGACGACGTGGCGGGTGAGGCGCGGACGGTGAGAGAGCGCGACGGGCGCGACGGCTCGCGCCGCCCACGGCCGTCGCGCCGCGCGGGTGCGCCAATCCTCGCTGGGCGAGACCAGCGCGTCGCTGCCGTCCTGTTCGACCCAATTGGCCTCGCGCGGACTGGCCTCACGGCGAATCGTCGCCTACGATCCCCGGGCACCTCTGGAGGATACCGATGTCTGCACCTCGTACGTTCGCGCTCGCCTGCGCCTTGGGCTCCACCCTCGCCGGCTGCAACCTGTTCACCGTCCCGTTCGAAGTCGACCTGACCCTCAACCCGACCAAGCCCGTCTCGTTCGAGCTGGGCCCGTTCTCGACCGAGTGCGACGACCCGACGACGCGCGTCGACGACTCGCCTGGCTGGCACGAGTACGAGGACCACGTCGACGGCGCGGCGTGCGTCGTCCACGTGTCGGGCGAGATGCCCGCGCTCGACATGGCCGACATCAAGGATGAGATCGACGCGCAGATCACGGACCTCGGGAAGGACCCGGCGGACGTGACGGTCACCATCGACTCCATGTCGCTCACGTTCGACGACATCACGCTCGTGGACGGCAGCGGCGCTTCGGTCGAAGTGCCCCAGCTCGACTCGTGGTCCACCGCGTTCCGCTTTCAGGGCGAAGACCTCGCCTCGTTCTCCGGGACCGACACCCACACGCTGCTCGCCGCCGCGACGTCGTTCGACCTGACCGACGCCCAGGTCGCCGCGATCAACGACCTGCTCATCGACACGGCCGCCGTGACCCTGGCCGGCGACGCGGACATGTCGCTCGACTTCGAGAACGAGTTCAAGCCCAAGCTCGCGACGGTGGACGCGCCGACCCTCCAGTTCAACTTCAAGGTTGAGCTGCACGCGTCGGGCAAGGTGCCGATCTTCTAGGGACGCGCCGCGAACCCAGGCCGACGGGCCAAGGAGCGTCGTCGCGCTCGCACCCGCTCGTCGGCCGCCGCTCAACCCTCCGCCCCCCCCCTTTTCGCCGAACCGCCGCGCGCCTCCACGAAGGGATTGTGGGGTTGGCAGGCTTTCTGCATACGGTGGGTCAGGGGGTTGCCCAGATGCGACGTGGACCGCGAATCTCAGGCCTCTCCGCCACGCTTGCCCTGCTGGTCGGCGCGTGCGGCGCCCCGATCGAGCCCACCCCCGACTGCGACGCGTTCGTCGCCTGCACCACGGCGCGGGACGTGCAGCAGGGCATCACCACGGACATGGTCCGCTTCCAGCCCGGCGGCGCCTGCTGGGGCAACCCCGAGATCGCCGGCCTGTGCGATCGCGGCTGTCGCTCCGGCATGGCCTGGCTGCGCGACGCGTTCACCGACCTGCCGCGCGAGTGTGCGCCATGAGGACCGCGCTCCTGCTCATGCTGCTGCTCGTCCCGGAGGCGTCCGCGCACCGGCCCTCGACCGCCGACGCGGTCACGACGATCGACGACCCGACGGTCAGCTGGGTCGTCAACGGCGAGCTGCACGACGGCGACGAGGTCTTCCGCGTGAAGCTCGACTTCCCTCACCCGTTTGCGCTGCCGTTCGAGTTGATGACCGAGCACCGCGCAGGGGCCGCGGACTTCCGTCCCGCGCTCGCGATCGTCGGACCGGGGCTCCCGCCCGCGTCCGACGAGGTCGCGGCCCGGCTGCCGCTGCCCGTGCCAGAGGGATGGGGCGTCTACGTCGACTTCAACGAGGCCACCGACCGCGAGGTGTACTTCGAGCAGGTGATGCGCCGCACCATGTACACGACCGGCTCGTTCGCGATCGCCTTGCGGGAGGGGCCGAACGAGGTGTGGATCTGGAACCCAGACGAGACGCCAGGCGACTGGCAGCTGGGGCTCGGCGTGGAGGAGGACTTCACCGGTGGGGCGTTCTCGGACATCTTCAGCCACTGGGGACAGTATGCTTACTGAGACCTTGTTGGCGATGTGGATGGCCGCCGCGCCCGCGAAGGACCACGACCCGGACGCGTCGCGCTGGAGCGTGGGCGTGCCCGTCGAGGTCGACCTCGTCGGCCTCGCGGCTGGCGCGCACCCGGAGATCCTGTTCCGTCCGGCCGCACCGGACGGCGCGCTGACCTTGCGGTTCGCGACCGGGGTCATGGCCGGGCCCGAGCTGGCGCTGGTGCCGTTCTCGGTGGGTGTCCGCGGCGTGATCGTGCCGCGTCGGATCGTGCGGCCGTACGGCGGGCTCGGCCTGCAGATGCAGGTGTTCGCGCCCTACGGCGCGCCGGCTCGCGCGCGCCTGGACCTCTACCTGGAGCTCGGTCTCGACGTGCGCATCGTGGACTCGTGGCGGATCGGCATGCAGATCAGCCCCGAGATCGGCCTCGCGCCAGGGTTCGGGCTCGGCATGGCCACGCGCCTGGGGTTCCAGGTCGATCTGTGAGCGCGATCCACGCGCCAGCCATGGACATGCTCACGCGCGAGGACGCGACCGCGACCGCGACCGCGACGAGCGTGTAGGCCACGCTGGATCAGTCCGCCCGCTCGATCAGCGTCGCCATCCCCTGCCCCGCGCCCAGGCACATGCTGATGACCGCGTAGCGGCCGCCGGTGTCCTCCAGGTGGTGCATGGCGGTCAGGGTCATCCGCACGCCTGTGGCGCCGGGCGGATGGCCGATGGAGATCCCGCCGCCGTAGAGGTTGGTGATCTCGCGCGGGATCGACAGCTGGCGCTCCGAGTGCAGGTTCACCACCGCAAACGCCTCGTTGATCTCCCAGTAGTCGATGTCCTTCACGGTCAGGTCGTTGCGCTCGAGGAGCCCTCGGATCGCGGGCACCGGACCGGAACCCATGATGCGCGGCGCCACGCCCGCCACGAACCAGTCGACCACGCGGGCGCGCGCGCGCAGTCCGAGGCGCTCCGCCTCCGAGCGCACCGCCATCACCACGAAGGCCGAACCGTCCGTGATGCCCGAAGAGTTGCCGGCCGTCACCCGACCGTCCTTGCGGAAGGCTGGCTTGAGGGTCGCGAGCTTCTCGCGCGTCACCGTCGGACGCGGGAACTCGTCTTCGACGAACAGGCGCGTGGACCGTCCGTCGGGCACCTGCATCGGCGCGATCTGCCGCGCGAGGAAGCCCGAGCGCATCGCCGCGCCGGCCCGCTGTTGGCTCATGAAGCCCCAGTCGTCCATCGCGTCGCGCTCGTACCCGAAGTCGTCCGCCAGCCGCTCGCCGGTCTCGCCCATCAGCGCGGCATCGAACGGATCCCGATACGCGTAGTCGAGCCCGTCGACGAGCGTCTGCGGGCCGCGCGAGTGTCCCCACCGCGCGGTGTTCACCAGGAACGGCGCGCGGGAGAAGCTCTCCACCCCGCCCGCCACCGCAAGCCGGCTGTGCCCGGTGAGCATCTGCTCAGCGGCCGACACGATGGCCTGGGAGCCGGTGCCGCACGCACGCGACACATTCAGCGCGCGGCTCTCGATGGACATGCCGGCCTTGAGCGCGACCACCCGGCCGAGGAAGTAGCCCTGCGGATCGACCGGAAGGACGTTTCCACACACGAGATGATCGACCTGCTCCGGGCGGACACCCGCGTCCTCCATCGCCGCCGTGGCCGCGTGCGTGGCGAGGTCCGCGATCGGCACGTCCCGCAGGGACTTCCCGAAGTCGCCGAACGGCGAGCGCTTGCCTCCGACGATCACGATGTCTTCCGAGACGAGCTTCATCCCTGGGTCCTCCGGGTGGGGTTCGCGCGCCGCAGCGGGAGTCGCCGCGCGCCGCGGATGACGATGGTGTCGGTCCACTCGAGCGCCTGGTCGGGCACCGCGGCCTCCACCGCGCCCAGCCGCTCAAGCAGGATCGGGAAGGCGACCTCGCCCTCCATGCGCGCCAGGTGGATGCCCAGGCACATGTGGATCCCGTGCCCGAACGTCACGTGGCGGCGTGCCTCGGGCCGCCGAACGTCGAAGGTGTCGGGGTCAGGGAACATGCGCGGGTCGCGGTTGGCAGACGCCGCGAACAGGTAGGCGCGCTGCCCGGCCCGGAGCTGATGCCCGCCCAGCGACAGGTCCTCGGCGAGCACGCGGCCCAGCGCCAGGCTCGGCCCGTCCCACCTCAGCATCTCGGCGATCGCGTTGCGTACCAGGTCGGCGTCGCCCGCGCGCACCCGCGCGAGCTGATCCGGGTGCAGCAGGAGCGCGCGCAGGCCGTTGGTGAAGAAGTGCGTCGTCGTCTCGTGCCCGGCGAACAGCAGCAGCACGAGGTTGGACAGCAGCTCGCCCTCGCTCAACGACTCGCCGTCCTCGGTCGCGTCGATCAGCCGATCCAGGATCGTGTCCCCCGGCGTGAGGCGACGCTCGGCCACCAGCGAGGCGAAGAAGGCGGTCATCTCCCGAAGCGACCGCGCCGCGATCGTGTACTTCTCAGGGTTGACGCGTGAGGCGAGCACGAATTGCGCGAGGTCGTCCGACCAACGCTTCAGGTCGTCTACGCGGTCCAGCGGCACACCCAACATCGTCGCGATCACCATCGCGGGGAGGGGCCCAGCCACCTCCTCCACGAAGTCGAACTCGTCCCTCCCCTCCACCCGGTCCAGCAGCCGGTGCACCAGCGCGTGGACCGCGGGGCGGAGGGCCTCGATCGCGGCGGGGGTAAACGCCTTTTGCGCGAGCTTGCGCAGGCGGGTGTGCGTCGGCGGATCGTTGAACACCATCCACAGCGAGATGACCTCGCCAAGGTGATCCAGATCGGCGTTGCCGCGGCGGCGGTTGGCCTGCGCGAAGGGCCGGATGCGGTCGGAGCTGAACCGCGGGTCCATGAACGCCGCCTGCACGTCCGCGTGCCGGTACACGCACCACGCGTCGAGCGAGGTGTTCCACTCGACGGGCGACTCTTCAAGCGCCTGCCGGAGCGACGGGAATGGATCGGCGATCACGTGGGCGGAGGCAAAGTCGACGGGCAATGGCCCTCCCTGGCGGGACAGGTGGCCCCTGCGTATGTCACGCCCCCCTGCGCGTCGCAACGCAAACTCGCGCACAGGCGAAGAGGTACGACGTCGACGGGGAGCCGTCGCTCATCTCGCGCGTCACCGACCCAACCCACTCACGCAACCCGAGGGGCATTAGGTCGAGGGGTTTACACGGAGCACAGGACACTCCCCAATGCCCTGCGCACGGAATCGATACGCAACCCGCGCGGACACGGGCGCCTCCATCCGTCTCTGCGTGCGATCGACCCAGGTCCAACACCACACAAGCCGACGCTCCAGGGCGCATCACCCCGCGCGCCCCTCAGCCGTCCCGTCAAAGTCGCTCGCGTCGTGCCGCTCGCGCAGGCGGGTCGACGGATCGCCCCAGGGCTTGTTCACCATGGCGCCGCGTCGCACCGCGGGGCGCTCCCGCAGCGCCAGCGCCCAGCGGCGCAGGTGCGGGTACTCGTCGACGCTCAAGAACTCGCCCGCGTCGTAGGCCTCGCCGAGCGCGACCACGCCGTACCAGGGGTAGATCGCCATGTCGGCGACCGTATACGCGTCGCCTGCGATGTACGGACGGGTCGACAGCAGCTGGTCCAGCAGGTGCAGCTGGCGCTTGGTCTCCATGGTGAAGCGGTCGATCGCGTACTCGATCCGCATGGGCGCGTACTTGTAGAAGTGGCCAAAGCCGCCGCCCAGGAACGGCACGGCGCCCGCCTGCCAGAAGAGCCAGGACAGGCACTCCGCGCGGCCCGCGGCGTCGGTCGGCATGAAGGCGCCGAACTTCTCCGCCAAGTGGAGGAGAATGGCGGCGGACTCGAACACGCGGATGGGCTCGGGCCCGCTGTGGTCGACGAGCGCCGGGATCTTGGCGTTCGGGTTGACCTCGTAGAACCCGCTCCCAAACTGCTCGCCGTTGAGGATGTCGATCATCCACGCGTCGTACTCAGCGCCCGCGTGCCCGAGCGCCAGCAGCTCCTCCAGCAGGATCGTCACCTTCACGCCGTTGGGGGTGCCCAGCGAGTACAGCTGCAGCGGGTGTCGGCCGACCGGCAGGGCCGCGTCGTGCGTGGGCCCCGAGACCGGCCGGTTGATCTGCGCGAACGTGCCGCCGTTCGGCTTCTCCCAACGCCACACCGTGGGCGGCGCGTAGCCGGGCGGAGAGTTCAGCTCGTCGGACATGAGGCCGTCCAGGGCGGAGGGAGCGTGGATCGTTTCAGGGTGCTCTACCGCGCGCGGAGGCCACGCTCCCGTTTGACCCTGTTGGAGCGCTGCCCGTTCGGGGCTTCGGCCACGCCCGCATCCACTTGACGGAGCGCACGTCGACGAAGTCCGCCGTCCCGGTGCTCGACTTCCACTGCCCCACCGGCGCGACGACCTCAATGCACAGCCCGCCCGCGTAGTCCGGGTTCAGCCCGACGCCGTTGTCATTCAGGACGCGCACCAGATCGGTGCGGCCATCGTGCTGGACCACGTAGCAGGCAAAGCCGCTGTCGCAGTCGAAGTTCGAACGCCGGAGCACCTCGCCATAGAGGTGCGTGACCTGACTCGGCCGTCCGTCCTCGTACGAGATCGGCGACGCGCTCGCGTCGGGCACCCACACGGGGTTGTCCTTGGAGTCGACGACGAACTGCGTCACGCTCACCGACCGCACGCCCAGCCACACGCCGTGGCTCGCCGCGCTCCCCTGTCGGACGGACGCCGCGACCTGCCGTCACAACGCCGACTGGCCTGACCACGCGTGCGCGCTCGCCTAGCCCGCCGAGGACGCGTTCGCGTGTGTGTCGCAGACGTGCTTCGACTGAGTGGACCGTCCGCCGACGGCGCGGGCCGACCGCGATCGGCTCCGATAGGTGAGCGCGTCCCCGCCACGGCGCCCGCGCCACCCCCGAGCCCCCGTGCCCCACCCGCCGCCCCTCCGTGACCTCGCCGCCCGCGCCGCCCCCTGGCTGGCGCTCGCCGTCGTGCTCGCCGTCGAGGCGGCGCACATGCGGACCGAGTCGCCCCTGTGCGGCGGCGTGTGCACCATGCTGGAGCAAGCGCGCGCCTACGCCCACGGCGGCGACCCGTGGACCGGCTCGACGATGGAGGGTGTGCAGCCCGCCTGCCCCACCGGCATCTCGGCGATGTACACGCCCGCGTCGCTGTGGCTGCTGTCGCCGCTGGCCGACCACGTGGGCGCGGTTTGCGACGTGTGGCGCGGCGTGCAGTTGGCGGCCTACGGCGTGGCGCTCGCCGCGGCCGCGTCGCTGCTGCCATGCTGGCGGCGGCGCGTCGCCATGCTCGCGCTGGTGCTGTGGGTGCGCGGCTGGCTCGGCGACCCGTTCTTCCGCGACAGCATGACCGGCAACGTGGCCTCGCTGGAGGCCGCGGGTCTGTGGACCGTGGCAGCGCTGGGCGCGCGGAGCCGCTGGTGGAGCCTGGTCGCGGTCGCGTTCGTGACGGGGATCCAGAAGCAGGTCTACTGGATCTTGGCGGTCATCCCCCTGCTCGCCCGCCGCTACCGCCCGACGCTGGCCGGTCTGGGGGCGATGGTCGCCCTGCACCTGACGATGTGGACGTTCGACGCGCACGGCTACGCCAAGTGGCTGACGCAGGCGCGCGCGCACGACGAGCGGGGGCTGATCCACCCGGCGCTGCGCTCGCTGTCGCACGACCTGATGGAGGCCTGGGGCGCGCCCGCATCCGCGTCGGACCTGCCCTGGCTTGGCGTCTGCCTTGGCGTCGGCGGGCTGCTCTGGTGGGGCTCGCGGCGCGCACCGGAGCGCGTGGCCACCGGCGAGGGCATGCTCCTGGTCGTGCTGGCCTACCTGGCCGTCACGCCCTACCTCAAGGACTACACGCTGGTGATGGCCGTGCCCGCGGTGGCCGCCACGCTCGCGCGGCTGCGCCCGGCGGCGGCGCTTGCGGTCGTCGTCGTGCATCTCCTCGGGGGCGAGCTCGGCGGATACCACGCGCTGGCGGTGATCTGGGCGACGCTGCTCGCCCTGGCGTGGCGCGAGGGTCGGCGCTCCGTCCAAGGCCCGGCCGCTACGGGTTTGGGATCACCGGCGAGTCCATCAGCCCGCTCGTGATCTCCCACAGCCGCGCGGCGTCTTGCTCGCTTCGCTCGATGGGCTCGGGCTTGTACATGCTCGGGGTTCGCAGCGTGGCGCCGCGGCAGCCGGTCGCGTCCACGGCCGTGAGCAGCCGGACGGCGTTGCGCGCCGACACGTCCGGCGAACCACCAAACGCACCCATCACCCGCATCCACCAAGGCATCCCAGGGTGGGCCATCGCCTTGCTCTTCGTGTTCCCTACGCAAGACACGGCTAGGCACACCGGCAGGTGCGTCCAACGACGCGACGCCTCCTGGACGTGCAGCGCGCCGAGCACGTGGGCGCCGAACACCGAGCGCATGAAGCTCCACGACCGGCGGTTGAACTGAAGGTCGTCCAGGTCGACCTCGATGAAGCCGGGCACGTCGCCCGCGATGTGAACCACCCGACCGTCGCCAGAGTACACGAGCGAGTCCAGGAGCCGTCGGTTGAGCACTGCGCGTGACAGATACTGGACCGCGAAGGGTAGGTCCAGACCATCCACCGTGCGGGTCTGCGCCTTCAACGGAGTGATCGCCGAGTGGACGACGCCGTGCAGCGCCGGGCGCCACCGACGCACTGAGGCGCCGGTCGACAGGATGCCCGCGAGCGAGGACAGGTCGGCCTGAAGGAAGTCCGCGGAGGCCGCCCCGGCGGCGAGCGCGCGCGCCACGGTCGCCTCGCCCTCCTCCTGGCCGCGCGCGACGATCAGTACCGACGCGCCGCGCTCAGCCAGCGCCAGCGCCGCCGCTTGACCGACCCCCGCCGATCCACCGAAGAACACGAAGTTCGAGCCCGCGACCGGGCGCTCGACGATCTTGGGCAGGTCCATCATCGACCTCGACCTCTGCTGCACGGGGCAGACGCGCGCCAAGGGGCGCTCCCGCGGGGGTTGGTCCAGGGTTGTACGAGAGGCTAGGCTCTAAATCTATAAGGGAAAACCACCTCATGCTCCGAAACACCATGCATCGCCGCTCCACGGCACGCCGCACGCTGCTCACCGCGACCGTCGCCTTGCTGGCCGCCGCGTGCTTCCCGATCGAGCTCGACGTGCGCGACGGCAAGCTGCTGATCGTGCGCGGCGAAGGCACCTACGTGCTGGATCCGGCGACCGGCTCGCTCACGCTCGTGCGCACCCCAGACCAGGGACCGACCGTGTTCGCGCGGTTCTCGCCCAAGGGGGACGAGGTGCTCACGGTGACCGAGAAAAAAGACGGGTTCAATGACTTTGACTTCATGGTCGGGCCCACGGCCGGCGGCCCCACCCGGCTGGTCTACCAGGCCAAGGACGCGGGCTACGTGCGCTGGTCACCGGACGGCGCGCTGCTCGCGGTGAGCGAGCTCAGCCCCGACAAGAGCAAGGAGTTCGACAAGCAGATGCCCGAGATCGTCCTGGTGCCGTCCGGCGGCGGCGAGGCCGCGCACATCCTCAAGGACACCGTAGGGACCACGCGGTGGTTCAAGGACAGCAAGCGGGTGCTGGCCTTCCACGCCACCTCCAAGCTGGACGGCGTCGGCAAGACCAAGGGCGATCTGGTGGTGGCGAGCGGCGTCAAGGGTAAGCCGCCTGCGCTCGCCACGGCGATCGTCGCCGATGGCTTCACGGCGGACCTGTCGCCCGACGAGTCGCACATCGTGTTCGCGGCCTACGCCTGCGCCGCGCCCGGCGCCAAGCTGCCTGAGGCGGACTTCGTCACCCACCTGTGCGAGCTCGACGTGGCCAACGGCACGGTGCGGCAACTCGACCAGCAGGCGGACTACGCGCTCTACGCCCCGGACGGCCAGCACGTGCTGGTGGGCTCCAGCGGCAGCTCGTTCAGCACGGACGTGGCGGAGCTGCGCGTCGCCGACGCGAGCCTCAACGCCTTCACCACCATCGCGCACGACTCGGCCAAGTCGGGGTCGGGCTCGGACGCGGTGTTCCCCGGCTGGATCGACGGCACCACGATCTACTACTTCGGCGTGAAGGTCACCTGGGGCAGCACCGGCAAGGCCATGATGCTCTACACGATCGGCGTGGACGGCACGGGACGCAAGAACCTGCAGCCCGCGATCGAGACCGCGCTCGCGGACCAGTAGCGACGCGTGGTAGACGTCCCTCACGCCGGGCCGAGCACCTCCTGGCCCGCCGAGGCGCCATGACCTCCCCTGCGCGCGTGTGGTTGAGGCGATCGGCGGCGGTCGTGGCCTCGCTCGCCCTGTTCGCGGGCACCGCCGAGCTCGCCGTCCGGCTGCTCGACCCAACCGCGCGCGTGCAGGTGATCCGCCACGACACGCTCGCTTGGCAGATGGTCCACGGGGCCCCCCAATGGTCCGTCATGCCCACGTTCGCGCCCATCCTGGAGGGCCGTGAGTGCCAGGACGATCGGTCTGCCAGGCAGGTCGCGCTGATCGGCGACTCCGTCCTGCAGGTTTCGGACCAAGACCCGCACGCACTGGGCGTCCCTGGCGACACCCGGACGCGCCTGGCGTCGCACATGGCGCTGAAGCTGCAGGACGCGCTGAACGCCGCCGGGCCGCAGCGCTGGTGCGTCCGCGACCTCGCCCAGTCTGGCTACCTGCCCTACCAGTTCCACGCGGCGCTCCAGACCGCGCATGCGCGAGCCCCGGTCGACGTGGTGGTCCTGGAGGTGTTCAAGGAGGACGGTCGCTACACGCCCATCGGGCAGGACCTCTACAACCTGCAGGGCTGGCGGCGCACCGCCGCGGGCTCGCCCAATCCCTGGGGTTGGGTCCCGGACCCGCTCCAAGACACCCTCTTCCGGCGTTCGGCCGCCTGGGCCTACGCCTCCCTCGCCTGGGGCGGTCCCGATCCCACCACGCCCGACCCGCAGGGCTCGCTTGACGGCGCCTACCGTGAGACGGTCGACTGGTCGCGGGTCCATGGGCTGGACGTACTCCTGCTGCAGGTCCCGATGCTCGACATCCCGTTCGCGCAGTCCGCCGAGGCCGGCGCGGGCGAGTGGGCCTCCTTGGAGTCGGACGCCGCGGCGCGCGGCGTGGGCGTGCTCCGGCTGGCCGAGGCGCTCAAGGACCAGGACGTCACCCAGCTGCGCATGGACACCTGCTGCCACTACGGGCCCGCCGGCCACGCGGCGATCGCCAGGGTGCTGGCGGACGCGCTGCTGGCGCGCCTGCCCGCGGGATCCGCGCCGACGTCGACGCCCGCAGCCCCTACGCCAGCGGCTCAAACTTCGCCGTGAAGTGCCGCAGGCGCGGCGGCTGCGACACGATCCGCAGCCCGCGCAGCGACTCGCGCACCCCCACCAGCTCCTCGAACACCTCGACCAGGTAGTCGGCGTGCGACTGCGTGTAGACGCGGCGCGGCATGGCCAGGCGGACCAGATCCATGTCGGCGGCCTTCTCGGTGCCGTCGGGCTGAAGGCCGAACATGACCGTGCCGATCTCACAGGATCGGATCCCGCCCCGCTCGTAGAGCGCCACCGCCAGCGACTGGCCCGGGTAGGACAGCGGCGGGATGTGCGGCAGCAGGCGGCGCGCGTCGACGAACACCGCATGCCCGCCCACCGGCCTCACGATCGGCACGCCCAGCGCCAGCAGCGCGTCGCCGATGTACTCGTTCGTGCGCACCCGGTAGCGCAGGTACTGCTCGTCCACGATCTCTTCCAGGCCGGTGGCGATCGCGTCCAGGTCGCGCCCGGCCAGCCCGCCGTAGGTCGGGAAGCCCTCGGTCAGGATCAGGCGGTTGCGCGCGGCCGCGGCCAGCACGTCGTCGTTCATCGCGAGCCAGCCGCCGATGTTGGCGAACGCGTCCTTCTTGGCGCTCATCGTCATGCCGTCGGCCACGGCGAACATGTCGCGGACGATGTCGGTGACGGGCCGATCGCCCTGGGCCGGCTCGCGGCACTTGATGAACCAGGCGTTCTCCGCGAACCGGCAGCCGTCGATGAAGAAGGGCTTGCCGTAGCGGTGCGCCAGCTCGGAGGCGGCGCGCAGGTTCTCCAGACTGACCGGCTGGCCGCCGCCTGCGTTGTTGGTCACGGTCATCATCACCATGGGGACGTGCTCGCCGGCCGACGCCAGCAGCGCCTCCAGGCGCTCCAGGTCGATGTTGCCCTTGAACGGGTGCAGGCTGTCGGGGTCGTGGCCCTCGGCGATCACCAGGTCGACCGCCGTCGCGCCGGTGGCCTCGATGTTGCCACGCGTCGTGTCAAAGTGCGTGTTCGACGGGATCTGCTCCCCCGCCCCGCCCACGATCGAGAACAGGATGGCCTCGGCCGCGCGCCCTTGGTGCGTCGGGATGATGTGCTTGAAGGGCATCAGGTTCTTCACCGCTTTCTCGAAGCGGTAGAAGGACGGCGAGCCCGCGTAGGACTCGTCGCCGCGCATCACCGAGCCCCATTGGGCGGCGCTCATCGCGCTGGTGCCGGAGTCGGTCAGCAGGTCGATCATCACGTCGTCCGACGCCAGCCCGAACAGGTTGAACGACGCGGCCTGGAGCAGCGCGCGGCGCTCGTCGGGGGTGGTCATCCGGATGGGCTCGACCGACTTGATCCGGAACGGCTCGATGATCGTACGCAAGGGGCGCCTCCACAGCAGCACGGCCCCCAAAGTGCGTGAGGGCGCTCGGGCACGGCGAGAGCAAGCACCGGGCCAGGAGGGACACTCTCGCGTGCGCGGGGGGCCGCGCCGTGTGACCCGCCGCTGTCCGCGATCGACGCCATCGTCGTCCGGGCTACCGCAGAGGTCACGCATGAAGCTCGCTCGGTTCGGTCTCCTGGTCATGGTCGCCGCCTGTGTGCACCGGGGGACCCTCCGCCAGGACTTCCAGGAGCGCCTGGACAACACGCTCGCCGAGCTGCCACCCCTGCCCGACTCCTGGCCCGCCGACGCCAGCGCCTGGATCGCCGACGACGTGGTGCGCGGTACGCTGGACGCCGCTGTGCACGACGTGGTCTTCACCCGCACCTTCAGCCTGGCGGGCATGTCGGCGACGCCCAAGCTGGCGCTCACCGAGCTCAAGGTGGGCCAGGCCACCCGCCCCGCGGTCGACACCCTGGGACTGGTCGCCCGGCTCGACGGCAATGTCGGCTTCAACGTGTTCGGCGGCGTCACGCAGATCGGCCTGGTCGCCACGCTGAAGATCGACGCGAGCATCGACGTGGTCAGCGACGGCGACGCGCTCGCGCTGGTGGCCAAGCCCGTTCGGGTCAACGACGTGCGCGTGGCCTGGGACGGGGCGTCCGCCTGGGCCATCTCGGCGCTGCCGCTGCCCATGCTGACGTCGTGGCTGACCGAGAAGGCGCTCACCGCGTTCCCCGCGGTGACGGTGGCGCAGTTTGGGGGGAAGGGCCTGCCGGTCCGAGATCTGCGCGTGCAGGCCGTGCCGGGCGGCCTCAAGCTGGAGGCGCGCACCGCGGCCCCGCTGACCCTCGCCGTGGGCGCGGTCGCCCAGCCGGACCACGGCTGGACGGTGCGCGTGCCGGTCGACACCGTGATGCAGCTCGCCCGCCGCCAGCTCTTTCAGCAGGGGCCGGTCGATCACGACGTGTGGATCGACCCCGTCTCCCTCAAGCTCGGCGACGGCACGTTCGCGCTCAAGCTGCGCCTGTGGCGCGTCGTAGGGGCGCCGTGGTGGCGCGAGATCGAGATCCGCGGCGCGCTCGCCGTGAACCGCCAGAAGATCGTGCTGCGCGCCGACGAGGCCGTGGAGATGGGCCACTCGAACGGGGCGGGGCTCGCCGATCCCCTGATCGCGATCGCCAAGGGCCGCGTGCTCGACGCGATCGCCGAGGCCGCCACCATCTCGGTCCCCACCACGCAGGCGCAGTCGCTCGGCAGCACGCCCACGGCGTGGCGCATCCACGAGCTGTGGGTGGACGGCACCGACCTGGTGATCACCGGCGACGCGGCGTTCGGGGACGACGCCAAGAAGCCGGTCGGGCGCTAGGACCGCGGGACGCTCCGTGGACGCGCTCGCCGCACGGCCGACGCGTCGCGCGGCGCGAACCGCCCGCTAGCCCTCGAGCTTGGCCCGGAGCTTGAGCAGCGCGCCCTTCCAGAACGCCTCGACGTCGGCGCGGCGTGCGTCGTCGTCGAGCGAGGCGCCGGACTGCACCACGTGCACCTTGGTCTCGCCTTCGCCGCGGCCGACCTGGAACTCCAGGCGGGTGCCGGCGAGCGGGCCAGCGCCGCTCGGGTCCCAGGCGATCTCGATCGCGCGGGTGGGACGGACCTGGTGGAAGGACCCACGGTCCTCCTGCCGGGCGTCCTCGACCGTGCGGCCGACCACGATGCGGCCGCCGTCGCGCGCGTCCAGACGAGCGTCCTCGACCCACCAGCTGGTGACGCCCTCGACGGTGGTGAGGAGGTCCCACACCGCGCGGCTGGAGGCATCGACCGCGATCTGCTGACGAATCGAACCCATTCGGTCCTCTCTTCGAAGCGCGTTGGTAACCCAGCCGGGCACAGCCGCCCTTCACCGGAAATGGTGTAAGGACCGACCGCGACAGCCGATGAGACTGTCCGCGGATATCCTGTGCGAGGAGTAGTCTGCTCGGCCTATGCATTCCAAACCCACCGACACCGGCGACACCGCGACGCGGTCTGGCTCCCGGCTGACCCGTGAGCGGTCGCGGTGGGCGGTGAGCACGTCGACGATGGTGTCGTTGGCCCTGCACGGAACGCTTGTGCTCGCCGCGCCAAGCTGCGGCTTCATCAGCCACTCTGCGACATCCCCTGAAGTGCTGCTTGAGGTAGAGGATGTCACCCTCGCCGACGCCCCGGATCCGGAGGCGAACGAGGACCGGACGCACGTCGCGTCGCCCGACCAGCAGGTGCGACCGACCGACGCGCCCGAAGCCGCACCCAGGCTTGCGGACGACGACGCCGTCGCGGACGCCGCACAGGACGACGCGACCGATCCGACACGCCGCGCCGAAGACCGCGCGCGGACTGACGCGGACGCGCCCGACGCGCGCCTGGACCGCGCGTCCGACACGCGGGCTCGCGCCGACGACGCCGCGCGCAACCGCCCCGACAAGGATGCTGACCGGAGCCGCGGCGACGACGCCGATCGGGCTCGGGCCGACAAGCGCGACGAAGACCGCGATCAGGCCGACAAGCGCGACGAAGACCGTGATCAGGCCGACAAGCGCGACGACGCCTCCGATCGGGCCGACAAGCGCGACGACGCGGGCGCCCCCGACGACCCGCACGACCGCGCCGCCAAGGACGTCGATCGCGACCCGCGGCACGCCGCAGACCCGCGCGCGGCAGACGACGCGAGCCGGAAGGTCCAGGACGCCCCTCCCGACGGCGCCGTCGACGCGACCGATCCGCGCACGAACCGGCATGACGCGGACGCCCCCGACCCCGCCGTCGACGCCAAGGCGCCGCCCACCTCCACGCCAACGCCCGACGACCCGAATTCGGCGGCGGACCGCGCGGCGACGGCGGACCCTCGCGCCGACGCAGAGCCCCCGCGCGACACCTCGCACGTGAAGGATCGCAAGGTCTCTCCAAACCCGAATCCGCTCGAGCCCAGGCCGAAGATCCCCGATCTGTTCAAGCAGTACGTCCATACCGACGCGGCCGCCGCCACGGCCACGGGCACCGGCGACTGGATCAGCGCGAACCACGCCAACGCCCCAACCCACCGCGCCGTAGACGCCTCGTCGACGGCGGGCGCGGCCGTCGAGACCGCGGCCGGAGACTCCAAGCCCACGGTCCACGGTCAGCAGCGGAGGGTCGACACGCCCGCCTCCCAGCGCGGCCAGACCGAGGACGCCGAGGGCACCGAGTCCAACGCGCTCCCCGACTGGGTTCGCGCGGACCCCACGCCGCCGTCGCAGGCGCCCACCGCGCCGTCGACCCCTGCCAGCCTGGCGACTGCACCCATCGCGACGCAGGCGGGTGCAGCCGCGTCGCCGACCGCGCCGTCCACGCCCACGACCACGCAGACTCGGGCGCAGGCGCAGGCGCAGCCGGTGTCCACCCAGGCCGCCGCGGCGACCACGGCCCGACAGGCGGTGGCGCCGGTGTCCGCCCGGGCGGCGTCCACCGCGGCGCGCGCCGTCTCACCGTCGCCCGCCCTGCCGGTGGTCGACACCCCGCCGCCCAGCGAGGAAGGATGGGCGCCCAAGGCGTTCCGCATGCCGCCCGCGCCGCCGCGCGCCGCGGTCGCCAACACCCGCGAGTCGGCGGCCCGGGCCGCCCGCAGCGCCCAGACGGCGCTGCAGGCCTCCCAGGCGTCGGTGGCGTCCAAGCGCGCGGTCCAGGCCCCCTCGCAGCGCACGCCAGACGCTGTCGCCAGCGCGGTGGCCCCGCCGCCCAGCCCGGTGCCGCCCCCCAAGCCGCCCATGACCGCGGCGGACTCGCTGCGCGTCGCGCTCGGCTGGGGCACGCGCGACCAGGACCACACCACCGCGCCCAAGGCGGTGCAGGGCACGCTCGGCGGCGACGCCACGCCGCTCGGCGGGACCGCCACCGTCCTGCCCGAGGACGCCGTCGCCGACGGTCAGGCCGGCGTCTCCGCGGTCGCGACGCCCACCGGCCGTTATATCGCCGAGGTGGAGGCGCTGGTGGTGGAGCGCTGGAACGCCAACCCCGTGCCGCCGGATCAGGTCGCGATGGGCGTGTCCGGCTCGGTCGTGGTGGAGCTGCGCATCGACCGAACGGGGCGCGTGTTCGACGTGCGCATCGTGAAGCACAGCGGCTTCCCCATCCTGGACATGCAGGCCCGCAACGCCATCCCGGACCGCGTGCCGCGCATCCCCCATGACGTGCCGCAGGACGAGATCGTCGAGCGCGTGACCATGCGGACCCGCAACGCCACACCCGTCCGGACCGCCCCATGAGCCGGGCCCTCGACGAGAAGCTGAACTCCAGGCGCGACGAACGCTCGTTCGTCGAGCGGCTGCTGCCCTGGCTGTTCCCGGCCATCTTGCTCCAGGGCCTGCTGGGGCTGATCGGCGGCTGGGCGGTCCCGCTGATGGGCGGCGATCGCGACGCGAACCACCGGCCCATGAAGATCGTGCTCATCGAGTCCGCGCCCGCCGAGGCCGAGCCGCCCAAGCCCCCACCGGAGGAGCCCGAGGACAAGATCGTGCAGCCCGACGGCCAGATCGTGGAGATCGCCAAGCCGCTCGACCCGCAGATCCCCGACCAGTCCGACTACCTGGCCGAGTGGAACAACCAGGTCGACCGCGAGACGCGCTCCGAGCAGTACGCGGTCAACCCCGAGGTCGTCTCTGACCAGTTCTCGCGCGAGACGCAGGTGGGCGGCGACACCCTGCCGGACGTGCACGCCGAGCGCCCCGCCACCGGCGCCATGGTCGGCAACGACCGCTTCGACCCGGGCCGCGACGGCAACTTCGCCTCGCTCCCCTCGCCCTACTCGGTCACCAACGCCCCCGGCCTGGACGCGCCCGTCCCGTCGACGCCCGGCAGCCGCGACTGGAAGGGCGCGCCCCAGAACGACCTGCTGAACGAGCAGATCGGCGACCGCACCGCGCTCAACACGCGCGAGTACCTCTACGCGTCCTACCTCAACCGCATCCGGCGCCTGGTGAATTTCTACTGGAAGCAGAACGTCGACAACCTGCCTTCGAGCGTGCGCTTCGCCAAGTCTTCCTACGACACCGGCGTGGACGTGGTGCTGACCAGCGAGGGCGGCCTGGACACGCTGGAGGTCACACACGAGTCGGGCAGCAACCCGCTCGACGACTGCGTGGTGCGCGCCTTCAAGCTCGCCGGGCCCTTCCCCAACCCGCCCGAAGGCCTCATCGAGCGCGACGGCCGCGTCTACCTGCCCGACTTTACGTTCCAGGTGACGCTCGGCCACGCCCAGCTGCGCTACGACGGCGTCGACCCGCGGGCCGGCGTGCAGTTCCCCGGCCTGCTCAAGTCGCCCTACTAGGGCTTGGCTTCCGGGCGAACCTTGGTCGACGAGAAGTACGCCACCACGATGCCCACGCCGTAGAGCAGCATCATGGGCATGGCGAGCAGGACCTGGCTGAGCATGTCCGGGCTGGGCGTGAGGATGGCCGCGACGATGAAGATGATCACCGTGGCCCAGCGGAAGCCCGCCAGCAGGTCCTTGTGGTCGATGAAGCCCAGGCGGGCCGCAAAGTATGCGCCGATCGGCATCTGGAAGCACGCGCCGAACGCGATCATCATCTGCATCACGCTCGACAGGTAGTCGTCGGCGGACACGGTGACGTTGGCGTCGATCACGCTGAAGAAGAACGGGAACGCGTTGGGGAAGATCACGTAGTAGCAGAACACCGCACCCGCGATGAACAGCGAGAGCGAGCTGAACCACAGCGGCGCCACCACGCGGCGCTCGGTCTTGTACAGGCCCGGCGCGATGAACTGCCAGAACTGCCAGGTGAGCACGGGCGACGCGATGCTGATGCCGCCGATGAACGCGATCTTGAAGTAGACGTTGATGCCCTCGTACAGGCCGATGGTCACCAGCGACGGCGTGACCGACAGGCCGGACTTGGACGCCGCGTCGTTGAACGGCGCGATGAGGATCGCGTAGAGGTCCGACGAGAAGTACAGGCCGATCAGACCGCCGAGGAACGTGGCGACGACCGACTTGATCAGGCGGTCCTTGAGCTCGATCAGGTGCTCCATCAGGGGCATCCGGAACGCCTCAACCTCGTCGATCTCTCGGTCGAGGCGCTCGAGCTCGTCCTCCTCCAGGATGGCCTGACGCTTGGCCTCCGCCTGACGACGGCCGGGCGGCACGGGCTTGGCGACCTGGGGCTCAGGTGTCGGCTCTGGCGCGAACGGATCGCTCACGTCACCCTCCGACGCTTCACGATCTCACGGATGTGCGCCGGCAGCTCGTTCCACTCCTCCTCGGTGAAGCCAGGGGCGGGCGCGGCCAGATCAGACGCCGCAGGGTCGGCAGGCGTGTCGACCGGCTCGGGCTGGGCGCGGGTGCCGTCGTCCGGGGGCGCGCCCTCGGTGGCCTGACGGTCCTTCTCGGCCTGGGCCTCAATCCGCTTGCGGCGGAGCTCCTTGAGGCGCTCCTCCTCGTCCAGACGGTCCGCCTCAAGCACCAGCGTACGCCGGAAGTTGTCGGCTTCACGCCGGACGCGCGCGTAGAGTTGGCCCAGGGTGCGGGTCGCCTGCGGCAGGCGCTCCGGGCCGACGACCAGGAGCATCACGATGCCGATGAGGATGATCTCTGGAAAGCCGAGGCTTGGCATTCAACAACCCGCGCGAACACAACCGCTCAGGGGTACCTTGCGACCGGCCCGCTCGCAACGGCGCGATCGTCCCACACCGACGCCGGGATCACCCGTCGATCGCTTCCAGGACGACAAGCAGCGTGCCCGCTTCGACCGCCACGCCGGCGGTGACCGCGACCGAGGTGACCTTGGCCGCGAACGGCGCCTTGAACTCGTTCTCCATCTTCATGGCCTCGACCACCAC
Organism: uncultured Pseudomonadota bacterium; assembly: GCA_903861005.1. Lineage (GTDB taxonomy): Bacteria > Myxococcota_A > UBA796 > UBA796 > CAIOSP01. Next base: position 55,801 of record CAIOSP010000014.1, read on the forward strand.
CAGGACCTGCCCGGCGGCGACCACGGAGCCCTCGACCACGAGCACGCGCACCACGGCGCCCGGCATGGCGGTGGACACGCGCCCCTGACCGGCGTGGCCCGCGTGCGCGAGCGCGGCGGCGCGCGGATCCACCACCTCGCCCCGGGCCGGCGTGTCGCCGTCGAGCACGAACACGGTGTCCTTGTGGAGCGCGACGCCGATCTTGCGGCGCGGGCCTTCGTTCACGCGGAGCGTCCAGGTGGCGGCGTCGGTGCGGTGGCCGTGGACCAGCACCGGCGGCTCCTCGTCCAACGCGACGAACCAGCCGATGCCGTCGGGACGCACGTCCACGGTGCGGGTGCGCCCTTCGAGGGTGACCTCGTACTTCATGACGGCCTCCGGTGCGTGGCCTTCCAACGGAAGGTGCGGCTCCAGGCGGAGCCCGAGTCATCCGATGCGTCCGACGCGGGCGCCTTGCGGCCCTTGTCGGCTTCAAACCGCGCGATGGCCGCGGCGATGAACGCCTCGTCCGACGGCGCGCGCGCCGTACCCATGTTCGCGTCCAGCCACTCCTGCGTCAGGAAGCCGGTGTGGTAGTTGGCCGCGAGGAAGTCCGGATCCTTGAACAGGGTCAGGAAGAACGGGATGGACGTGGGGATGCCGACCACCCGGTAGTCGTGCAGCGCGCGGGTGGCGCGGCTGATCGCCTCAGTGCGATCGCGGCCCCAGACCACCAGCTTGGCCAGCATCGGATCGTAGGTGATGGGGACCTCGAACCCCTCGTCCACGCCGCTGTCGACGCGCACGAACGGCCCCGCGGGCTCCTTGTAGCCAACCAGCTTGCCGGGCGACGGCCGGAAGCCCGCGTAGGGGTCCTCGGCGTAGATGCGGCACTCGATCGCGTGGCCGCGGATGGTGAGGTCCTCCTGCTTGAAGTCGAGCGGGTGACCGGCCGCCACGCGCAGCTGGGCGCGGACCAGGTCGATGCCCGTGATCATCTCGGTGATCGGGTGCTCGACCTGCAAGCGGGTGTTCATCTCGAGGAAGTAGAAGTCGGTGTGGTTGGCCGCGAGCAGGAACTCGCAGGTGCCGGCGCCGACGTAGTTCACGGCCGCCGCAGCCCGGCAGGCTACCGCGCCCATGGCCGCGCGGACCTCGGGCGAGAGCACGGGGCACGGCGCCTCTTCAACCACCTTCTGGTGGCGGCGCTGCACCGAGCAGTCGCGCTCGAACAGGTGCACCACGTTGCCGTGCTGGTCGGCCAGCACCTGGATCTCGACGTGGCGGGCGCCCTCAACCAGGCGCTCGACGTAGACGGCGTCGTCCGAGAAGGACTTCTTGGCTTCCGACTGCGCGGCGGCGAGCGCGGCGTCGAGCGAGCCGACGTCGTCGACGCGGCGCATGCCCTTGCCACCACCGCCAGCCGCGGCCTTGAGCATCACCGGGAAGCCGATGTCGATCGCGATCCGGCGGGCTTCGGCCAGGTCAGACAGGGCCTCCAGCGTGCCAGGGACGATCGGCACCTGGGCGGCGTGCATGCGTTGGCGCGCGCCGGTCTTGCTGCCCATCGAGTCGATGGCCGAGGGCGGCGGGCCGATCCAGATCAGGCCCGCGTCGATCACCGCCTGGGCGAACTTGGCGTTCTCCGACAGGAACCCGTAGCCCGGGTGGATGGCGTCACAGCCGGTGGAGCGCGCCGCCTCGAGGATCTTCTCGACCACGAGGTAGCTCTGGTTGGACGGCGGCGGGCCCAGGTGGACCGCCTCGTCTGCGCTGCGCACGTGAAGGGCGTCGACGTCGGCGTCTGAGTAGACGGCGACGGCCTCGATGCCCTCTTCGTGGCACCCGCGGATCACACGAACGGCGATCTCGCCCCGGTTGGCCACCAGGACGCGCCGGATCGGACGAACGGTCATCAGGGCTTCTTGCCTCCGGCCGACGGGTTGGACCCGCTCGGCTCCTTCTGGATCTTGTCGAGCGCGTCCGACGTGGCGTCGGCGGCCTTGGCGCCTGCCTGTACCGCCTTCTTGCCCACCTGCACCGCGCCTGCGCCCACCTGGGCCCCCACCTTCACCGCTTCCTCACTTGCCTGATGGACAGCGGCCTTCACGGTGGGCGGCGCGGTCGCCATGAACACGTAGTAGACGGCCAGGCCACCGAAGCCCAGAAGCGCCGCAATCAGCGCCATCTTCACGAGCTTCTGCACGATGGCGATGACCACGACGATCACCACCAGGGCGAACACGGCTCCAAACAACCAGCTCAATGGGATCAGGCCTCGGCGTGGGGGGCCGCGTGCTCGCGGCGCTGCTTGAGCTTCTCACGGGCGAGCGCCAGGTTCTCGGCGCCCAGGGTGACGTCCAGCGCGTCCTCCATGCGGGATACGAACTTGAAGGTGAGATCATTGCGGATCTCTTCGGGGACCTCGATCAGGTCCTTCTTGTTCTTCTCGGGCAGGATGACGGTCTTGATGCCCGCGCGGTGAGCCGCCAGCACCTTCTCCTTGATGCCGCCGACCGGAAGCACCGCGCCGCGCAGCGTGATCTCGCCGGTCATGGCCACGGTGGGGTCCACCTTGAGGCCGGTGAGCAGCGACGCGAGCGCCGTGATCATGGTCACGCCCGCCGACGGGCCGTCCTTGGGGATGGCGCCCGACGGCACGTGCACGTGCAGGTCGCCCGTCTCGAACAGGTCCTCGTCGATGCCGTACAGGTCGGCCGACGAGCGCAGGTAGCTACGCGCGACGCTGACGGACTCCTTCATCACGTCGCCGAGCGAGCCCGTGAGCGTCAGCGAGCCCTTGCCGCGCATGCGGGTGGCCTCGATGAACAGGATCTCGCCGCCGACCGCGGTCCAGGCCAGGCCGGTGGCCACGCCCGGGACGCTGGTGCGCTCCGCGATGTCCTTCCAGTAGTGGATGGGGCCGCGCACGTCTTCGACCAGATCGGCCGTGACCACGATCTTCTCGGTGGCGTCGCCGCTGGCGACCTCCTTGGCCACCCAGCGCGCCACGCTGGCGAGCTCGCGCTTGAGCGAGCGAACGCCCGCCTCACTCGTGTAGTTCTCGATGATCTTCTGGATCGCCGCGTCCGTCATCTCGACCATCGTGTCGTTGATGCCGTGGTTCTCCATGGCCTCGTGCCACAGGTAGCGCTTGGCGATCTGCATCTTCTCCTGGTGCGTGTACCCAGAGATGCGGATGATCTCCATGCGGTCGCGGAGCGGCCCGGGGATGGTGTCCTGCACGTTGGCGGTGGCGATGAACAGCACCTTGGACAGGTCGAACGTCACGTCCAGGTAGTGGTCCTGGAAGGTGTCGTTCTGCTCCGGGTCCAGCACCTCAAGCAGCGCGGACGAGGGGTCACCGCGGTAATCGGCGCCCAGCTTGTCGATCTCGTCCAGCACGAACACCGGGTTGCGGGTGCCGGCCTTCTTGAGGCTCTTGATGATCTTGCCGGGCATGGAGCCGATGTACGTGCGGCGGTGGCCGCGGACCTCAGCCTCGTCACGCACGCCGCCCAGGCTGATGCGGACCATCTTGCGGTCGAGCGCGCGCGCCACCGACTTGGCGAGCGAGGTCTTGCCGACGCCGGGCGGGCCCACCAGGCAGAGGATGGGGCCCTTCATGTCGTTCTTGAGCTTGAGCACGGCCAGGTACTCGAGGATGCGCTCCTTGACCTTCTCCAGGCCGTAGTGGTCCTCTTCCAGGAACTTGGCGGCCAGCTTCACGTCCAAGCGGTCCTTGGACTCGGTGGTCCAGGGCAGCTCGGTCAGCCAGTCCAGGTAGGTGCGGCTGACGGTGTACTCGGCGGCGCCCGGGCTCATGCGCGCCATGCGCTTGAGCTCCTTGACCGCGACCTCCTCGGCCTCCTTGGACATCTTGGCCTTCTTGATGGACTTCTTGAGCTCCTCGAACTCCTCCTGGCGCTCGTCGACCTCGCCGAGCTCCTTCTGGATGGCCTTGAGCTGCTCCCGCAGGAAGTACTCCCGCTGGGCCTTGTCCATCTCGCCCTTCACCTCGGTCTGGATCTTGTTGGACAGCTCCAAGACCTGGATCTCCTTGTTCAGGAGCGCGATCACCTTCTCCATGCGGCGCTGGGTGTCGAAGGTCTCGAGCAGGTCCTGCTTCTCCTCAGCGGCGATGTTGAGGTTGCTGCTGACGATGTCGGCCAGCACGCCCGGCTTGTCGATCGAGCGGACCAGGAAGGTGGCCTCGGCCGGGATCTGCGGCGACAGGTCGATGATCTTCTGCGCCAGCTCGCGCAGGGTGCCCATCAGGTTGCGGATCTCCGGGGAGTCGGGCTCCTCCGCCTTGTGCGGCGTGATGCGGGCCTCGAGCACGCCGTCCGTGCGGGTCCACTCCTCGACCGTGCCGCGGGCGATGCCCTGGATGATCACGTTGAGCTTGTTGCCCGGGACCTTGACCATCTTGAGGATCTTCACGACCGTGCCGACCGTGTGGAGGTCGTCCGGGCCAGGGTTCTCGGTCTTGCTGTCCTTCTGGGCGACGATGCCCAGCAGCTTGTCCGGCGACTCCAGCGCCTTCTCGACCGCCTTGACCGACTGCGAGCGGCCGACGTTGATCGGGAAGGCCAACACCGGGAAGATCACGGTGTTTCGGATCGCGAGGACAGGCACTTCCAACGAATCGGGGAGGTCGATGGTCTCGGCGTCCGTGGGGGTCTCGATCGCCATGCGTGGAAACTCGCGGTTGGGGGTGCCCGAACCTATTCCCCAACCCCCTTAGGGAAAAGGGGGGGAGGCATGTCTGCTGGCATTTCCCGTCACCGCCCCGCTAGACGCCCTCGATCTGGCAGGCGCCGCTGCACCCGTCGCCGTCGATCAGGGCGCCGTCGTCGCAGCCCTCGCCCGGGTCCACCACCCAGTTGCCACAACGCCACGGCGGCGGATCGGTGTCCGTCGGCGGTCCGACGGTGTCGGTGTCGGTCGGCGGCACGTCCGTGTCTGTCGGAGGCGGCACGTCCGTGTCGGTCGGCGGAACCACCGTGTCCGTGTCGACAACGGTGTCGGTGTCCGGCGGCGCGACCGTGTCGGTGTCGACCACCACGTCCGTGTCAGGCGGCGAGCCCGTGTCGGTGTCCACCACCACGTCCGTGTCAGGCGGCGAGGCGGTGTCGGTGTCCATCGACGTGTCGACGTGCGTGTACCCGCCGCTGTCGTACGAGTCGGCCGTGTCGGTGTCGACGTAGCCGCCCGGGCCGCCGCCGGTGTGGGGGCCCGGATCGGTGTCGTCGGTGTCGCCGCCGGTGTCGTCGGTGTCGCCCTCCCACGGCACGATCCCGTCCTTGGCCACCTCGACGTCGATCCAGTTGAACGGCTCGCGGAGCGTCAGGACGACGGCGAACTTGTGCGTGCCCTCGAGCGGCGTCTCAGGCGTCCACGGGATCTCCAGATGTCCCCCGCCTCCGTAGGACTGCGAGGCCACGGTGTCCCAAGCGAAGTCCTGCGCGTGCGCGATCGACACCGTGCCGATCACGTCCTTCCCGTAGAACTTGGTGTGCGTCAGGTCCACGGTGAACGTGAAGTCGCTGCCGTCTGGTTTCCCGTCCACGCCCAGCGTGCCATCCGGCAGCTTCTGCAGGAAGGTGACCCACTCCTTCCCCACCGAGACGTTCACGCTCGACAGGTCCGGCATGATGCCCTTCAACGCCTTGCTGACCACGGACAGGAGGTCCTTCACCGTGGCGCCTGGGCCGACCGATGCAAACTGCGAGACGATCACGTCGGTTCGGTAGTCGCGATCGTTGAGCTCCTGCGCCAGGAACAGGCCGTAGTCGAAGGTCCCGCGCGCGCCGCCCCGCACCTCCACCAGCTCGATCGGAATCACCCCATACAGGGTCAGCCCAAACGTCGCGTACGCAAAGACGTCCGCCTTCACCTCGGCCGCGGTGACCATCGCCGACACCTTGCCCACTCGGGTGACGTCTCGGGTGGTGGTCGACTCAAACTCGTTGACAAAGCTGCAGTCGTCCGCCTGACACTGAAAGCCCGAGGTGAGCGCGTAGTTCTTGCCCACGCCCAGGTCGAAGAGGGTCAGCTGCGGCCCCACGAACGCCTTCGCGCTCATGTTCCAGCCAAGGCCAATGCTGACCTCGCCGGCCACACACAGCGGCAAGAACCCCACTGGGATGTACACGGCGCCCATCTGCCAGCGCCCAAAGCGTATCTTGCAGGACACGTCGAACGACCGTTTGTCCATGCCCACCAGAAACTTGGCGGACACGTCCAGGCCCAAGGTGCCCTTCAACAGGAGCCGAGGGTTGTCCGTGAACGCCACGTCGATCTTTAAATTGGGCTTGAGCTGCTGCACCCCAAGCTGGAGCTTGAAGAGCGAATCGGCGGAGGGGTCGTCGCACTTGATGCCCGAGGACCCGGGAACCGTGTAGATCGCGCTCACGCCCGTGTCGTCCGCCAGCAGCGGCGTGTACCTCCCGGTCTTCGGGTCGTACTCGACCACACCGTCCAGCTCCGGGTCGAGCAGGACCTCCTCCTGCCGCACCGGGATCTCGAACTCCAGCGGCGCCGAGATCAGCTGCGACGGGTGCACCGTCTCGAACTCGACCTCTTGTCCGTCGTCGAGGGTCCGTACGGCGGTCACCACGCCCCCGACCGACTGCGCGCCGGTGCCCAGGATCGAGTCGCCGACCGCCAGCGGCGGGCCGCGCTGCACGAACCGGTAGACCGCGCCGAGGATGCTGCCCGTCTGCCGCACAAGCGTCGTCGGCACCACCACGTCCGCGTCCGAGACCAGCTTCACGCCGTCCACCACGTCGGCGCGCATCACGTTCAGCCGGGTGCGGGTGCCGGCCGGGCCCTCCACCACGACGTCGGACAGACCCGGCGTCGACCCGCCCGTGACCGACACGCCCGACGTGACGACCACGTCCGTGTCGCTGGAGGTCAGGGTGATCTGTTCTGCCGGCACCCTGCCCAGCACCACACCGTTGGCGTCGAGCGCCTCCACCTTCAGGCGCACCGTGTCGTCGGTGCCGCGCAGCAGCAGGGCCGCGGGGGTCACCCGCAGCGACGTCGCCGTCGAGAGGTCCGCCGCGACCGGGCCGCCGGTGTCGACGGGGTTCTGGACGTCATCCCCCGCCGGGTCGGGCGCGCCACAGGCCGCCACCCACGAGATCAAAAGGGCGAACAAGACACGCATCAAACAACTCCACGCCCGGGAAGAGCCCAGGGACACGAACAAGCCACGCCGGGAGGCTACCACTGGCCGGCCGATCCCCGAATAGGGGCGCAACCGCGCGCGCGAGAGTCGCGCTCCTACGCAGATCCAACATCGCCATCCGCCGAACCCTGACCGACCGAGTCGACGACGACGCGCGGACCGCCGCGGCGGGGTAGACGGCCCCGGTCCCAAGGTGGCTCATGCGTCGTCTCCTCCCCTGGCTGGGCGCGCTCGCCCTGATCGCGGCCATCTTCGCCGCGATCGTCTCCCTCGCGCCCGCGCGCAAGCGCCCGAACGTCCTGCTGATCACGTTCGACGCCACCCGCGGCGACCACATGGACTGGGCCAGCGGGCGCAAGGACGTCACGCCCATGCTCGACGCGCTCGTCGCCCGGGGCACGTGGTTCAAGGCCGACATCACCGCGCAGCCGCTCACGCTGCCCTCGCACACGTCGATCATGACCGGGCTGTACCCGTACCACCACGGCGTGCGGAACAACGGCACCTACATCGTGCCGCCGGACGCGGTGACGCTCGCCGAGCGCCTCAAGGACGCGGGCTACCAGACGCACGGCATCGTCTCGGCGTTCGTCCTCGACAGCCAGTTCGGCCTGGACCAGGGCTTTGACTCCTACGACGACGACCTGTCCGGCGGGCCCGAGCAGAAGATGTTCATGTTCAAGGAGGTCCGCGCCGACCGCACCGCCGCCCGCGCGGTGCAGTGGCTGACCGACGTGTGGAACCACCAGGACCCGTTCTTCATGTGGGTCCACTTCTTCGACCCCCACGCCGACTACGAGCCGCCCGCCGACATCGCCGCCCGCTTCCCCGGCGACCCGTACACCGGCGAGATCGCGTTCGCCGACCGCGAGCTGGGCCGCGTGATCAAGGAGCTGGACGACCGCGGCCAGCTCGACAACACGATCATCGTCTTCACGTCCGACCACGGCGAGGGCCTGGGCGAGCACGGCGAAGACACGCACGGCTTGTTCGTCTACGACTCCACCACGCACGTCCCGCTGGTGTTCAAGGGCCCGGGCGTCCCCGCGGGCGGTCGCGTCGACGACGTGGTGCGCTCGGTCGACATCGTGCCGACCGTGCTCGACCTGCTGGGGCTGGCCATCCCCGACGGCCTGGACGGCCAGTCGCTGGTGCCCGTCTGGCACGGCGACACCTCGCCCCGCGTGGCGTACACGGAGACACTCGTGCCGCGCCTGAGCTTTGGCTGGTCCGAGGTCCGCGCGCTCCGCGCCGATCAGTGGAAGGTGGTCGACGCGCCGCGCGACGAGGTCTACGACATGGCCACCGACCCGCACGAGCTGCACGACCTCGCCGCCACCCAGGCCGGCTCCGGTGAGCCGCTCCTGCTGTTCAACGACATGACCCGCCGCGTGGCCGAGGATCCGTTCGCCCAGGGGTCGCAGGCGCCGTCCACCATGGACTCCGCCACCCGCGCCAAGCTCGCCGCGCTTGGCTACGTCAGCGACGCCCCCAAGACGACCGGGCCGCTCGCGGATCCCAAGGATCGCCTGCCGTTCTGGAAGCGCTTCCAGAAGGGTCAGGACCTCCTCCGCCTCAAGCGCTACGACGAGGCCGAGGCCACCATCCGCGCGCTGGTGAACGACGACCCGGGCAACGTGCTCGCGCTGGGCTCGCTGGCGAACGCGCTCAGCCGCCTGGACCGCGCGGACGACGCGCTCGCGGTCTACCGCACGATGATCAGCCTCGACCCCACCTACGACACCGCCTGGCTGGGCGCGGCGCGCGTGCTGCGCTCCAAGGATCAGTACGCCGAGGCGGAGACCATGGTGCGCCAGGTGATCGCGCGCGAGCCGAACAACCCGGACGGCTACGTGGGCCTGGGCGACGTCTTCCTGGACCAGAACCGCTACCCCGAGTCCGAGCAGGCCTTCCGTCAGGCGCTCCTGATCGACCCGCACGCGTCGCTCGCGTCGGCGGGCCTGGGCAACTGCCTCAACCGCGCGGGCCGGCTGGATGAGGCGTTCGCCGTGCTCTCCAAGGCGGCCGCCGCGGATCCGAGCGACCACGCGCTCACCTACAACCTGGGCGTGGTGACCGAGCGCAAGGGCGACCTGAAGGGCGCCATGACGCTCTACCAGCGCGCGGTGGCGCTCGACGACGAGCACTCCATGTCCTGGAACAACCTGGGCAACCTGCTGGAGCGCCAGGGCCGGCACGCCGAGGCCATCACGAACATCCGCAAGGCGCACGAGCTGGACGCCGACAACGTCGAGGCCACGTACAACCTCGGCGCGCTGCTTGTGTTGTACGGAAGCGCCGCAGAGGCCATCCCCCTGCTGGACGCCGCCATGGCGCAGCAGCCGGGGATCGGGCGCGCGGTCGAACTAAAGGCCAAGGCCACAGCCGCCCTCGCAGCGACCCAATTGCGGTGAGCCACCTCGACGACCCGTCAAGGCGCGGCTCGTAAGGCCAACCCTTCTTGTGTTCATAATTCCTTCCCCGTACAAGCGGCGGCCTGGAGGTCGCATGCGATCTGTTCGTTGGGTTCTTGGTGTCGGTGTGGTGGGTCTGCTTGGCGTGCAGGGGGTCGCGCTCGCCGCCACCTTCTACGTGGACGCCAGCGCGGGGGATGACAGCCGCACGTCGGCGGACGCGCAGTCCGCCGCCACGCCGTGGAAGACGCTGACGCACGCCACGGCCGAGGCCACGCTCCTCCCGGGCGACCTGATCACCGTCGCGCCCGGCCTGTACGACGAGTCCGGCGGTGAGTCCTTCCCGCTCCCGCTGATCAGCGGCGTGACGATCCAGGGCGCCGGCATCGGCACCCAGATCGTGTCGAGCGGGGACAGCGTGTTCTACGCGCACGACACCAACCTCCGCGACGGCACATCCCTGTTCGACATGTACCTGGGCACCATCGGCTACGCCGACAGCCTGGTCTACCTGACCAACCTCACCGGCCGGAACACCCCGCTGATCGCCAACACCACGTTCGGCGGCAACGGCAACCACGGCCTGCTGATTTCGATGGCGGCGGACACCGCCGCGTTCTCCGGCACCATCGCGAACAACCACTTCGAGGACGGCCTTCGCAGCATCAGCGCAATCTACGTCGGCGACGGCGACTTCAGCCCGACGATCGATGGCAACACGTTCACCGACGTCTACGAGATGGTGAATTTCGGCCGCCTGACCGGCACGCAGGGCAACTTCACGCCGCTGATCTCCAACAACACCTCGACCTACAGCGACAGCACCGCGATCTCGTTGTTTCTGGCCGGCTCCGGCAGCACGTACTACGCGCCGATCGTCGACGGCAACGTCATCAACGGCGCCCAGGGGGACGCCATCGTCGTGTATATGCCCGGGGCCAGGGGCGACGTCACCTTCTCGCCGACCATCTCCAACAACACCGTGACAGACCCGCTCTTTGCCAGCGTGTTCGTCTACAACTCGGCGGTCACGTCGAACGCCACGCTGACCGGCGAAGTGACCGTCTCCGGCAACACGCTGTCGTCGGGCGAGAATAACAGCACCTTGGTCCTGCGCATGTCGACCATGAACTACGGCGGCACACTCGACCTGGCGTACAGCGTGGTGGACAACACCATCACCAACTCCGGCGCCAACGGCATCGTCGTGGCGGCCCAGCAAATGGTTGGCCTGCACGGCGACCTCGCCTACACCATCGCCGGCAACACCATCACCGGCAGCGCCTGGAGCGGGATCACGCTGCACATGTCCTCGCTGTCCGAGGCGGACCTCGGCCTCGACGTGCTGATCGCGGGCAACACCATCACCGGCGCGGGAGGCGACGGCATGTACCTGTACATGTCGGGTGCGCGGTCGCTGCAGCGGAACAACTGGACCGTCTCCGACAACCTCGTCAGCGAGTGCGCGGAAGACGGCATCGAATACGACCTGTGGGGCAGCCTCCCCGACGTCGGCAAGTTCGAGAACAACCGCCTCACCCAGAACGGCACGGCCGTGCACCTTCGCAGCGAGACCTCGGGCGGGGACTTCGGCGGCGGCGCGCTTGGCTCACTCGGCGGCAACACGTTCCTCGACAGCACGGGCGCCTTCGACTTCATCCACGACGGCCCCATGGACCTCATGGCGCGGGGCAACTGGTGGGGCACGAACGTCTACGACGACATCGAGGCGCGCATCCAGGACGGCTTGGAGGACCCGAGCTGGGGCCTGGTCGACATCGGCGGGCAGCTCAGCGCAGAGCCCGCGCTCACCGCCGACGTGGTCGTGACGCCCGGCATCGCGAACGACGTCGGCCCCGCGGGCGTGTCGGTCGGCGACACCCTGCGCTACACCGCGCTCGCGACCGCGACCGGTCAGCTGGGCTGCGCGAACGCCAGCATCCAGGGCCAGGTCCCGAGCGGCGCCCAGCTGGTCGCACACTCCGTGGTCCTCACCGGCACGATCCCCGCCGCCACCTCCAAGCGCAACGACCTCGGCTTCGCGTTCGGCTTGCTCCCCTCGACCGCACCCGTCACCCTGCAGTGGGACGTCACGGTCGGCGCGGTCGCGGACTGCACCGAGCTCACCGTCTCCGCCTCGCTGCACTGCGGCCCCCTCCCGGCGGACATCGTCAGCACGACGGTCACGTCCAAGGTGACGAGCGTCGAGATCGCCAACGACGGCCTCGACCAGGACTGTGACGGCTCGGATCTGGTCGTCATCACCGACACGGACGTGCCGGACACCGACGTGGCCGACACGGACGTCGTCGCCGACACCGACGTGGCGGTCGACACGGACGTGGCGAACGACACCGACGTGGCGATCGACACCGACGTCGCGGGCGACACCGACGCGGCGAACGACACCGACGTGGTCAGCCCCGGCGACACGGACGTCGCCGCGGACACCGACGGCGCGGCCGACGACACCGACGACACCGGCCCCAAGACCGGCTGCGGCTGCGACAACACCGCGCCGGTGGGCGCCACCTGGATCATGGGCCTGGCCGCCGTCGGCCTGCTCCGCCGCCGCCGCGCCTAGTCGTCGCTCCCTAAAGGCGCCGCGGCATGGGTCGCGGCGCCCGACGGTCGAACGACGCGCGCCGGGCGCTGCGCCGCGCGCAGACGCTCTACGGTGCCCCGACAATTCAATCCTGGCCGACGCTTGGTCGTTTGGGCCGTCTCGGTGCGCGCGAGGTGGCTACAATCAATGCGTTGGGGGGGAAACAACGTGCGGCGTTTCGCAGTGTTGTGCCTGTTTGGATGCGGACATGTGGTTGAAGACAAGCCCGAGGATCAAGACACTGACGCGATCGTAGACACCGACGTGCCGGCTGCGGCGTTGTGGCCTCACCGTCGCCTGTCCAACCTGCAGCTGGAGCGCAGCGCCGCGAGCGCGCTCGGCGTCGACGTGCCGACCGGCCCTTGGCTTCCGCCCGATCCGGTGATCGCCGGCTTCACGCACCTGGGCGGCGGCGTGCCGCTCACCGCGACGTTCGTCGACGACCTGGAGGTGTGGGCGCGCGCGGTCGCCGCGGCGGTCACCCACCCCACGTCACCCCAGCCGCTCCCCCGCAGCGTCACCTGGCAGGCCGAGGAGCTGCCCTGGACTGAGGGCCTACGCTCGTCGGTCGAGCTTCAGCCCTTCACCGTGTTCTGGATCGTGGGCGGCGAGGCCTCGACCGTGATCGAGGTCCCGGCGGACGAGGTCTGGTCGGTGCACGTCGGGCTGGTGGGCCGCGTGCGCATGAACGAGCCGTACGCCGTCACGGTCGAGATCGACGGCGAGCCGCTGGGCGAGGCCACGCTCTACGGCGAGCGGGTCGGTGAGGTGCCCGGTGAGATCGACGCGGTGGTCGAGCTCTCACTGGGCGAGCACGTCGTCTCCGTCGTACCGGACTTCACCCGTACGGGGCCGCTCTCGGAGCGACAACCGGGCCTGGAGTACTACCAAGACCCGGAGCCCTACCTCGGACTCGACGCGATCACGCTCGTCGGAGAGGGCACGGTGCTCCCGCCCACGCAAACGATCGACGCGCTGGCCTGCGAGGGCGCCGCACCCGAGAGCGACGCGTGCGCGACGGTGGTGATCGAGCGGGCGCTCCAGCGTTTGTGGCGCAGGCCGGTCGCCGACGAAGAGATCACGCGCTTGCACGACGTGTTCCAGACCGCGCAGGGCGACGGCCTGTCCTGGGCCGACTCGGTCGGCGAGGCGCTCGTCGCCGCGCTGCTCTCCCCCAGCTTCGCGCTGCACCTGGAGGGGCCGCAGGCCGCGACGGCGGCCGACGGGAGCGCGCTCGCGCCGTACGTCACCGCCAACCGGCTCGCGTTCGCGCTGTGGCAGTCGGGCCCGGACGACGCGCTGCTCGCCTGCGCCGCTGGCGGCGCGCTGGACGCCACCGACGACGGCCCCTGCGGCCTGCTCCCCCAAGCGCGTCGCCTGATCGCGGACCCGCGCGCGGAGGTGCTCGTCAACGAGTTCGCGCTGCGCTGGCTAGGCGTGCACGGCGTCGACCACCTGTGGTTCGTCAACCGACAATTCCCCCGCTACACGCCCGGCCTGCTGCTCGACGAGCAGCGTGAGACCGCCGCGCTGTTCCGCGAGCTGTGGAGCTCCGACCACGACCTGCGTGAGCTGCTCACCGCGGATCACACCTGGGCCACCTTCCGCGTGGCGGACGTGTACGGGCTGGACGCCGACTCGCAGACCGAACCCAAGCGCGTCTCGCTCGTCGGCAGCGGCCGCGCCGGCATCCTCGGCCACGCGGGCGTGCTCACGGCCACCGCCAAGGGCTCGGACCCGACGTCGGTCGACCGCGCCACGTGGGTGCTGAGCAACCTGCTGTGCCGCACGATCCCCAAGCCCCCGCCCAACGTGCCGCCGCTGCTCGGCGGCAGCGACCCGATCACCGACCGCTTTGAGGCCCACGTGTCGGATCCCGCGTGCGCGTCCTGCCACGCCGGCATCGACCCCTACGGCCTGCCGCTGTCGCGATTTGACGCGCTGGGCGAGCTCCGCGCCGACGGATCGGGGCTCAAGCCCACCCTGCTCCCCGACGGCACCGAGGTCTCCTCCGTCGAGGACTACGGGCGCTGGCTCGCCGGGCAAGACGAGTTCGCGCGCTGCGCGGTGCGCCGCGTCCTGACGTGGGTCACCGCCCAAGACCACACCACCGGCGACGACGCGCACATCGCGGCGCTCACCAACGCCGCGCTGGGCAACGGCTTCTCGTTCCAGGCCATCCTGGAAGCGACCCTCACGGACCCCGCCTTCACCGCGCCGGAGGAGTCGCCATGACGACGCGCCCCACCCGTCGCGCCCTGCTCACCGCCGCCGGCGGCGCGCTGATGCTGCCCTTCCTGCCGTCGCTGCTGGGGCGCGGCGCGCGCGCGGCGGACGTCGCGCCGCGCCGCTTGCTGGTCTTCTTCGTGCCGAACGGCCTGCCAGACGCGCTCTGGCGCCCCACCACCACCGGCGCGGGCTGGGCCTCAGCGCCCATCACCCAAGCGCTCGATCTCATCCGCGATCGCGCGGTGGTGATCTCGGGCCTGCGGCACGCCGATGACCCAGGCGGCAACGGGCATCAGAGCAGCGCGTTGGGCTGCCTCACCGGCGGTACGCCCGGATCGTCCGCGTCCGGCATGAGCTTCGATCAGGTGATCGCCGACGCGATCGGCGCCGACACGCTGCGCCCCTCGCTCAACCTGTCCGCCGAGCACGACACGCCCTGCGCGTTCGGCCAGTGCGGCAGTGAGGAGCACATCTCCTGGCGCGACTTCCGGACGGCGAGCCCGCTGGAGACGTCCATCCGCGCCGTGTTCGGCAAGGTGATCGCGACGGGGACCGGCTGGCGATCCGACGCCGCCCGCGCGAGCGTGCTCGACGCCGTGCGCGCCGATCTGAAGCGCTACACGCGCGACGCGTCCGCCGACGACGCGAAGCGCCTGGACGCCTACGCCGAGGGCCTGCGCAGCATCGAGCGCCGCGCCGCGTTCGTGCCCGCCTCCACCTGCCCGTCGTCCGTGCAGCTGCCCAGCGAGGACGGCTACCAGTACGCCAGCGACGCCGACGTGCGCACCATGCTCGACCTGCTGGTGCTCGGCCTGCAGTGCGACGCCACGCGCGTGGCCACGTTCATGATAGGCAAGGCCGGGTCGGACCGACCGCTCAGCGCGATCGGCGTGCCGCTCGGCCACCACGAGCTCAGCCACACCACGCCGTCCGCCCGCCACACGGCGCTGGGCGCGTGGACGCTCGGTCACTTCAGCTACCTGGTCCAAGCGCTCGACGCGGTCACCGACACGGACGGCGCGTCGCTGCTCGACCACACCGACGTGCTGTTCGTGAGCGACATGGGCGACGGGAGCACCCACAGCATGGCCGACGTCCCCTGCGTGCTGGCAGGCGCGGGCGCGGCGCGCTGGGCGGGGCAGCACCTGGAATTCCAGGACAGGCCCATGGCGGACCTCTACCTGTCGCTGATGGCGGCGCACGGCGTCGACCAGGCGACGTTCGGGGCGCTTGGTACGTCGTCCCTGCTCGACCTGAGCTGATCCCCGGCCGCCCGCGTCAGCGCCCGCTCGCGACAAGCTGTCTGCGCCGCTGAACAGCCCTGGCCGCGCCAGCGCCAGGGGACTAGTCGCCCCAACTTGGAGCCTCCATGCGCCCTTCGTTCCTCGCGCTCGCGTTCTTGGCCGCGTGCGGCGCCACCGCCGACAAGACCGACACCGACGCGCCGTCCGAAGACACGGACGTGATCGACACCGACGTCGCCGCGCAGGACACCGACGTGGCTGACACGGACGTGGCCGACACCGATCCGCTACCCGGCGACCCGCCCGTCCCCGCCTCCCCCTGTGGCACGGACCTGCAGGTGCACAACGGCACCACGGTCGTCGACCTGGGCACGGTCGGCTCCCCGGGTGCGTACACGTTCGACCCGGTCGGTGACGGCGCCTACGACACGATCGTGCAGAACCTGCAGGTCGCCAACCCCACCGCGGGGCGCGGGGTGATCCCCGTGTCCATCTTCGCGCCGTCCACCGACGGCACCACGGCGGCCGCTGGGTCGTACCCGTTGGTGGTGTTCTTCCCGGGCTTTGGCACGTCGCACACGTCCTACACGCACTTCACGCGCAAGCTGGCCTCGCACGGGTTCATCGTGATCGGCGCGTCGTTCCCGAACACCGGGTTCCTGGACCCGGCGCACCACGATCTGAACGCGCTCGAGGGCGACGCGGTGATCTCGTGGGCGCTCACCACCGGCCCCTACGCGGACCGGATCGACCCCACCAAGATCGCGACCATGGGCCACTCGCAGGGCGGCAAGATCGCCTTCTACGTCGCCACACTCGACCCGCGCGTGGACATGGTGATCGGGCTGGACCCGCAGAACGGCGGCGGGCCGCCCTGCGCGGTGGCGGGCACGGTGGGCGCCAACTGCAACGCGTGGCCGGTGGCGCCCAACTGCAAGGCCAACGACCCGGGCCTGGAGTCGCAGCTGCACGCCGAGACGCTGGTGTTCGCCGCCGAGGACAAGCTCATCACGCCCGACGCGCACCTGCGCGCCATCCACTTCTACCGAGGCGCCCCGAGCGTGGCGCACCTGGTCCACATGCCGAGCGTCGGCCATGCGTCCTGGGTGACGGACACCGCCACCTCGCAGGTCACGCGCCGCGTGGCGACGTCGCTGCTGCTGACGCGCTTTGGCGGTTGGACCGGCCTGGAGCAGTACCTGCCCGACGGCACCTACCTGGACTCGGTCGCGTCGGTCTCAGAGCACACGACAAAGTGACCGGCAGCGGACGCGATCTCCGCTAGACTGCGTGCGCTCTCGGGAGGTTCCGTGCGTCGTTGGCTGCCCACGATGATGCTGCTCTGGCCGCTGGTCCTCACCGCGTGCGGTGGGCTCTCTGCGTTCGGCCTGGCGGACGCTCCGGACACCGACCTCGCCGCGACGGGCGACGAGGACACGGACGCGACCGGCGGCGGAGGCGGCGGCGGCGGCGGCGGCGGCGGCGCGGACACCGACGTCCCCACGGAGACCGGCGACACCGACGCAGGCCCCACGGCCACCTGCGGAAACAGCGTCGTAGAGTCCGGCGAAGACTGCGACGGCGCCAACCTGGGCGGCGCCACCTGCGCGGACCTGGGCTTCCTGTACGGCACGCCCGGCTGCATCGGCTGCGCGCTCGACGCGTCGGGCTGCACCGACACGCCCAGCTGCGGCGACGGCGTGAAGAACGGCGCCGAGGCGTGCGACGGCAGCGACTTTGGCGCCGCCACGTGCCACGACTACGGCTTCGACGCCGGCGCGCTGGTGTGCACCGCGGGCTGCGCGATCCGCACCACCACCTGCTCGCACACGGCCGTGTGCGGCAACGGCGTGAAGGACGGCGCCGACGAGTGCGACGGCGCGGACCTCGGCGGCGCCACCTGCCTGGACTACGGGTTCGACGCGGGCGCGGTCACCTGCGACGCGTCCTGCCACCTGGTGAACAGCGCCTGTTACACGGCGCCCCGCTGCGGCGACGGCGTGAAGAACGGCACCGACGCCTGCGACGGCAGCGACTTTGGCGGCGCCAACTGCGCCACCTTCGGCTTCGACTCCGGCAGCCTGTCCTGCCGCGCCGCGTGCACCATCAACTCCAGCGCCTGCTTTGACGCGCCGGTGTGCGGCGACGGCGTGAAGAACGGCACCGACGCCTGCGACGGCAGCGACTTTGGCGGCGCCAACTGCCCCACTTACGGCTTCAGCAACGGCGCGCTGAGCTGCACGGGCGGCTGCGCGGTGAACTCCAGCGGGTGCAACAACAACGCGGTGTGCGGCGACGGCGTGAAGCAGGCCAGCGAGGCCTGCGACGGCAACGACCTGGGCGGGCAGAGCTGTGGGTCGCAGGGCTTCGACGGCGGGTCGCTGTCGTGCAGCGCCTGCGCGCTGGTCTACGGGTCGTGCTGGAACGCGAGCCCGGGCGGCAACTACTGCAACACCAACGCCTTCGACATCTCGTCGTCCGGCACGCCCACCGTCACCAGCGACGTGACCATCCCGGTCCACGGCCCGATCGCGTCGGTGAAGGTGACCGTGCAGGGCAACCACAACTGGATGGGCGATCTGGAGTTCGCGCTCGTCCGCGGCGGCACGACCCGGGTCCTGGGCGACCCGGTCGGCATCATCGGTGATCCGTGTGGTCAGCCGGGCACCATCGACGTGTCGTTCTCGGACACGTTCAGCGCCGCGGCGGACACCTGCTCCACGTATGGCGACTACAACGGTCTGCGCCGGTCCAAGGAGTCCTTGTCTGTGTTCGCCAATTCCGACATGAACGGCACCTGGACCCTGCGCGTACGCGACGGCCAGAACTTCGACGGCGGTCGCATCACGCGGTGGTGCGTGGTCGTAAACCCGTAGGGCGCCGCGGATACGGTAACGCCCAGACACTCGCCATTTTTCTGACAGGCCCACGGTCCATCGCGGCCGGGCCGTGGTAATCTGCGCCCAGTTTGCATCCATCTGGCCCTCCCCCTCCCCGGAGTCCCCGTGAAGCGTACCTCTGCCCTGTTCGTGTCTGTGCTGTTTGGCGCCGCCCTCGTCGGCTGTGACACCGAGCTGCCCGACGGCACCGACCCGGCCGCCGTGACCGATCCCGGCCACTCCGTCGCCCCCTCGGCCAACCCCGCCGACCCGTCCGCCAAGGACGAGGACGCCACCTTCTTCGAGCGCGACTGCGGTACCTACATCTCGGTCGAGGCCGCCGCCCAGGCCGAGGCCATCACCGCCCAGATCCTCTCCGCCGAAGGCGTCGACTCCGGCATCCAGACCATGGACCTGACCCGCACCGTGCCGGTCTACATCCACGTCATCGGCAGCACCACCAACCCCAACCCCGTCACCACGCAGCAGATCACGGACCAGATGACGGTCCTGAACGCCGCCTACCTGTCCACGGGCCTGTCCTTCTCGCTCGTCGCCACCGACGTGACGGTGAACAACACCTGGTACACCATGGGCTACGGCTCCACCGCCGAGTCGCAGGCCAAGGCCGCGCTCCGGCAGGGCGGCAAGGAGTCCCTGAACCTGTACCTGGCCAACATCGGCGGCGGCCTGCTCGGCTGGGCCACCTTCCCCTCCGACTACGCCGCCCGCCCCTCCATGGACGGCGTCGTCCTGCTCTACTCGTCGCTCCCCGGCGGCAGCGCGGCCCCCTACAACCTGGGCGACACCGCCACCCACGAGGTCGGCCACTGGGCCGGCCTGTACCACACGTTCCAGGGCGGCTGCGCCAAGACCAACGACTACGTGAACGACACGCCCCAGGAGAAGTCGGCGGCCTACGGCTGCCCGACCCGCCGCGACACCTGCACGCGGGATGCGGGCGCGGATCCGACGACGAACTTCATGGACTACACGGACGACTCGTGCATGTTCACGTTCACGGCGGGTCAGACGGCGCGCATGGCGACGATGATGACGACGTATCGGTAGGGTTGTGGCCGGGTGCGAAGGCCTCCGCTCGCGGCCTTCGCTTCCCCGTGCCACGGGCGATGCGCCCCGGTTACCCGCCGCCCAGCCCTATTCTTGGAGCCGCCGCTTTGAAATTCGTCTTCGTTGCTGCGCTCGTCTGCACGCTCGCCCCGTCCATTGCAGCCGCGGATTGCGGGCCGGTTCCCCATGCCGCCAACGACTACAATGCCCTGTCGAGGTTCTGGGGCACGACGGTCTCGCTCTGTCGAGCGCCGGACGGCACGGGCAACGCGTACGCGGATCGGGACCACGGAGTGGTGTGGGCCGACCAGGCTTGGCTCGACGGCGTCGCCTCACGGTACGGCAGCTGGGCGGCGGTTGGCATCCTTGCGCACGAGTGGGGCCACATCGTGCAAGGCAACGTGGGAAGTGGCACCGCGGCCGAGCTGCAGGCTGACTGTCTCGCAGGCGTGTTCATGCGAGGCGCCGGACTTGCGCCCGAGTCCGTGCGCGAGTTCGCAGCCGTGAATTGGAACGAAGGCGGCGACCCTTACTGGACCCCCGACGGGCACGGCACCTCATCCCAGCGCGTGACCGCCGCACTCCGCGGCTACTCGGGCTTTCAAGGACAGCCCCCGGGAGCACTCGCTGCGCTCTGTCCGTTGAGCGCGTTCTAGGGGTCCACCCACAGCAAGCCAAGCGCGGCTCCGCGCAGAGGTCGCACTCCGTTCGAGGGTTGCGGTCGCCCCGCGGACGGCGCCGAGTACGCTGGCCGACTGCAATCTCGGGTCCGTCATGCAAGGCGCCGTTCACCCACCGCGACACAGGCGGACGACGCTGGCGCCCCGACCTCATGGCGCTCGGGTGAGTCGGTGACGCGTGTAGCCGGTCACCCACTCCGCCCGGCCGCTGACGTTTGGCTTGGAGTCACCGGCAGCCAAGCCGCGGTGCGAGATCAGGCTCTACGCCTCCGTCCCTCTCTCAGAGGGCCTCGGGGCACCTGACCGGCTTACACGGCTGCGTGTCCGGCCCGATCTCGTGCATCGAGGGCTGCTCGCAGACGCAGGCGTACGCGGTCCCGCGCCGGATCACCGGTGTCGCGCCCCGCCCCCAGGATACCCTCCCCACCCGAGGGCCCATGCCGTCCGCCACCCTGCTCCTCCCGCTCGCGCTGCTCCTGGCCTCGTTACGCCCGGCGACCTCACGCCGCGCCGATCTGGCCTGGGCCGTCATGCTCGCGATCACGGTGGCCATGGCCTGCCAGCAGGTCGCGCCGATCCTCCCCGTCCCGCTCGACCGTGACGCGCAGATCATCCGCGTCGCCTGCGCGCGCTTCGTCCCGTTCGGCGACTGGAACCACCCGTTCCTCTCGTACCTGCTCAACGTCCCGGCCCGCTTCTCCTCCGACCCGACCATCGTCCGCCTGGTCCCCGCGCTGTGGGCCGTGCTCGACACGGTCGCGCTGCTGATCCTGGGCGCGCGGATCGCGGGACGACCGGTTGGCGCGCTAGCGGCGATCTGGTTCGCGGTGGAGATCCCCAGGCGAATCGCCGTGCTGGAGATCGGCGACTGGGACTTGGCCGGGCTGGTGCTGCTCGCCATGGTCGACTGGCTGCACGCCGACCGACAGGCGCGCGGCGCGCGGGCCGCGGTAGAGACGGCCCTGCTGATCGGGTGGGGCTTTGTGTCGTCGTACCTGATGGTCATCGGGGGCGCGGCGATGAGCGCGGCGCTGTGGCTCGACCGCAGGCCCGAGTCGCGCGCGGCGCGCTGGGCGAGCGTGCCGGCGGTGGCGGCGACTGGGCTGTGGCTGGTCCACGTGTTCACGCACGGGGCGGAGATCCACGCGACCGCGGGCGGCGTCAGCCAGTGGCAGAACGTGCTCCCGGAGTTCTGGAGCGAGTGGCCCGTGGGCCGCGCGACCGTGATGGTGCTGCCGATGGGCGTCGGCGTGGCCTGGGCCGCCACCCGGTGGCGCGAGGCTTGGGCGCGCCTGACGCTGCTGGCGCTGGCGCTCGTGCCGCTGGCGGTGCTCGGCGGCGCGGCCGGCAGCCACGTGAACGGCGGCTACTACGTCGGCCTGGTGACGCCGCTGTGGACGCTGATCGCCGCGGGCGGGACCTGGGCGCTGCTCCGGCGCGCGGGCGAGGCGATCGGCGGCATGCGCGGGCCGCTGGTGTCGGGCGTGGCATCGGTGCCGGTCCTGTGGGCCACGCTGCTGCTGCCGGGCACCGGCCACGCGCCGCCGGTGTGGAGCGACGTCCACGACGTGGTCGCCCCGTGGGCGCTGCGCACGCACGAAGACACGCGCCCCATCCTCACCAACATCCCCGGCCTGGAGACCAACATCCTGTGGGCCTGGGACCGCCAGGGATGGCCGGGCTTTCGCGGCGTGGCGTTCCCCATGGAGAGCCCGCTGCGCGATCGCCTGGTCACCACCCGCTGCCTGACCTGCGCCGCCGACCCCGCCTGCGCCGCCAAGCAGGCCGACGGCTGGGTGATGTTCTGGCGCAGCGACGACCCCGCCGAGCAGGCCTGCGTCGACGCCTGGGCCGCGCGCTGCGACAAGGTGGGCGTGCTGAGCACCGGCCAGTGGTACCGCGAAGCCGTCCAGCTTGACTGCCGCTCGCCTCACTGACGGCGGCACGGGTTTCGCTTATCGGGTGAGCCATCAGGGCGATCGCCTGGGAGTATGTCCCGAGCGCCGCGTCCTTGGAGCCTGCATGCTCGCTCGCGCCGCCCTCCTGACCCCACGCCCCCTCGCGCTCGTCGCGTCGTTCGCGCTGCTCGGCCTCGCGCCGACCCACGCCCGCGCTGACGAGCCCGCCGCGCAGGCGACGGAGGCTGCCGCGACGGACGCCGCTCCGACGGTGACCGCCGAGCCCGCCACCGCCCCGACCGCGACCGCCCAGCCCGCAACCGCGCCGACCACGACCGCCGATCCCGTCGCGACCGACGCCGCCCCCGACGCGCCCGCCGAGCCCGAGCCCGTCGGCGTCTCCGTCTACGTCGGCTTCTGGTCGGTCTACCCGTGGCGCGGCGCGAACGTGCTCGCCAAGGACTCGCTGCGCGATCAGAACGGCATGGTCGACGTCGGCATGTCGTACACCACCGGCGGCTTCACGTTCGGGTACTGGTCGGCCTATCAAGTGCTGGGCGACAACATCCTCGAGAACATCGCAGGCGGCCTGGGTGACGAGCAGGACCTGACCTTCGGCTACGACTTCACGCTGCCCGAGGACGTCACCCTGTCGCTGGGCACGGCGGCCTACCTGTTCCCGTTCGCCCAAAAGGAGCAGACCGGCACCACGTTCACCGCCTACCTGGAGCCGTCGGTCGCGTTCGTGTGGGACGGCCCGGTGTGGGTGTCGGGCGCGGTGTCGTACTACGCAGGCGCGCCCAAGGTCTTCTGGTCGGACAACTACCTGTACCTGCACGCCGCGGTGGGCGGGACCGTGCCGCTCAAGGGCGACACGGGCCTGGACCTGTCGCTGGGCTTTGGCCACAAGCTGTTCACCGCCGCGCAGGACTCGCACGACAACCGTGAGGATCTGGGGCTCACGCTGGGCGTCCCGCTCGACCTGGGCCACGGCGTGTGGGTGTCGCCCACCGCCAACCTGGCGTGGACAAACCTGGCCGATCTGCCCGTCGGGGACGAGTTCATGCCCTACATCGCGGTCGAGTTCGGCCTGGATCGGTGAATACGGTTCGGCCCCTGCGTCGTCTGGCCGCGCGTGCGCACCCGCGGGCCCCTCGCTAGGACAAGCGTCCCCGCGGGATCCATCGATCTCGCCCGTGAGGACCGCATGTCCGCTCGCTCGCTCCGGTTCGTGTCCTCCCTGACCGTCGTCGCGCTCACCCAGGGCTGCGTGACGCTCGCCGGGTTCAACCCGGGCTCCGACAAGGGTGACGACACCGACGTGGTCGCCGTGGACGACACGGACGTGGTCGGCGTCGAGGACACCGACCTGGCCGGCGAGACCGCCGCGCCGCAGGACACCGACGTCGCGCCGGACACGGACCTGCCCGCCGACACCGATCCCCTGCCCGACACCGACCCGCCGGTCGACACCGACCCGCCCGCGCCGGGCCTCTACCTGTTCGTCACGGACGCGGGCAGCGTGGGCAACCTGGGCGGCGTCAGCGGCGCCGACGCGCGCTGCAATGCGTCGCCGGTCAAGCCGGTGGGCAGCGGCACGTTCAAGGCCATGCTCGCCGACGACAACACGCGCCACGCGTGCACCACGTCGCTCTGCGTGACCGGCGGCGCGTGGGAGAACCTGAACTGGGTGCTCCAGCCCTCCACCACCTACTTCCGGCCGGACGGCACGCAGATCGGCAGCACCACCGCGGCGGGCATCTTCACGTCGGTGACGGTCGGCATCGGGACCAACAATTCGGAGGTATGGACGGGGCTCGCGTACGACTGGACCAACTCCAGCAACTCCAGCAACTGCACCAACTGGACCGACGGCACCGGCAACACCCTCGGGAACGTCGGCTTGGCCGACGAGACCGGCACCGACCTCATCGCCCGCTACCTGCAGTACTGCGACCGCTCGAACGTGCTGATCTACTGCGCCGAGCAGCCCTAGCTCAGGCCCGCTGGACGAACGGCACGGGCCTGCCGTCCAGCGCGAGCGCGTTGCCCTCCGCGCGGCGGCGGTCCAGGATGGACCACAGGATCCACAGGTAGGTCCCAAAGCCCGCGCCCAGGTGCCACAGGGCGTGCAGCGGGATGGCCTGGACCGGGCTGTCGCACGGCAGCAGCACGTGCTCGGGGATCCAGCAGAACGCCAGCGTGCCCAGGTAGGTCAGCGCGCTCCACGCGAACACGCGACGCAGCACCGGCGGCGACGGGTTCACGTAGGTCCACCGAATGGCCGCCAGCACCATGTAGGCGGCGCACAGCGCGTAGGTGGCGATGAACACCGTGAAGAACGCCGGCGCCTGCAGGTAGGCCGTCGTGAACAGGGCCGCGAACACCAGGGCGACCGCCGCCAGCGCCTTGCCCGTGCCGCGCGGCTGGGCGCGCTGCCAGACCGTCCACACGCCCACCAGGCCCAGCCAGACCATCGGCAGCTCGTCGAGCGCCTGGGCCCAGCGCAGCAGCGTGCCGTGGAAGGCCGCCGAGCCCACGCCCACCACGCCCAGGCCGACGTAGTTGATCCCGAAGCGCCGCTCCTGCACCAGGTCCGACCGCCACACGCGCCACGCGCCGTACAGCCCGAGCGCCACCATGGGCAGGCTCGAGAGCGTGTTGAGCGGCTCGGCCACCCAGGGCGTCCAGACAAAGTCGGGCTCGCACCAGTTCACGTCGGCGGGTGCGCCGGTCCACACGCCCTGGCTCACGAGCGCGGCTCGCGCATGGTGTCTCCACTCGTCGCCCCGTAGCACCGCGACGCGCAGGGGCCCACGGGCTCAAGGGCGCCGGGATACGCGCCGCCTGTGGACGACGCCGAAACCATCCCCCCACCCAGCCTGGCCGCACGCCTCGCCCTCGCCGCGATCACGCTGGCGGCGCTTGGCCTGCGCGCCCGCGACGCGCTGCGCGGGGTCAGCCCCGAAGAGGCCGGCGACCTGCGCCACGGCAGCGCGTGGAAGCTGTGGATCGACAGCGAGGTCGGGGTGAACCCGCCGCTGCTCAAGTGGATCGTCAACCTGCCCTTCGAGTGCTGGGACAGCCTGTGGTTCGGGCGCACGCTGTCGGTGATCGCGGGCACGGCGGCGGTGGCGCTCACGTTCTTCGTCACGCGGCGCGTGGCGCGCGGGTCGGACACCGCCGGACTGCTCGCGGCGGGCCTGCTCGCGGTGCACGCGGACGCCATCCGCAACAGCGCCGAGTTTCGCCCATACGGCGTGTGGCAGGCGGTGGGCGCGCTGCACCTGCTGGCGCTCTTCCACCTGCTCGACGATCGCGCGTCCGTGCACGCCAAGCGCGCGGTGATCGCCACGGCGATCCTGCTGCCGCAGCTGCACTACTTCGGGCTCCCGTGGACGTTGGCGCTCGCGGGTGTGCTCGCGCTGTCCGCCGACACACGCGCGCTCGCCAAGCTCTACGTGCCCGCGTTTGTGCTGGTGTCGCCGCTGCTCGCCGTGTCACTCGCGACGCCGGGTCTTCGTCGACCCGACGGCCACGCGGTCCTGCACACCATCTTGGGCGTCACGAGCATGGAGCTGCCCTCGCCCGCCGCGGTCGCAGCACCCGTCATCGACAGCTTCGGCATCTCGCGCGGCGAATTCTACATGGTGGAGCACGGCCTGTTCGCATTGACGCTCGCGGCGCTGCTGCTGCCCTACGCGATGGCCGAGCGCCGCCTCACCACGCACGAGCGCCTGCTGCTCGCGGGCGCGGGCTCGGTGCTGTTCAGCGTGCTCACGCTCGGTCAGCTGCACCTGGTGCGATCGCCGATAGTGATGATGACGCTGACCTCGCTGCCCGCGGCGCTCGCGGCGGCGCCGTTCGCGCTGGCCAAGGGCCCCGGTCGCGACGTGATGCGGATCACGACGGCGGCCGTCTTGGCGACCGGCCTGATCGCGTTCTGGACCCGCGCGCCGGAGGTCGACCGCAGCCACTGGCCCGACGCGTTCCTCCGCACCTGGCACCAGCACGACGACGTGCGCGCCGGCCGCGACGTCATCTTGTACCCGCAGGCGACCGAGATGCTGCTGTACCTGACGGCGTCACACCACGCGTGGGATCAGGTCGACGGACAGAGCCGCTGCGCCGACGGCACCGACCACTGCTTCGACTGGGACGGCGCGCGGTTCGTGGTGATGCCGAAGTGGACCGGTACACCGCCCGACGGTCTGCTCGTCGCGTTCTCGCCCACGCCCAAGGGCTTTGGCGCGGGCTGCACGGTGGTGCAGGAGGACGCGCCGCGCATGTGGGACTGTCACCCGACGGCGCCGTAGCGACTGAACGCGCGATCGGATCCACCCGACGAGGCACGCACCGCGCGCGACGGGTCTCTCCGATCTCGCTACAGTCACCACACGTCCCACCGGAGGCGCCGCTGACCCGACCACCGCTCCGCTCCGCGTCGCTGGCCGCGCGCGTCCACACCCCGCCTCCTGGTTGACCGGTCGCATGCGCCTCCTCCCCACTTCGGGCCCCGCCGTCTGGGCGCTCGACCTCGACGGCACGCTGCTCGGCCCCGACCACCGCCTGCACCCCGACACCCTCGACGCGCTCGTCCGGGCGCATGACCTTGGCGTGCACGTGGTGATCGCCACGGGTCGGATCCTCGCCGCGACAGCGCCGGTCCTGGACGCGCTCCCGTTCGTGCCGTGGGTGGTGTGCTGCGGCGGCCAGACGGTGATCGCGCCCGGAGAAGCCCCGCAAGTCACCGAGCGGATCCACGTCGATCACGTGGCCGACGTGCTGAGACGCGCGACGCCCTTCGCCGACGTCGCCGTGCAGCTCTACTGGCCCGCCCACCAGGCGATGTGGCGGAGCAACGACGCGGGCGAGCACCTCGAGCGCAGCGAGGGCCTCGCCTTCGAGCGCCTCGCGACCCTGCCAGACCCGGTGCCGGACGACCTGATCAAGATCGTGCTCACCGCGCACGACGAGGCGGCCCTGCAGCTCGACGGCGCCTTCCGCGGCGCCCTGCCCTACAGCTACACGGCCACCGGATCACGCTACCGCGACGTGCTGCCGCGCGGCGTCGACAAGGGCGCCGCCCTCGACCGCGTGCTCGCGCGCACCGGCTGGCCCGCCGACCGCGTGCTCGTCGCCGGGGACAACGCGAACGACGTGCCGATGTTCCAGCGCGCGCGCTGGCGGCTGGCGGTCGGCGAGCGCTGCCCGGCGCTGGTGGCGCTGGCGACTGAGCGCGTGGCGACGAACGAGGGCGGGGCCGTGGGGCGAGCGCTCAGCGCGTGGCTGGATCCCTCGGACCGCTGAGGCGCGCCCGCGCCGAGCCCGAATGGCGGCGCCGTCGACGCGCCCGCGCCCAGCCCGAACGTGGGGGCAGTCCACGCGCCCGCGCCGAGCACGAACGTGGGGGCAGTCCGCGCGACCGCGCCGAGCACGAACGTCGGGGCAGTCCACGGCCCCAGCGCGGAGCCCAAACGTGGGGCCACTCTACGTGCGCTCACCTCGCCGGCTGCACCAGCCGGTGGCTCGCGCCGCGATCGTCCGGCAGCGCGCGACGCCGGGCGCGGCCTACGACCTCGATGCGCGTCTGCGCGCGCGCCCACGCGTCCTGCCACGGCGCGATGTCGGACTGCGCGCCCGCGACCTGCACGAACACACGCGCGCTGAAGTCGCCCCCCTTGTCCAGGCGGGCGGCCTCCCACATCTGATCGGCGACGGCGGCGTCGCCGGAGAGCAGCGCGGGGATGGCCGTCGCGACGAGCGCCGCGGCGAGCAGTCCCCAGCGCCAGCTCAACCTCACGCCTCGTCCACCGGCAGCACGGTCACCAGGTTCTTGTCGCCGAACACGCCGTCCACGCGGGCGACGGACGGCCAGAACTTGAAGTTGCGCTGGTGCTTGGTGGGGAACGCGGCGAGCTCGCGCTTGTAGAGGTGGTTCCACTCGTCCGACACGACCGCGTCCGCGGTGTGGGGCGCGTGGTGCAGCGGGTTGTCCGTGCGATCCATGGATCCCTCTTCGATCGCGGCGATCTCCTTGCGGATGGCGATCATCGCGTCGCAGAAGCGGTCGAGCTCGGCCTTGCCCTCGCTCTCCGTCGGCTCGACCATCAGCGTGCCCGACACCGGGAACGACATGGTCGGGCCGTGGAAGCCGTAGTCCATCAGACGCTTGGCGATGTCGTCGACCGACACGCCGGAGCTGTCCTTGAGCGGGCGCGCGTCCAGGATGCACTCGTGCGCGACGAAGCCGTTGCGGCCCGTGTAGAGCACCTCGTAGTGCCCCTCCAGGCGCTTCGCGACGTAGTTCGCGTTGAGCAGCGCGATGGCCGTGGCCTCACGCAGACCGTCCGCCCCCATCATGCGGATGTAGGACCACGAGATGGGGAGGATGCTCGGGCTGCCGTAGGGCGCCGCCGACACCGGACCGATCGCCTGATCGCCGCCGCACTTCACCACCGGGTGACCGGGCAGGAACGGG
The DNA here is from genome assembly GCA_903861005.1 of uncultured Pseudomonadota bacterium. Classification (GTDB taxonomy): domain Bacteria; phylum Myxococcota_A; class UBA796; order UBA796; genus CAIOSP01. The sequence continues at coordinate 84,479 of CAIOSP010000014.1, forward strand.
GCCAGGTGCGCCGCCACGCCGATGGGGCCCATGCCAGGGCCGCCGCCGCCGTGCGGGATGCAGAAGGTCTTGTGCAGGTTGAGGTGGCAGACGTCCGCGCCAAAGTCGCCGGGGCGGCAGATGCCGACCATCGCGTTGAGGTTGGCGCCGTCCATGTAGACCATGCCGCCATTGCGGTGGATGGTCTCACAGATGTCCTTGATGCCCTCTTCGAACACGCCATGCGTGGACGGGTAGGTCACCATCAGCGCGCCGAGCGTGGCGGCGTGCTGCTCGGCCTTGGCGTGCAGATCGGCCAGGTCGACGTTGCCGTTCGTGTCGCAGGCGACCTCGATGATCTCAAAGCCGGCCATCGCGGCGGACGCCGGGTTGGTGCCGTGCGCCGACGTGGGGATCAGGCAGGTGGTGCGGTGCGTGTCGCCGCGCGCGCGGTGGTAGGCGCGGATGGCGAGCAGGCCCGCGTACTCGCCCTGGCTGCCGGCGTTGGGCTGCAGCGAGATGGCGGCGAAGCCGGTGATCTCCGCGAGCCACTTCTCGAGCTCGGTGTGCAGCGCCGTGTAGCCGGCGGCGTACTCGGCAGGCATGAACGGGTGCAGCCCGCCGAACTCCGGCCACGTGATGGACTCCATCTCCGTGGTGGCGTTGAGCTTCATGGTGCAGGAGCCGAGCGGGATCATCGACGCGTTGAGCGACAGGTCCTTGCTCTCCAGCCGGTGCAGATAGCGGAGCATCTCCGTCTCCGACCGGTACTTGCGGAACGTGGGGTGCGTGAGGAACGGCGTGCTGCGCTGCGCCTCGGCGGGGATGGCAGGCAGGTCGGCCGCGACGCGCGTGGCGCCGAACGCCGCGAGCACCGCGTCCACGTCCTTGTCCGACACGGTCTCGTCGAACGCGACGCCGATCGAGCCGTCCCCGAAGTCGCGCAGGTCGATGCCGGCCTTCGCGGCCGCGGCCATCACGGCCGCAGCACCCGCGCCCACGTTCACGCGGACGGTGTCGAACCACACGTCCTGACGCACGGTGAGGCCCGCGGCCTTCACGCCGGCGACGAGCGCGGACGTGTTGGCGCGGATGCCCTCGGCGATGGCCTTGAGGCCCTCAGGGCCGTGGTACACGGCGTACATCGAGGCGCAGACCGCGAGCAGCACCTGCGCGGTGCAGACGTTGCTGGTGGCCTTGGCGCGGCGGATGTGCTGCTCACGCGTGCCGAGCGACATGCGGTACGCGGCCTTGCCGGCGGCGTCCTTGGACACGCCGATGATGCGGCCCGGCATCTTGCGGGTCTCGTCCTCGCGGCAGGCCAGGAACGCGGCGTGCGGGCCACCAAAGCCCATCGGGACCCCGAAGCGCTGCGTGCTGCCGACCGCGATGTCGGCGCCCCACGACGCGACCGCCGGGAACAGCGTGAGCGACAGGATGTCCGTGTCGACCACCACCGGCACGTTGGACGCGTGCGCGGTCTTGGTGAAGCCGGAGTAGTCGCGCAGGGTGCCGTCGGTCGCGGGGAACGCGACGAGCGCGCCGAACACGGGCGTCTCGGAGGGGTTGAAGCTGTCAACGCTGCCGACGATCACGTCCCAGCCGAGCGCCTCGGCGCGCGTACGCACGACACCGATCACCTGCGGGTGGCAGTCCTCAGCCACAAAGAACGCCTCGGACTTGTTCTTCTTGGCCATGCGCTTGCACATGGCCATCGCCTCGGCGGCGGCCGTGGCCTCGTCCAAGAGCGACGCGTTGCTGACGTCCATGCCGGTGAGGTCCTGCACCATCATCTGGAACAGGAGCAGCGCCTCAAGGCGCCCCTGGGCGATCTCGGCCTGATAGGGCGTGTACGCGGTGTACCAGCCCGGATTCTCCAGGATGTTCCGAAGGATCACGCCGGGCGTGTAGGTGCCATGGTAGCCCATGCCCAAGTAGGAACGACGGACCGAGTTCTGGCTGGCGAGGGCGCGCAGCGCGGCGAGCGTGTCCACCTCAGTGGCCGCCGGAGGGAGATCCAGCGGGCGCTGCAGGCGGATGGCGTCGGGGACGATCTTGTCGACCAGCTCATCGAGCGAGCCGACGCCGAGCGTCGCCAACATGGCCTTCAACTCTTCAGCGCGCGGTCCAAGGTGTCGGTCGGCGAACGCGGTCGTCATGGTCGTTCCTCAGGGTGCGCGGTTCAGGCGCCGATCTTGGTGGCGTAAGCGGCCGGGTCCATCAGCGAGTCCAGGCCCGCGGAGTCGCTCGGGCGGATCTTGAACATCCAGCCGCCGGCGTACGGGTCCTGGTTGACGAGCTCCTCGGCGCCGTCGAGGGCCTCGTTGATCTCGACGATCTCGCCCGAGACCGGCGTGTAGATCTCGGCGGTGGCCTTGGTCGACTCGACCTCGGCGACGGCGGCGCCCGCCGCGAAGGTGTCGCCCACTTCCGGCAGCTCGACGTGGACGATGTCGCCCAGCGCGTCCTGCGCGAAGTGGGTGATGCCGATCACGAGCAGGTCGCCTTCCTGGCGAACCCACTCATCGTGCGCGGTGTAGCGGAGCGTGGTCGGGACGGTCATCGGTCACCTCTCGTGGGATGCTGGGATGTGGGGACGCCGCGCGCAGGCGGCGAAAGGTTCAGGCGGCGGACTTCTTCACGAAGGCGCCGCTCACCACGGTGCCGGTCTCGAGCGAGCCGCGCAGGTCGAACTGCAGGACGGTGCCGGGGGCGTCCAGGCCCGCCTCGACGTAGAGCATGCAGATGCCCTTCTCCAGGATGGGGCTGCGGGTGCCCGACGTCACCCAGCCCACGTCCACGCCGTCCTTGAGCACGCGGGTGCCATCGCGGACGACGCGCTTGCCGTCGATCAGCGCGCCGGCCAGGACCTTGGTGTCCGTGCCGGCTTCCTTGCGCGCCAGAATGGCGGCCGCGCCCAGGAAGCTGCCCGGCTTCTCGAACTTGCACACGCGGGTGAGCTTGGCCATGGTCGGCGAGATGTCGTCCGACAGCTCGTGACCGTAGAGCGGCATGCGGGCTTCCATGCGCAGCGTGTCGCGGGCGCCGAGGCCGATCGGCTTGATGCCGTGGGGCTCGCCGGCCTTCATCAGCGCGTCCCACAGGGCGGACGCCTGGTCGGCCGGGACGAACACCTCAAAGCCCGGGGAGCCAGTGTAGCCGGTGCGCGCGATGATGCAGCCTTCGATGCCCGCCACCGTGCCCGGGGCGTGGTGGTAGTACGCGATGGTCGCCAGGTCGGAAGGCGTGAGCGACGCCAGCACCAGCTCCGACGCGGGGCCCTGGATGGCGATCTGGCCCCAGAGGTCGCCCTCGTCGGTGATGGTGGCGTCCGTGCGGGGGTTGTTCGCCACAAACCACGCGAAGTCCTTCTCGCGGTTGGAGGCGTTCACACACACCAGGAAGTCGTCGTCCGACACGCGGTAGACGATGAGGTCATCGACCACGCCGCCGCGGTCGTTGCAGAGCAGCGCGTAGCGGGCCTGGCCGTGGGCCATGTCGGTGACGGTGTTGCTGACCAGCCACTCAAGCGCGGCGATGGCGCCGGGGCCGCGGACGCGGATCTCGCCCATGTGCGACACGTCGAACAGGCCGACGGCCTGACGCACGCAGCGGTGCTCGTCCACCAAGCTGGAGTACCAGACCGGCATGTCGAAGCCGCCGAACTCCACGATGCGGGCGCCAGCGGCGACGTGACGGTCAAACAGGGGGGTACGCTTCGCCATCACAGACCTCGCAAACGGGCGCCGGGATTATGGAGGACCACCCCCTCCGTCAATGGCCTCCGCACGATCCGGGGCACGCCGTGACGAGGCGCTTACGGACGGCGCGAGACCGCGGCTTCCACCGTGTTCTCCATGAGCATCGCGATGGTCATGGGGCCCACGCCGCCCGGCACCGGGGTGATGGCGCCCGCGACCTCAGACACCTCAGCGGTGGCGACGTCGCCGACCAGCTTGCCCTCAGGCGTGCGGTTGATGCCGACGTCGATGACGACCGCGCCCGGCTTGATCCAGCTCGCCTTCACGAATTCCGGGCGACCGACCGCGGCGACCACCAGATCCGCCTCGCGGACGACGTCCGCCAGGTTGGGCGTGCGGCTGTGGGCCACGGTGACCGTGGCGTTGGCCTGCTCGAGCAGCAGGGCCATCGGGCGGCCGACGATGTTTGAGCGGCCGATGACGACCGCGCGCTTGCCAGCGGGATCCACACCCGACTCGGCGATCAGGCGCATGGCACCCTTGGGCGTGCAGGCCACCAGCAGCGGGCGGCCCTGAACCAGGCGGCCCAGGTTGGCGGTGGTGAGGCCGTCCACGTCCTTCTCGGCGGGGATGGCGTCGAGCACGGCGGACTGGCGGATCTGCGCAGGTACCGGGAACTGCACCAGGATGCCGTCCACGTCGTCGTCGGCGGCCAGCTCGGCGACCACCTTGAGCAGGTCGGCCTCGCTGGTGTCGATCGGCAGGTCGATCTGGCGGTGGCCCAGGCCCACCTCATGCGCGACCTTGCCCTTGCGCTTCACGTAGACCTGGCTGGCCGGATCCTGCCCCACCAGCACCACGGCCAAGGTGGGCTTGCGGGCCATGCCGGCGACGCGCTCGGTGAGCGCGGCCATCAGGCGCTTGGAGACGGCGGTGCCGTCGAGGATGGTGGCGGTCATGATTCACCCTTGGGGCCAGAGGAAGAGCCGCCCGAGTCAGAGCCCGACTTGAGGCCATAGTGGTCCTTGTACCAGCCGGATCCCTTCAGGTGAAAGGACGACGTGCTGATGAGCTTGCGGACGTCGGCCGCCGCACACTCGGGGCAAGCCGGGGGTTCAGCCCCCATCTTGACCATCTTCTCGAACTGGTGACCACACGACTCACAGCGGTACTCGTAGATCGGCAAGGGGCCCTCCCCGTTTGCGGGCGCCCGATATAGGGACGCCAGCCGCGGAAGGCAAGCCTGACCGACCTTGGACCCATCATCGAGATCGCCCTGCTCGTTCCGATCACCGTTTTGGCGGTGACGGCGGCGCGCTCGATGCGTGGCTTTGTCGTGCATCAGGTGGAGCGCGGCGAGCGGGTGCGCTGGAACGGCGTGCGTCAGGCGGTGCTCGCCCGCGAGACCGTGTCCCGCATCGTGTTCGGCTTGCTGGCGCCGGTGGGCTGGTTCCCTGCCCCGCTGCCCAACGAGGGCACGGGCATCCCGGTGCTGCTGGTCCCCGACCCCACCATCGGCCGCGCGTCGCTGTCGCTGCTGCACGTCTACCTGCGCCAGCGCGGCATGATGGTCTGGCCTTACCGCTTCACCCGCGGCGACGAGAGCCTGGCCGAACGCGCCGGGCAGCTGTCCGAGGCCGTCGACCGGCTGGCCAAGCACGCGGGCACCAAGCAGGTCGACATCGTCGGCTTTGGGCTGGGCGGCCTGGTGGCGGCCTACCACGTGGTCCGCCTGGACGACGCCCACCGCGTGCGCCGCCTGGTCACCCTGGGCACGCCCTGGCGCGGCACCCGCATGGCGGTGTTTGTCCCGGGCGCCCTGGCGATGGATGCGCACGTCGACAGCCACGCGATCGACGGGCTGGACCAGGTCAAGATCCCCACCCTGGCGGTGTGGTGCCCGGAGGACCCTGAGGTGGTCCCCGCCGAGTCTGCGCGCGTGGACGAGGAGCGCAGCGTCGCGGTCGACGGCGCAGGTCACCGCGGCCTGCTCGTGTCGGCACGCGCGTTTCATGCCGTCCGCGCCGGGCTGACCGACACCGCCCCCACGGAGCCCGCCGCGTGAGTCGACTCCACCGCAAGCTGCTGGTCGTCACGGGCAAGGGGGGCGTGGGTCGAAGCACCCTCTGCGCCGCGCTCGGCTTGGCGGCCGCCCGCGCCGGAAAGCGCGCGATCTGCGTGGAGCTGTCGGGCCAGCACGCCGTCGCCAAGACGCTCGGCCTGCCCCACGCCACCTACGAGCCGCAGCGCGTGGCCCCCGGCCTGGACCACCGCACGTTCACCGCCGCCGACTGCCTGGCGGACTTCGCCCAGCGCAAGCTGCACCTACCCGCGGTGTCGAACTGGCTGATCACGTCCAAGCCCATGGCGACCTTCCTGGACGCGGTGCCGGGCCTGCACGACCTGCTCCAGCTGGGCAAGCTGGAGAACATGATCGCCGAGCCGCTCCCCGGTGAGCCCACCTGGGACCTGACCATCCTGGACGCGCACGCCACCGGCCACGGCTTGACGCTGCTCGCCGCCGCCCGCGCCATGCGCGAGACCGCCCGCGTCGGCCCGTTCTACGAGCTGGCGGGCATCATCGAGCGCTTCCTGTCGGACCCCGAGGTCACCGGCTTTGTGGTGGTCACGCTGCCCGAGGCCCTGCCCGTGCACGAGGCGCTGGAGCTGTCGAACGCGCTCGCCGTCGATCACGCCGCGCCCGCCGCCGTGCTGGTGAACCGCTGCGCGCGTGAGTGGCCGGACGACGCCGCCGCCGACGCGCTCCGCGACGCCCTGGCCGCCCGCCCGGAGCCCGCCGCCCAGGCGCTGGCGGCGCTGGCGGACGAAGAGTCCACGCGCTCCGGTCACCAGCGCGACGCGCGCGAGGTGCTGCGCCTAGGGTTGGAGAAGGTCACGCCGCTGCGCGTCCACACCGTCGAGCTGCCAGACCTGACCGACCCGACCAAGCTCGACCCGATCGTCGACATCCTGGTGAAGACGCTCATGGTGGGTGGCGTATGACGACGCTCGTCGTGTGCTGCGGCCTGGGCGGCGTGGGCAAGACCACCACCGCCGCCGCGCTGGGCGTCGCCTACGCGCGCGCCGGAAAGCGCGTGGTCGTCATGACGATCGACCCCGCCCGCCGTCTGGCCGACGCGCTGGGCACCGAGGCGATCGGCAACCTGCCCGTGCGCGTGACCCTGCCTGACGTGTCCGGCACGCTCGACGCGCTGATGCTCGACCGCGACGCCACCTGGGCCGAGGTCATCCGCCGCCACGCGCCGTCCGCCGAGCTGGCCGACCGGCTGATCGCCAACCCGTGGTCGCGCGCGGTGTCGTCCCGACTGTCGGGCGCGCACGAGCTGATGGCCACCGAGAAGCTGCACGCGCTCGCCACCGACGGCCGTTGGGACGTGGTGGTCGTCGACACGCCGCCGTCCTTCCACGCGCTGGACTTCCTGCACGCGCCCGACCGCGTGCGCCGCCTGCTCGACCGCCGCCTGCTGGGCGCCCTGTTCGAGCCCGCCTCCAAGGGCCTGGTCGGCATCGCCACGCGCGGGCTCGCTAGCCTGGTGCGCCGCGTCGCGGGCGAGGCCGTGATGGACGACCTGTCCGAGTTCTTCGGGATGGTGTCGGCGCTCTCCACCGGCCTGCGCGAGCGCGGCGCCGCCGTGGCCACGCTGCTGCACAGCCGCGAATGCCACTACATCCTGGTCGCCAGCGCCGCCGCCCCCCGCGAGGAGGAGGTCAGCGAGTTCCTGGCGGCCCTGCGTGAGGACGGTCGGTCCTTCTCGGGCTCCGTGCTCACGCGCGCGACCGCTCCCCTGCGCGTCCCCGTGAACGCCATGCTCGCTGAGCTGCCCACGCGCCCCAAGGGCGTGGACGCCGCCGGCTGGGCCCACGCGCTGTCCGCCCTGGTGGAGGCCGCCGCCACGCACGAGCGCCGCGCCGCCCGCGACGCCGCGACCGCCACGCGCATGGCCCGCATGAGCGGCGCGCCCGTGTGGCCCGTGCCCGAGGTCGACACGGAGGCCGGCGCGATCACCGCCCTGGGGCTGATCGCCGCGAGCCTGCCGACGCTCTGAGCGGCGGCGCACCGTTCGCCACGAGACCTTCCGCGGCCCGCGGCGCGACGCGCGCGGCCTACTGACCGCCGCGTGCGGCCTACTGCCCGCCGCGCGAGGCCTGCTGGCCGCCGCGCGCGGCCTACTAAGTCCCGGACTCGATCGTGTAGGTCGCCTTCACGGCCGCCCCGCGCTCGGGGATCCAGATGCCGTGGAACTCGATCGTGTGGCCGACGTCGTCGTAGGTGTAGCCGTCGCCGTCGCTCTCGGGGACTTCCTGCTCGTCCACGAAGACCTTGAGGGTGCCGGGCACGGCGCCGTGGCTCAGCGGGAAGATCGTGTAGATGCCCGCCGCGTTCAGGCCCAGATCGTAGAGGAAGCTCGACCAGTCGGAGTCGCAGATCGACGCCGTCAGGCCGCCGGTGAGGCGCGCGGCCTCGATGTAGCGGTGGCCGGGCAGCGACGAGTCGGCGCAGGAGCCGGTGGCATCCTCCGGACCGATGATGCCCGCGAACTTGAAGCGGTCCGGCGTGGGCTTGAGGGCCGACATCTCAGACACGAAGGTGCTGACCGGCACCAGCTCGTCGAACTTGGTGTAGCAGTCGGTGTTGAGCGCGTCCGCGCCAAGCGCGCCGCGGTCCGAGCAGTCGTCCTCGTCGGACACGATGACCACCAGCAGCGTGGCCTCCTGGCGCAGGAAGCCGGCGTTGGGCCCGGTCGTCATCTGCGGCGACAGCGCGTAGCTGGCGGCCTCCAGGCCCTTCTCCATGCCGCCGCCGTTCACGCCCGTGATCGCGCGGGCCTCGAAGATCTTGGTGTAGTCGACGTCCGGGGTGATGACGGGTGGGAACCCGACGAGCTGGCCACGCTTGGGGTCGTCGTACTGGAAGTCGGTGGTGATGACGCCGATGTGGAAGTTGGCGCCGGTCGCCTCGATCTCGGTGATGAACGACTTGAAGCCGGCCGCGAGCAGCTTCTGCTCAAGCTGCATGGAGCCCGAGTTGTCCACGATGAAGAGGATGTCGACCTGATCGGTGGGCGACTGCTGGAAGACGTCCTCGAAGTCCTGGTTGCGGACCACCACGTCGCTGGCGCACGCGCCCATCAGACCCGCGCAGAGGGCAACCGGAACCAGAGAACGCATGCAAGGACTCCCACCGGGCGCCGATCGGCTTTCCCGATCCGATCCTACCTTGCGGCGCAGCGCTCCGCGCGGACGAACTGCACCGTTGCGTCAAGCTTCAGCAAGCCCGGCGCACATGGTTCCCCGCGCCCAGACGGGCCTTGCGATCAGGGGCCGAAGGACAGCTCCGACACGCAGGTGTCGTTGTACTCGGCCCCCGCCTTCACGGCGGCGATGGTCAGGCGGACCTTGGACGTGGTGTGCGCCGGGAACGTGTAGGACGCGGGACGGAACGACGGGCGGTCGATCGCCACGGTCTCGGTGGAGCCGTCGGAGAAGGTCAGCACCAGGCTCGTGGTCTGGTTGGCCTTCATCCACAGCACCATGGACGAGCCCATGCCGTTGATCAGCGACAGGCTGGACACCGAGCGCGACGCGCCCAGGTTGACCTCGATCCACTGGCCCTCGCCGCTGCCCTTGTCGCCCTCGCACCACATGGTGTCGGACAGGCCGTCGATCACGTTGGACGCGGCGTAGTTGCCGTCACCGTCCTCCACCGCGACCGTCGACGAGGTGGCCGTGAGCGTGGGTGCGGAGTCGCCGAACAGCTGAACCTCGGACAGGCCGGTGTCGAGCCAGGTGCTGCCGTCGTAGATCGCCTTGACCTTGATGCGCACGCTGGTCGTGGTCTTGCCGCCGCCGTCGATCGCGAAGGACTGCGCGACCTTCTCGTTCTTCAGCGTGACCACCTGGGTGGTGCCGTCGCTGAACTTGAGCTCGAGCTCCTTGGGGCGGTTGGCGCGGCTCCAGTAGTCGAACGTGGACCAGTCACCCGCCCACAGCTTGATCTGCTTGATCAGGGTCGGCGCGCCCAGGTCGTACTCGATCCACGCGCCCAGGCCGCTGCCCGCCTCGCCCTCGAACCAGGACGTCGCCGCCTTGCCGTCTGCGGTGCGCGCCGGATCGTAGCTGCCCGTGCCCTCGGTCACGACGTAGGTCGACGAGGCCGTCACGCCGACCGGCTTGATGGGCGCGGCCACGGCGGGGGTGGCGATCGCGGTCAGGGTGGCAAGCGCGGCGACGAACACGGGGACGGACTTCATGTCGCAAGCTCCAGCGGTGCAGGCGGAACACTCCCGATCGCCATGCGCCGGGTCGATGTCAACGCGATCGGGCCAATGTTGCCGTGTCCTGACACGCAGCGGGGCCAAACCCTTCCGCCGGGTAGGTCAGAACGTCGCCGTCGCCGAGACGCGCGCGCCCTCAAAGCCCGGCAGCACGCGGCACTGGCCGCCCGCGCACCGCACGCCGCTCTTGTAGGCGCCGTAGAAGGCCCGCAGCGTCAGGTTGGGCAGCGGCTTGATCTGCAGCTCGCCCGCGCCGTACACGTCGCGCGAAAGGTTACCGACCGAGTCGATCAGCGGGTTGGTCGACGTGTCGGTGTACCAGGTGAACGCGAACAGGCCCTTGTAGAGCAGCGCCACCGACGACTCGACCTCGACGTAATCTTGCTGTTGGACCGGGTTGGTGCCCCAGCGGAACCACTCGGTCGACAGGCTCAGGTCAAAGGCCCAGCCGTCCTTTACGGGGATCTTGGCGAGCACGTCGCCGTGCAGCTGCCGGTCCGACCCGCCGTCCTTGCCGTCGCGGATGTCGTTGCGGTAGCCGATGTTCGCCATCGCGGACCACGCGTTGTGCGTCCACTCCAGGCCGACCAGCGGGTGCACGATGGTCTCGGGCACCGTGTTGAAGTGCGTGCCGCCGATCTCCATGTCGCGGAACACCGCCACCGACCAGTACGGCACCAGCTGACCAGGGATGGCGGTCCAGTCCATGCGCACGCGGCCGCCCGCGATGTTGTTGCTGTTCATCGCCGCGGAGCTGTCTTCGGTGATGCCGCGCTCGTACTCGAGCGTGGGCGCGGTCGCGACCTCGTAGCCCTCAGATCCGAGCAGCGCGTTGACGTGCTCGCTCTGGTAGAAGCGCTTGCCCTCGATCAGCCAAGTGGTCTTGCCCGCGTAGACGGCGCCTGACCCGTAGAGCGCGTAGCCGGGCTTGTGCGCGCCACCGCCAAACAGATCGGCCGTGGGGTACGCGTAGCCGTCGCCCTCCAGGTACCAGTCCGTGGGGCCCAGGCCGACCGCCTCGACCGTGGCGCCGCCCACCACCGCGTCAGGCGTGGACTTCAGGTTGGTGAACCCCGACTTCCAGCCCTCGTCGGTGACGAAGTTGTAGACCACGCCGTGCGCGCCCAGGTTGACCGGGCCCAGGCCGTAGCGCTCGACGCGCACGCCGCCGACGGTGTGGCGCCGGTCGCCGAACAGGCCGTCGTTTCGGTTGTCCTGGAGCACCTGCTGGCGGTTCAGCTGGCCCGCGAAGCCCGTGATGTCCCACAGGCCGGGGCGGGCCTCAACCTTCACGCCCTGGATCGACGTGTCGATGTCGATCTCGACGTTGCGCTGCACCGCCAGCGACAGGCCGCGCCCGAACGCCAGGTAGCTGTCGCCCAGCTCGACGCTGATGTTCTTGCCGGTGTAGCCGGCGCGCAGCTTCTCCATGTTGATGAAGACGTTGCGCGAGAAGAGGTCCCAGCCCTTCAGGCCCTGTGTGGCAGGGTCGTAGGCGCCGGGGATCAGCACCGACCACACGCCGGGGGCCAGCAGCTCACGGTCGGCCACGCGCACGTCGTCGAGGAAGTGCGTGGTGCCGGTGAGCGCGACCTCGTCGAGCTGCGTGAAGAAGGTCCACTTCTTGAAGGCGCCGCCGATCGTGAAGCGGTTGACCTGCTCGAACCAGTCCAGCACGCGGGGGTTGTCCGGGAAGGCGGGCAGCGAGTCCGGCGACTTGTACCAGCGCAGCTCGAAGTCTTCGGAGAACACAAAGGACGGGCGGGGCTTGGCGGGGGCGACGTCGTCGGTGGGCGGCACCGGCGGCGCGGGCACGTCCACCGCCGCACCCTCGGGCGGCGCGGGCGCCTCGGGGGCCACGGTGACGCCGGTGGCGTCGGGCGTGGAGCGTGGATCGGTCGATGGCGACGCAGGCGACACGTTCGCGGGGGCTGCCGCTGGCGCAGACGTCGCGTCCGCGGCGGATGACACCGGCGCGGGGGCCGCGTCCGCAGGGGACGGCAACTGCGTCACGGACGCGGTCTGCCCCGGCGCAGCCGACGACGCCGCGTCAGTCGACGCAGGCTCGTCCGCGCGCGCGACCCCGCCCGCGGCGAGCGCGAGCGAGACGATCCAGCGCTGTGCCCCTGCCCCGCCCAACCCGGTCACGGCCCGAGGAGGCGCGTGACCAGCTCGCCGAGCTTGATCTCATCGCCGGGGTCGTAGCCGCCGTGCTGCTCGGCCACCTGGAAGCTGCGGTCGATCACCACCGTCCACGGCAGCGTCTTGTTGGGGTTGTACAGCCCCACCACCGCGCTGTCCTTGTCCAGCAGGACGGGGAACGTGTAGCCCTTGGACGCGATGTAGGGCTTCACGCGGCTGGTGGTGCGCACGTCGTCCGTGGACAGCGACAAGATCACCAAGCCCTTGGCCTTGTACTTGTCGTAGAGCGCCTGGAGGTGGGGCATCTCCTCCTTGCAGGGGCCGCACCAGGTGGCCCAGAACGAGACGACGACGACCTTGCCCTTCAGATCCGCCAGGTGCACCTGCTGGCCGTTCACGTCGTAGAGCGTGAAGTCCATGGCGGGCGCGGCGTGGGCCACCGGGGCGAATAGCCAAAGGAACGTGAACAGTGGCAGCAGTCGGGCGAGCAGTGAACGCATCGAGTCCTCCATCCGCAATGCGACGCTCGGGGGCCGCTCGTTATTCAAGGCCCCGCACTATCGTCGCACTTCCGCCACGTCACGGGATGCGCATCGTCCCGGGCGCGGCTATCCTCGCGAGCGGAGGCCCTGCCGTGCGCACGCTGCTCTCCGCCGGTTTCCTGCTGGCGATCGCCAACTCTGCTCTCGCCGCCGATCCGACCGATCTCCCGCCGAACCTTCGCGGAGACCTGGCCCTCGGGTACGCGGGCTCGTTCTCCCAGGCCGGCCTGGAAGAGCAAGGCGCCGTATACGGGATCCGCAACGTCCAGCGCCATGATCTGGCCCTGAGCGGCGCGTTCACCGTCTACACGGGCGTCGCCATCACGCTCGGCCTGCCCATCACGGTGTCGCAGTCCATCACCTACCCGTCCGCCCGCAACATGCTGCTCGACCCGGTGTCCGGCAGCGGCGAGTACGTGCACGGCGTGACGATGGACCCCACGCCCACCATCAAGAGCAAGGGCCTAGACGGCGTGTGGATCGGCGTGGCGCTGTCGCCCTTCCGGGAAGACTTCGCCAGCAGCCTGCCGATCACGGCGCGCTTTGACCTGGCCCTGCGCACCCCGTCTACGTCGCTGTACTCCACCAAGCGTGGCGTCGGATCGGGCGGCCTCGGCTGGAAGATCGGCGGCGCGTTCAGCGTGATCCGCGGCAAGGCCGACCCGTACGTCAGCCTGTCCTGGACCGGCGAAGCCAAGCACAAGGTGGACGTCGTCACCCTCGATGACGTCGACCGCGGCGAGATCGCGCTCAAGGACGCGTCGCACTTTGACGGCGTCGCGGGCTCCGAGCTGATCGCGCTCAACAAGCCCAACGGCGCCAAGCTGGCGTTCGACCTGCACCTCGCGGCGTCGTACTACACCTGGGCCTCGCACGCGTCGGGCTTCTGGCTGCCGGACACGCTCGAGAGCAGCAAGTCCATCGCGGTCACCGCGTCCGAGCACGTGACGGTCGGCGGCGGCTTCGCCATCAAGGCGGACTTTACCAAGCTCATCGGCCTGCGCATGGGCGTGGACGGCGGGTGGTCCACCCCCAGCCGCGTCGAGCACCCCTACGCCGTCTACACCGACACGCAGTCGTTCAACGTGGGCTGGAACGTCGGTCTCGTCGGTCGCTTCCGCGGCAAGGACGACCGAAAGTAGGCTGGTTCAAGCGCCGCTCTGCGGGTCGCTTGCAGCATTTTTGCAGCGCATGGTTACGGATCGGGTGCGCCTCGCCCTGCGCGAGCTCCGCCTGGAACAACCAAGATGCGTTCGAAGATCCTCGCCCCCCTGATCGCCCTCGTCACCGGCTGCGCCACAGTCAGCCCCGGCACCGCCGTGGTGGAGGTCCCCGTGTGCGGCGGCGCCACCACGCCGCTGGTGCTTCGTCAGGGCCGCTACTGGCCGGCCCTCGCCTACTGCACCAACTACTACACCATCGTCTCGCGTGAGCAGCGCGCCGTGTGGACCGCCACCTCCAACGAGGGCAGCGCCTTGGACGAGTCGATCACCTTCGCCGGCAAGGATGGCCAGAAGGTGAACGTCGACGTCGGCGTCGGCTTCTCGATCGCCCCCGCGGACGCGGACATGATCAAGATGGTCCAGACGTTTGGCTATGACGTCGACCAGATCATCCACACCCGCGTGCGCGACTCGGTCCGCAACGGCCTGAACATGTGCGCCGCCACCATGACCGTCGACGAGATCTACGGCCCCCGCAAGGAGGAGCTGTTCAAGTGCGCCGAAGAGAAGGTGCAGTCGGAGTTCAACCCCAAGGGCCTGCTCATCACGCGCCTGACGCTCAACTCCGAGGTCCGCCTGCCCAAGCAGGTTCAGGAGGCCATGGAGGCGTCCACCGCCGCCACGCAGAACGCGCAGCGCGTCGAGCGTGAGGTCGCGTCCGCCGAGGCCGAGGGCAAGAAGACCGTCGCCACCGCCAAGGCGGCCGCCGAGGCCCGCATGGCCAGCGCCGCGGCCGAGGCCGACGCCAACCGCCTGATCGCCGCGTCCATCACCGCCGAGCTGCTCAAGCTCCGCGAGCTCGACATCGAGCAGAAGAAGGCCGAGCGCTGGGACGGCAAGCTGCCCGTCGTCGCGGGCGGCGGCAACTCGTCGATGATCCTCGACGTCGGCTCGGTCGCGGCGATCGCCCAGGAGCGCAAGAAGTAGCCATGGCCACTGCAGACATCGCGCTGCTCGTGCTCGTGATCGCCCTGCTCTCCACCACCAGCGTCGGCGCCGCGATCTTCTCCGTGTTCCGCAAGTCGAACAAGGAGAAGGCCGAGGCAGCGCTGGCGGAGGAGGCGCTGAAGCAGGAGCGTCTTCGGACGCAGATCCTGGAGGAGCAGCTCAAGAACGAGATCCTCAAGGACCTGGACCCGCGGCACTAGGCGTTGGGGGCTAGCCGGCGCGCGCCGTGGCAGCCGAACAACCCGGTCACCTCCCGTCGTCGTCACGCTTTGCACCGGTGCAAGCGCGCGACACGGGTGCTAGCATGCGCCCGAAACCCGGGTCCACCATGCGCGCGCTCTTCCTCGCCCTCGCCTTTGTCGCCTGCTCCACCTCCGGCGATCCCAAGCTCCCCGCCGACACCGACGTCGCGCAGGACACCGACGTCGTCGTCGACACGGACGTGGTGGTCGAGGACACCGACGTGGTCGTCGGCGACACCGACACCGCGGTCCTGCCTACCGACACGGACGTCTCCGCCGGCGCCTGCGACAACACGGCCGACTACGCCGCGCTCGCCGCCGCCGCGAGCACCATCTCCGACACCACCCAGAGCTGCGTGTTCTCGTGCACCCAGGCCCCGCGGCTGGGCGCCTGCGTGTCGAACTGCATCGGCTCGGACGTCGGCCTGACCGGCGGCTGCTCGCAGTGCTTCGGCAACATCTCGGTGTGCGTGGTCAACAAGTGCCTGGCCCAGTGCTTGGACGCGACGAGCGCGGCCTGCGAGACCTGCCGCGTGCAGAAGTGCGAGCCGGCGTTCGTGACGTGCGCGGGGATCACGCCTCCTTAAAGCGGGCGCGCGGTGGGCGGCCTGGACAGGCAGGGAAGCCTGAACAGGCGGGAGGCGCGGACGAGCGCGCGGCGCGGGCCGCCGAACGAGCGCAGACGCCGCGACGGACGAGCGCGCGGCGCGCACGAGCGCACGGGCGCACGGCGTTGCCGAGCCGGAGGCGACGGACGAGCGCGCGGCGCGGACGAGCGTACGGCGTTGCCGAGCCGGAGGCGGCGGAAAGAGCGCAGACGCCGCGGCGCACGATCGAGCGGCGCGGACGAGCGTACGGCGTTGCCGAGCCGGAGGCGGCGGAAAGAGCGCAGACGCCGCGGCGCACGAGCGCGCGGCGCGCAAGCGCGCACGGCGTTGCCGAGCCGGAGGCGGCGGAAAGAGCGCAGACGCCGCGGCGGACGATCGCGCCGCGCGGACGAGCGTACGGCGTTGCCGAGCCGGAGGC
>CAIOSP010000015.1 GCA_903861005.1 uncultured Pseudomonadota bacterium
AGCGCGGAGCTCGCCGCGTGGGAGAAGGCACGGAACGAGGAGGGCGCTACCATCGACTGGATGTTCGATGTCGACAAGGCGCGAACCAAGCTCGCCCGCGCCTACCCCAACCGGTCATGATCGCTGTGACGCGGTACTAGGCTCGGCGCGCCTCGGCGCTCCAGCGGGTGAGCCAGAGCCCGGCGGGGACGCTCGTGCAGGCGACAGACACGGCCCACGCGAGCGGGACGCCAAGCCACACGCCCAAGGTTGGCAGCGCCCACGACGCGATCAGCGAGTAGGTGCCGACGCTCGTGCTGCCGAGGATCATGGGGCCGACCGCGCCCGTGGGGACGGCCTCCCCCTGCGCGATCCACAGCGAGACCATGGTGGTCAGGAACATCGCCGGGAAGGCCGAGGCCAGGCCCGAGGCGACGGGCTGGCCGTGGTGCGCGATCCACACGCAGAACCCGATCGCGGTGGCTGCGAGCACACCCCGCGACGCGATCATCCAGGCGGCCGGACGGCGCGACCCCTTGGGCGACGGGTGCGCGTAGATGCAGCTGCCGATGCCGATCCCGGCCGTGACCGCGAGCCCTGCGGCGCCCAGCCGACGCGGGTCTGACCCGCCGTCGGCCGCCAGCACCTTGACCAGCACGAACGCGCCCAGGAACCACACGGAAAGCGACAGCACGATCATCGTCACGAGCCGCAGCCCGAGCGACCACGCGGGCAGCCGCCGGGGCACGGCCCGCCACACCCACAGGAAGGCCGCGTCGACCAGCATGCCGAGCGGTACGGCGGCCATGGCCGCGCCGAACGCGCCCGCGTCATGCTTGGCGTACCACATGCCGACGGACGCGGGCACGATGGTGGTGGGGACGGTGTGCAGGATGCCGCCCACGCGTCCGCCGAACCGCTCGACCGCGAGCGTGCCGAGGATGGCGACCAGGGCCGCGAACACCGCGGGGAGGGCCACGAGGGCTGCGTCGTCCAAAGGTGTCTCCGGGCCGTCGCGGTTATCCCGGCGCGCGGCCTCCCGCGTCGAGGCGTGATAGGCGGGGTGTCCTTCTCTGTGAGGTGTCTGTGCTCTCCAAGCTGAAGTCGATCGTCACCGATGAGCGCAAGCGCGATCTCGCGTTCACCGCGAGCGGCATGGGCGCGCTGGTCGTGGGCCTTGGCCCGCTCGCCGCCGTTCCGTTCGGCCTGGGCGTGCGTGGTCTGGAGAAGCAGTGGCGCCGCCAGCACGAGTTCGTCGGCAAGTTCGACGAGCGCTGGGCGCGGTCGGTGAAGTTCTACGAGGGCACGCACAAGAACCCGGTCAACCGCGCGCTGCACGTGATCGGCACGCCCTTCATCCTGGCGGGCACGGCCGGCTTGGCGGTGTCGTCACCGTTCAACCCGCTGTCCTGGCCGGTGTACGGCCCGTCCGTCGCCAGCTTCCTGGGCGGTTGGACCCTCAACCTGGTCGGCCACGCGGTGTTCGAGAAGAACCCGCCCGCGTTCGCGGACGACCCGCTGAGCTTCGTCGCGGGCCCCATGTGGGAGCTCGACCTGCTCCGCAAGCGCTTCAGCGCCACGGCCCCGGCCTCGGCCTGATTGTCAAACCGGCTCTTTCGATGATCTGAAGGAGCCGCTGACACGACCGACCCCTCCCGGAGTTGTACAGGGCGTAGCGTCGCCGATCGGGTGCACGCACCTCGATAGGGAGTCGACCATGCCTGGAGGGCTCGCGTCACATGCCCATTGACGTCGACGCCGCCTACCGACGCTACGGACCGCTCGTCCGTCGCCGTTGCGAGCAGATGCTCCGGGATCCGGAGGAGGCTCGCGACGCGATGCATGACGCGTTCGTGCGGCTGGCCCGTCGACGTGACGACTACGAACCGCACGCGCTCGGCGGCCTGCTGTACCGCATCGCCACCAGCGTGTGCCTGAACCACCTCCGCACGCGGCGCCGCCGCCCCGAAGACCGCGACCAGGAGCTGCTCATGCAGATCGCCAACGCTGAGGATCCCGCCGCGCAGGGGCTCGCCCGACACTGGCTCGATCGGATCTTCGCCAAGGAGTCGGAGTCGTCGAAGACCATCGCCGTGCTGCACTACGTCGACGGAATGACGCTGGAAGAGGTGGCGCGTGAGGTCGGGCTCTCCGTGAGCGGGGTCCGCTTCAAGCTGCGCGAGCTCAAGCTGCACGTCGACGCGGACCTGGAGGCCGTATGAGCAACCGACCCATCCCGAGCCTCCTGGTGGAGCAGCACCGGCTCGGCGAGCTCCCCGCGGCTGTCGATCAGGACGTCGCGCGGCGCCTCGCCGACCAGCCCGCGGCCGCGCCATCGCCGTCCGACGCGCAGGTGTTCCGCGACGACCCGCCCGGCGCGGTGCTGCGCGAGGTGAACCGACGCCTCGCCGAGCTGCAGTGGCAAGAGGCCCGCGCACGGCGTCGCGCGTGGATCCTGTGGGGCATGGGCCTCGCGGTGGCCGCCGCCGCCCTGTTCATGTCGCCGACCGCCGTGCGCACGCTCTGGGATCGCGACACGCTCACGATCAAGGGTGAGGTAGGCGAGCTGTCGGTCTTTGTGGACGCGCCAGGGGGCGCGATCGCGCTGTCGCCGACGGGCGCGGTGGCGGGGCGGGGCGACCGGCTCCAGGTCGCGTTCGAGGCACCCGGCGCCACCGACGGCGTGCTGTTCAGCGTCGATGGTCGCGGCTCTGTGACGCTCCACGATCGCTTCCACGTGGCCGTGCCCGTGGCGGGCAGGACACTGCTGCCGACGTCGTACGTGCTCGACGACGCACCCGACTTCGAGGCCTTCCACTTGGTGACCTCGGCGCGACCCTTCGACGTCGACGCGTTGCTCTCGGCGGTGCGCGCCCGCGGCGCGCGCTCGGACCTTCCCCCGCTGCCGCCCGGCGTCGACGTGACGACCCTGGTGGTCCGCAAGGAGCCCTGATGACCTCCCCCAAGCGCGCGTCCGCCTGGCTGCTCAGGGTGACCCTCGGGCTGTTCGTGTCGCCGAGCGCGCACGCGGGCGAGACGGTGCGCTGGCTGCTCGCGATCGGCTCAAATGACGGAGGCGACGGCCGCGTCCTGCTCAAGCACGCCGGAACCGACGCGCAGAGCATGGCGCGTGTCCTGGAGGACGTCGGCGACCTCGATCCTTCGCGCGCGATCCTCGTCTCGGATCCCACCGGCGCCAACGTCGCGACCGCGTTCTCCGGGCTCGGCACGATGCTGTCGCTCGCGCGCTCGCAGGGCCGCCGCTCTGAGGTGATCGTCTACTACTCGGGGCACGCCGACGACCTTGGCCTGCGGCCTCATGGCGACCTGATCGCGTGGGCCGATCTGCGCCGCATGATCGGCGACCTGGACGCCGAGGTGAAGATCGCGGTGGTGGACGCGTGTGAGTCCGGCGCGCTGCTGCGCGGCAAGGGCGGCGTGCATCAGCCCGGCTTCCTCCGCGACGAGTCGATCCTGGTGCGGGGCGAGGCGTACCTGGTGTCGAGCAGCGCCGACGAGGCGAGCCAGGAGTCGGACCGTCTCGCCGCCTCGTTCTTCACGTACCACCTGGTCGCCGCGCTGCGCGGCGCGGCCGACGCGGACCGCGATCGCCGGGTGACGCTCGAAGAGGCGTACGACTACGCCTACGCTGAGACGGTGCGCGGCACCGAGTCGTCGTGGGTCGGCGCGCAGCACCCCAACTACGACATCGCGCTGCAGGGTCGCGGCGACGTGGTGCTGACGGACCTGCGGGCGCGCGACTCGGTGATCCGCTTTGACGAGGCCCTCGACGGGCTGGTGTCGATCCGCGACGCGAAGGGCGGACTGGTCGCCGAGGTGAGAAAGACCGTCGGGACGCCCATGAGCTACACGGTGCCCGCGGGTCACTACGTCGTGCGCCTGCGCGCGCGCTCAGCGCAGTACCGGGCCGAGGTCGACGTGACGGCGGCGGCGCCCGCGAGCGTGTCCGTCGCGGTCCTGAAGGACGAGGGGCCGCTCGCGCTCAACCGACTGCGTGGTGCGTTCCAGCCTCGTCGACCCAAGCACGAGGGCGCCTCGTCGCGCACGGTGCCGTTCGTCTTCGAGCTGGCGCCACGGTTTGGCACCGCAGGGTTTGAGTCCCACCTCGGCGTGCGCGGCTTCGCGCTCGACGTGCTCGGATCTGAGCTCGACTCGCTGACCGGCGGCTCGATCGGTGCGGTCAGCGTGCTGCACGGAGACCTCACGGGTGCCAGCCTGGAGGCGCTCACGTCGGTCGTGGGCGGAGAGCTTCACGGCGTGCAGATCGGCACGGTGAACGCGGCGGGCAGCGTGGACGGCGCGCAGCTGGGGTTGGTCAACTACGCCGGTGATCATGCCTTTGGCGCGCAGATCGGCGCGGCGAATTGGGTGCGCGGTCGGCAGCGTGGGATCCAGTGGGCGGGCCTGTTCAACGTGGTCGAGGGCCGCAGCGCGGACGGTCAGCTCGGCAGTCAGATCGCCACGTTCTACAACCGCGCCGCGCAGGGTCAGAAGGGAGTGCAGTTCGCGCTCGTGAACAGCTCCGACCGGCTGACCGGCTGGCAGTGGGGCTTGGTGAACGTCGGCGGCACGGTGCGCGGGCTCCAGCTCGGGCTGGTGAACATCGCGGCGCGCGTGGAACACGGTGAGGTGATTGGCCTGCTCAACATCATCGGCAACGGGTACCACACGTTTGAGGTGTGGACCGACGACGTGTCGCCGCTGTCGATCGGCTTCAAGACGGGCGGAGAGCACATCTACTCGTTGTTCGCGTTCGGCTTTGATCCCTCGGGGGAGCAGTCGCACTTCACCTATGGTCTAGGCCTCGGCGGCCACATCCCCGTGAAGCGCTTCTCGATGGACATCGACCTGCTGGCCTCGGCGTTGGAAGGTGACGCCAAGCAGATCTTCACAGCGCTCCCTCACGGCGTGAGCCTACGGCCGCGGCTCAGCCTGGGCATCGACGTCTCCCCAAACCTGACGCTGTTCGGGGGTGCGGAGGCGCAGGTGATCCTGCGCTGGGACGCCTCAGCGGTGGGCGCCCCCCCGGCGGAGTCCTTTGTGCCGTCCACCACGGTGGACAGCGCCATCGGACCCATCCGGGTGGGCGGCGGCTACCTCGCGGGGCTCCGCGTTCGCTTCTGAGCGACGACGATGCACGGGCTGCACCACACCCCTCGTGTTCGTAGGCTACGCGGTGTGGCGCTACCTGCGTGAGCTGTCGACCCACTCTGGATCAAGGTCGTGGAATCATCGGGTCGTCCGATTCGTCGCGCCCAATGAACATCACCCGTTGCACCATGCGCTTCATCGGGTCGTAAACTATGCATCCATGCTGTCGATCTGGGGCCATGTGACGGGCACTGTGGGCGTGGATGCCTGAGGATCCCACACATCTCGCCAGGACCTGATCCTGGCCGATCTCCTGGCTTCCCCACGTCGCCTCACGGCCAATAACTGGTGCGGTCGTGGCGTCCGTGCGATCGGGTGCCACCTGCCCCGGACTCCCACATGTGCG
>CAIOSP010000016.1 GCA_903861005.1 uncultured Pseudomonadota bacterium
CGGGCGGCGCGGGCGGCGGTACGGCGCGGAAGGGCGGCGGCGCGGGCGGCTTTGCGGCGAACGCGGGCGGCGCCGGCGCGGACATGGCCGACACCTCAGCCGACGTCTCAGCGCCCGGGGGCGACCAGACGGCGCGGGGGCGCGCGGGCTCGGCGATCCTGCGCGGCGGCGGCGCGTCGGCGGACGTGCCGGTGTCGGCCTCGGCGCGCACGGGCCTGGGCGCGTTGGCGTCGTTGCGGGCCATCGCGGCCAGCTGGTCGGTGCTCCAGTGGCGGGTGGCGGACCCGCCGCCGAGCGCGGGCATCGACGGCGCCGGCGTGGCCTCGGCCTGGGCGGACGGGACGTCGTCGTCGTCCTTGTCCCAGTAGAGGGTGCGACCCCCGGCGGCGGACGCGCGCACGTTCATGGCCGCGCTGAGCGGGCCGCTGACGGCGACCGGCCCCGCCAGATCTTCCTCGGCGTCGGACACGACCGCGACGGCGCGACGCTCGGCTTGGCCTCGCATGGCGCCGGTGCACCAGGTGGAGAGATCCGGCCCAGGGACGGAGCGGGCGAAGGCGATGAAGCTGCGCCAGGCGCGCAGCGCGTCGGGCCGCTCGCGGCGGTCGAACGACATCAGGTAGATCAAGAACCAACGGACGTCGCTGGTCATCTGCTCGTCGAGGCCTGTCAGCTCGGCGTTCATCACCATGTCGCTGATCGCGGCGTCGTGCGCGGCGGCGCGGTCCTGGGGGACGTCCGCCAGACGGCTGGCGTTGGGGCAGAGCAGCTCGGCGGCCACCCGGCCCAGGCCGTACAGGTCGGTGGAGGCGCCGCGCGACTGGCGCTCGGGGGCGGAGGTCTCGGCGCGGCTGACGCCAAAGCCGCCGACGCAGACGGCGCCGTCGCCGGTGAGCCACACCTCTTGGGTGGTGATGTCACCGTGGCTGTGCTTGTCTTCGTGGGCGATGTGCGTGATCTCGCACAACGCGGCGACCACCTCGAGCGCGACGCGCACGGGCGGCGGCCCGCCGACCAGCAGCTTGTCCAGGCGCACGCCGGGCGGGGCCGCGTCCACCTGGGCCACACCGCCCTGCTCGCCGGGGGTTCGGGTGTAATGAAAGGGCATCCGCGCTCCGTAGGGCGTGCGTGTATTCGCGCGCACCGGCCGAGGCGACGCCAGACGCGGGCATTGCGCGCAGTTCCGGTTAGAGGCGGCGCCCTCTAAAGGAGACCCCATGGCGGTCCATCTTGCCAAGGGCACGCGCGACTTCCTTCCGCCCCAGATGCGCCACCGGCTGGCGGTCATGGACAAGGTGCGCGCGGTGTTTGAGCGCTACGGCTTCGAGCCGCTCGGCACGCCCGCGTTCGAGCGCGAGGAGACCCTCACCGGCAAGTACGGCGACGAGGGCGAGAAGCTCATCTACCGGATCCTCAAGCGCGGCGAGGGCGGCCGCGACGGCGACACCGACCTGGCGCTCCGCTACGACCTGACCGTGCCCCTTGCCCGCGTGGTGGCCATGAACCAGGACCTGCGCCTGCCGTTCAAGCGCTGGCAGATGGCGCCCGTGTGGCGCGCCGACCGCCCCCAGCGCGGCCGCTTCCGTGAATTCTACCAATGCGACGCCGACATCGTGGGCACCACGTCCCCCTTGGCGGACGCCGAGTGCTTGGCGGTCTGCTCGGACTCGCTGACGGCGCTGGGCTTCACCAACTACGTGATCCACCTGAATGATCGCCGGATCCTGCGCTCCATGGCGCGGATGGCGGGCGCCCACGTGCGCGAGACCACCGTGCTGACCGTGGTCGACAAGCTCGACAAGATCGGCGCGGACGCCGTGTCGGCCGAGCTGCGCGAGGTGGGCCTGGACGACGAGGGCTTGGCGCGCCTGTGGTCCATCCTCAACATCCCGGCGGGCCACCACGACACGCTCGACAAGCTGGCCGAGCACCTGGACGACGAAGGCCGCGTCGGCGTGACCGTGCTGCACGAGGTGCTGGATCTGGCGCTCGCCATGGGCGTCCCGGCCGAGCGGCTGGTCGTGGATCCAACGCTGGCGCGCGGCCTGGACTACTACACGGGGCCTGTGTTCGAGACGGTCGTCACCGAGCCCAAGATCGGGTCGGTGTCGGGCGGTGGCCGCTACGACGGTTTGATCGGCATGTTCTCCGGCCAGCCCATCCCGGCCGTGGGCGTGTCCCTGGGCCTGGAGCGCCTGATCACGGTGATGGAGGAGCTGGGCATGGTGGGCGCGAACACCACCACCGCCGACGTCCTGGTCACGATCCACGCGCCCGAGCAGCGCGCCTACGCGCTCAAGATCGCCGCAACGCTGCGCGTCGGCGGGATCCGCACCGAGCTGTTCTTGGAGGACAAGAAGCTCAAGGCCCAGCTGAAGTATGCGAACGCCCGTGGATTTCGCTGGGTCGCTTTTGCTGGACCCGACGAGGAAGCCGCCGGCGCCGTCACTCTCAAGGACTTTGTCGGCGGAGTCCAACGAACGGTTTCATTGCAGGATGCTGCATCTTCCATCGACCTGTGATAACGTCGCCGCAACTCCGTCCCCGCTGACGGAGGCTGTCCGCGCACCGTTCCTCGGCGCGTCCCCGCAAGCGGCTCCCGCCGCCCGCCCACCACGAATTCCCCTGGTTGAACCATGGCCCGCTCGCTCACTGTGCAACACGAAGAGAACGTCACCACCAGCCCGCTGATGTGGGGCTTCCTGGCGTTCGCGGTCCTGTGGATGGTCGCTGGCTCGCTCGTGGCCGCCAGCAACGTCGCCGACGCGGCAACGCCGGATCCGATCACCGGCGAGTGAGCCCGGGGCGCGCTGAGCGCCTTGCTGGCTCTTGTGGGTCGCGAAGTTTGGATCCGCGGCCCGGTTGATGCATGTCCTCCAGTGAACTCACTGGAGTCGCCATGACCAACACGAGCCCGCTCTCCGAAGAGCTGAACAGCGCCCTGGAAGACCTGCGCGCGATCCGCGACGAGGTCCGGGTGCAGATCAACCTCGCCGGCAAGGAAGCCAAGTCCCACTGGGAAGAGATCGAGCCCCGCCTCGCGAAGTTCGAGCGCGGCGTGGTCGACACCGGGGACACGGCCTCCAAGGCCACGATCGCGCTGGCCAAGGACCTGTCCAAGGCGTTCAGCGCGTTCCGCGACCGCCTGAAGGGCTGATCCTAGGTGGCGGGCGGCACCCAGCCGGCGACGCCCGCCTTCTCCAACGCCACGGCCACCGCGATGGTGACGTGGTCATGCCCGGGTGCGGCGACGATCTGCACGCCGAGCGGCAGCCCTTGCTGGTTCAGGCCCGTCGGCACCTGCGTGACGGGGAAGCCCATCGCGTTGAACAGCGCGGTGTAGACCCAGGCGAACGGGCGGCGGAGCGGCTCGTTGTGGCGCGGCGCCGGGACCGGGTACGGCGGGTAGAGCAGCACGCCCTCGCCGATCAGGTCGAGCAAGGTCTCGCGCAGCTCGCGGCCCTGGCTCAGCGCCAGCTTGGTGCGCGACGGCGCCCACTCGCCCACGTCCTCCACCAGGCCCAGGATGGTGGCGGGGAGGGTGTGCGGACCGCCGAACGCGGAGGAGTGCAGCAGGTGACGGAGCAGCTGGCGCTTCTGCGGGCGCTGCATCAGCTTGCGGAATTTGCCGGCGCCGCCGTGCTCGCCCATCTTGGCGGACCAGATGTCGAAGGCGCGGCGCAGCTCGGGCAGGCGCAGCTCGCGGACGTCGGCGCCCTGGTCGCGCAGCCAGTTGGCGACCTTCTGCTGGCTGGCGGCCAGGCCGGGGTCGACCGTGTGGCGGGCGTCGTCGGGCACCACGGTGACCCGCAGGCCCTTGAGCGACACCCGGTCCGGGTCACCCAGCGGGGCGGCGACGCACACCTCGTCGACGCCGTCAGGGCCCGCCAGGATGCGCAGGAGGGGCATCAGGTCGACCGCGCGCCGGGCGATGGGGCCCGTGCCGAGCATCAGGCTAGCCTGGCCTTCGCTGGTGGGGAACTGCCCCGTGTTGGGGACGATGCCGGAGCCCGGCTTGTGGCCGAACACGCCGTTGAAGAAGGCGGGCATCCGGATCGACCCGCCGACGTCGGCGCCCAGACCGAACGGAGACCCCCCGGAGCCGACGATCGAGCCCTCGCCGCCGCTGCTGCCCCCCGCGATGCGCGTGGCGTCGTAGGGGTTGGAGGTGCGGCCGTAGACGGCGTTGTTCGACTCCATCCACATGCAGAGCTCGGACAGGTTGGTCACGCCCATGACGATGAAGCCCGCGTCACGCAGGCGCTTCACGGTGACGGCGTCCTCACTGACCTGCAGGCCCACGCGGGCGACCAAGCCGGACGTGTTGGGCATGCCGGTGACGGCGAAGGACTCCTTGATGGTGCAGGGGACGCCGTGGAAGGGGGGCAGCGCGCCGCCCTTGGCCTGCAGGGCGTCGGCGGCGTCAGCCTCGGCGCGGGCGGCGGCGAAGCGGTCGACGACGACCGCGTTCAGCGTCGGGTTCACGGCCTCGATGCGGGCGATGTGCGCGTCCACCACCTGCCGGGAGGTCACCTCGCGTTGGCGGATCTTGCGGGCGAGCTCGGTGGCGGAGTCGAGGAGGAGTGGATTCACGGTGGGTCGTCCTCGGTGCGTAGGGCGCGGGGATAGACACGCGGCGGGCCCGACGGGCCAGGAGAGCGCATGCCGTACGCGATCGCAGTTCACGGTGGAGCGGGCCTAACCCGCCGCGACAGCATCACCCCCGAGCGCGAGGCCGCGTGTCGGATCGTGTTGGAGCAGGCGATCGAGGCGGGCTCGGCCGTGCTGGCCGCGGGCGGTGACGCGCTCGACGCGTGCGTGGCGGCCGTGACGGTGCTCGAGGACTCGCCGCTGTTCAACGCGGGCCGCGGCGCGGTGTACGCGGCGGACGGCACCATCCAGATGGACTCGTCGGTGATGCACGGCGCCGACCGAACGGCGGGAGGCGTGGCCGCGGTGCGCGGGATCAAGAACCCCGTGAAGGCCGCCAACCTGGTCCGCACCCACACTGAGCACGTGCTGCTGGTCGGCCCCTACGCCGAGGCGTTCGCCGCCGAGCACGGCCTGGAGATCTGCGACGCCAGCTACTTCCACACCGACGACCGCTGGAGCCAGCTCCAGATGGCCAAGGAGCTGGGCCGCACCGCGCTCGACCACGCGCTGGACGACGCGATGGACCGGATGCCGGGCGACGGAAAGGGCACGGTGGGCGCCGTGGCGCTCGACCTGCACGGCCACGTGGCGGCCGCCACGAGCACGGGCGGCATGACCAACAAGCTCCCCGGCCGCGTCGGCGACTCGCCGCTGATCGGGTCGGGCACCTACGCGAACGACGCCACCTGCGCGGTCTCCGCCACCGGCGACGGCGAGAAGTTCATCCGCGGCGTCGTCGCGTCGCGCGTCGCCAACCTGGTGGAGCTGGCGGGCCTGTCTCTGGCCGACGCGGCCGACCGCGTGGTGCACCAGGAGCTGCCGGTGCTGGACGGAACGGGCGGCCTGATCGCGATCGACGCGGATGGGCGGATTGCGATGCCCTTCAACTCTGGCGGTATGTACCGAGGGTTTCGCGATACCGAACAGCGTACCGAAATCCACATCTGGTAGGTCTGACGGAAATTATCGCGAATATACTCAAAGTTATCCGGCACCCGACCGATATGAGGTTCGTCCCCCCAGCCGCGGGTGCTGCGGGAAACCCGATCGACTCCGAGAGAGAGGTCCTAGAGCGGTATCAAAATTGATTCGAATCAGTTTGGATACAATCGGTTTCGATTCGATTTGACGCGTCCCACGAGGATCGTGCGCTAATAATGGGCGTACAACCGTTGAGAACGCGATTGGCACGGTGGGTGCTTTGTGCCGAGAGCCAACTCTCGGAGACACCTCATGACCCGCACCCTCCTCGACCTCGCGATGCCCACGAATGGCCTTGCGCAGGCGTCCGCTGGGAACCGTGCCGAGGACGTCGTCGTCGCCCGCACGGCCTTCCCGGTCGACGTCCCGAACCGTCAGACGGATCAGCCGGTCCAGGCGCCCAACCGCGCGCCCGAGTCTCCGTTCAGCTACGCCGACCGCCAGCGTCTGGTGATCGAGAACTACGCGATGGTGAAGTCCATCGCCCGCAAGATCCGCGCTCGCCTCCCCAAGGGCGTCGAACTGGACGACTTGATCAGCTACGGCACGCTGGGCCTCATCGAGGCGATCGACCGCTTTGACGCGTCGCGCTCGGTGCCGTTCGAGGCCTACGCCCGCCCCCGCGTCCAGGGCGCCATCCTCGACGCGCTCCGCGCGGTCGACTGGGTTCCCCGCAGCGTCCGCCGCAAGGCCGACACGCTGGCGACCGCCCGCGAGGGCCTCGAGGAGCGCCTGGGCCGCTCGCCCACCCGCGAAGAGATCGCCGCCGACGTGGGCATCCCCGTCAGCAAGCTCGAGCGCATGGAGCGCGGCGCGCGCATCCGCTCGGTCACCTCGCTCGACGCGCCTGTCGGCGACGGCGAGACCACCCTCGGCGCCACGGTCGCCTCCGACGACGACATGTTCGAGCGTTGGGAGATGGACGAGCTGCAGGAGGAGGTGATGGACGGCATCAACCGCCTGCCGGACCGCGAGAAGTCTGCGGTCGAGATGTACTACCTGAACGAGCGCTCGCTCAAGGAGATCGGTGAGGAGCTCGGCGTGTCCGAGTCGCGCGCCTGCCAGCTCCGTCGCCAGGGCGTCGAGCGCCTGCGCTACAAGGTCCGCCACCACCTTGAGTAAGGCCTGCGGTCGACGGGCGACGTGATGGATATGGGTCCATGGTGACCCCACCTCCGCCGCCCAAGCCGCTCGTCCGTGTGCTGCTCGCCCTGCTGGTGGCGGCGGCGTTTGCGCTCCGCGCGTCGCGGTTCTGGCTGGCGCGCACCGCCGAAGAGGCGAGCGACGTCGTCCACGGCAGCCTCAAGCAGATCCTCGACGACTCAGAGATGGGCGTCAACCCGCCGCTGCTCAAGCTGATCTTGAACGGGCTGTTCGAGTGCAGCCCGACGATCGCGGCCGGCCGCGTGCTCTCGATCCTTTGCGGCACGGCGGCGGTGGTGGTGATCTTCGCGCTGACCCGTCGCCTGGCGCGCGGAGACGACCGGGCCGCGCTGACGGCGGCGGCCATCCTGGCGCTGCACCCGTACGCCATCCAGGTGGGCTCCGAGTTCCGCGCCTACGCGCCGCTCTCGTTCGCGCTGTCGCTGCACCTCCTGGCGCTGGCGAGCGCGGTGGACCAGGGGCCTGGGCCCGCGCGGACCCGTTGGCTGTGGGTGGCCGCGTGGACCGCGTTCGCCACCAGCCAGCTGCACTACCTGGGCCTGGCGGTGATGGGCGCGCTGGGGCTGATGACGCTGGTTGCGGCGCGCTGGCGCGTCTTCATGCGCGGCTACCTGTTCGCTGGCGCGACGATGATCCCGTGGGTGGTGATCGCCATCGGCCGCACCGGCAATCGGCAGACCGACACCACGTCGATCGGCACCACCGTCGGGCGCGCCCTGTCGACCGGCCTGCGGGCGCCCCAGTGGGTGCTCGACCCGTGGGACCTGGTCATGCCGCGCTGGCTGCCGGGCAGCTCGTTCGACCTGTTTCCCATGGCCGTGCTGCTGGGCCTGGCCATGCTGATCGCCGCGCGTACGACGCTCGCCCGCGCCCCCGAGGCCCGTCCCCTGTGGGTGCTGGCGGTCTCGTCGGTGCTGGCGCTCGCTGGCTTCAGCGTGCTCCACCACGTCCGCACGCCGGCGACCATGCTCTACCTGGTGCCGTTCGCCGCGCTGGTGTCGTTGGCCCCCCTCGCGATGTCGTCGTCGCGCGCGCAGTGGGCAGGCTTCCTGGTGCTCGGGTCGCTGCTGGGCGCGGGCATGAACAAGCTGGGGATCCGTCCGCAGGTCTACGGCGGAGGCCAGACGGCGGTGGACATCGCCAACCACTGGCACGAGCTGGACGCGGCGCGGGCGGGTGGTCCGGTGTGGCTGGCCCCGTACGGTGGCGTGGTGTCGGTGTGGTTCGCCATGACCGGCCACGCTTGGGACGCGACCCCCTGGCAAGCGCGCTGCGACGGGGACTACCCCTGCTTCAAGCACGACGGCGTCGAGTTCCGCGGCCTGATGGGCCCGCCCGAGTCGGCCCACGTCGGCGTGATCGTCGCCGCCGACCACCAGCCCGAGGACTACGGTCAGACCTGCACCCGCGTCACCGGGACCCAGCTCGACGCGTGGGTCTGCCGACCGCCGACGCCCTGACCCTCGCCGGACTTACGACGCGCGCGACCGGCTCGACGTGATCAGCGCCATCGACAGCAGGTGCAACGTGATGGGTGCGGCGATGTACAGCGTCTCCAGGATGAGTACGTCCCAGGTGACCAGCTCATGCCAGTGCGTACGCAGCCGCTGTGGGTCGGTGGCGAGCGCGGCGTTGAGGAACATCGTGTTGCCGACCACGGTCATGACGAAGGACGCGTTGCGGGCGAGCACCACCCAGGGTCGCACCAGCGGGAAGAGCGGCTCCCACCGGTCGAAGAAGCCGGGCTCCGGCGTGGGCGCGCGGTGGGTCGAGGCGCGGTGCGCGCGGCCATGCGGGCGGGGCACGGGGTGGGGGGCGCGGAGCGTCGGCGGCTCTCCCGCGGTGCGTCGATCGTAGTCGTGGCGGCTCAGCCAGTCGGAGAGCACGTCCCGCGCCTCGCACAGGCGCCGGAACGCGCGGCCGTCGCGGTACGCCTCGGACTGGTCCGGATGGAACTGTGCCGCGGCCGTACGGAAGGCCTTCTTGACGTCCTTCGCGGACGCCGTTCGGGGTAGCCCGAGGCGTGCGTACAGGTCGTCGGCCTCGGGATCGGGCGCGCTGCGGTCCATGGGCGGGTGTCGCTCGGGCATCGGGGTCGCTGGGCGACTGTACCGCATGGCGTCGCAGGTCGCTCCCGGAACCGCGTGGGCGAGCGACCCGCGTCCGGTCTTGGTGTCGCATGTTGTCACCCCCCGCGTCGCGCGGGTCGGCGTCGCGCGACCTCTGCGCGGAGTGCCAGTCTCGAAATTGATAGCGTAGTTGCCCGCTTATACCGCGTCGAAGTTCGTCCGTAGGGCCCCGAAGCCGCGACCTCGGCCATTTACAGACAGATAATCCACACGCGTGTATTCACGGGGTTGCGTACGGTGACCAGCTTCAAGAGGCGCCACCCCATGTTCAACACCGACGTTCTGGTCATCGGGGGTGGACCGGCCGGGTCGACCGCCGCCGCCATGCTCGCCCAATCTGGTTTTCACGTCACCCTGTGCGAGCACGAGGTCTTCCCTCGACACCACATCGGCGAGTCGCTCCAGCCGGCGTCCTTCCAGCTGTTGGACATGCACCTGGGGCTGGCCCACAAGATCGCCGCGGCGGGCTTCCACCCCAAGTACGGCGCGCTGTATGAGTGGGGCGAGTCCAACGAGCGCTGGTCGGTCATGTTCGACAAGCGCATCGACGCCGACCTGCCCCACATCACCACCGCCGACCTGCGCGCAGGCGACTACGACCACTCGTACCATGTGGAGCGCGACCGGTTCGACAAGCTCCTGCTGGACGCGGCGATCGAGAAGGGCGTGCACGTGCGCCACTGGGACGTGATCGATCCGCTGATCGAGGACGGCCGCGTGGTGGGCGCCACGGTGAAGGACGAAGACGGCCACACGCAGACCGTCCGTGCGCGTCAGGTGATCGACGCGTCGGGCCAGCGCTGCTTCTTCGCCCGCCGGTTTGGTCTGGTCCGCAACCAGGAGGACCTGCGACACACGGCAATCTACGGCTACTACGAGGACTGCGGCGGCCTGCCCAGCGCGCTGCACCGCTACGCCACGCTGATCGTGTGCGTGCCCGAGGGCTGGGTGTGGTTCATCCCGCTGTCGGACACCAAGACCAGCATCGGCCTGGTGACGGATCAGGGCGCCAAGTACACCGAGGAGCAGCTCCTCGACGTGTTCAAGCGCGCGAACATCCCGTTCGGCGACGGCCGCCTGATGGTCGAGCCCGACGGCACGACGATCCGCCACGCGCGCGACTGGTCGTACGTGGTGGCCAAGGTCGCGGGTCCCGGCTGGACGCTGGCCGGCGACTCGGCCGGCTTCGTCGACCCGATCCTCTCAGGTGGCGTGGAGTTCGCGGTGCGCGGCGCGTGCAACGCGGCCGTCGCGGTCGAGAAGATGCTCACCGGGCTGGTGGACGAAGAGACCGTCCGCACCGAGTACGAGAAGACCTTCCGCTTCGAGCAGAACGCCTACCTCAAGCTCGCCCGCTACTGGTACGGCAACAACCGCAGCGTCAGCGGCTTCTTCTGGGAGGCCCACCGCGAGATCAAGGCCGACGCGCTGTCGCTCGACACGCCGCTGCGCGCGTTCGTCTACCTGACCACCGGCCGCCACGACGCGGACCGGCACTACAAGATCTTCATCGAGTGGCAGGAGCAGAAGATCTTCCGGCAGCTGGGCGTGGACCCGGTGGCCGTGAAGAAGGCGATCGCCGCGGCGCGCAGTCGCGTGCAGGTGCCGCAGTCGCAGGTGTGATCGCCGACCGCGCGTCGCGCCCGCTGCGCATGGGGGGCGCGCGAACGCGCTTGGCGGGTCAGCGCGCCGACACGCAACCCACCCAGGTGGCGAAGCGCGCGCGCGTGGCGGCGTCGGGCCCGCCGGACGGCGGCATCGTCGGGGCGTCTCTGGCCGCCACGAAGCCGAGCTCGCCGGCCAGCGCCACCGCCTCCGCCTCGGTGTCGAAGTGCACGGACGCGGGCGCGCCCTGGCGCTGCGCGCCCTTCACCTCGGCGCTGTGGCACGCGGCGCACCACGTGAGCACGAACGGCTCCCCCACC
Source organism: uncultured Pseudomonadota bacterium (assembly GCA_903861005.1). Taxonomy (GTDB): domain Bacteria; phylum Myxococcota_A; class UBA796; order UBA796; genus CAIOSP01. Next base: position 10,853 of record CAIOSP010000016.1, read on the forward strand.
GTCTCCCAGGTGTAGTCGTCGCACGGGTCCGCGTCGGAGTCGCCGGAGGGCACGACCACCTCATCAGTGTCGTCGGCGGGATCGGGCGTCGTGGGCGCGCCGCACGCCGCGCTCCACACCACCAGCCACGTGCTCGCTGCCTTACGCACGCAGGCCTCCCAGCGGCGTGACACCCGCGAACCAGTCGCCCGGGTCCACGTCGAGCGCGGCGAGGATGCCGGCGGCGAGGCTGTCGTAGCGGAGAGGGTCGGCGGACGGGTCGGGCGCGCCGGTGCTCAGGTCGACGCCGACCGCGTCCATCCGGTCGTTCGTCCCGCCGAGCACGCGGTCGCCCGCGAACGGCCCGCCGAGCAGCATGGAGGTGGTGACCGGCCAGTGGTCCTTGCCGCGCTTGTCGTTGCGGCGCGGCGTGCGCGACATCTCCGACAGCACCACGACCGCCGTGTCGTCGAGCAGCGCGGCGTCGTCGAGGCCGGTGAGCAGCCGTTCGAGCGCGCGGAACAGGTCGTCGTGGAGCGTGTGCTGGTCGACGTTGTCCTGGTGGGTGTCCCACGCGCCGCCGCTGTCGATGAGCACCGCGCGCGACAGGCCGCTCTGCAGCACCTCCAGCGACAGGTCCACCTGCGACGTGAGCGTGCGGGTGTCGGTGGCCGACAGCGCCTGCACAAACGCCGAGCCGCCCGACTGCAGCGCGAACGCCTTGGCGCGCGCGGTGAACCAGTCGTCCACGCGACGCGCGCCGTGGCCGACCGCCGCGCCGCGCGCACGCCACGCGTTCGCGCGCGCGTCGAGCCACGCGTCGATGGCGGCCCGATCGGCCGGCTGCGGCGTGTACAGCGGGTAGCGCAGCCTGTCGGGCGGAGGCCGCTGCGCCGCCGCGTGGCGGTCGAGCAGCATGCGGAGCTGGTTGCGCTGGCCGGTGCGGCCGCTGATCGCCGCCAGGTCGCCGGTGTAGGCAGCGCCGCCCAGATCCATGTAGGGCACGGGCGCGTCGCGGCCCAGACCGTCCGCGGCGATCGCGCCCAGGTCGGGGCGCGTGTCGGACGTGGACCCGGTGAGGATGCGCAGGCGGCACTCCTCGTGGGCCACGCTGCCCACCCACACGCCGCGCACCAGCGACGCGCGCGTGTGCCACCGCGCGAAGAACTCGCTGACCGCCGGCCGCTTGACCTCGTTGGTGACGACGTCCAGCCCGCCAAAGGTGGTGATCGCCTCGCGGTCGTCCGCGTTCGCGGAGTCCTCGTCCAGCTCCGGCCCTTCGACGTCGCGTGAAGAGAGCTTGGGGTCGAGCGCGTACGACGTGTCCCACCCGCCGAGCGCGGTGACGACGATCAGGTTGGTACCGCTGGCCGACCCCGCCAGCGCTCGCGGCAGCAGCGCGCCGATCCCGGCCAGGCCGGCCGTGCCGAGGAGGAGGTCGCGTCGGGTGATCGTCATCGCGCCTCCTAGTAGACCAGCAGGTCGGGGGCTTGGAGCATGGCGGACAGCGTGGCGGACCACGCGTCGTCCGGGTCGGCGGTGCGGACCAGCACGGTGGACCACAGCGCCCAGTCGGCGTCGACCGCGGCGGAGTCGGCGGTGACCGACTCGGCGTAGAGGCGCTGGTGCAGCGACGCGAGCTGCGCGCGCACGGTCGGCTCGTCGGTGGTGGTGGGGCCGACCTGATCGAGCAGCGCGCGCTCGCCGGTGGCGCGCAGCTCCTTCTTCACCACCCAGCCCGCGGCCTCCTCGGCGATCGCCGCGGCGAAGAGCAGCTTCACGGGCGTGAAGGTGTGGGTGGGGCGCGTGACGCGCACGCCGTCGATGCCGCCGGTCATCGAGCGAAAGCCGTACACGTCGTCGGTCGCCAGCTCGACGTCGCCGTAGCAGTTGAGCTTGGTGGTCGCGCAGATCAGGTCGTCGGTGGACAGCGTGTACGCGAACCCGGTCAGGTCCTCGATCAACCGCGCGTGCTGGAACGGCCGCACGACGAGCGGCCCGACCGCGCGCGCGGCGACGTCAGGGTCGGACGCGTCGAGGGTGAGGAAGTCGGGTGAGAGCACGGCGGCGCGCGCGAGCGCCTTGGCGTTGAATCCCGACGACGTGAAGGCGCGCTGCAGGTCGGCGACGAGGTCGAACGGGACGTCGGAGATCGGGACCTCGGCGAACCCGCTCCAGAAGCGCCGCGCCGCGCACTGGGCAAAGCGCGGGTCGGCGGCGATCGCCGCGCCGACGTCGCCCAGATCCGCGGTGGCGTGCCCGTAGTAGCCGGGCGCGCGCAGACCTAAGAGCACGGGGACCAGCCCGCCGTCCTTGAGGTACGGGTCGAACGGGTAGCACTGGTCGAGCGGGAAGGTGGAGCAGCCCGCCAGGTACGACACCGCGACCGATCCCGGCGAGACGATCGGCGAGAAGACCCACAGGTTCGACGCGAGCGGGTCGAGCGCCTGGTGGCAGCTGACGCACTCCGGCCGGGTGCTCACCGCGCGGTTCACCGCCGCCGGGTCGGACAGGTCGACGTCGCCGCCGATCTGCACGTCGCGCGACATGAAGTCTTCGCAGAGCAGCGCGTCCGCGATGACGTTCGCGCGGCCGCGGTTGTAGTTCGAGCCGTTGGACGGGTGGCGAGACCACAGCGCGTTGGTGCTGAGCACGCCGGCGGCGGGTCGGTGGTCGGTCCAGTGGACCTCTTGCTCGTCGGGGCCGCCCGCCGCGTAGTCGTGGCCGGACCAGATCTTGGCGCCGACCGCGTCGAGCACGGTGGTGGAGGACGTGACCACGTCGGTGAACGGGCGGTCCTCCAGCACGACGCGCTCGATCAGCGCGAGCGGCTCGTCGCCCACCGCGTCCAGGATCTGCTTGCGCGGCACCTTGAGCAGCGGGCCGAGCTGCGGGAACTGCTGGTCGACCGACCGGGTGAGCAGCACCTCGTTGTACAGGTCGCGCACGGTCTCGCCGAAGCGCGGATCGTCGAGCCACGCGTCGACCAGCGTGGGGAGCTGGGTGGGGTCGGCGCGCACGGTCTGCAGATCAGCCGCGGTGGGGTGCACGCCGCGCAGCGCCATGGACACGCGGACCGCCTGGGCCTCGGGCGGGAGCCACACGCGCCCGCCGGACACGTCCGTGTCGACGGCGTGGGTGGGGTCGGTGTCGTCGGTCCCCGCGGGGCCGCTTGGGTCGCCGCAGGCGGCGAGCGTGACGCACAGGAGCCGCTGCGAGCTAGGCCTCAACCGTCCTCCGGCGCGTTCTCAAGGGGGGCGAGCCATCCTACACGGCGCGAGGTCGCCGCGTCATGTCTATCGCGCGGTGTCGGCGCTCCCCGGGGTGGTCGCGCGCGCACGTCCGCGCATCAGTAGCGGATGTCGACCGAGCCTACGCTGCACACGCCCGCGTAGAGGGCCTCGTGCCGCAGCCAGTCGGTGTACGACGCGCCGCCGCCGCCGCCCTTGCCGTTGCCCCCGCACAGGGTGCTGCCTGCGCTGCCGCCGCCGCCGCCCGTCCAGCCGCCGCCGCCCCCGTCGCTGCCGTGGAGCCGTGACGGCGCAACCGGTGAGCTCGGGACGGCGATCACGTTCGGCGCCGACGGTCGCCCGATCCGCAAGTCGGTGCTCGGCGAGGCGGCGGATGCGATGGACCTGATGGGGTTCCATGGCGGGCGGCGGGATCGGGAGCTGCGGATCGCACCCAATCCGGGGCGGTACGTGGCGTACTAGGTCGTCGCTCCTGGCCGCGCCAACCCCGCCTCCCCCCACGTCGCCAACCGCGCCGCCACCACCCCCGGACACCGCTCCTGCAGCCCGCACCCGTCACACACCGGCGCGTACTGCCGCAGCTGCGTCCGGAAGTAGATGTCCATCACCTGCGCGCTCCCCCGCGCGCGCGACGGGTCCACACACGCCGGCATGCCGACCAGCGACACGTGCGGCGGCATCGCGCTCAACAGCGCCGCCAGCTCATCCGGCGACAGCGACTCCGCCGCGTACGAGAACAGCGAGGCCTTGTCGCGCAGTGGGGCGATCGCCAACCGCGCGCTCCAGCGATCGCGCGCCATGTCCGCGAGCGCCGCCATGTCGTGCACCGTGCGCTTGAGCGCGAGCGTGTGCAGCTCCACACGAACGCCCGCGGCGTGCGCGCGATCGAGGCCGTCGACCAAGCGATCGAAGCAGCGCGTGCCGCACACCGCGTCGTGCAGCGCGGCCTGGGCGGCGTAGATCGGAACCGCGACGACCGCGAGACCCCACGCGGTCCAGCGCGAGACTTGCTCCGCCGACAGCTGCAGGCCCGACGTCATCAGCTCGATGTGCGTGAAGCCGACCGCGTGCGCGTGGGCGAGCGCGCGCTCGAAGTCCGGGTGCAGGGCGGGCTCGTTGCCGCCGATCAGCAGCGTGGTCACACCTTGCGGCCTGCCGTCCAGGTGGCGCGCAATGCGGTCCCACGGGGTGAGCTCGGAGCGCGGGACGGAGGTGACGCCGGCGTTCGCGCAGAAGAAGCAGCGGTTCTCACACGCGTTGTTCAGGATGAGCGTGACCGCGTCGGCCATGCCCCAGCCGCGCAAGATCTGGACCTGCGCGGGCGCGTCCGCCGCCATGAACGCGTGGACCGTGGGGTCTTCGTGGCGCGCGACGTCGGCCGACATGCGGGCCATGCGGTGCTCCTGGAGGGGGTGACCTATCCGCGAACGGGGTGCGCCGCGAACCGCGGGCTGTCGGCGAACGTCTGGGTCCGGTTGACGATCAGGCCGATCGTACCTACCTTCACGCGTTGGGGCTCGCGTCGGTGCGGGCGTCAGCAGGGGTGTGACATGAAGATCCTCGTCCTGGGTGCCTCGCAGGGGACCGGCGCGCTCGTCGTGAAGGCGGCGCTCGACCGCGGCCACCAGGTGACGGCGTTCGCGCGCAGCCCGCAGAAGCTCAAGCTGGAGCACGCCAACCTGACGCGCCTGGTGGGCGACTTTCACGATGCGGACAGCGTGCGCGACGCGGTCGCCGGGCACGACGCGGTGGTGGTGACCGTGTCGGTGTCCAAGCTGGGCGACTTCAAGAAGCAGCCCAACTACTTCTCGCTCGGCACGGGCCACGTGATCGAGGCGATGAAGGCGCACGGCGTGCGCAAGCTGGTGGTGCTGAGCGCGCTGGGCACGGGCGAGACGCGCTCGTTGCTGCCGCTGCCGCTGCGCTGGCTGGTGGTGGACTTCTTCCTCAAGGCGCCGTTTGCCGATCACGAGCGGCAGGAGAAGCTGGTGTTCGCGTCGGGCTTGGATTTTGTGATCGCGCGCCCGAGCGGGCTGACGAACCGCGCCGCGAAGGGCAAGTACCTGACGACGATCGAGAACAAGTGGGTGCCCACCCAGATCGCCCGCGCGGACGTCGCCGACTTCCTGGTGAAGGCGTGCGAGCAGACCACGTGGGACGGCCACGCGGTGCAGCTCGGCGGCTGATCGAGCGGTGCGCGGCCTCGGCTTCTGGGTCGGGGCCAGCGTCGTCGCGCCTGTCGCGGTCTACTTGGCCGGGACGTTCGCGTTGAACGGCTTGAGGAAGCCCAAGCCCTTGTCCAGGCCGAGCACGGCGTCCAGCTCCAGGTCGTAGCGGTCGGCCTTGCCGGTGCTGCCCAGGTGGCCGGTGACGATCTTGTTGAGCAC
>CAIOSP010000017.1 GCA_903861005.1 uncultured Pseudomonadota bacterium
CCCCAGTCGCCCCAGTCGCCCCAGTCGCCCCAGTCGCCCCAGTCGCCCCAGTCGCCCCAGTCGCCCCAGTCGCCCCAGTCGCCCCAGTCGCCCCAGTCGCCCCAGTCGCCCCAGTCGCCCCAGTCGCCCCAGTCGCCCCTGTCGCCCCGCCGATTCCGCGCGCCGCGCTACGCCCCGCGCCGATTCCAGGCGCGGCGCGCGTCGCCCCCAGATGAACGATCGCGCGCCCGGTCTGGGTGAACGCGAGCGCCGCGCGCGATAGGGCAGGCCCCCCACGGAGTCCGCCCCTATGCGCATGTCCTCGCTCGTCGGCCGCACGCTGAAGGAAGTCCCCAAGGACGCCCAGACCGCCAGCCACATCTTCCTCCTGCGCGGCGGCTACGCGCGGCAGGTGTCGACCGGCATCTACAGCCTGCTCCCGCTGGGCAAGCGCATCACGCGCAAGATCGAGCGCCTGCTCCGCGACGAGATGGATCGCATCGACGGCCAAGAGGTCCTGATGCCGGTCGTCCTCCCGCGCGAGCTGTGGGAAGAGTCCGGCCGCTACGAGTCCGTCGGGCCCGAGCTGCTCCGCATGAAGGACCGCAACGGCAAGGACATGCTCCTCGGCATGACCCACGAGGAGGCGGTGGTCGCGCTCGCCCGCACCGAGCTCACCTCGTACAAGCAGCTGCCGGTCATGATGTACCAGATCCAGACCAAGTACCGCGACGAGGCCCGTCCGCGCGCAGGTCTGATCCGCGTGCGCGAATTCACCATGAAGGACGGCTACTCCTTCCACGACAGCCAGGACTCGCTGGAGTCGTACTACTGGCGCTGCCATGAGGCGTACGAGCGCTTCTTCCGCCGCGTGGGCATGAAGCAGGTCGTGTCGATCGAGTCGGACACCGGCATGATGGGCGGCAGCAAGGCCCACGAGTTCATGGCCGTCTCCGAGATCGGCGAGGACACCATCTTCCTGTCCCCGGACGGCACGTACCGGGCGAACAAGGAGGTCGCGACGACCGCGCTGAAGTTCGTCAGCGAGGCCCCGCTCCCGCTCGAGCCCGTCTCCACCCCCGGTCAGACCACCATCGATCAGGTCGCCAAGTTCCTGGGCGTCCAGCCCTCGCAGACCGGCAAGGCCGTGTTCTACCGCCACCACGACGGCGGCCTCGTGTTCGTCGTCATCCGCGGCGACCTGGAAGTGAACGAGGCCAAGCTGCGCCGCGTCGTGCAGAGCGCCACGCTCGTCCCGGCCAGCGACACGCAGATCCGCTCGATCGGCTCGGTCCCGGGCTACGCGTCGCCGATGGGCGTCGACCCCACCCAGTGCCGCATCGTCTTCGACCGCTCGGCGGCCGAGTCGAGCAACCTGGTGGTCGGCGGCAACGAGGCCGACGTGCACGTGAAGAACTTCAACTTCACCCGCGACATGGCCGCGGCGCTCTCCAAGATCGTGGTGACCGACGTCGCCGCCGTCCGCGCCGGCGACCCGTGCCCCCTCACCGGCGAGCCGCTGATCGAAGCCCGCGGCATCGAGGTCGGCAACATCTTCCAGCTCGGCGTGAAGTACTCCGCCGCCATGAACGCCAACTACCTGGACGAAGAGGGCAAGCTCCAGCCCTTCATCATGGGCTGCTACGGCATCGGCGTGGGCCGCGCGCTCGCCGCCGTCATGGAGCAGAGCCGCGACGACAACGGCCCGATCTGGCCGATCTCCATCGCCCCCTACGAGGTCCACGTGGTCGGCCTGTTCTACGGGCAGGAGCCTGTGCAGACCACGGCCGACGGCTTCGTCGCCGAGCTTGAGGCCGCGGGCATCGAGGTCCTCTTGGACGACCGCGACAAGAAGGCCGGCCCCATGTTCGCCGACGCCGACCTGATCGGCATCCCGTACCGCATCGTCGTCTCGCCCAAGGGCCTGGCCGACGGCCAGGTCGAGGTGAAGTCCCGCGACGGCGCGATCCACGAGCGCGTCGCGGTGGGTGAGGCGGTCGCCCGCGTCCGTGGCTTGGTGGAGGATGCGCGTCGGGCCTCGCTGTGAAGCGCACCGCCGCGCTTCGGTACCCGACGCCCAAGGCGCCGGGCTCGCCGATCGTGCGGCACGCTGTCCCGGCTGATCCGTCGACCGGTCCGCTGGTCCGCGTCGCGATCTCTTCGGACGGCCGGGTGCTCGCGACCGCGGGCGCCGACGGTTGGCTGCATGTCGTCGAGCTGGAGGTCGGCCGCGTCGCCTTCTCGGTCGACCTCGGCGCGCCGGTCGTCGACCTGACGCTCACCGCGTCCTCGGTGTTCGCGGCGATCGGGCGCGAGGTGCGCCTGGTGAACGGGCTCGCCGGTCGCGCCCAGCCGCCGCTCGTCCTCGACGCGCCGGTCCGCGCCATCGCCGTGTCCCACGACGGCTCCGCCTACGCCGCCCTCGACGTCGACGGGCAGGTGGTCGTCGTTCGCACGCTCACCGGGCGTCGCACCTTCACGGGTCAGGTGGCAGGCGGGCGCTGCGTCGCGTTCACCCCGGACGACCGCGGCCTGCGCGTCGGCCGGGACGACGGCGAGGTGAGCGTGGTCGCGATCGGCGCGACGACCGCGATGGGCGCGACGACCGCGGCTCCGTCCGCCGCATCGCCCGTCCTCCGCCTCCGCGACCGCGCCGCCCAGCTCGGCGATCGCGTGCTCGGCCCCGACGGTGCGACGCTGGCCGACGGCGTCACCACGTTGGACGCGATCGGCGATGTCGTCCTGGTCGGCGGCCCGACCGGGTGGTCGGTGGTGGGCGAGGGGATCGTGACCTCCGCACCGGTCGTCGACCTTGCCCTGCACCCGGGCCTGACCCACGCGGTGATCGCCACGAGCGACGGCGCGGTCGAGCTGGTGGCGCTGCCGGCCTGACTCGGCGCGGTCGAGCGTGTCGCGCTGCCGGCCTGACTCGGCGCGGTCGAGCGTGTCGCGCTGCCGGCCTGACTCGGCGCGGTCGAGCGGGTCGCGCTTCCGGCCTGACGCGGCGCGGTCGAGCGGGTCGCGCTGCCGGACCGACGCGGCGCGCGCCGAGCGGGCAGAGCTCCGCCCGCCGACCCAGGTGCGGTCGGCGGAGCGTTTGGGTGTCGACACCCTGGCGGCGGTCGGGGAGGCAGCGGCTCGTGCGCCGCCTCCCCAACCCGCGGCTCAGCGGGTGGCGACCGCGCGCTGACGGCGGCGCAGCGAGATCAGCAGCAGGCCGGCGGGCAGCAGGAACAGGCGACCGGCGCCGTTCGAGCTGTCGTCGCAGCCGCAGACCTTCGGGGGCGGCACGAGCTTGTCGGTGCACAGCTCGCCTTCGGCGCTGTTGCCGTCGATGACGCCGTTGCAGTCGTTGTCGACGCCGTCGCAGATGTCCTGCGCGTCGGGGTTGGTCCAGCCGTCGTCGTCGTTGCAGTCGCAGTTGGAGTCGACCTCGACGCAGCCGGCCTCGACCGACAGGAAGCCGTCGCCGTCCTTGTCTGCCTCGGTCTCGTCGGTGAACCCGTCGCAGTCGTCGTCGAGGCCGTTGTTCGCGACCTCGTCGGCGCCGGGGTGCACGTTCGGGTTGGCGTCGCCCTCGCAGTCGCCCTCGTAGATCGAGAAGCCGTCGCCGTCGTTGTCGAAGGCGTCGGTGTTCTCGTCGACCTGGCCGTTGCAGTTGTCGTCGATGTGGTTGGGGAAGCCGTCCGGCGTCTCCGACTGACCAGGGTAGATCTGGTTGTTGAAGTCGTTGCAGTCGCCGTTGGCCTCGGAGAAGCCATCGCCGTCGTCGTCGTAGTTGGACGTGCCCTCGTCGGTGGTGCCGTCGCAGTCATCGTCGATGCCGTTCGCGGTCTCGGGCGCGCCGGGGAAGATGGTGCTGATGCCCTCGTTGCAGTCGCCGCCGGCCTCGGTGTAGCCGTCGCCGTCCGGATCGTAGGTGCCGCCGTCGACGCTGCCATCGCAGTCGTCGTCGATGCCGTTGCCCATGATCTCGGTGGCGCCCGGGCTCACGCGCGGATCGGCGTCGTTGCAGTCGCCGATGCCGGTGGTCTCGGACCAGCCGTCACCGTCGTCGTCCGAGCGCACGGTGTCCTCGTCGACCTTGCCGTCGCAGTCGTCGTCCTTGCCGTTCGCCGTCTCGATCGCGCCGGGGTGGGCGACCGCGTTGGTGTCGTCACAGTCGCCGCCGACCTCGGCGTAGCCGTCGTTGTCGTCGTCGGCGTAGATCGTGCCGTCGTCGATCTTGCCGTCGCAGTCGTCGTCCACACCGGTGAAGCCGGTGAGCTCGCTGGCGCTCGGGTTGATCAGGATGCCGATGCCCGGGACGTCATTGCAGTCGACGTTGTGGTTGAAGCCGTCGCCGTCGAGATCGTCGTCCCGCGTGGCCAGGTTGCAGTCGTTGTCCAGGCCGTCGTAGGGCACCTCGGTCAGGCCAGGGTGCGCCGCCGCCGACCGGTCGTTGCAGTCGGTGTGGTCCTCCACCTTGCCGGCCACGGGGTCACACGCGGGCGTCGGCGTCGCGGTCATGTCGCCGTACAGGTCACGGTCCAGGTCCGGGTAGAACGCGTGTGGGTTCGTCGCGTCGATCGTGCCGATCGCCGCGTTGAAGTCGTCGTCCGCCAGGCCGTTGCAGTTCTCGTCGACGTTGAGCGGGTCGCAGATCTCCGGCATGCCGGGGTTGATCGCGCCGTTGGCGTCGTTGCAGTCGCCGGTCTGTTTCACGTAGCCAGGGCCGGGGCTGTTGCACTTGGCCACGGCGCCGGTGCTGACGCCCCACAGGTCGTGGTCCACGTCCAGGTACCAGACGCTCTGCGACGCCAGGTTGGGGTCGGCGTCGTCGATGAGCGTGTCACAGTCGTCGTCGACGCTGTTGCAGACCTCGATCGCGGCCGGGTTGATGTCGTGGGCGTTCACCGCCAGGACGCTGCCGAAGTCCACACAGTCCGTGCGGTTCGAGGCTTCACCCTGGTCGAGGCAGTCGAGATCGTTGCCCGCGGTCACCGCGCCGGAGCCGAAGCTGTCCTGATCCTGGTCCACGTAGCAGGCGTCGGTGCCGTTGCAGTCTTCGTCCACGCCGTTCGCCGGGACCTCATTCGCGTCGGGGTTGACCGTCGCGACGCTGTCGTTGCAGTCGCCACCCTTCGCGGCGGCGCCGGCGCCCGTGCACGAGAAGTTCGGCGTGTTGATCGTGCCCGTCCCGCCGAAGCCGTCGCGGTCCTGGTCGACGAAGCAGGTCTCGCCGCCGTCGCAGTTCTCGTCGATGCCGTTGCCGAAGATCTCCACGGCGCCGGGGTGGACCGCGTCGCCGCCAGGCAGCACGTCCAAGCAGTCGTCGCTGCGCGTCGACACGCCGATGCCCTGGCAGGTCAGGCTGGTGGACTGCACCACGGTGGTGGTGCCGTACGTGTCGCCGTCAAAGTCGCGGTAGCAGTCCTCCTTGCCGTCGCAGTTCTCGTCCGTGCCGTTCACGGGCGTCTCGACCGCGTTCGGGTGCACGTTGAGGTTCTGGTCGTTGCAGTCGTCGCTGCGCTTGGAGTACCCGACCGCCGAGCAGTCGGTGACCGCGGTCAGGCCGGCCACCGGGCGACCGTAGGTGTCGTGGTCGCCGTCGAGCCAGCAGTTCTCCTTGCCGTCGCAGTCCTCATCCAGGCCGTTGCCGGTGATCTCGGCCGCGCCGGGGTGGATGCCGGCACCCTCCGGCGGCAGGTCGTAGCAGTCGTCGTTGCGCGCCGACGTGCCCGCCGCCGTGCAGTTGAGCGTGGCGCTCTGCACGATCGACGTGCTGCCGTACGTGTCGCGATCCTGGTCCAGGTAGCAGTCCTCCTTGCCGTCGCAGTTCTGGTCCTTGCTGTTGGCCGGCGTCTCCGCCACGCCGGGGTTCACCGTCGCGTCGTTGTCGCTGCAGTCGGTGCCCAGCAGGCTCAGGCCCGGGGTCTGGCAGAGCAGGTTGGTGGACTCCACCGTGGTGGTGCCGCCGAACCCGTCACGGTCGGTGTCCACGTAGCACTTGTCCTTGAGGTCGCAGTTCGAGTCGATGCCGTCGCCAGGCGTCTCAGGCGCGCCCGGGTAGATCAACGCGCCGTTCGGGGGCACGTCGTAGCAGTCGCCCGCGATCTGCGCGACGCCGGTGGCGTTGCACAGCAGGCCGGACGGGCTCGCCACCTGGATGCTCGACCCGTAGTGGTCGCCGTCCAGATCCTGCCAGCAGTCGTCCGCGTTGTCGCAGTTCTCGTCGAACCCGTTGACGGGGATCTCGGCGCGGCCGGGGTTGCGCAGCGCCGTCGTGTCGTCGCAGTCGTCCTTGTTGTTGGTGTAGCCGTTGCCACCCACGCAGGTCAGGTCGGCCGACGGGTACTTGGTCGTGCCGCCGTACTTGTCGACGTCCAGGTCGATGTAGCAGTCTTCCAGGCCGTTGCAGGACTCATCGACGCCGTCGACCGGGATCTCCGGGGCATTCGGGTAGATGGCCGCGCCGTTGGCCGCGGGGTTGTCGTTGCAGTCCTGGTTGTTGGCCGACACGCCGAGCGCGTTGCACTGCAGATCCGGCGACAGGAGGGTGTTGAGGCCGCCGTAGCCGTCGTTGTCCTGGTCCTTGTAGCAGAGCTCGAACCCGTCGCAGTCCTGGTCGACGTGATCGTTGAGCAGCTCGGTGGTGTTCGGGTGGATCGCCGCGTTGTTGTCGTCGCAGTCGCTGGCGTTGGGCGACATGCCCGGCGTGGTGCAGGTGGCCGAGCCGCCCGAGGGCACCTGGACGTTGCGGCCGTAGCCGTCGCCGTCGGTGTCCTGGTAGCAGAGCGCGGTGCCGGAGCAGTCGTAGTCGACGCCGCCGAGCGGGCCGTTCGGCGCGCCGGGGTAGACGGCCGCGTTGGTGTCATCGCAGTCGTTCGGGTTGTTCGCGACGCCCGACGTGGTGCAGGTGATCGACACGGACGGCACGGTGGACGGGATGCCGAAGTGGTCGACGTCCACGTCGCGGTAGCACATCTCGAACCCGTCGCAGTCCTCGTCCTTGTTGTCGGCCGTGACCTCGGTGGCGCCCGGGTAGACGCGCGGGTCGGCGTCGTTGCAGTCGTCGGTGTTGTTGGACGCGCCGAACCCGTTGCAGGTGGTCGACGTCGACAGGATCAGCGTGTTCACGCCGTGACCGTCGGAGTCGTTGTCCTTGTAGCACTGCTCCAGGCCGTCGCAGTTCTCGTCGATGCCGTTGTTGAGCACCTCCGTCGCGCCGGGGTGGATGGACGCGCCCAGCGGAGGCACGTCATTGCAGTCGGTCTTGTTGTTGGACACGCCCGGCGCCGTGCAGGTGAACGACGTGCTGTTGGTCAGCGTGTCGCGGCCGTACAGATCGCCGTCGGAGTCGGTGTAGCAGGCCTCAAAGCCGTCACAGTTCAGGTCTACGCCGTCGAGCGGGATCTCGGTCGCGCCGGGGTTGACCGCGCGGTTGTTGTCGTCGCAGTCGCCGGAGCGGTTGGAGATGCCGGGCGCCGCGCAGTTCGGCACCGCCGACGACACGTAGGTGCTGCCGCCGTAGGTGTCGCCGTCCGCGTCGCGGAAGCAATCCTGCAGGCCGTCGCAGTTCTGGTCGATGCCGTCACCGGGCGTGTCGGGCGCGCCGGGGAAGATCGTGTTGTTGCCGTCGTTGCAGTCCGAGCTGTTGGGCGAGATGCCGGAGCCCACGCAGGTGAAGGTGCCGCTCGGCTGCTTCTGGCCGAAGTTGTTGCCGAAGGTGTCGCTGTCCGCGTCACGCCAGCAGTCCTCGGAGCCGTCACAGTTCTGGTCGATGCCGTCGGCCGGCAGCTCCGTCGCGAACGGGTAGATCGCAGCACCATTCAGGCTCGGCTCGTCGTTGCAGTCCGCGCTGTTGATCGACACGCCCGGGCCCACGCAGGTGATCGACGTGGTGAGCTTGGTGGTGGTGCGGCCGTAGGCGTCGCCGTCGCGGTCCTCGAAGCAAAGCTCCGATCCGTCGCAGTTGCTGTCCTTGCCGTCGACCGGGAACTCCACGGCGCCCGGGAAGATGAAGCGATCCAGGTCGTTGCAGTCGCCGCCGACCTTGGCTACGCCGCCGCCGACGCAGGTCAGGTTGCTCGACGACACGACCGTGTTGCTGCCGAAGCCGTCGCCGTCCTGATCCAGGTAGCAGTCTTCCTTGGCGTCGCAGTTCTCGTCGATGCCGTCCGCGAGGATCTCGACCGCGTCCGGGTGCGTGGCGGGGTCGGAGTCATTGCAGTCGTCGCTGCGGTCCGAGTAGCCGGAGCCGATGCACGAGACGTTGGTCTCCTCCTGGAGGAGCAGCGTGCCGTAGTGGTCCAGATCGGCGTCGGTGAAGCACAGCTCCAGCCCGTCGCAGTTCTGGTCCTGCTTGTCGCCGGGGAGCTCTTCGGCGCCGGGGTTGAAGAAGAAGCCGTCGTGCGTGGGGTCGTCGTTGCAGTCGTCGCCGCCGCAGATGCCGTCGACGGCCCTGAAGTAGTCGCCGTCCTTGTCGCAGCACGCGTTGAAGAAGATGCAGTCCTCGTCTTCGCAGTCCGTCTTGCCGTCGAAGTCGTTGTCGCGGCCGTCGTCGCAGATCTCCTTGCAGGGGCCGGGGCAGTCGGGGTCTTCGCAGTCGCGGAGCGAGTCGATGTCGTTGTCGAAGCCGTCGTCACAGGCGCCGATCAGCTCGGGGTGGTTGCGATCGTAGCCGGGCAGGGGGCGCTCGTAGCACTTGGCGGTCAGCGTGTAGCCGAAGCTGTCGTCGCAGTGGCAGTCCCAGCTGGAGAAGATGTTGAGGGAGTCGATCCAGCCGGCCGCGTTGTAGTCGTTCACTTCGACGGCGATGTAGTAGATGCTGCCGGGGTCGCAGATGAAGCGATCGGACGCGGACGCCGGGTAGGCGTCGACGCCGCCGCCGCCGAGCGTGCTGTCGCCAGCGCAGGCGATGTTCGCGTCACAGTCGCGCGGGCCGACCACGTACAGGTTGGTGTTGCAGCCGGCGTTGCGAAGCTCGAACTGGATGTCGCCGCCGGGCGGGCAGGTGAACTCCCAGATGTCCTCGGGGCCTTGCTCGTTCGGCGAGCCAGGGCAGAGGCCATAGACGTCGTTGTCTAGGAAGGTCTTGCCGACGCAGTTCCAACTGTCCCCGCCGACCGACGTGCTGCGGGGCTGGTTGCAGCTGATCTGGCCGCGGTTGTGATGCGGCGCGCCGCCGAACGTGCCCGACGACGGATTGCACGCGCTGGCCTCGGCCTCGCTGGGGGCGACGAGCAGGGCAGCCGCGAAGAAGGGCAGGGCGAATGCAAACCAGCGCATCAGGTACCTCGAAGGGTAGCGGAAGGGGGCGCGTCTAGAAACCTAAAGCTCTGTGCGCGCGCACGACCAGAAGGTGCATGATTGCACCTTCCGCGCCCGCTGCCAAGGGGATTCCTGCGCCGATTTCAGACTCGCCGTAGAAGCGTTGGATCGGGTGGCGGATCCGGTGGATCCAGGGGGGCGGGGAGGCCACATGGTCGCGCATCTCACCAACCCCGTCATCGCAGCCGCGGTCGAACCCGGCTAGAGACGCCCATCCAGATCGCTGCGGGAGTCGCGCCGATGGCCCTCATGGGCTAGAAGTGCGGCCGTTGCCGCGCACCAGGTGGAACGCATGAAGATCTTCGTCTCGCAGCGCCTCGGCCGTCTTGCTCTCACTGCCCCGGTCGGTGTTTTGCTCGCGTGCCTCCCGTCCGCCGCGTTCGCGCAGCAGGGCTTCTCGGCGGACCCGGAGATCATCCTCCCGCGGTTCGGGCAGTCGGGCGTGCCCGGCGTAGAAGCGGCGGACGCCGACGTGAAGAACACGGTTCGGTGGGGCCTTTTCACGCAGTACCAGCGCAACCCGGTGACCGGCTACCGCCTCAACGAGGAGGTCGGCACCATCGTCGCCAACCGCTTCGTCGGCCAACTGGGCGCGTCGTGGGACTTCACCGACTGGGGCACGCTGCGCGGCGTCATCCCGGTGAACGCCAACTGGGGCACCCAGATCCCTGAGCTTGAGGCCGGCGGCGCGGGCCTGGGCGACATCTCGGTCGGCCTGCAGATGCTGCCGCTCCGTACTCCGTACTTCAACCTGGGCTTCCAGGGTGACGTGTGGCTGCCCACCGGCCGCCACAACGCCTACATGGGTGAGGCCAGCGTCCGCGGCGGCGGCGGCGTTCAGCTCATGGGCAAGGCGCCGCTGGGCAACCTGGTCAAGCTCGACATCCTCGCGGACGCCAGCGTCTACGGCCGCAAGGTGCTCGACACTCGCCAGGACTTCGAGAACGGCCCTGAGCTCCAGCTGAGTGAGGCGCTCCGCCTGCGGCTGGCCTGGCTCAAGGTCCCGGTGGCCTTCACGCAGTCGCTGGTCGGCCGCGGGCAGTTCACCAACTTCTTCCAGGGCGGCGCCGAGAACGCGCTCGAGATCCTGGGCGGTGTGCAGCTCCCGTTCAACGACGTGGCCTACAACACCAACATCCTGCTCGACGTGATGGCGGGCCGCGGCACCAACCAGGGCTACGGCACCACCGACCTGCGCATCGTGGCGGGCCTGACCTTCGTCCGCCACCCCGGCCACAAGCCGCGCGTGGACGTGGTCGAGGTCCCCAAGCCCCCGCCCCTGCTGCCACCTGAGCCTGAGCCCGAACCCGAGGTCCCGGAAGAGTGGGGCACCGGCATGGTCGCTCGCCAGGTGGACGACCGCATCGAGATCAAGGAGCCGATCGAGTTCTTCGTCGACACCTCGGACATCAAGCCCGAGTCGCTGCACGTCGTGCAGGCCGTCGCCGACATCATGAACAAGAACGCCAAGATCAAGCACATCGTGATCGAAGGCCACGCCTCCGCGGAAGGCGACTTCGCGTACAACTACGACCTGTCCACCAACCGCGCGGAGTCCATCTTCAAGCAGCTGGTGATGGACGGCGTGCCGCCCGAGCGCATGAGCTACCGCGGCATGGGCGAGACCCGCCCCAAGATCGACGGCGACACGGAAGAGGCGTGGTCGGTCAACCGCCGCGTCGAGTTCAAGGTCGTCGCCCAGTACGATATCGACAACAAGGACTGGCCGGACTTCGGCAGCAGCACCGTCGTCCCGTGGGACGGCAGCATGCACTCGGTCGTCACGCCGCCCAACCCGACGTTGATCGCCGAAGCCAAGCGCAAGGCCGAGGCCGCCGCCGCCGAAGAGCAGCGAAAGAAGGACGAGTTCCGCGAGACGCCGACCAACGAAGAGATCCAGCTCGAAGGCGACAAGCCCCGCGAGGCGCCCCGCCGCCCCGCGCGTGAGGCCGACGGCCTCGACGACGCCCGCTTCGACGCGGGCGACGAGGACGAGGACGGCCCGGTCGACGGCCGCAAGCCGACGCCGGCGCCCGCTTCGGCGCCCGCCCCCGTGGACGCCCCGGCGCCCGCCCCCGCGGACGCGCCGTCCGTCGACGCCGCCCCGGCGCCCGCCCCCGCGGACGCTCCCCCGGCAGATGCCACCCCGGCCGCCCCTGCGCAGCCCGGTCAGGAGGGCTGATGACCCGCCTCCTCGTCACCTCACTGGCCCTGGGCGCAAGCCTCGCGTGTGCGTCCTCCGCCTACGCGCAGGACTTTGCGGTGCTCGGGGCGTCGAGTCAGTCGACCGCCGTGGACAACGTCGCCGCGTCGCTGACGGCCAGCGGCCGCATGCCGGGCACCCTCACCACGATCGACGCGGGCGCCACCACGCCCACGCTGTCGCAGCTCCAGCAGTACTCGGCCGTGATCGTGTTCACGGACGACCTGCCCTTCGCCGACCCGATCTCCCTGGGCGAGGCGCTGGCCGACTACCAGGACGGCGGCGGCGGCGTGGTCCTCGCGGGCAACGTGTTCGTCCCCGGGTTCGACCTGGGCGGGCGCTACCACGACGGCACCTACTCGGTCCTCTCGTGGAATGGCCGCGTCACGCAGGGCTCGGAGCAGAAGCTCGAGTTCGTGCAGGCGTCCGACACCACCGTTCGCTTCGTCGTTCGTGTCTACGGCGGCGAACAGTCGCCCCACGACGAGGGCCTGTCGGTCGTGAACAACGGCACGCTGATCGGCGAGTGGACCGACAAGGCGCCGTTCGTCGTGCGCCGCTTCTCGCTCGCCCGCGGCAACGTGGTGGCGCTGAACTTCAACCCGGTCTCCGACACCCTGCGCGCCGGGTACTGGCGTGACTTCACCGACGGCGAGCAGCTGCTGGCCAGCGCGCTGCTCTACGCGGGCAAGCTGTCGCCGGTGTGCGCCAACTCCAGCATCGACCAGGACATCAACTGCAACACGATCGACGGCGCGGATGAAGACCTGATCGACCTGACCGACCCGAACTGCGAGTCGCTGTTCGTCGAGTACGGCTGGGCGACGGAAGACTACTTCTACCAGTACGACCTCTTCAAGTGCGCGGTGCCCATCCTGCTCATCCCGCCGCCCATGGGCGCGCCCGAGCCGGACGCCGACGGCGATCTGCTCGTCCGTCACGACCAGATCCCGGTGCCCACGTCCACGGAAGATCCGTACAACCCGTCCGGTGGCACCTACTCCACCGTGGCGCTGGTCTGCGACAACTGCCCGGAGGACGCCAACCTCCTCCAGCTCGACGGCGACTGCGACAACATCGGCGACCAGTGCGACATCTGCCCCACGGTGCCGGACGGCGGTCAGGATCCGTTGAACCAGGGCGACATCGACATGGACGGTGTCGGCAACCTCTGCGACAACTGCTTCCGCAACCCCAACGAGGATCAGGCGGACGTGGACTTCGACGGCGTCGGCGACGCCTGCGACAACTGCCCGAACTCGTACAACCCCGACCAGCTCGACTCCGACGCCGACAAGCTCGGCGACGTGTGCGACAACTGCCTCTTCGCCCCCAACCAGGATCAGGCGGACGAAGACGCCGACGACGCGGGCGACGCCTGCGACGTGTGCCTGGGCCTGAAGAACCCGCAGCAGGACAACAGCGACTCCGACCAGTTCGGCGACGCCTGCGACACCTGCCGCTACCTCGACGACATCATCACCGACGCGTCCCCCGGCGGCACCGAGTGCACCTCGCCGGGCCACACGCACGTCTACCAGATCCAGGATCCGGGTGGGAAGACCTACCTAATCTGCCAGGAAGATGAAGACCGCGACGGCGTCGGCGACAGCTGCGACAACTGCTTGGGCAACCCCAACACGCTGCAGCTGGACTTCGACCTCGACGGCTTCGGCAACGACTGCGACACCTGCCTCGCCGTCTACAACCCGACGCAGACCGACTCCGACTTCGACGGCATCGGCAACGCTTGCGACAACTGCATCGGTAAGGAGAACCCCGCCCAGGTCGACGCCGACCAGGACGGCCGTGGTGACGCGTGTGACAACTGCAAGGCCGACACGAACGCCGAGCAGATCGACCGCGACAACGACGGCGTCGGGGACGCCTGCGACAACTGCCCGCTGCTGGCCAATGACGGGCAGGGTGACGCGGACGGCGACGGCATCGGCGACGCCTGCGACAACTGCCCCGGCCGGGCCAACCCCGGCCAGGCCGACCACGACTTCAACGGCGTCGGCGACATCTGTGACATCCAGGTGCGCGGCGGCGGTGAGCACTACGCGGGCTGCGACGGCGGCCTCGGCTCGCCCCGCGGCGCCACGACCGGGATCTTCGGCGCGATTGCGCTGCTCGCGCTGCGCCGCCGCGCGCGGAAGGGAGGCGTCTGATGCGTCACACGCGGATCGCCGCGGCCCTCGTCGGCTGCGCACTCTACGCGACGCCTGCCCTGGCGCAGGACGTTCCCTACAAGGTCTACGTGCTCGGCGCGCCGTCCACGTGGGTCTACAACTTCGACATCGAGCAGACCCTCCTGGCGGAAGGCCGCCTGACGGACATCCAGTCCTTCGAGATCAGCGCCGCCACCCCGGAAGACATCGACTTCACGCAGGCGGACGCCGTGTTCGTGTGGTCGGAGCTTCCCTTCGCGGCGCCGGACACCCTGGGCGACGAGCTCGCGGACTTCGTCGACGCAGGCGGCGGCGTAGTCCTGGCGGGCAACGTGTTCACCACCGGCACCGGCATCGGCGGCCGCTTCAAGTCGGGCGGCTACTACCCGCTGACCGGCAACGGCACGCCGTCGGGCGCGGTCGGCCCTATGGCCGGCATCCGCGACATGCTGCCCTACGGCGTGCACGAGTCCATCCTCAACGTCATCTGGTTCTACGGCGGCACCGGCTCGTTCCACACCAAGGGCCTGACGCCCGCGGCGGACACCGAGCTCGCCATGTCCTGGGAAGACGGCGACCCGCTGGTCGTGGCCAAGGAGTTCAACTCCGGCCGCGTCCTCGCGCTGAACTTCTGGCCCGTGTCCAACGCGCTCGCCGCCACCTACCCGCCGGTCGCCCCCAACTGGGACGTGATCACGCAGGGCGCGCAGCTGATGGCCAGCTCCATCCTGTGGTCCGTCAACGCCGTCGACACCTGCTACAACACGGTGATCGCGCAGGACCTGAACTGCAACGGCATCGACGAGTCGTTCGAGGGCCGGATCGTCGCCGACGCGCCCGAGTGCGACAACGGCACGCCCAAGCCCAACCAGGACTGGTACTACGACTTCGCGCAGTTCGGCTGCGAGTTTGAGGTCACCAACCTCGACCCGGACATGGACCTGCTCGGTGGCAACCCGCAGCAGATCTTTCCCGACGAGCCCTCGCCGGTCCCGTTCCCCGATCTCCGCGGCCCCACTTGCGACAACTGCCCGATGGACTTCAACCCGGACCAGCGCAACATCGAGTGCGACGGCGCGGGTGACCTGTGTGACTCCTGCCCGACCCTCAACGACAAGGGCGCGGACCAGGACGGCGACACCGTCGTCGACGACTGCGACAACTGCGGCCCGCCCTTCTCCAACCAGGACCAGTCGGACCAGGACTACGACGTGGTCGGCGACGCGTGCGACAACTGCATCGACGTCTACAACCCCAACCAGGAAGACGGTGGCCTGGTCACCGGTGACGAAGAGTCCGCGACCAGCCCCGACGGCAACCCCGACGGCGTCGGCAACGCGTGCGACAATTGCCCCGACCTGTGGAACAAGTCGCAGAACGACCTGGACTCCGACGGCCTGGGCGACGACTGCGACAACTGCCCGTCCGGCGCCAACGCCGACCAGCGCGACATCGACGACGACGGCCTGGGCGACGTGTGCGACCCGTGCCCGCTCGACTCGATCATCGACCCGCGCGACGCGGACAAGGACGGCGTCGGCGACCGCTGCGACATCTGCCTCGAAGCGGCCGACCCGCTCCAGAGCGACGTCGACCTCGACGGCAAGGGCGACGCCTGCGACAACTGCCCGACCATCTCCAACCCGAACCAGTCGGACAACGACGGCGACAGCGTCGGCACCGAGTGCGACCTCTGCCCCGAGGACGCGGACGTCGACAACCTCGACGACGACGGCGACACGCTCGGCAACGTCTGCGACAACTGCTCGCTGCTCGCCAACCTCGACCAGGCGGACCGCGACAAGGACGGCGTCGGCGACCTGTGCGACGACTGCCCTGACATCAACGACAAGGACCAGGCCGACCGCGACAGCGACGGCGTGGGCGACGCCTGCGACAACTGCCCGTCGTACCCCAACACCGAGCAGTCCGACGTCGACGTCGACGGCTTCGGCGACGCGTGCGACATCCAGGTCCGCGGCGGCGGCACCATCGCGCGCTGCGACACCGGCTCGCCCGGCCTGCTGGGCTGGGCTGGCCTGATGCTCGCCGGCTCCGCGCTGCGGCGTCGTCGGCGCTAGAGCGCGCGCCGCGCCGGTCGATCGAGGCTTCGGTCGACCGGCGCGCGCTCGCTAGCGCGCTGCGCGTTCGGGCAAGTCGAGCGACGCGACGAGCGTGCCTGCGCAGGTCGACCGAGGGGTCGACCCGGAAGCGCGCTCGCTACGGTCGCTCACACAGCGTGCCCATCTCGGCCTCGCAGTTGTTGTCGTTCCACTGGGCGGCGGTGCTCCAGTAGTGGGCGCAGTCCTCGTAGCCGCCCCAGTCGTTCGGCTCGCCCGCGGCCCACGCCTTGAAGTTGGCGGTCGTGCCGTCGGCGTCGGTGAACGTGCCCTCGCTGGTCAGGTCGTTGCGGCCGATCCAGTAGGTGTTCGGCGCGATCGACTGCGCGAAGGCCCAGACCTTGCCGTTCTCGAACGAGCTGTCGATCGACACCAGGTCCATGCCCATCGACTGGCACTGGTCGCGGCCGTCTTCCCAGGTGCGTGCGGCGGGGCAGGCGGCGTAGGTGCCGGCGCCGCCGATGGTCTGGGTGACGCAGTCGGGGCAGCTGGGCGGCCCGTCGATCTGGCCGTCGCAGTCCTGGTCGACGCCGTCGCCGCAGGTCTCGGTCGCGCCGGGGTGCACGTCCGGGTCGCTGTCGTCACAGTCGTCGCCGCAGCGCAGGAAGCCGTCGTGGTCGTCGTCCTGACCGGGGGTGCAGGCGTCCTCGCACAGCGCGGCGGTGCGGCGGGAGCACGGCTGGTCGTTCCAGCTGCCGTCCACGGCGATGAGCCCGCAGTCCTGACCGCCGGAGTCGTTGGGCTGGCCGGCCGCCCAAGGGGCCCAGGTGATCGGCGCGCCGTCCACCCCGAGCCAGGTGCCCTCGGTCGCCGCGTCCGTGATGCCGAGCCACGACTCCTGGTCACGCGCCATGGTCCGCAGCGTCACGGCGACCTTCTGCTCGGCGGGGCTGTTGGGGATCATCAGCGCGGATCCGAGCGACGCACAGTTCGCGGCGGCGTCATCCCAGGTGCGCGGCGTGGTGCACGCCAGGTACCGATGCCCAGCCACCCGAATCGGCGTGCAGTCCGGGCAGGAGGGGTCGTCGTCCGCCCAGCCCGAGCAGTCCTGGTCGATCCTGTCGCCGCACACGTCGAACGCGCCCGGGTGGATCGTCGCGTCGCCCTCGTCGCAGTCACGCCGGCACCACGCGCCGTCGCCGTCCAGGTCGCCCGTGGGGTCCAGCTCGCAGTCCACGATGGGGGCTGCGTTCACGCGTCGGCTGTAGAGGAAGTCGATGGTGCCCTGCAGGCCCGCGTCAAAGTCCTCGATTGAGCTCTCCTTGCGCGGGTCTGCGATCACGCGCGGGCGCAGGAAGGCCGACAGGTTGCGCAGCTCCGTCTCGAAGTCCCGGCTGTCGATCGTGGTCATCAAGTCGTCGAGCGCGGTGGCGTAGTCCATCCAGCACACCGAGTCGGTGAGGCAGGCGTTGAGCAGCCGGCCCTGCCCGGAGAACATGTCGATCTGAGAGGCGAAGGTCTGGTCCGCGCCCGACGCGAGCAGGCTCAGCACGCCCTGATCGTCGATGTGGAACGAGTAGTTGTTGCGCGTGGGGCCGTAGCCGTCCCAGTGGCCGATCCACGTCTCGATCGCCATCGTGGTGATGACCTCGTCGCGGTTCAGCAGCGGCTCGGCGGCCTCCCACTCGTGGCCGTAGGGGGCGCCGTCCATGGCGGCGATGAGCTCCACGAGGTCGCTGCGGTCGACCTGGTCGCCCATGTCGGCCTCCAGGTCGTCGATGTTCTCGACCACCAGGTCCTGGCCGTACTTGCCCTCGTACACGTGCTGCGTCGACGGAAAGGTGCGCGGCACCAGCACATCGTCCACGGTCTCGATGTTGAGGTACAGCCCCATGTCGGCGCCGTTGAGCCTGACGTGCGCGTAGCCGGTGCGCGGCGTGGGCACGCCCTGCGCGCGGAACAGCGAGTACGCGAGCCACTCGTGGATCTTGGAGCCGTCCTGGACCATGTTGTTCAGCGTGAACTTGTGCACGCCGAGCGCGTCGCCGCCGATCCCGTTCCAGTCCAGGTCGAGCTTGAGCGCGGCCTTGCCGTCCAGCGTGCGCGCGCTGCCGTACTGGCCCTTGATGCGAACGCCGATCGGCCCGTTGTACAGCACGGTGCTGTCGAACCCGGTGATCCGCGCCGTCGCGGCCGTGTACGTGCGCGAGTCCACCGCGAGCGCGTCGACGGACGCCTGCGGCAGCGTCAGGCGCACCTCGAACGGGCGGTACGGGTCGAACAGCGCGGAGTCATCCAGGCGCACCCAAGCGACGTTCGGGAGCGACTCGGACGGCGAGGTGACGGCCCAGGCGCCGCTGCCGTCGGGCACGCGACCAAAGGCCTGACCCACCAGCTGCGGCGGGATCACCACCCGGTCGACCTCCGCGCCCGACGGGTCGATCAGCACGACGGTGTCGCCATCACAGTCGATGCCGAACGGCAGCGCGTCCACGCCGACCAGATCCCACGCGATCGCGGTGGAGCCGCCCGGGAACACGGCGCCGGATCCGGCGACGTCGGGGGTCTTGGTCAGCCGGTAGCCGCTCAGGTCCATGTCCGCGCCGCTGATCGCCAGCTCGACCCACTCCGGTGAGCGGCAGCTGACCTCGTTGATTGTGACCGCGCCGATTGGGGCGGTGTCGACGCTCCCGTCGGTGTCGGTGTCGGTGTCGGCGTTGGCGTCCGTGTCCGACGTCACGTCGGTGTCGGTCCCGCCGTCCGGGTCAACCACGGCGTCGGGATCTCCGCCCGGATCCTTGGATCCACAGGCGGCGAGGATGGCGAGGGAGATCAAAAAAGGCGCGCGGCGGTGCATAGAAAACCTCGGACTGCACCCCATCGTCGGTTGGACGCGAGGTTTCAATCCGTAGAAAGCCGCAATTGCCGATGCTGTTCGAAAGTGTTGCACCCTCTCAGGTCGACGGATCCAGCACGTCGATGGTCAGCTCACCGAGCACCTGCACCACGGCCGTGAACGTGGAGAGGATCGCGCCGTCCTCCAGGCCAGACACCGACAGGGCGATGTGCGTGGCGTCAAACGCCGCCTTGTCGGTCAGCGCCGCGTCCACGTCGACCCAGGTCGGGACGCCGTGCACCGTGAGCAGCGCCTGCGTCCACATGTGGAACACGAACACCTGATCGCGGCCCATGAACGAGTCGCTGTAGACCAGGCCCGACGCCACGCGCGACGGCACGCCCGCGACGCGCAGCAGGCCCGCGAGCAGCACGGCGTGCTCGGTGCAGTCGCCGCGACGGCCACGCGCCACCTCGGACGCGGTGCCAAAGCCGACCGACAGGTCCTTGTGCGTGATGTAGTGGTACACGAACCGGCGCAGCGCCTCGGCCTTGGCGGCGGCGTCGGTGGACTTCACGCCGATCAGCGCGTCGGCGGTGAGCTGGGCCAGCTTGGGGTCGCCGGTCTCCAGCAGCAGCGTGCTCGCGGTCCAGCGCGGATCCTGCGCGTCGGTCGCGGGGGCGCGGTGTCGCAGATCCACGTCGACCACGGCGCTGTCGCCGTCCATGCGGACGCGCTGCGCGCCGGCGCTCGGCAGCAACGGCAGCGTGCCCGCCTTCATGGCCAGCCGGTAGCGACCCGCCTGGGCCCTGCGAGGCTTGTCGATCGGCGTAGGCGCGGGGACGAAGGTCTGCACCATCAGCTCGAGCGGCGCGTCCAGCGTGACGGGGCCGTCGTTGCGGCGCATCACCATCTGGATTGCGCCGACCGACACCTCGGTGCGGAACATGCGCCCGTCGGCCAGGATCCACTCGCGCGTCGGCACGCCGGGGATCATGTCCGTGGTCCACAGGGTGGGCGTCGCCGTCACGTCGCCGAGCGCGTCCGACGTCGTCGCTTGCGGATCCACCACGAACTCCAGCGACGAACCGCCGCTCGCCGACATCACGTTCGCGGTGCACACGGAGAACTGGGTCTCCCCTGCGGCGATGTGGTCCAGGGTCTGGGCGCGCAGGGCGACGGGCCCGACGCAGCCCTTCTGGATCGGCTTGGTCGACGTCAGCTCGCGGTCGCCGGACTTGCTGACCACGGTCGCCACGCCGTCGGTCACGCTGATCTTGATGGTGGACGTGGCACCCGAGCTGTTCGCGGTCACCTCCATCGACAGGAGCGCGCCCGCTTCATCCTCCACGCTGGTGGAGCGGGTGAGCGTCTTGATCACGGTCGCGCCGCGCGCGATCTCGATGTTCGTCTCCTGGACCGCGGTCCACTTGCCGTCCTCGTGCGTCCAGACGTCGTGCATCCAGCCCGTGACGCGGTCCTGCATGACGATGGCGTACCACTGGTCGTGCGGCTCGACGGCGGTCGCGGGGCCCGCGACGGACAAGGCGACGAGCAACGCGAGCGGACGGCGGAAGGTCATGGACGCCCCGAGGTCGCGCGGGCTCCGGCCGTCGCGAACCCGGTCATCCTACTCTACGGCGTCATCGGGCGTCGCAGAGAACTCCTTGAGCAGCTGGAACAGCTTGCGGTTGGAGCGGGACGCGTTCGGACCTTCGCCGCGCGCCTCGCGGGCCGCGGCCCGGATCTGCTGGCTGTCCCCCGTGGGGAACTCCTCGAGGAACGCGTGGATGTCGTCGTTGCCGCCCTGGAGGATGCGCGTGCGCCAGCGCTCCAGCTCGCGGCCGCGCGCCGCCGCGGGCGTGTCGCCGTCGAGCGCCGCCTGGAGCTTGTCGAAGTCGATGTCGCGCATGAGCAGCTTCAGGCGCATCAGGAAGCGTCGGCGCTCGCTCGACACGCCCGCGTCCGCGACCTTGTCGAGCTGGTCGAGGATCGCCTCGTCGAGCGGGAGCGCGCGGCGCGCGCTGCGAGGCAGCTTGGACAGCTTGTTGGCGAGCGCCTTGAGGTCGCGCATGGCCTCGCGGTGCAAGCCGCGCTCGGGCCTGCGCTCGCCGGCGTCCTCGTCCTCCGCGATCGCGTCCGCGACCTTGGTGTTGAGCACGATCTCGAAGCCCTTGTCGCTCTCGCGGACTTCGTAGAAGGTCGTCTTCTTCCGGCCCATCTCCAGCCATCCTGCATGCGACGGAGTCGTCACGGCGCCGGTTATCGCGCCAGCGGCCCCCGCGTCGGCCTGTTCAGCCCAAGCGGGGCGGGAACGTGAGCGCGAGGGTCGGCGACAAGCGCGTCCAGCGCGTGGTCTCGACGCCCTCCAGCCGCCGCGACACCACCTCCCACCGGTCCAGATCGAAGTGGTCCAGCTGCAGCTCGGTCATCCACGACGCCAGCGCGAGCGCCGTGTCGGCCTCGTCCGCCGCGTCGTGTGCGATCGGCCAGCCCGCGTCCTCGGTCCGGTCCAGGGCCCGCGCATAGGCGCGCGTCACGGCCGCCGCGTCATAGCCCCAGCGCGTCAGCACCAGCGCGATCAGGCCCGCCCGGTGCGTGACGTCCTCGGGCAGCGTGGCCTCGGCGTCCAACATCACGTCGTCGAGCGAGCCCGGCAGCATGTCGAAGCGCAGGCCGTCGAAGGTCGCGCGCACGGCTTCGGCCACCTCCTCGGTGTTGCCGACGTGCCAGAAGTTGAAGACCGCCGACCGCCGCTGCCGCTTGGCCGGCGTCACCGCGTGGTGCGACGAGGGCGTCTGCGCGAACGCGAACGCGGCGTCGTACCGGGGCAGCATGGAGGCCACCACCTGGCCGCCGTCGGCCTGGGTGTGGACCTCGAGCAAGCCGCCGTCCTCGTCACGCCAGTCGTGGTTGAATTGCACCACCACGCGCGCGGCCTCGTAGCCGACGAGCGGGCGATCGGTGTGCACCAGGGCGTGGTCGCCGGGCTCCATGCGCTGCACCGTGACGTGCACGCGGTCGGTCAGCGGCACGCCCAGCAGCACGCCGATCTTCCCGGGCAGCGAGGCCAGCAACGCGGGGTCGATCCGGTCGGTCACCACCGCCAGGAAGCACGCGTAGAACGACGCGTCATGGCGCGCCCAGGGCACGTCCTCGTCAAACAGGCGAGCTACCGCGGCCGACGCCTCGTCGCCCAGCGCGTGCGCGCTCATCGCAAACCGGTAGGGCGACCGGTGAACGGTCGCGTCGGCCATCAGCTCCAAGCGTCCTCCGCGCACGGCCCCGGAGTAGCACAGCTCAGGCGGGGTGGGGACCGGCTTGCTACAATGCGGGGCGTCTACCCTGGGTGCCGGTCATGACCTTCCGCTCGCTGTTCGTGCTCGTCTTGCTCGCAGGCTGCAGCGGTGGCTCCAACGGGTCCGACGACACGGACGACACGACCTCGGCGGACACCGACGTGGCGGACACCGACGCGTTCGACACGGATGTGGCGGACACGGACCTCGCCGACACCGACGCGGCCGACACCGATGTCGCCCCCAACGACGTGGACGGCGACGGCGTGACTGACGCCGCCGACAACTGTGGCGCCACCTGGAACCCTACGCAGGCCGACGCGGACAGCGACGGCAAGGGCGACGCCTGCGACGTCTGCCCGAACGCGTCCAACCCCGGCACGCAGGGCTGCCCGGTCACGGTGTACGACGTGAAGAGCGGCGTGGCGTCCGTAGGCGACGCCGTGCGCTTGTCGGACGTGCTGGTGACCGCGGTCGCTCCGCAGGGCTTCTTCGTGCAGGTCAAGCCGGGCGACCTCGACTACCTCGGCGACAACTTCTCCGGGCTCTACGTCGTCCCCAGCGCCTTCTACGGCGCGGGCGCGACGGTTGGTAGCCGCGTCAGCTTCGACGGCGTCGTCGACGACCAGTCCGGAGCCGTCGGCGTGGGCGACCTGACCAGCTTCGTCACCACCGCGGTCGGCCCTGAGGCGCTGCCGTTGCCGATCACGGTCACCGCCGCCGAGGTCCAGACCGGCGGCACCCGCGCCGTGCCGCTGGAGGGTGTCCTCGTCAAGCTGAGCGGGGTCGCGCAGGTCACCGCGGTGGACTCGGTCGGCCTCGGCTTCACGGCGACTGACACCACCGGCGCGGTCGAGGTCGGGGCGCTGCTCTACAGCTACGCCCCGCCCGTGTTCGGGCTTACGTACGCCGACCTCGGCGGTGTGCTCGCGCTGCGGGCCGGCGTGTCGACCATCCTCCCGCGAGATGGCACGGACTTGATCCTCTCCGGCCCCTGACCTCAAGGCCGCGGCGCCGCGCGCG
This sequence comes from uncultured Pseudomonadota bacterium, assembly GCA_903861005.1. Classification (GTDB taxonomy): domain Bacteria; phylum Myxococcota_A; class UBA796; order UBA796; genus CAIOSP01. The sequence continues at coordinate 22,884 of CAIOSP010000017.1, forward strand.
CGGTACACCGTTTGTGGTGGGGGCGTGGATGCGATCGTGGCTCGCCGTGATCGCGCTGACGGGCTGCGCGTCGCCGCCCCCGGACAACGCCGCGCTCAGTCCAGGCAACGTGCTGCTGGTGGTGCTCGACGACGTCGGCGCCTACGACGTGCGCGCCTACGGGTTCGAGCCGGACGCGCCGCGCACGCCGACGCTCGACGCGCTCGCGGCGCAGGGGGTTCGCTTCACCCGCGCTTGGGGCAACCCGCTGTGCAGCCCCAGCCGCGCCTCCATCCAGACCGGGCTCTACCCGTTCCGGACGGGCGTCGGGGACAACCTCCCGCGGCAGGGCGACGCGTTCGCGCTCCCGGTCGACACGCCCAACCTGCCCACCTGGCTGCGGGATCACGCCGGCTACACCACGGCGGCGATCGGCAAGTGGCACCTGTCGACCGACCGCGACCCGCAGGGCGCCACGCCCCTGTCCTACGGCTTCGACAGCTATGTCGGCCAGCCCACCAACCTCCTCGACGTGGAGAGCGAGGGCGAGGTCGTGCGCACCAGCTACACCCGGTGGCATGAGTGGCGCGACGGCTATCGGTGGCACGAGGGCTACCTGACCCACACCGAGATCGACGACGCGATCGCCACGGTCGCGACGCTGCCGTCGCCGTGGTTCCTCCAGGTCGCGGTGCACGCCGTCCACCTCCCGCTGCAGCTGCCGCCGGACACGCCCGAGCCGGACGGCGGCTGGACCGGCCGCCTCAAGTACGTGACGATGTTGGAGGACCTGGACGCGCAGCTTGGGCGGCTGCTCGACGCGGTCCCGGAGGACACGACCGTGGTCGTGGTGGGGGACAACGGCGCGCCCAACAGCCTGGACATCCCTGACTTCGACGCCGCCGACACCAAGGGCTCCGTGATGGAGGGCGGGATCCGCGTGCCGATGATCGTGCGCTCTCCGTGGGTGACGCAGCCAGGCGTGGCGGTCGACGCGCTCGTCCACCTCGTCGACCTGTTCCCGACGCTCGCGCAGATCGCGCAGGCGCCGGTGGACGACGCGCTGTCGCTGGACGGTCGAACCCTGACGCCGTTCCTGAACGACCCGCACGCGCCCGACACGCGGCCCGTCGTCTACAGCGAGCGCTTCCAGCCCAGCGGCGATCCGGCCCTCGCCACGCTGCGCGAGCAGGCCATCCGCGACACCCGGTACAAGCTCACGCGATCGGACGGTGTAGACGCCTGCTTTGACCTGGGTGACGACGTGCACGAGGCCGCGGACCTCCTCACCTCGCCCACGGTGTCCGCCGCCGCGCGGGCCGACTGCACCGCGCTCGCCGCCCGGCTGGACGCCGGCGACGTCCGCTAGACGCGCCACCGGAGTAGGTTGGCGCATGGCACGCCCGGTGCTGGCACGCGGATCCCATGTCCCTGAAGAGCCGACTCTCCACCGTCCTTCACCGCGCCCGCGCCGCGCGGCGTCGGTCGTGGCGTGGCCCGGAGCGCTTCTGGCTGGAGACCCGACCCGTCCCGCCCGCGCTGGTGCGTGAGGTCGCGGCGCTCGTGGAGGCGCGCCTCGGCGCGCTCCCGGGCGTGAACTGGGCCCGCTACAACGCGGCGGTCGGGCGCGTGGTGATCGACGTCGCGCCGGATGGCCCGGACGAGCACGCGCTCCGCGACGCGGTGGAGGCGATCGAGGCTCTGGTCGGGCTGGATCGGCGGCCGCTCGCGACCGACCCTCGCTCGCTGCCCTGGGACGGGAACACTGAGCGGCGCCTCAGGGCGGAGATCGCGTCCGACGTGGTGTCGGCGGTGGTCGCGGCGGTCCCGCGCTGGCGTCGCGACGCGCGCGAGTCCACCAAGATCGACGTCGCCGCCGCGATCCGCCTGATCGAGGACGTGCCGGCGGTGCGGAGGGTGTTCGACGACTGGCTCGGCGTGGCCTCGGCCGACTTTGTGCTCGGCGTGTCGAACGCCGTCAGCTCAGCGAGCCTCAACGTGGTCAGCGGCCCCGTCGCCGACGTGATGTACCGGGCGATGCGGCTGCGCGGCGCGCGCGCGGCGCGCAAGGTTTGGGAGGATCGCGAGGGCGAGCTGGGCGGGGCGCCGATCGCGCACCCCGACGACGTCGACCCCGTCAAGCCACGCGCCGCCCAGCTGCCCGACGGCCCGATCGAGACCTACGCCACCGGCGCGACGCTGTTCACCGTGGGTGGATCGGGCGTGCGGATCATGAACGCGCGCCGCCTGGACGCGGCCGCGGGGGCGATGATCAGCGGCGTCCCGCGGCCCGCGCACTATGGCCGAAAGGCCTTCACCGCCGCGCTCGCCGTGCGGCTGGCGCACCGCGGCTTCCTGGTGATGGACGCGCGCGCCCTGCGTCGACTCGACCGTCTGGACACCCTGGTGATCGACGGTCGCCTGCTCGCGGCCCATGACGGAGAGGTCGACGCGGACGCGGAGGCGCTGATCGCCGCGGCCCGCGCCAACCATCTGACCGTCGCGGTCGCCACCGACGCGCCAGACGCGGTCGCCTGGGCGCGGCCGAACGTGACGCTGCCGGTCGGCGCGGCGCTGATCGAGGCGCTGCGCGTGCTCCAGGAGGAGCGCCACGGTGTGTGCGTGCTGTGGCTGGGGCCCGGCCCGGCGCTGCGCGAGGCGGACGTCGGGATCGGCGTGCCCGACGGCGACGCGACCCCGTGGAGCGCGCACCTGATCGCGCCGCGCGGCCTCACGGAGCTGCCCTTCGTGATGGAGGCCGTCGGGGCGGCCCACCGCGCGGCGAAGCAGAGCGTGCAGCTCACCATGCTGGAGTCGGTGGTGGGCGTCGCGCTGTCCCTCCAAGACGAAGGCGACGCCCCCTCGCGCCGCGCGCTCACGCTCGCGAACATGGCGACGATCGCGTCGATGCTCAACGCCGCGCGGGTGTCGCGCGCGATCCAGGCCCCGCCGCCCGTACGCCGCCGCGATCGCACGCCCTGGCACGCGATGGAGCCCGAGGCGATCTTCGCGCGCCTTCGCACCACAGCGGACGGCCTGCCGTCCGATCTGGCGCGCGCCCGCGCCCTGCCGCAGGCGACGGCGCCGACCGAGTGGCAGCAGGTCCAGCGTGTGCTGGGCGACGAGCTGGACAACCCGCTGGCGCCGGTCCTCGCAGGCGGCGCGGCGCTGTCGGCGATCACCGGCTCCAAGATCGACGCGGCGATGGTGGGCGGCGTGCTAGCGCTCAACGGCGTGCTCGGGGCGGCGCAGCGCGTCCGCGCGGAGCGGGCGCTGAGCGAGCTGGACCGCGCTGAGACCAGGCATGTTCGCGTTCGGCGCGACGGCGCGTGGGCGCACGCGCCCGCGGTGGAGATCGTGCCGGGCGACGTGGTGTCGCTGCAGGCGGGGGAGGTGATCCCCGCGGACTGCCGCCTGCTGCGGGCGAGCGCGTTGGAGGTCGACGAGTCCGCCCTCACCGGCGAGTCGGTGCCTGTCACCAAGAGCGCGGCGCCGACCTGGTCTCCGCACGTCGCCGACCGCACCTCGATGCTTTTCGCGGGCACCACGGTCGCGGCGGGCGACGCGCTCGCGGTGGTGGTGGCGGTGGGCGAAGACACCGAAGCGCGCGCCGCGGTCAACGGCGCGCAGCCACGTGAGCCGCGAGGCGTCGAGTCGCGCCTGCGCGCGCTGACGGGCCTCACCGCGCCGATCGCCGCGCTCGCGGGCGCGGCGCTCCTGGTCACGGGCCTGGCCCGACGGGGATCGCCGCGCGAGCTGATCAGCTCGGCGGTGTCGCTGTCCGTGGCGGCGGTGCCCGAAGGCCTGCCGCTGCTGGCGATGGTCGCGCAGCTCGCCGCCGCACGCAGGCTGGCGGCCAAGGGGGCGTTGGCGCGCAATCCCCGCGCCATCGAGGCGCTCGGCCGCGTGGACGTGCTCTGCGCCGACAAGACCGGCACGCTCACCGAAGGCCACCTCCAGGTGAGCCTGGTGTCCGACGGCTACCTGAGCGCCGACGTGGACGCGCTGCCGCTGCCGCTGCTCCAGGTGTTGTCCGCGGCGACGCGCGCCACGCCCGCGCCCCACCCGACCGAGCCCCTCCCGCACCCCACCGATCAAGCCGTGGTCGAGGGCTGGTGGCGCGCATCCGGGACCACCGGCGATCACGCCCCGGATCGCCACGCGGAGCTGCCGTTCGAGCCGGGCCGCGGCTGGCACGCCACGCTGTCGGACTCGCTCGACGGGCTGCGTCTGGACGTGAAGGGCTCGCCCGAGGCGGTCCTGGCACGCTGCACGCGCGTGCGTGTGAGCGGTCGCACGCGCGCGCTGTCGGCCCGCGAGCGGACGCGCCTGCACGCGCACGCCGCGTCCCTCGGTGATCGGGGGCTGCGTGTGCTCGCCGTCGCGACGCAGCCGGTCGACGCCTCGCGCGACTGGATCCACGCGGAGGAGGTCGAGGGCCTCGTGTTCCTGGGCTTCCTGGGGATCTCGGACCCGCCCAGGGCGTCCGCCGCGTCCTCGGTCGCGGCGCTGCGCGCGGCGGGTGTGTCCGTCGTGATGATCACCGGCGACCACGCGAGCACGGCGGGGGCGATCGGCCGCACGCTCGGCCTCGGAGGTGCGCGCGTGGTGACGGGCGCAGAGCTTGAGTCGCTCGATGAGGGCGCGCTCGACGCGCTGCTCCCGGACGTGTCGGTGTTCGCGCGCGTCACGCCCGCCCAGAAGGTGCGCGTCATCCGCGGGTACCAGCGCCTGGGCCACGTGGTCGCCATGACCGGCGACGGCGCCAACGACGCGCCCGCGATCCGTCAGGCCGACGTGGGCATCGCGCTGGGCGAGCGCGCGACGATGGCCGCGCGCCACGCCGCCGCCCTCGTGGTCGCGGACGGCCACATCGAGACCATCGTCGCGGCGCTGCTCGAAGGCCGCGCGCTGTGGGCGAGCGTGCGCGACGCCGTCGGAATGCTGGTCGGCTCCAACCTGGGTGAGGTCGCCTACACGTTGTTCGGCGGGCTGGTGACCGGCCGCGTGCCGCTCAACGCGCGCCAGCTGCTGCTGGTCAACCTGCTCACGGACGCGCTGCCGGCGCTCGCGTTGGCCGCGCGTCCGCCCAATTCCGCGTCGCCCGAGTCGCTCGCCAAGGCGGGTCCGGACGTGTCGCTCGGCTCTGAGCTCGAGCGCGACATCGCGTGGCGCGCGGTGTTCACCGCGGGCGCCGCGGGCGTCGCGTGGACCACGGCGCGCTTCACGCTGGGGCGTCGCGGCGCTGACACGGTGGGGCTGCTGGCGCTCGTCGGCACGCAGCTCGGGCAGACCGCGCTGCTCGCGGACGGGAGCGCGGACGTGATGCTCACCGCGGTGGGTTCGCTCGCGCTGATGCTCGCGATCGTGGAGTTCCCGCCGACCAGCTACTTCTTCGGCTGCAGGCCGCTCGGCCCGAACGGGCTGGCGCAGGCGGCCGCCGCGGCGGGGCTGGGCACGCTGGCCGCCGCGATCGTGCCGCCGCTCGTCGACGAGCTCAAGGCGCGGCTCGAGGTCGCGTGGCGCGAGCGTCACTGGGACGACGCAGAGTTCGTGCGCTGGATCGCGGAGAGCCGGACGCTGCACCGCATGGCTGAGCGTGGCGCGCAGCTGCGCGCGGCGGCGCAGGGCTTGGAACCGCAAGAGGCCTGAGCGCCCGTCGCGCCCCGATCAGCGCGACGGCGGCGTGGTCCGCGTGCCGCGTGGCGCCAGGCCAATGTCCATCAGCGTCTGGATCGTGTACGTCCCGGCGAGCGCGGGCGGGCGGTAGGCGGCCACCGCCGTTGGCGTGCGGAACGGCGCCAGCGGCGTGAGCGTCCGCAGCGGGTGCACGTGCACGAAGTGCGCGAGCGAGGTGCGACCCCAGCCCGGGGTGGACGGCGCGCGGATCACGTGGGGCGTGGCGAGCAGCCGACCGCCGGTCAGGATCTCCAACTGCTGCCCGACCTGCGCGAGCAGGTGCCCCTTGGGCGCGCGCCCGTAGACCAGCTCACCCTGCGGGTGCGACGCCGTCGGCCGGGTGCGGAGGTAGAGCCCAGCTGTGCCGTCCGGTCGGTCCGCCGCGCGACCGCTTGGGTCCAGGAAGCGACCGCCGCCCAGCACGGTCAGCAGGTTGAAGTCGGTGTGCTCCTCGCCCCACAGCACGCCCTGGTTCACGCTGTCGGCGTCGAGCGGCAGGTAGCGCAGCGCGCGCGTGACGTGCGCGGCGCCTGGCGTGAGCGCGGTCAGTTCGCCTGCCTCCAGCGACAGCGCCCGCTCGCACCCGTCGAGCAAGGTCAGCCCGACGGCGTGCAGGCGCGCGCCCAGGTCATGGTGCACCGACGCGAACGCCTCGCCGCCCTCGGGGATCAGGTTGGGCGCGTACAGCGCGGGGAACGCCGCCACGCCGTCAGCGTCTCCGTCGTGGGGGGCGGCGAACCAGCACTCCTTGAAGTCGGGCTGCCCGCCCGACGCCACCGCCACCTCGCTGTTCGGCGGCGTCCAGCCGCGGTTGCACCACAGGTCGGGTCGATGCCAGCGGCGCTTGTCTGACTCGGGCCGGTCGGTGAGCGCGGTCCAGGTCTGGTGGAAGGCGGCGAGCGTGTCGTCGTCCAGATCGTGCCCCGCGACCGTGACCAGACCGAGGGTTCCGAACCCGACGCGCACCGCGTCCACCGCGCGCTCGCGGCGGCGCGTCTCGTCCGAGCGCAGGTCATCCAGATCGACGGCGGGCACGTCGGGGGCGGCGACGGACATGGGGGCTCCTGCGCCGAGGGCCGTATCGCGATCGGGCCTCACCGAGCCCGTCGCGAGGGGCCTCGTCCGGGCGCCCTACGATCGGATACGCTCGTTGCAAACAGGGGAGTCAAGATGGGAAACGTCGCGCTGGTCCACAAGCGGGGGCTGTCCTCGTTCCGCATGCTGGCGATGGGCACGTGGCGCACGGCCAAGGACCCGTCGGTCTACGGCGCCATCGAGATCAACATGGACGCGTCGCTCCGCTTCCTGGAGGCGTTCCGCGCGCGCACCGGAAAGCGCGCGACCGTGACGCACCTGATGGCGATGGCGATCGCGCGCGTGCTGCATGAAGTCCCCGACGCGAACGCCGTGCTCCGCTTCTGGCGCGTCTACCTGCGCCAGGACGTGGACGTGTTCTTCCAGGTGGCCATGAAGGACCCGGAGTCGGGTCAGGTCGACCTGTCGGGCGTGACGCTGCGCCGCGTCGATCAAAAGTCGCTCACCACGATCGTCGACGAGTTCGAGGCGGCGGCGGCGAAGGTGCGCGCGGGCAAGGACGCGGAGAAGGAGAGCACGCGGCAGCTGTTCAAGAAGATGCCGGGCTTCATCGTGGGTCCGGTGCTGGACCTGGTCGCGTTCCTCACCTACACGCTCAACCTGAACCTGAGCTTCCTGGGCCTGCCCAAGGACCCGTTCGGCGGCGTGATGGTCACCAACGTCGGCTCGCTGGGGTTGGAGGAGGCGTACGCGCCGCTCGTGTCCTACAGCCGCGTGCCGCTGCTCGTGGGCGTGGGTGCCATCCGCAAGGTGCCGGTGGTGGCGGAGCACGACACCATCGTCGTCGCGCACATGATGCGGCTCTGCGCCACCTTCGACCACCGGCTGCTCGACGGCGCGCACGCCGCCAAGATGGTCGCGATCCTCAAGGACTCGTTCGCCCACCCGGAGAAGCACTTTGGGGGCGAAGGCGTCGACGCGCGTCGGTCGTGAGCGCGCCGCGCGAGGGTCGGCAATTCCGTGTCTGAACGCAAGGCGCGCCCGCCTACCCGTGGCCGCCGTCGGTCGCGTCGATCGGCCCGAGCTCGAACCGCTCCTCCGGCACGCCGCCGCCGCCCGGTACCAGCTTGATCACGGTGTGCAGCGGGATCGGCAGGTGCGGGACCTTGTGCGCCGGCTCGCCCGTCAGGTACGCATACAGGGCGCGCAGCACCGCCTGATGTCCGACGATGAGGACGGGCTCGCGGTGACGCTCCAGCTCCAGGATCACCGGCTCCAGGCGCGCGATGAGGTCCTGGTAGGACTCGCCGCGCGGGTAGCGGTAGCGCAGCTTGTCGCTCTTGCGGGCGCCGTACTCCTCGGGCATCCGCTGCGCGATCTCCTCGTAGGTCATGCCGTCGCACGCGCCGGCGTCGATCTCGTCGAGCAGCTTCCACGGGCGCGTGGGGCGGCCCAGGTGACTGCCCGTCTCCACGGTGCGACGCAGGGTGCTGGTCCACACCTCAAGCGGGTTCGCCGGGTCGATCTCCTGGTTGAGCCAGCTCGACAGGTTGTCGGCGTAGCGCTGCCCGCTCGCGGCCAGGGAGCTGTCGCCGCCGATGCGTCCGGCCACGTTGAACGTGCTCTGGCCGTGGCGGGTCAAGTAGACCGCGCGCGGCAGGATGTGCACGTTCATCAGGAACACCACCAGCTTGCTGGGCAGGTGGCCGTCGATGCGGTTCAGCTCGATCCGGCGGCCCAGATCCACGTTGCGGATCCAGCTCGCGTCGGGCTCGTCCACGGTCTCGTAGACGCTCTCGTAGTGGTCCAGGCGCGCCATGAAGTCGCGCATGGCCTCCTCTGGGTCGCGGCCCACGTAGTCGGGGCCCTTGAGCTTGGAGACGCGCACGTTCTTCTCGATCACCGAGCGGTCGTCGCAGACCAGCTCGACCATCACCACCTGCACGCCCGCGGCCTCGCAGCGCGCCCGCACCCGGGCGCGGCGCTCGCGGGTGCTGTTCGTCGCGTCGAACACCGCGACCTCACCGCCGCCCGCCACCCACGCCAGCACGTCGACCAGCGCCTCGTCGGCCATCTGCTCGCGCGCGAACGTGCCCTCGGCGTTGGCCGGATCAAAGAAGGTGTGCTTCTGGCCTGCGCCCAGACGCGCGCGCCGGTAGCTCCCGACATTAAACACCTTCGAACGGTATCCCAGCCACGTGGTGTACCGGGCGATGCGCCGCGCGGTGAACGACTTCCCGCGCGCAGGCAGGCCCACCATCACCAGCACCAACGGGCGCTCGTCGAACGGGTTCATGGTCATCTTGCGGGTGCCTCCGACGGGCCTCACCATGCCACGAACGCCGCACGCAGGCACGTTCGGGCAGGGCGCACGTCAACGTGACACGACCGTGGCCCGCAGGATGCTAAGGTGCGGCGCAACGACGGAGAGCGAGCATGCGGCGCAAGGTTCTGTGGGTGGGCTTGGCCTGGGCGATGGGCGCGTGCGCGCCGCCGGAGGCGCCGACCGAGCTCAATGACCTGTCGCGCTACATGTACCGGGAGTGGGACGCGACGGACGAGCGCACCCGCGTGGCGGGCATGGCCAACCTCGACGCCTTCTTGACCACGGTGGACGTCGGGTCCGACGTGCTCGACGACCGCACCTGGACCCTGACGGACCTTCAAGACGAGGACGTCGCGACGATCACGCGCCCCGACCGGCCGCTGGAGAACTGCTTCGGGATCGGGATGGCCTACCAGTCACGGTGGCCCGCGAGTGATCACGCCCGGCTCCAGATCGAGCCCGACCAAGTCCCGACCGAGCCGACGGCCGAGTTCTACGATCGGACCATCACCAACGTCGACGACCCGAGCTGCTTCGTCGACCAGTCCTGCGACCACATCGACACGTCGAACGACATGCGTCGCAAGACGCTGCTGTACTCGGTGGACTCGGTCCTGTTGAAGAACTTCCGCTGGGTGAACTACACGGACGCGGAGGGTGTCGAACGGACGTCGTTCTACTCGCGCTCCTGGTACGACCAGCCCTGGCCGGGCGACAAAGACAAGACCACCGTCTGGCAGTCCTACTCGATCGATGTGTGGATGGACCGCGGGGACGGCACTGCCTGGCGCTACCAGACGCTGTGGAACGAGACTGAGATCGGCGGCATCGTCGTGACGGACGGCGCGGCGACCGCGACCGTGCGCCCCGGCACCGAGAACGTGTTCGAGGCCGGTGACGACGCCATCGGCACGCTCTACCACGACGAGCCCGCGCCCTGATCCTGCGGTCTAGGTGCAAACCGCGCGCGGGTGTCGCCCACACTGCGGTATGGTCCGCGCGAGGGTGGCCCATGCGTGTTTGGGGGCTCGCGCTGGTCGCGGCGGTCGGCTGTGCGTCTTCACCCCACGGTGTGGACGACACCGGCGTCGTCGTGCTCGCGGACACGGACGTCGACACGGACGACGGTCAGATCGACACCTCGCTCGACACCGACCTGCCGCGGACCAACCACCCGCCGCCCGCGCCCACGTTCGTGCTCAGCCCCGCGGACCCGGTCACCGGCGACACGCTGACGGTCGCGGTGGAGGAGGGCGCGGACCCCGACGGCGACGCCGTGACGGTGCGCATCACCTGGGAGGTGGTGTCGGGCGCCGCGCTGGGGAAGGTGATCCAGGGCGACACGGTCGACGGCGGGTTCGTGCAGCGCGGGCAGGTCTGGGAGGTTCGCGTCGACGCCGACGACGGCGTGGACAAGAGCGCGGTCGTCTCCGACATGCTCACCGTCGGCAACGCGGTCCCCCAGATCGTCGACCTCACGGTGGAGCCCACCCGCCCGCACGCGGGGGACGCGATGCTGGTCACCCCCACGGTCGTCGACCCCGACCACGACTCGGCGATCTGGCTCTGGCGCTGGACGATCAACGGCGCCACGGTGCTCGAGGGCCTGGGCGAGACGCTGCTCTCGGGGTTCGGGCTCGTGCGCGGCGACGAGGTGACCGTCACGCTGGACGTGAACGACGGCTTCGGCGGCCGGGCGCAGCGCACCATGGGCCCGATCGTCGTGGAGAACTCCGCGCCCGGCTCCGCGCGGGTGGCCGTGACCCCACCCGCGCCGCAGGTCGGGGCGGCGCTGCGCTGCTTGGTGACCGTGCCGTCCTCGGACACCGACAATGACCCCGTGACCTACACCGCGCGCTGGCTGCGGGACGGCGTGCCCTTCGTCGGCGCGACCTCCGATCGGATCCCCGGCGACACCATCCCGGAGGGCCTCGTCGCGGACGGGGAGCGCTGGACCTGCGCGGTCGAGCCGAACGACGGCCTGGTCGTGGGCCCCGAGTCGGCGGCGTGGGTGCAGGTGGGCGCGGACGATCCCGCCGTCGTCTCGCTCGACGTTGGCCTGGGCTACGCGTGCGCCGCCGAAGACGACGGCGACGTGCGGTGCTGGGGCTACAACGACAACCGCAAGGCCGAGGCGCCGGACGTGGCGATGGGCGCGCTCGCGCTGGCGGACAACTCGGCGTGTGGCATCGGCTTGGACGGGACGATCTCCTGCTGGGGGCTCGCCGGCGCGCGCAGCACCCCGCCTGAGGGCGTGTTCGTTCAGATCGACGCGGCGTTTGACCACACCTGCGCCCGCGATCTGGACGGCAGCGTCGTGTGCTGGGGCGCGGACTACCTGGGGCAGCTGGCCCCTCCGGACGGCGCGTTCACCGACCTCGCGGTCTCTCAGAGCCGCGGCTGCGTCCTCGACGAGGGCGGCGCGATCACCTGCTGGGGGATGTACTTCGCGGGGCTTCCCATCCCGTCGGGCCGCTTTGACGCGGTGTCGCTCGGGAGCTTTCACGGCTGCGCGCTCACGGCGCCCGACGATGAGGTCCGCTGCTGGGGTGACGGCGGCGCAGGGCAGACGGCCTCCCCGTCGGGGACGGGCTTCTCGCAGCTGGTGTCTGGCTCCACGCACTCGTGCGCGCTCGACGCGACCGGCCACGCGCGGTGCTGGGGCAGCGACTACTACCACCAGCTCGATCTGCCGGACGGCGAGTACGACGCGCTGTGGGCGGGGGCGTCCAACACCTGCGCGCACGCGAGCGGGGGCGGGCTGGTGTGCGTGGGGAATTGGCAGGGCGGCGTGAACCAGCCGCCGGTGGAGCGCGCGGTCGCGGTCGACGTGGGCGGCCTGGACCTGTGCTGGCTGGACGCGAGCGGCAACCACACCTGCATCGGCGTGCAGGGGCAGACCCTCTCCCCGCCGTCGCTGACGCCGTGGACGCAGCTCGACGTGGGGCTGCTGCACGGCTGCGCGGTCGAGGACGCGGGCGCGGTCGCGTGCTGGGGCTACGATCTGTTCGGCGAGACCGTGCCGGCCGCGGGCACCTTCGACCAGGTCGCGGTGGGGGACGCGCACTCCTGCGGCCTCAAGACCAACGGCAACGCGGTGTGCTGGGGTTCCACGTCCTCGGGCGCGACCTCGGCGGCGGTCGGGCCGTTCTACCGGATCACCGCGGGCGTGGTCCACACCTGCGCGGTGCACACCGACGGGTTGGGCGAGTGCTGGGGCGCGAACGGCGACGGGCAGCTCAACGTGCCGCAGGGCGTGACCTACTCGGACCTGTCGGCGGGCGGCTACCACACCTGCGGCGTGCGCGTGGACGGCGGCCTGGACTGCTGGGGCAGCTCCTTCCTCGGCCAGACCGCGGCGCCCTCCGGCCTGTACACCGCGGTGTCGGCGGGGCTGTTCCACTCCTGCGCGCTGCGCTTGGACCAGTCGCTGACCTGCTGGGGCGACGACACCTTCAACCGGGCGGAGGCGCCGCCCGGGCTGTACCAGTCGCTGTCGTCAGGCTCGACCTTCTCGTGCGCGATCGACGTCGACGACCGCGTCCACTGCTGGGGCGCGTGGCGGCGTGATCCGCTCGGTCAGTAGCGCGGGACCGTCGGGTCGATGCGGGTGCTCCACGCGTCGATGCCGCCGGTCAGGTTCCAGATCAGCTTGAAGCCCTGGCGGAGGAAGTGCTCAGCCGCGTGGGCGCTGCGCACGCCGTGGTGGCACTGGAAGACCAGCTTGGTGTCCTTGGGCAGCGTGCCCAGCCAGGTCTCGGTCTCCTCGTCGAGCAGGCGCGCGCCGGGGATGCGCGCGATCTCGGCCTCGCCGTCGGTGCGCACGTCGACGAGCACGAAGTCCTCCCGGCGGTCGATCCACAGCTTGAGGTCCTCAGGCTGCATCTGGCGCACGCGCGGCGGCTCGTTGGGGTTGTCGACGACGATGCCGGACCCGCGGGGGCCAGACACGTAGTCGAGCGACACACCGTTCGCGCGGGCGGCGCTGGCGCGGTCCATCACGATCTGCAGGCCATTCGCCACCACGACCACGTCACCAAAGCCGGGCTCCTGCACGGGCTGGAAGCCGTACTGGAAGCGCGCGTCGATGCTCAGGCGCAGCGGGAAGTTCGCGTTCTCCATGACCTGCTTGATGCGGTCACGGCAGGCGTCGGTCACGGTGAGGGTGGGGACGGAGGGCGGCGGCTTGGCGTCGGCGCCCAGCAGCGCGGCCAGCTCACCCGACGAGGCCATCTGCCCGATGATGTCGGCGCCGCCGACGAACTCACCCTCGACCCACAGCTGCGGGTAGGTGGGCCAGTTCGCGTACTCCTTGAGCGCCTCGCGGAGGTTCATGTCGTCGAGGATGTTGACGGTGGCGTAGTCGGGCAGGTGGCCGTCGAGCAGCTCGATCACGCGCGCCGAGAAGCCGCACTGGGGCTGGTCGCGGGTGCCCTTCATGAACAGCACCACGCGGTCGCTGCGGATCAGGCCATCCAGGTGGGCGCGCATCTCGTGGGTCAGCAGGGACATGTGGGCTCCAAGCCGCGCCGCCTAACCCGGTCGACGCGGACCTGGGGCGGCGGGCAGCAACCGGTGACAGGTGGGAGCGGACCGCTGGCCGTGTTCAAGGGGCAGATGCCCCAGCCCATCCCGACCCCAGAACCCATCCCGCGCCGCACGCAGGCCGCGCTGCCCGACGTCCGCTACGTCCCGGGCCTGACGCCGCACCCTGGCCACCTCGCGGCCCCGACGTGGGACCCAGGCCTGGCCTGGGAGCGGGACGAGCGCTGGCTCACCACCCTCGACCTGTTCGACCTGCGCTACCTGTGGGAGGCGCACGAGGCGTGGGAGGCCATGTGGCGGGACCTGCCCGCGGCGTCGCCCAGCCGCGGCGTGCTCCAGGGCCTGATCCAGCTCGCGGCGTGGCGGCTCAAGCGGCACCAGGGGGATCTGGGCTCGGCGGCCTCGCTGTTCGGGCGCGCGCTCGGGCGGCTGCGGGCGGCGGTCGACGTGTTCGGGCCCAGCTGGCGCGGCCTGGACCTGTCGGCGCTGGTCGCGTCGTGCGCGGACGACGATCGCTGGCTGACCCTGCCTATGGTCACGCTCCCCAAGGGGCGGATCGTGCGGGTGGTGGGCGCGGCGACGGTGCGCCACGGCGCGGTGCTGGCGGCGCGGCGCAGGCCGGACCTGGCGCGCGGCGGCCTGTGGGAGCTGCCCGGGGGCAAGGTGGAGAGCGGTGAGTCCGACCGCGACGCGCTCGCCCGCGAGCTGCACGAGGAGCTGGGGCTGACCGTGACGGTGGGACCGTGGCTGTCGGAGGTGATCCACGACTACGGCGACGTGGCGATCCGACTGGTCGCCTACGCCACCGACGCGCCGTCGAGCGAGCCCGCGCTCCGCGACCACGACGCCGTCCGCTGGCTGGGGCCAGACGCGCTCGACTCGGTGGCGTGGGCGCCCGCCGACGTGCCGTTGCTGCCGTCCGTCGCCGCGTGGCTCAAGCGCTGAGCGATCACTCGGGCAGGGCGTCGGCCCGCTGCATGGCGATGAACAGCTCGGTCGCCGCGATCACCGCGACCGGCGTGACGACGAACCCGCCGAGCGGGACCAGCAGCAAGATCCACGACCCGAACCCGAGGCCGAGCATGGTGGCGCGGTGGGCCCACAGCCAGCGCAGCTTCTGCCACCATCCATAGCGACGGCGGGCCAGGCTGAAGTCCAGGACCTCGATCGCCACCAGCCAGGACGACATCAACGTCCCGCCGATCACGCCCAGGATCTCGCCGAGGAACGGGATGCCCTGCACGCAGGCGAGGGGGCAGGAAAGCGCCATGTAGAGCGCGAAGTTCGCGAAGCTGTGCAGCACGCCCACCGCGATGTCGCCGGCGATCTGCGCGGGGGAGGTGACCGGCCGCGCGGGCGTGGCGTCGTGCATGCGCTCGACCTGCTCAGACAGGCGGTCGTAGAACGGGCTGGCCAGGATGAGGCCCACGAACCACGCGGCCACCGTCGACAGCACCCAGGAGGTCACGAGCAAGAAGGCCCACAGCGTGTTTCGGACGAGCAGCTGCGCGGCAGGGAGCTTGGCCTCGGTCAACGGCCAGAGCGTGTCGGTGACGCGCGGCGCGAACGTGATCGCCGCCCAGGTCGCGCCGCCCATCAGGGTGGTCGTGATCAGGATCGGCACCACCACCCACGGCCAGAGCGCCTGGTGTGCGCCCAGCGTGCGGAAGGCCCCGAACGGCGCGCGAAAGCCGCGCATGAACCGCGCCGAGGGCGTGGCGTTCGCGTCGAAGGGCTCGATCGGGCTGACCGCGTTCATGCCGCTACGTTAGCCCTGGCCGCGGAGTCCTGCATGGTCGCGGTGGAAGACATCCTGCTCCAGGAGATCCGCGCGTGGTGGCGCAAGCTGAACACCGCGCGCTTTGGGGGCAAGCTCCGCGCCCCGGTCCTGGTGATCGAGCGCCGCGCTGAGCTGGGACGCTGGTCCGCGTCCACCCGCACGCTGTCGCTGTCGTGGTCGCTGGTGATCGACCGCCGCTGGGGGGAGGTGGTCAGCGTGCTCGAGCACGAGATGGCGCACCAGTACGTGAGCGAGGTCCTGGGCGTGCACGACGAGACCGCCCACGGCGCCTCCTTCCGCACGGTCTGCGCCGAGCGCGGCATCGACGCCCGCGCCGCGGGGGCGCCCGAGGACGGCGGACAGGCCGAGTCCGCGATCGTGCGTCGGATCCGCAAACTCCTGGCGCTGGCCGACAGCCCAGTCGAGTCTGAGGCCCGCGCCGCCATGAACGCGGCCTACCGGCTGATGCTCAAGCACAACATCGACCTCGCCTCGGCCGCAGCGCCGCAGCGCTACGTCGTGCGTCAGGTCGGCGAGACCAAGACCCGGCACTCGTCGTGGGAGCACGTGCTGACCGGCATCCTCGCCGGGCACTTCTTCGTCGAGGTCACCATCGTCCCGGCGTTCGACGTGACCACCGCCAAGCCCGCCACCGCGTTCGAGATCGCCGGCTCCCCGGAGAACGTGGAGATCGCCACCTGGGTCTGGGACTTCCTCGCGCACACCGGGGAGCGCCTGTGGCGCGCGCATCGCCTCAAGCACGGACTGAACGGGGACGCGGCGCGGCGGCCCTTCCTGGAGGGGCTGATGACCGGCTTTCGCGAGAAGCTGGAGGGCGAGACCACCCGCACCGCGCAGGAGGAGGGCCTGGTCTGGGCGGGTGACCCTGGGCTCGATGGCTTCCTCCATCGGCGCTGGCCCAGTCGGTCCGGTGGGCGTCGATACTTCATGGGACGCGGAGATGCGCATGACGCGGGACGGGCCGCGGGCCGCGAGATTGTGCTGCGAAAGCCGATACGCGACCAG
This sequence comes from uncultured Pseudomonadota bacterium, assembly GCA_903861005.1. Classification (GTDB taxonomy): domain Bacteria; phylum Myxococcota_A; class UBA796; order UBA796; genus CAIOSP01. Next base: position 39,254 of record CAIOSP010000017.1, read on the forward strand.
GGTACGGGGCCGGTGCGCGCGATCACCGGCCCTTCGCGCGGTTGACGCGCCGGGCAGGGCGGTTAGAAGCGCCCCGCTTCGCCGATCTAGCTCAGTTGGTAGAGCAGCTGATTCGTAATCAGCAGGTCTCCGGTTCGAGTCCGGAGTTCGGCAGTCCTTCAGCCCCGTGGATCTTGGTCCACGGGGCTGTTTGCGTTTTGGCGTACGGCCAATTCCTCGCGAGGAACGCGTGCGACCGAGGTGGCGTCCAGGCTACAACCCTGGCTCCTCGGGGGCCGAATGTCGGAAGATCGCACCCAGCTCACCGTCCGCGCCGCGGTCGCAGGCATGCTGCTCGGCGGCGTGATGAGCCTGTCCAACCTGTACGTCGCGCTCAAGACGGGCTGGACCTTTGGCGTGTCCATCACGGCGGGTATCCTGGCCTTCGCCATCTTCGCGGCGCTCCACAAGGTGGGCGCGTCCAAGAAGCCGTTCGGCATCTTGGAGAACAACGCCATGCAGTCGGTCGCCAGCGCGGCCGGGTACATGACGGGCGGCGGTACGGTCGCGGCCATCCCGGCGCTGATGATGATCACCGGCGAGCCGATGGTGTGGACCACGATGATGCCCTGGATCGCGTCGATCGCGGCCTTGGGCGTGGTGATGGCCATCCCCATGAAGCAGCAGATGATCGACGTGGAGGGGCTGCGCTTCCCGTCGGGCATCGCCGCGGCGGAGACGCTGCGCGCGCTGCACGGCGACGCGGACTCGGGCGGCCAGGAGAAGGCGCGCTTCTTGGGCGTGAGCGCCTTCATCGGCGCGTTCGTCGCGTTCTTCCGCGACGCCAAGGCGGCGTGGATCCCCTACAACTTCCTGGAGAAGGTCACGCTCCCGGGCCTCACCTTGGGTGGGCGCCGCATCTGGGAGTACACCATCTCGTTTGAGACCTCGCTGCTGCTGGTGGGCGGCGGCGCGATCATGGGCTGGCGGGCCGCCTGGAGCCTGTTGCTCGGCGCCGGCATCAACTACTTGATCCTCGTGCCCCGGATGTACGAGCTCGGCGCGATCGATCCCAAGCTCGGCTACAAGAACATCGTCGCGTGGAGCGTGTGGTTCGGCTCCACCACCATCCTGACCAGCGGGCTGCTGTCGTTCGCCTTTCAGTGGCGCACGGTGATGCGGGCGATGCAGTCGGTGAGCGCCGCCATGAAGGTGGACGCGGTCGACGACGGTCAGGTGCCCATGCGCTGGTTCTTCATCGGCATGGCGATCTTCGCGCCGATCGTGATCTTCCTGGAGTGGCTGTTCTTCGGCATCGCGCCGTGGCTCGGCGTGATCAGCGTCGTGCTCGGCTTCTTCATCGCGATCGTCGCCTGCCGCGCCACCGGCGAGACCGACACCACGCCCACCGGCGCGCTCGGCAAGATCACGCAGATCACGTTCGGTGCGCTCGATCCGGGCAACACCACCACCAACCTGATGACCGCCCACGTCACCGGCGGCGCCGGCCTGCACGCCGCCGACCTGCTGACGGATCTGAAGAGCGGCTACATCCTGGGCGCCGACCCCAAGCAGCAGTTCTGGGCGCAGTTTCTGGGCGTGCTCGCGGGCTCCGTGTTCGTCGTGCCCGCGTACCGTTTGCTGATCCCCACCGCGGATCTGATCGGCACCGACAAGTGGCCCGCGCCGGGGGCGCAGACCTGGAAGGGCGTCGCCCTGCTGCTCGCGAACGGCCTGTCGAGCCTGCACTACACGGCGCAGATCTCGATCGTCGTGGGCGCCGTCGTCGGCGTGGCGCTGGTGCTGCTGGACCGCTTCCTGCCTCGCTTGCGCCACCTCATCCCGTCCGCGATGGGCTTTGGCCTAGCCTTCACGCTGCCGGTCTACAACACGCTCGCCATGTTCCTGGGCGCGTCGATCGCGATGATCCTGGAGCGCACGCGTCCCGCGCTCGCCGAGCGCACCGTGGTGCCGGTGTCGTCCGGCTTCATCGCGGGCGAGAGCCTGATGGGCATCGCGGTCGCGATCGCCGTGGTGTCCGGCCTGCTCCATGGCTGATCGCGCGGTTCTCCTCGCGGCGCTCTGCGCGCTCTGCGGCTGCGAGGCCGCGCCGGTCACCACGCTCGACCTGATGGGCGCGGTGGAGAAGCGCGCCGCGCAGACCGACGGGTTCGGCGGCGTGTCGCTCGGCGTGCACGCGTCGGCCGAGGACGCCTGGTGGTTCCAAGGTGCCGCGGGCCACGCCTGGGTCGGCGGGCCCGAGATGTCCGCCGACGACACGTTCGAGATCGCCAGCATCACCAAGACCTTCACCGCGGTCGCGACCCTGCGGCTGGTGGAGCAGGGGAGGCTCTCGCTCGACGACACCCTCGGCGAGCGCCTGCCCGCCTACGCGGACGGGCTCCTGGTGATCGACGGCCACGACTACGGCCCCGAGATCACCGTCCAGCAGCTGCTCCACCAGGACTCGGGCCTGCCGGACTACTGGGCGGATCCGCCGTTCGTGACGCGCGGCACCAACGCGTTCCTCAAGGCCTTCAACGCGGACACGGAGCGCGTGTGGACGCCCAATGAGCTGATCGCCGCTGCCGCCAAGCTGGATCCGATCGGCGCGCCCGGCGAGGTCTGGCACTACTCGGACACCAACTACGTGCTGCTCGGACTGCTCCTGGAGGCGGTCGAGAAGAAGCCGTACGACGCCGTGATCCGCGAGCAGCTCTTGGACCCGCTGGCCCTGGGCGACACATGGCTGACCTACCACGAGCAGCCGACGTCGGACGCGACCGAGTCCCACCGGTTCGAGGGCACCGACGACCTGTTTCGCGTGCCGCGTCAGGGCGCCGACTGGGCGGGCGGCGGACTGGTCAGCTCGCAGCGCGACCTGGTGACGTTCATCGAGGCCGTCGCGCGCGGCGACGTGTTCGACGACCCGGACATGCGGTTCACGCTCGTCGACCTGCAGCCCACCGACGAGGCGGACATCACCTACGGCCTCGGCGTGTTCGGCGTCGACCTGGGCGCGGACGGCTACCTCTGGGGCCACGACGGGTACGGCGGCTCCTTCGTCTACACCTGGCCGCAGCGCGGCCTGACCATGGTCGGCACGGTCAATCAGACCGACGTGGACTGGTGGCCGCTGGCGCTGGCGACGATTCGGGCGGCGGACGCGCTGTAGGTGGGCCGGGCCTGGATCCAGCCCGCTTCGGAGGCGCTGCGCAGCGCGGATCCGCCGAGATGGCCGCGCGAACCAGGGGCGTGCGCGTGCGCGCCGCTCCCGGGAATTCCGGTTTGCATCGTGCCTGCCGCGAGTGGGGGACCACCCGTACCTGCGAAATGGCCGGGGATAGCGGCATTGGGAGGCGTCACGGGATATCCGCGCCGCTTGCCTTTGTGCAGGTTGCGCCGTTCCCTCCCGGTCGGTCCGAGGTGTGTCATTCGACTCCTGGCTTCACTCGGTGCTGTCGTGGTTCTGTTGGCGAGCCCTGCGACGGCCCGCGCGGCCAACTGCACAGTGGACTACGGCGTGACGACCCCGTTGACGTGCGACTTCTCCTACGTGGGCCGCGCGGACAACATCAACCACCGTTCAAGCTGGTGCGGGAACCCGTCGGACACCGGCGCGGATGCCATCTTCCAGTTCACCCCGCCCAATGGCACCTCGGTCTCGGTCATTGGCGGGCTGCTCGAGGATTACACCACCTCCATCTTCACCGACATCGACCTGTTCGTGACCGAGGACGACTGCGGCGTGGCGGCGCCCTGCGTGGCGTTCGACAACTCCTCCAGGAACCAGTCCAAGCTCAACTTTGTGGCGAATGGTTCGACGTACTACGCCGCGATCGACGACTTCGGCGCGGCGGACGGGCGGTACCGCTGGGGTATCGAGGTGAGCTGTGGGGGCGCCTGCGCGCCCACCCACGTCGGCCAGACCTTGACATGCTCCAGCGACCTGTCGTCTTCGACGACGAGCAGCGTGAACTACCTGAGCTACTACGCCTGCGGAACGCCGTACCCGAGCGTTCGTCAGGACGGTCCCGAGTCGATCTACGCGTTCAGCCCGCAGCGTACCGGGTCGGTCACGTTCAAGCTGTCCGGCATGACCAGCGACCACGACCTCTACGTGTTGGAGGATGCGTGCGCCGCGGCCGCTTGCATCTCCAGCGCGAACGACCTCTCGGTCAACACCGATCAGGTGACCTTCAGCGCCGTGAAGGGTCACGTCTACTACATCGTGGTCGAGGCCTACGGCGGAGTGGGCTCGTACAACCTCTCGTTCGCCGACAACACCGGCGGCTGCGTCGAGGACTGCAATGACCGCGTCGACAACGACCTCGACACCTTCGTGGACTGCGCGGATCCGGACTGCGCGGGCGACCCCGTCTGCAACCAGTGCGACGTGGATCACGACGGCTTCCAGGCGGTGTCCTGCGGCGGGCACGACTGCAACGACAACGTGGCCAACTTCGGCGACACCGACAGCGATCTGATCCCGAATGACTGCGACAACTGCAAGACGGTCGCGAACCTCTCCCAGTCCGACGTAGACGCCGACGGCTTCGGCGACGCGTGCGACATCTGCGGCGGCGGCAACGACGCGCTCGACGGCGATCACGACACGCGCCCTGACGCGTGCGACATCTGCCCAGGCTCCAACGACTTCGTCGACGCCGACGTGGACGGCATCCCGGACGGCTGCGACATCTGCCCCGGGTTCAACGACGCCGCCGACGCCGACCACGACAGCGTGCCCGACGGCTGCGACAAGTGCGCGAACGCGCCCGACCTGCTCGACGGCGACCTCGACGGCGTGCCGAACGCCTGCGACATCTGCCCCGGCTTCAGCGACCTCGTCGACTCGGACCTGGACCTCGTGCCCAACGGCTGCGACACCTGCCAGGGCTTCGACAACCGCCTCGACGCGGACCATGACCTGGTGCCGAACGGCTGCGACGTGTGCGTTGGCTTCGACGATCGCCTCGACGCGGACGCCGACACGCGCCCCGACGGCTGCGACATCTGCGCGGGCTTTGACGATCGGCAGGACGCGGACGCCGACGGCGTGCCGAACGGCTGCGACTCCTGCGTGGGCGCCACCACCGACTCCGACCTCGACACCGTGCCGGACGCCTGCGACATCTGCCCGGGCTCGAACGACTTGGTCGACACCGACGTGGACGGCGTGCCGAACGGCTGCGACGTCTGCCCCGGGTCGCCCGACGGCGCCGACGCCGACGCGGACACCACGCCGGACGGCTGCGACATCTGCGCCGGCTACGACGATCGCCTCGACCCGGATCTGGACGGCGTGCCCGACGGCTGCGACGTGTGCCCTGGCGCCGACGACAACGTCGACACCGACGGCGACGGCGTGGCGGACGGCTGCGACGTGTGCGCGGACGGCGATGACGCGCTTGACGGCGACCTGGACACCGTGCCCGACGCGTGCGACGCCTGCGACCCGGGCGATGACTTCCTGGACGCAGACGCGGACGCTGTGCCGGACGCCTGCGACGTGTGCGAAGGCTTCTCCGACCTGGTCGACGCCGACCTCGACACCGTTCCGAACGGCTGCGACGTGTGCCCCGGCGCCGACGACGCGCTCGACGCGGACGCCGATGGCGTGCCCGACGGCTGCGACGTCTGCGTGGGCTTCGACGACCTGTCCGACGCCGACGCGGACACCGTGCCCGACGGCTGCGACATCTGTCCGAACGCCGACGACCTGCTCGACGCGGACGCGGACGGATTTCCGAACGGCTGCGATGTCTGTCCGGGCTCCGATGATCTGGCCGACGTCGATCTCGACGGCGTGCCGGACGGCTGCGACATCTGCGGCGGCTTCGACGACAAGATCGACGGCGACAGCGACGGCGTGCCGGACGGCTGCGACATCTGCCTCGCGGGCGACGACTTCACGGACTCGGACGCGGACCACGTGCCCGACGCATGCGATGTCTGCGCCGGCCACGATGACGCGGTGGACGCGGACGGCGATGGCGTGCCCAACGGCTGCGACTCTTGCGTCGGCTCGCTCGACGACGCGGATCAGGACGGCGTGCCCGACGCTTGCGACGTCTGCCCCGGCGCGGACGACACGCTCGACGCGGACCAGGACGGCGTCCCCGATGCCTGCGACGTCTGCCCCGGGGCGGACGACGCGCTCGACGCGGACCAGGACGCCGTGCCGGATGCCTGCGACGTCTGCCCTGGCGCCGACGACGCGATCGACTCTGACGTCGACGGCGTACCTGACGCCTGCGACGCCTGTCGCATCGGCAACGACGCGCTCGACGCCGACCAGGACGGCGTGCCTGACGCCTGCGACGTGTGCGCGGACGCGAACGACGCCCTCGACGCGGACGCCGACGGCGTGCCCAACGGCTGCGACATCTGCTCCGCGGGCGATGACACGGTGGACGCCGACGGCGACCATGTCCCTGACGCCTGCGACATCTGCGCGTCCGGCGACGACGCGCTCGACGCCGACGGCGACACCGTGCCCGACGCGTGCGACGTGTGCCCGGGCGGCTCGGACCTGACGGACGCCGACCACGACAGCGTGCTCGACGGCTGCGACGTCTGCCCTGGCGCCAACGACCTCGCCGACGGCGACGCCGACGGCGTGGCCGATGGCTGCGACACCTGCCCGACCGCGGCCAACCCCACGCAGCTCGACAGCGACGGCGACGGTAACGGCGACGTCTGCGACCCGTGCCCGCAGATCGCGAACGAGCCCGACGCGGACGGCGACGGCTTCCCGTCCTGCAAGGACTGCGACGACGGCGACGCGACGCTCAACGATTCAGACGTGGACCAGGACGGCACCACGTCCTGCGGCGGCGACTGCAATGACCTCGTGGACAGCATCCTCGCAGGCAGCGCTGAGACACCTGACGGCATCGATCAGGACTGCGACGGCACGGTCGACGAGGGCACCATCTGGTACGACGACGACGGCGACGGCTACACTGAGGCCGGCGGCGACTGCGACGACACCACCGTCACCCTGGCGCCCAACCGCGTCGAGGTGTGCGACGGCGTCGACCAGGACTGCGACGGCGTGATCGACGAGGGTACCACCTGCTTCGACGACGACGGCGACGGCGCCTGCGAGGGCCCGAGCTGCCATGACGGCTCGCGTCCCGGCGACTGCGACGACAGCAACGCCACCATCACGCCCACCGCGACGGAGGTCCCGCTCAACGAGATCGACGACAACTGCGACGGCGAGGTCGACTTTGGCACTGTGGATCCGGACGCCGACGGCTACCTCGAAGGCGGCGGCGACTGCGCGCCCAACAACGGCGACGTGCACCCCGGCGCGATCGAGCTGGTCAACGGCGTGGACGACGACTGCGACGGCCTGATCGACGAGGGCACCACCGCGTACGACGACGACGGCGACGGCACGTCCGAGGACCAGGGCGACTGCGACGACGGCGACGCCGCCGTGCATGACGGCGCGCTCGAGGTGGCCAACGGCGTGGACGACGACTGCGACGGCCTGGTCGACGAGGGCACCGAGGTCTACGACGACGACGGGGACGGCCGCTCCGAGGCGGCGGGGGACTGCGACGACACCAACCCGTCGATCCACCCCGTGGCGGACGACATCGCCAACGGCGTGGACGACGACTGCGACGGTCGCGTCGACGAGGACATCGTCGACCTGGACGGCGACGGCTACGCCACCGCCACGGGCGACTGCGACGACAGCAACGGGTGGGTCCACCCGAACGGCCGCGAGTTCTGCGACGCGATCGACAACAACTGCGACGGCGTGGTCGACGAAGACTGCGTGGAGGACGTGGTGACGCCCACCAAGCCCACCAAGCCCACCGACACCTGCGGCTGTGACCAGTCTGGCTCGCCGGTCAGCCTGCTGTGGGGCCTGCCGCTCGGGCTGCTCGCGCTCCGCCGGAGGCGCGCATGAACCGCCGCATCCTGATCGCGGTCGCGCTGTGCGGCGCGTGCAACAGCACGGTCCTCTCCTCCGCGGCGGCCGTCGTCGTCCCAGCGCCGCCGCTGCTCGACCTGGGCGTCGTGCTCGTCGGGGAAGAGGTCACGGGCCACGTCACGCTCGGCGTGAAGAACGGTCCGGCGAGCCTGCTCGACGTGAACCTGCTGCCCACGGAGGGCGACGGCTTCGTCTTCGAGGCCGAGACGCCCTACGTGATCGACGTGGACGACAACGACGGGTTCGACCTGACCTTCCGCCCGACGGAGGCCGGCTACGCGTCGGCCGTGGTGCAGATCACGACCGATGCCCGTGATCCGCTCGTGGAGATCGAGGTCCGCTCCCGCGCGGTCGCCGCCGACCTGCTCGCCTCGCCCGCCATCCTCGACCTGGGCGTGGTGCCCACGGGCACCACCGGCACCGGCCTGGTGAAGCTGGAAGACCTGGGCGACATCAGCGTGCCCATGTCGGGCGCGTCCTCCACCACGCCCGGCCTGGGCGTGTCCACGGCGTTCCCGCTCACCGTGCTCGCGCACGGCTCGGTCGACCTGGAGGTGGCGTACACCGCGCCCAACCAGGCGCCGATGCTCGGGCGCGTGTCGCTGCTGGTCGGCGGCGTCCCGGTGTCGGACGTGGTGATCGTGCGCGCCAACAGCTGCGAGCAGGGCCTGCCCTCCGCCTACGACGTGGACGGCGACGGCGTCACCAGCTGCGGCGGCGACTGCGACGACGGGGATGCGGCCAAGGGCCCCGCCGGCGTCGAGGTCATCAACGGCGACGACGACGACTGCGACGGCCGCGTCGACAACGGGACCACCGTGTACGACGACGACGGCGACGGGTTCTGCGAGGGCCCCACGTGCCTGGGCAGCGCGCGTCCGGGCGACTGTCAGGACGCGGATCCGGCGGTGTCACCTGGCGCCACTGAGGTCCTGGACAACGGCGTCGACGACAACTGCGACGGCATCCTGGATCCGAACGCCATCGACCGTGACGGCGACGGCTTTGGCCCGTCGGGCGGCGACTGCGACGACACCAACGCCTTGGTTCACCCGGGCGTGGTCGAGGTCCTCAACAGCAAGGACGACGACTGCGACGGGGTGGTGGACGACCACACGTCGGTGTTCGACGACGACGGCGACGGCTTCTGCGAGAGCCCGTCGAGCTGCCTGGGCGGCGCGCGGACCGGCGACTGCTCCGACGTGGACGAGGACCGGTTCCCCGGCGCCACCGAGACGCCCAACTTCGTCGACGACGACTGCGACGGCGAGGTGGACGAGGGGACGACCCGCGGCGACGACGACGGCGACGGCTACACTGAGGTGGGCGGCGACTGCGACGACGCGGATCCACTGCGCAATCCGGCCCGAGGAAACTGTCCGTAGCGCGCTGAGGTCGCGATCGTTTGCTGCAATTGGGTGACGATTGGCGTAGGATGCGCGTGGGTCCTCTACGCGCATCGAGGTGTTCCATCCGCACTCTGGCTGCATGCGGCGCGTTCGCGCTGTTCATGGCGATCGACGGGTCTGCGTCCGCGGCATCCTGTGTCGTCGACACGGTGATCCCCGACGCGAGCGCCTGTGGTTTTTCGGCCTTCGGCACGACGAACACCACCAGCGACGTGACCTTGCTCTGCGGGGCGCTCACCCAGGGCTCGGACGTCACGTTCCAGTTCACGCCGCAGGCGGGTCAGACCGTGACGGTCACGGGCGGCATCAAGTACCCGGGCGTGACCGGCTTCCAGGCGGTGGACCCCGACCTGCTGATCACCAAGAACGACTGCTCGATCCTGTCCACCTGCACGGCGAGCGAGCAGAGCTCGGCGCTGGCGGGCTCGGTCAGCTTTGTGTCGGACGGCTCGACCTACTTCGCGACCTTGGACGACGGAAACGGGATCGCCGCCATCTTGGGTCCCAAGGCCTACCCCTGGGGCATCGAGATCAGCTGCAGCGGCACGTGCGCGCCGTCGCAGGTCACCGCGAACGTCACCTGCTCAAGCGACCTCACCGGCACCACGGTCGGTGCGACCAACTTCTTCAACTACTACGCGTGTGGCACCCCCAACGTGGGCGTCGGTCAGACCAACGGCGAGCGCATCTACGCGTTCACGCCACAGAAGGCGGGCTCGGTCACGTTCAAGCTGTCGGGCCTGACCAAGGACCACGATCTGTACGTGCTCGCGGACACCTGCACCACGGGAACGTGCATCGCGGGCGCCAACAGCAAGTCCGCCGTCAACACCGAGTCGGTCACCTTCGACGCGCTGCTCGGTCACACCTACTACATCGTGGTCGAGGCCTACGGCGGCGGGAGCACCTTCTCGCTCTCATTCCAGGACAACACCAGCGGCTGCGCTGAGGACTGCGACGACCTGACGGACAACGACGTCGACGGCGCGATCGACTGCGCGGACTCCGACTGCACCGGCGACCCGGCATGTAGCGCCTGCGACGTGGACCACGACGGCTTCCTCGCGGTGTCGTGCGGCGGCCACGACTGCAACGACACGGTCTTCAACACCGGCGACACCGACGGCGACCTCGTCCCCAACACCTGCGACAACTGCCAGACGGTGGCGAACGTCACGCAGGTGGACGGCGACTCAGACGGCTACGGCAACGCCTGCGACGTGTGCCCGGGCAGCCCGGACGGGCTCGACGCGGATCACGATCTGGTGCCCGACGGCTGCGACATCTGCAGCCGCGGCCCGGACAACGTGGACGCCGACGTCGACACCATCCCCGACGCCTGCGACGTGTGCCGCGGTCACGACGATCGCGTCGACCCAGACGGCGACGGCGTGCCGACCGGCTGCGATCTGTGCGAGGGCTTCCCCGACAGCGTCGACCCGGACTTCGACACCGTGCCGACCGGCTGCGACATCTGCCTGCGCGGCAACGACTTCCTCGACGCGGACTTGGACACCGTCCCCAACGCCTGCGACGTGTGCGCGCGCAACGACGACCGCCTCGACGCGGACGGCGACGGCGTGCCCGACGGCTGCGACCTGTGCGCGAACTACAACGACGCGCTCGACCTGGACGGCGACGGCGTCCCCAACCGTTGCGACAAGTGCCTTGGCTTCCCGGACTCGGCGGACGCGGATCTGGACACGATCCCCGACGGCTGCGACCAGTGCCGCGGCCACGACGATCGCCTGGACGCGGATCTGGACGGCGTGCCCGACGGCTGCGACATCTGCGTGGGCTTCAATGACAAGGCGGACGCAGACGCGGACGGCGTTCCGAACGGCTGCGACCAGTGCTCGAACTTCAACGACGCGCTCGACGCGGACCACGACGGCGTCCCGAACCTCTGCGACATCTGCCCGAACGCCAACGACAAGGCGGACGCGGACGCCGACGGCGTGCCGGACGGCTGCGACGCGTGCATCGGGTTTGACGACAACGTCGACTCCGATCTGGACGGCACGGCCGACGGCTGTGACCTGTGCCCGACCTTCGACGACCGCCTCGACGCGGACCACGACGGCGTGCCGAACGGCTGCGACGAGTGCCCGGGCGCCGACGACAACGCCGACGCGGATCTGGACGGCGTGGCCGATGCCTGCGACGCCTGCCCTGGCGAGGACGATCGACTCGACGCCGACCTCGACCTGGCGCCGGACGCCTGCGACGTGTGCCCCGGCGGCGACGATCGCCTCGACGCGGACGCGGACACCGTGCCCGACGACTGCGACATCTGCCCTGGCTTCAACGACCTGCTGGATGGCGACGGCGACGGCGTGCCGAACGGCTGTGACTCCTGCGTGGGCGCGCTCACCGACACCGACCAGGACGGCGTGCCCGACGCCTGCGACGTCTGCCCCGGCTTCAGCGACTCGGCGGACGCGGACCACGATGGCGTGCCCGACGGCTGCGACGAGTGCCCCGGCTTCAACGACGCGGCGGACGCGGACCACGACACCATCGCGGACGGCTGCGACATCTGCGCGAACGCGGACGATCTGGCCGACGAGGACGGCGACAGCGTGCCCAACGGCTGCGACGTCTGCGCGGGCTTCGACGACTTCGCGGACATCGACGTGGACACCGTGCCGGACGGCTGCGACGTGTGCGCGGCGGGCTCCGATCTGTCCGACGCCGACGCGGACACCGTGCCCGACGCCTGCGACATCTGCCCGAACGCGGACGATCTGAGCGACGGCGACGCGGACACCGTGCCCGACGGCTGCGACATCTGCCTGGGCGCCGACGACTTCCTCGACGCGGACGCCGACGGCGTGCCGGACGGCTGCGACGCGTGCCCTGGGTTTGACGACGGCCTGGACGGTGACTTGGACGGCGTGGCCGACGGCTGTGACGTCTGTGACCCGGGCGACGACCGCCTGGACGCCGACCGCGACACCGTGCCTGACGCCTGCGACGTGTGCGCGAACGGCGACGACCGCCTCGACACCGATCTGGACGGCGTGCCGAACAAGTGCGACACCTGCCCCAACGCCAACGATCTGGCCGACGCGGACCACGACGGCGTGCCCGACGCCTGCGACATCTGCCCCGGCTTCGACGACGCGGCGGACACGGACGGGGACGGCGTGCCGAACGGCTGCGACGTGTGCCCCGGCTTCGACGACGCGGCGGACGCGGACGGCGACGGCGTGGCCGACGGCTGCGACGCCTGCGAGGGCGCGGACGACAACCTCGACGCGGACGGCGACGGCGTGGCCGACGGCTGCGACGCCTGCGCGAACGCGAACGACGCGCTCGACGCGGACTTCGATCTGGTGCCCGACGCGTGCGACGTGTGCCCCGGCGGCGACGACGGCGTCGACAGCGACGCCGACATGGTGCCGGACTTCTGCGACGTCTGTCCCGGTCATGTGGACGCGATCGATCCGGACGGCGACGGCGTGCCGAACGGCTGCGACGTCTGCCCCGGCGCCGACGATCACATCGACACGGACCGCGACGGCGTGGCCGACGGGTGCGACGTCTGTCAGGGCTTCGCGGACTCCGTGGACGCGGATCTGGACACGGTCCCGAACGGCTGCGACGTGTGCCCCGGCAAGGACGACCGCCCGGACGCGGACGGCGACGGCGTGCCGAACGGCTGCGACGTGTGCCCCGGCTCGGACGACGCGCTCGACGCGGACGGCGACGGCGTGCCTGACGGCTGTGACCAGTGCGTCGGCTTCGACGACAGCCTCGATGGAGACGCGGACGGCGTGCCCAACGACTGCGACGTCTGCCTGGCGGGCGACGACCACGTCGACACCGACGCGGACCTCACGCCCGACGCCTGCGACGTCTGCCCTGGCTTTGATGACAGCATCGACGCGGACGGCGACGGCGTGCCGAACGGCTGCGACGACTGCGTCGGGTCGCTGGATGACTTCGACGCGGACGGCGTGCCGGACGCGTGCGACGTGTGTCAGGGCTACGACGACGCGATCGACACGGACGGCGACGGTGTGCCCGACGGCTGCGATCTCTGCGATGGCGCGGACGACTCGGCCGACGCGGACGCGGACGGCGCGCCCGACGCGTGCGATGTGTGCGAGGGCTACGACGACCGCCTCGACGCCGACCTCGATCAGGTGCCCAACGGCTGCGACATCTGCAGCGCGGGTAACGACGGCGTCGACGCCGACCGCGACGGCGTGCCCGACGCGTGCGACGTCTGCCCGAACGGCTCCGACTCGATCGACTCCGATCGCGACGGCGTGTTCGACGGCTGCGACACCTGCCCGGGCTTCAACGACCTGGCGGATCGCGACGGCGACCTGGTGGCGGACGGCTGCGACAACTGCGCGTCCGTCGCGAACCCGACCCAGGTCGACCGCGACGGCGACCTGGTGGGCGACGTGTGCGACGCCTGCCCGCTCATCGCCGACGAGCCCGACGCGGACGGCGACGGCTCGCCGGTGTGCACCGACTGCAACGACGCGGACCCGCTCCGCAGCGTGACCGACGCCGACGGCGACGGGTTCACGTCGTGCTTTGGCGACTGCGACGATCACGACGCCACGACGCACCCGAACGCGGCTGAGCTCGCCGACGGCGTGGACCAGGACTGCGACGGCACGGTCGACGAGACCACCGTGCGGTTCGATGACGACGGCGACGGCTACTCGGAGCTCGGCGGCGACTGTGACGACGGCAACAGCGGCCTGTCGCCGGCCCGCGTCGAGGTCTGCGACGGCGTGGACCAGGACTGCGACGGCACGATCGACGAGGGCACCGCCTGCTTCGACGACGACGGCGACGGCAGCTGCGAGGGCCCGACCTGCGCCGACGGCACGCTGCCCGGCGACTGCAACGACACCACCACCGCGGTGTCGCCGCTGCAGTCTGAGATCCCGAACAACGAGATCGACGACGACTGCGACGGCTCGGTCGACGGCGGCGCCTACGATCCGGACGACGATGGCACGACGGAGGCGGGCGGCGACTGCGCGCCCACCAACCCGGCGATCCACCCCGGCGCGACCGAGGTCGAGAACAACCTCGACGACGACTGCGACGGCCTGATCGACGAGGGTACGCTCGCGTACGACGACGACGGCGACGGCGTGTCCGAGGACGACGGCGACTGCAACGACGCGGACGCCTCCATCCACCCCGGCGTGACCGAGACGGTCGACGGCGTGGACGAGGACTGCGACGGCCTGGTCGACCAGGGCACCAACGTCACCGACGACGACGGCGACGGGCGCTCCGAGGCGGCAGGCGACTGCGACGACACGCTCGCGTCGGTGCACCCGGGTGCTGAGGATCTGGCGGACGGCGTGGACAACGACTGCGACGGTCGCACCGACGAGGACGTGCTCGACGCGGACGGCGACGGCTACGCCACCACCACCGGGGACTGCGACGACACCAACGGCTGGGTGCACCCCTCCGGCCAGGAGTTCTGCGACTCGGTCGACAACAACTGCGACGGCGTGGTCGACGAAGACTGCGCAGGAGACGCACCGACGGTGAAGCCACCGAAGGAATGCGGGTGCGCTGAGCGCGGCGCGCCGACCTCGATGCTCTGGATGGCCCCCCTCGCGCTCCTCGCGCTCCGTCGGAGGCGCGCATGAACCGCCGCAGCTGGATGGCCGTCGTCGCCTTGCTGGGCGCGTGCAACAGCACCGTCCTCACCGACATCAAGCCTGAGGTGGTGGCCTCGCCGCCGGTGCTCGACCTGGGCACCATCGTGCTCGGGTCCGAGGCGACCGGCCGAGTGGGGCTGACGGTGCGCAATGGCATCGGCAGCGTGCTCGACGTGAACCTGCTCCCCACGCTGGGCGAGGGCTTCGCGTACGACGGCGAGAGCGCGTTCGCGATCGACGCCGACGCCTCCAACGGGTTCGACCTCACGTTCCGGCCGACGCAGGCCGGCTACGCGTCCGCGCTGGTGCAGATCACCACCGACGGCCGCGTGAAGGTGGTCGAGGTGGCGGTGCGCGCGCGCGCCGTCGACGCCGACGTGATCGCGACGCCGTCGATCGTCGACCTGGGCGTGGTGCCCGCGGGGAGCACGGCGTCCGACGTGATCCGCCTGGAGAACCTCGGCGCGCTGGACGTCGACCTGTCGAGCGCGGTCGGCAACGCGCCGGGCCTGGTGGTCGACGCGACCTTCCCGCTGTCGCTCGTGGCGGGCGGCGACGCCGACCTGTCCATCGCGTACACCGCGCCGAACGACGCGCCGATGCTCGGCAACGTCACGTTCACCACGGGCACCGCGTCGATCACCGACGTGGTGATCGTGCGCGCGAACAACTGTGAGCAGGGCCTCCCGTCCGCGTACGACGTGGACGAGGACGGCGTGACCAGCTGCGGCGGCGACTGCGACGACGGCGACGCGCAGGTCGGTCCGGGCCAGCCCGAGCGCCTCAACGGCGTCGACGACGACTGCGACCGCTTGATCGACGAGGGCACGCGCGCCGACGACGTGGACGGCGACGGCTACTGCGCCCACCCGACCGCCTGCGCGGGCTCGGCGTCGCCAGGCGACTGCCAGGACGACGACGCGGCGATCTCTCCCGGCGCGGCCGAGGTGGACGAGAACGGCATCGACGACAATTGCGACGGCGTGATCGATCTCGGCTCGGTGGACGCCGATCACGACGGCTACGGGCCCACCGGCGGCGACTGCAACGACAACGACGCCACGCGTCACCCCGGCGCGCCGGAGCTGGTGAACGGCCTGGACGACGACTGCGACCGCGCGGTGGACGAGGGCACCGTCGTGTCCGACGACGATCACGACGGCTACTGCGAAGACCTGTCGCGCTGCGTGGGCGGCGCCACGCCGGGTGACTGCTCGGACGGCGATCCCCGGCGGCATCCCGGCGCCCCGGAGCTCGCGAACTTCCTGGACGACGACTGCGACCACCTGGTGGACGAGGGCACCGTGAACGGCGACGACGACCACGACGGCTTCACGGAGGCGGGCGGCGACTGCAACGACGGCAACGCGAACGTGAACCCCGTTCGTGGCGGCTGCCCGTAGGGGCCGTGTTGGCCGCGCGCACGCAGCCGACCGTCTGCCGCCTCTGCGAGTCCGCCTGCGGCCTGATCGCCACGGTGGACGACGCGGGCGACGTGACGCTCGCGCCGGACCGCGCGCACCCGGTGTCGGCGGGCTTCGCGTGCCGCAAGGGGCTCGGCTTTGGTCGGATCCACGCGCACCCGACGCGCCTGCTCCAGCCGCGCCTGCGGGGCGCGTCGGGCGCGCGGGACGTGACTTGGAATGAGGCCTGGGCGGAGGTCGGCGGACGCCTCCGGGCGCTGCGCGCGGCCCACGGCCCAGACGCGATCGGGATCTACTCGGGCAACGCCGCGGGCCACAGCCTGGGCACGGTGCTCGGGCTGGAGGCGTTGCACCGCGGCTTGGGCACCAGGCGGCACTTCTCGTGCCTGACGCTGGACAACAGCGGCATGTTTGTGGTGCTGGACGCGGTGCTCGGAAACCCGATGCGCTCGTTCCTCGCGGACTACGCGGGGTCGGACCACGTGGTCTTGATCGGCACGGACCCGCTGGTCTCGCAGCCCTCGCAGGCGCAGTCCAACCCGGACGGCGTGCGGCAGCTGCTCCGCGCGGGCGACCGCCTCACCGTGATCGATCCGCGCGCGTCCGCGACGGCGCGTCGCGCGGCGCATCACCTCGCGCCCATCCCCGGCAGCGACGTGCACCTGCTGGCGTGGCTGCTCCACGCGGTGCTGGCGTCGGGTCGGCGCGATCCATGGCTGGACGCGGCGGACGTGGACGCGGTCGCGCGTGCCGTGGCGCCGTGGGCCTCGCGCGACGCGGTGGTGTTGGCCACGGGCCTGCCGCCCGACGCGCTGGCGGGCCTGCTGGAGCGCTTGCTCGCGGCGCGGCGCCCGCTGGTGTGGTCGGGCCTGGGCGTGCTCCTGGGGCCGCATGGGACGGTCGGCTACTGGCTGACGCTGGCGCTGCAGGCGGCGCTGGGCGGTCTGGACGTGGCGGGGGGCTGGGTTCACCAGCCGGGCGCGGTCGACATCCCTTCGCTGGGCCGGCGGATCGGGCTGCGCGGCGCCGATCCGACGCTGCGCGCGCGCACGGGCCACGCGGCGGTGCTGGGGACGATCGCCGCCGCCACGCTCGCCGACGACATCCTCGCCGGAGACCTGCGCGCGCTGATCGTGGTCGGAGGCAACCCGCTGCTCTCGCTCCCCGACTCGGACCGCGCGCGGGCGGCGCTGTCCAAGCTCGACCTGCTGGTGTGCGTCGACCTGTTCGAGAACGACACCGGCAGGCTCGCGCACGCGCTGCTGCCCGCGGCCGACTGGCTGGAGCGCGACGAGGTGGCGGTGCATCTGGCCCACACCCGCGCGCGCCCGCACCTGGACCGCGTGCGGGCCGTGGTGCCGCGCCGCGGCGACGTCCGCAGCGACTGGGAGATCCTGATCGGGCTGGCGCACGCCGCGGGGCGCCCGGCCTTTGGGAGCCGCGTGGCCGACGTGGCGGTGCGGGCGGGGTTGGGCCCATCTCACGTGGCGCGGCTCGCGCTCGCGACGGCGGGCGCGCCCGCGGAGACGCCGGGCGTGCTGCGTCGGCGCGGGACCGATCGACCGGACGGCCGCGTGCGCTTGGCGGCGCCCGAGCTGATGGACGCGCTCGCGGCGATCGGCGGTCCACGCGCGGCGCCGGTCGGCTTCACGCTGGTGACCTCGGTGCGGCCGGTGGAGTCGATGAACACCTGGGACCACTACCGCGTGCGAGACGCGCCGGTCGCTTCGCTTCATCCCGCGGATCTGGCGGCGCTCGGCGCGGCAGACGGCAGCACGATCCGGCTCTCTCGGCCCGACGGGCCGTCGCTGCGGGTGGCGGTCGCCGCAGACGACTCGCTGCGGCGCGGGGTCGTCGTGTTGCCGTTCGGCTGGGGAGAGGGCACGGGGCTGTCGGCGCCGGGACCGAACGCCAACGTGCTGGTCGGCGTGGACGCGCTCGACGCGATCACCGGCCAGCCCGTGTCCAACGGGGCGCGGGTTCAGGTGGAGGCAGGATGACGTTTGAGGTGCGAAACCTGTTCGTGGCGCCGGGCCACGCGTACTTCGGGCGCTACGGGCAGGCGCCCGACGACCACCCCCTGGTCGAGGTCGACGCGCTCGAGTGCGTCGCCGGGCGTGGGATCCAGGGCGATCGGTTCTTCGACTTCAAGGTCGACTACAAAGGCCAGATCACGTTCTTCGATCACGCGGTCCTGCGCGGGCTGGTCGACGCGCTGGGGCTGGTCGACGCGCCGGTGAGCGCGACGCGGCGCAACGTGCTGACGGACGGCGTGGACCTCAACGCGTGGATCGGCGCGGAGTTCACCATCCAGGGCGTGCGGTTCTTCGGGGTGGAGGAGTGCCGGCCGTGCGGCTGGATGAACGAGGCGTTCGGCCACGGGGGCGCCGAGGCCTGGCTGAAGGGCCGCGGGGGCCTGCGCGCCCGCATCCTGAGCGACGGCGTCATTCGGCGCGGCGCCGCGTGAGCTTCTCCGCGCTCATCCTCGCGGGCGGGCGCTCGTCGCGCATGGGCCGGGACAAGGCGCGCCTCACCCTGGACGGCGAGACGCTCGTCGCGCGGCAGGTGCGGCGGGCGCGCGAGGCGGGCGCGGTCGAGGTGTGGATCTCCGGTCGCGCCGGCGTGGACTACGGGCCGCTCGACGCGCCGGTCCTGCTCGACGACACCCCGGACACGGGCCCGCTCGCCGGGATCGCGCGCGGCCTGGCGGTGATGCAGACGTCGCTGCTGCTGGTGCTCGCGGTGGACATGCCCCGGGTGGCGGACGCGTGGCTGGCGCGCGGTCGCGGCTTGTCAGAGACCGGCTTGATCGCGCGCTTGCCGACAGGTTTGGAGCCGTTGGCGGCGTGGTACCCAGGCGCGGCCGCCGGCCTGCTCGACGCCCAGCTGGCCCGCGGGCGACGCGCTGCGCGAGGCTTCGCGGAGGCCACCGTGGAGGCAGGCCTGACGCGGGTGGTCGACCTGGATGGGGACCAGGTCGCGGGCTTCAAGAGCTGGAACGAGCCCGACGATCTGCCCCGGTACTGAATGGAGCGTGACTGATTTGGGTGGATGCGTCGCGCGGCGCGTGGCACGATGCGGGCATGAAGCGCCTCCTTGTTCTGTCGGCCCTGATGCTGCCCGCGCCTGCGTTCGCGGTGCTCGACAACCTCGTGCTGGTCTACCTGACCGGCCCGGAGCGCGTGGTGGAGGGGCAGAGCGCGACCTTCACCGCGACCATCCAGAATTCGGGTGTGGTCGACGTGACCGGCACCATCACGATCACGCTGATGTCGTCGACCGACAACGTGTACAGCCCGGTCAACGACGCGCTGGTGTGCACGGTGGCCTACACGGGCGGCGTGGCGTCCGGGCAGATCGTCAACGCGCCGGTGACCTGCACCTGGCCGGTGGGCGCTGCGGGGCCCTACGCGGTCGCGCACATCGACGGGCCGCCGCTCACCGACCTGGACAACACCGACAACAACCAGCCCTGGGGCCCGATGGTCGTCGTGTCGCAGGACGCGCCCGATCTGGTCGGCGACTTCCGCAACGCCATCACCACCGTCCGCGCGGGCGAGACCACCAGCGTCGACGTGCGCGTACGCAACGACGGTCGCACCTCGTCGGTCGCCACCACGGTGACGGTGTTCCTGTCGGCCGACACCACGCTCGGCCCCGGCGACGTGTCGCTGTGCAACGCGCCGGTCGGGGCGCTCGCCTACAACGACCACGCGGACCTCACGCTCTCCAACTGCCTCGTGCCGTCGACCACGCCGCTGACCAGCGGCTACCTGATCTTCATGGTGGACTCGGGCGGCGCGAACATCGAGACCGACGAGCGCAACACGGTCTACCGGGCGGTCACCATCCAGCCGCCGCTGCCGGACCTGACGATCCGCGCGTTCTCGCCGCCGGCGAGCGCCATCGCGACGCACACCTTCAGCATCCCGATCACGCTCGCGAACGAGGGCTACGTCTCGGTCGCCTCCGCGGTCGTCACGGTGCGCGCGTCGGCGGACACGACCTACGACGGCACCGACACGCTCGTCTGCTCGTCCAACGTGCCTGCGCCGGGCGCGTTCGCCACCGTGGACTCGGTGCTGAGCGGCTGCGCGGTCCCGTCGACCTACCCGGTGGGCACCTCGCACTTGGTCGCGCGCGTGGATCCAGCCGGGCTGATCGACGAGCGGAGCAACGCCAACAACGACGCGAACGCCAGTTTCACGGTGATCGCGCGGCGCCCCAACCTGCAGGTCGGCGCGCTGACTCCGCCGCTCACGGCCATGCCCGGCGATGTCGTGAGCGTGGACTACTCGCTCGCGAACAACGGCGAGGTCGGCGTCACGCTGGTGGGCCTCGACGTGCGCTTCTCCGCGGACGCCACCTACGATGCGGGCGACGTCGCGATGTGCGGCGGCACCGTGCCGGGCCCTGACGCCAGCACGCTCAAGTTGGGCACGCTCGCCAACTGCGTGATCCCGGGCAGCGCGTCGGGCGGCACCGGCTACGTGGTCGCGCGGGTCGACAACCTCCAGCTCGTCGACGAGACGGACGAGGGTGACAACGATCGCGCGACGGCCATCACCGTCGAGGCCGCGCCGGTCGACACGGACCTGCCGCCCGACACCGACGTTTGGGCCGACACCGATCTCCCGCCCGACACCGACGTGGTGATCGACACGACCGACAGCGGCTCGCCGCACACGGGCGTGGGCCCCGGCGACACCGACGCGGACACGGACGTCGCGGACTCGGACGGGATCGACACCGACCTCGTGGACTCGGACACGACCGACACCGACACGGTCGACGTGCCCGACTCGGACGACGACACCGACGATTCGATCGACGGGCCGCTCCAGGAGAACGCGCCGCCGTTCTGGTTCTGCAGCACGTCCGGCGGCAGCCCACAGGCCGCTTGGGTCGCGCTCGGCGCGGCCGCGATGCTGATCCGCCGCCGTCGCGCGCGGCCCTGACGCGGCGCGGTCGTGATCAGCCCGCGCGCGTGAGCCGGTAGAGGTCGGTCGACGCGCGGGAGACGCCCAGGCGGGTCTTCTCCTTCTCGTCGGCGGCGTCCGCGGGGCGCGCCAGGCGGGTGATCTCAAACGACGCCGCGTAGAGCGCCTCGACCTCCTCAGGCGGCACCGCGAACGGCGGGCCCGCGCGCTCGGCCTGCGGGTAGTCGAACACGCACAGCAGCATGGTGCCGCCGGGCTTGAGCGCGCGGGCGAGCGTGGCGGCGTAGCGGCGACGTAGATCCGGCGGCAGGGCGACCGTGGCCGCGCGGTCCCAGATCGCGTCGAACGAGCCGTCGGTCGGCAGGTCGAAGACGTCGCCCTGCCAGATCTCCAGGCCGGGCACGGACCATACGGTGTACGGGCCGCGGGGGGTGACGTCGGGTGTCAGGTCGTGCTCGCGGAAGAAGGCCTCGGAGGCCACCGCGGACAGCTCGACGCCGACGACGCTGTGCCCCTGCGCGCGCAGCCAGGCCATGTCGTGCGTCTTGCCGCACAGCGGGACGAGCACGCGCGCGCTCGCGGCCAAGGCGAGGCCGGGCCAGCCGGCGACCAGATCCGTGTTGGGCTTGCCCTCGTGAAAGCCGATCTGACCCATCTGCCAGCGCTCGTGCCAGAAATCGGGATGCATGGGGTCTCCAGGGGCGGGCGGCGTGCGCCATGGGTTGGGGCGCCCGCGGTATCTCGTGGGGGCTCGCTTTGGGCGCGTCTGCCGATTCGTCGCTCAGCGCTGGGCGGCGATCGCCTCGTCCAGCGCGCGGACCTGCGCGCCCTGGCCCAGCAGCTGCCACTGACCGCGGGCGAGCGCCATCGCACGGATCGCGTCCTCCTTGCGGCCCGCGCGCGCGGCGATCACTCCGGCCGCCTCGGCCTGACGGGCCACGTCGATGTCGACGAAGGCGCTCTCGGTGAGCAGCCGCTCCGCCTCGGCCAAGCAGCGGGCCCAGGCGTCCCAGTCGCCCAGCGCGGCGCGGCAGGGGAGCGAGGCCGCGTACACCACGGCCAGGTAGCCAGGGCGA
This sequence comes from uncultured Pseudomonadota bacterium, assembly GCA_903861005.1. Classification (GTDB taxonomy): domain Bacteria; phylum Myxococcota_A; class UBA796; order UBA796; genus CAIOSP01. Next base: position 61,690 of record CAIOSP010000017.1, read on the forward strand.
CCCTGCGCCCTCCACGCATTCTCCAGCGCCTCCAGCTCCGGCAGAGCCTCGGCGTAGCGCTCCTGCGCGATCCGGCAGAGCGCCAAGTTCAAACGCGAGATGGACGCATCGCGCCCGAGCGACTCGTCCAGGCGGGACACCTCTTGGTAGCCGATCTCCGCCTCGGCGAGGCGACCCGAGTAGCGGTTGACCTCGGCCAGCCCGTGCAGGCCCAGCGCGATGCCGCCGCGGTGCCCTTCGGCGCGCAGCACGGCCAGGCTGCCGCGGTAGTGCGCCTCGGCCAGATCCAGCTCGCCGCGCATGCGGGCGATGTCACCCAGGCCCGAGCGACACAGCGCCGCGCCGGTTCGGTCGCCGTGCCGCTCGCAGCGCGTCTGCGCCTCGGTGAGCTGGGCCTCGGCGCCGGCCATGTCGCCCATGTGGATGGCGACGCTCGACAGGTTGCGCAGCGTGTCGGCGACGCCGGCGTCGTCCTCCAGGCGCGCCCAGAGGGCCAGGGAGAGCTGGAACAGGCGCCAAGCCTCGGGCACCTCGCCGCGCACGCGGGCGATGTCGGCCTGCTCAGCCAGCGCCTCGGCCTCCTCGCGGGCCCAGCCGTGTTGTCGCGCCGCGTTCGCCGCGCTCCGCGCCTCGACCAGCGCCAGATCCAGCGCCTGGCGTGACTTGTCGATGCGCGCGGCGATCAGCGAGGCGCGCACGCTCCGCACGTCGCGCTGCACGTCCTTGATCCGAGCGAGCGCCGCCCGCGCGAGCTCCAGCGCGCGCTCGGCCTGGCGGGTGTCCTCGTTGAGGATGCGCAGTCTCGCCACGTCCAGCAGCACGGTGGCGGCGGTGTCGGCGTCGCCCGCGCGCAGCAGGTGCGCGCCTCGACGCGTCACGGCGCTCAGGTCGCGGCGGGAGGAGAGCATGGTCGCGCAGGCCTGGTTGATCGTCAGCCAGCGCCCGTCTTCGCGCGAGACGCGCTCGATGCTCTCGCGCAGCATGCCGTGGGCGAAGCGCCAGCCCTCGGGCGTGGGCGTGGCCAGCCGCTCGCGGACCAGCCGCGCGACCAGACCGGTGGGGACGTGCACGTAGGCCAGTCGGCAGGTCTCGCGCCACTCGACGTCGTCGACCGAGGCGCCGAGCGCGGACGCCACCTCCAGCGCGGGGCGTGCGCCGTCGAGCGCGCCGACCAGCAGGCGCTCCAGGCGCTCCGCCCACACGCCGTGCAGGTCATCCGGCAAGGTGGGGACCGCGTCGTCGGTCAGGTCCCAGCCCTGCGGCGTGGGCCGGAGCAGGCCGCGCTGTACCCAATCGGCGACCAGGTGCACCAGGAAGAGCGGGTTGCCTCCGACGCGCTTCGCCACGCGCCGAGCGCGCGACGCCCGCAGCGGCAGGAGGCGCCGCACCAGCGCCACCGTGTCGGTCTCGGTGAGCGGGGCCAGATCCATCCGCGACGTGTTGGGGTGCTGCAGGATGGCGCTCAAGCGGTCGCGGGTGTCGCGGGCCTCCGACATCGCGTCGTTGCGCGCGGTCAGCACGAACAGCGCAGGGCCCGCGACGTTGTTCTCCAGCACGTGCGCGACGAACTCGATCGAGGCGTCGCCGTAGGGGATGTCGTCGATCCACAGCACCACCGGCCGGACGCGCGTCTCCAAGAAGAGCAGCTTGACCAGCAGCGCCAAGCGCTCGCGCGGGTCTGGCGCGCGCGGTCCGGCCACGTCGAAGAGCAGCATGTCGCACAGGGCCCGAGCCTCGTCGGCGTCGGCGTCGCCGCGACGGTTCAGGTACTTGCGCAGCCGCAGCGTGGCCTTGTCCGGCGACAGCCCGTCCAGCCCGAAGTTGCGGCGGACGGTGGCGACCAGGCCCAGGTGACGGCCTCCGCCTTGCTCGTGGTGCACCTCGAACGGGTAGGCGGCGCCGCTCTCGTGCACGCGCTCGACCAGCCAGCGCGCCAGCGCAGACTTGCCCACGCCCGCCGAGCCCTGGATGACGACCACCCGCACGCTCCGGTCGCGGTGGGCGCTGCGGAGCGCGCGCCACAGCGTGTCCTGCTCGGACTCGCGCCCGACCAGACCGAGCGCCCGCAGGCCGACCAGGCCAAGCCCCGTGCCGTGCAGCGGCAGCGGCTCGGACTCCAGCGGTTCGATCGTGCGCCAGTCGGCGGGCAACGGAGGCGTCTCGACGACCATCGGCGCGACGGCGGGCGAGGGCTCCTGCTCGGAGGGCTCGCTGGTCTGGTCGGCCAGCTCGGGGAACAGCGCGGTGTCGAGGAAGCCGTCCAGCGTCATGTCGGACTGTCGGCGCACCACGCGGCGGGTGTCGGCCGCCACCCGACGTCGCGTCTCGCCCAGGCGCGACAGACCCCAAGCCGCCTCGGCTGCGCGGCGGAAGCGGTGGTTCGGGTCCTTCACCAGCATGCGGCGCAGCCAGGACTCCAACGCGTCCGGCACGTCGAAGCGCGGCTCAAAGCGGGGTGGCGTGTCGTAGACGTGGGCGTGGGCAAGCTCGCTCGGGACCGTACCCTGAAACGGCGGCGCGCCCGTCACCATCTCCCAGACGACGCAGGCCAGGGCATACAGATCGGTCCAGGGGCCCAGGTCGCGCCACGCGCCGCGCACCTGCTCGGGCGCCATGTAGCGGGGCGTGCCGATGACCCCCATCGCGTGCGCGCCGATCGCGTGCGCGATGCCAAAGTCCGACAGCTTGGGGCCGGGGCGCAGGTCGTTGGGACCGGCCATCAGGATGTTCGACGGCTTGATGTCGCGGTGCACGATGCCGCGCGCGTGGGCGTGGGCCAGCGCCTGGAGCAGCGGCTGCACCATGCCGACGACGTCCAGCCAGGTCCAGCCGATCATGTGCTCGAGCGAGCCCAGGCTGGCCAGTTCCATGGCGAGCCACGGCTGACCGGGCACCAGGTCCGGGTCGTTCGACGCCACGTCGTAGGGCACCGTGCCGTGGTCGAACAGCATGACGATGCCGGGGTGCGACAGGGCGGCGACGCTCGCCAGCTCGGCGCGGAACGCGTCCTCGGCGCGGCTGTCCTCCGCCATGGTCTGCAGGACCTTCACCGCGGCGAAGACCCGCTCCTCCGTGTGCAGCGCGCGCCAGACCAGCCCGCTCCCACCGCGTCCGATCGGCTCGATCAGCTCGAAGGGGCCAAGGCGGGGCAGGGGCATGACTCTCCCGAGAACACGGCAATCCTACCGCGTCCGTCACCGGGCGCGGTCAAGGATCGACACGGACGCCTCAGACGGCTTCGAGGATCGCGGCGGCGCCCAGTCCACCGGCGGCGCAGATGCCCAGCAGGGCCGTCTGCTTTCCCGTACGGTGCAGCTCGTTCGCCATGGTCAGCACCATGCGGGCGCCGGTGGCGCCGAACGGGTGGCCGAGCGCGATGCTGCCGCCGTGCACGTTCATGCGGGCCGGGTCGACCGTGCCCACGGCGCTGTCGCGGCCCAGGCGCTGCTTGGCGAACGCATCGGACGCCAGCATCTTGGTGATCGACAGCACCTGCGCGGCGAACGCCTCGTGGATGTCGACCAGGTCGATGTCTTCGAGCTTCATGCCCGCGCGCTCGAGCGCCAGCGGCATGGCGAGGGCCGGGCCCATCAGGACCTGATCGGCCGGATCGACGCCGACGTAGGCCCAGCTGCGGAAGGCGGCGAGCGGCGTGTAGCCGAGCTCCTTGGCCTTCTCCTCGCTCATGATCAGCACGCAGCCCGCGCCGTCCGTGAGCGCCGAGCTGTTGGCGGCGGTGAGCGTGCCGCCCTTCTTGAACGCGGCCGACAGCTTGGAGAGCTTCTCCATGCTGGTGTCGCCGCGCACGATGGTGTCGGCCGACACGACCTTGCCGTCCGGCGTGGTCACGGTGCAGACCTCGTCCGCGAAGCGGCCCGACGCGATGGCCGCGGCGGCGCGCTGGTGCGACAGCACGGTGAGCTCGTCCTGCGCCTGGCGGGTGATGCCGTTGCGCTCGGCCATCACCTCCGCCGACTCGCCCATGAGCTCACCCGTGGTGCGCTCGGCGATGCGGGGCTTGGTGGGGATGAGGTCGCGCGAGGGGTTGATCTGCGACAGGACGCGGAAGTAGTCGGCCGCGCCCGCCTTGCGGTTCATGGCGACGGGCGCCACCTTGCGCATGAACGACGTGGGCATGGTCAGCGCCGCGTTCGACGTGCTGTCGCTGCCGCCCGCGATCATCACGTCGTGTTCGCCGCGCTCGATGGCGGCGACGGCCAGCGTGATGGCCTGCAGGCCCGACGCGCAGGCGCGGGTCACGGTCATGGCCTCGGCCTCGGCGGGCAGCGCGAGGTCGAGCGCGATCTCGCGGCCGACGTTCGGGCTGAGCTGCGGGAGAATGACGCCGCCCCACACGATGCCACCGATCTGGCTGCGGTCGAGGTGGGTCTTCTCAAGCAGGGCGGCCACGGCGGCCTTGCCCAGCTCGATGGTGTCCATCTGGAGGTACTCGGCGAACGCGCGAACGAACGGGGTGCGCACACCATCGACGATCACCGCGCGGCGCGCCGCGGGGCGGGGGGAGCTCTTGGCCATGACTGCCTCCAGGGAGGGGTGGGAAGGGAGAGGGGCGCCTAGGCGCCGATGAAGGCGCCGCCGCATACGCGGACGACGCGGCCGGTGATGCCGTAGGAGCCCGGTGAGGCCAGGAAGACGATCGCCTCGGCGATGTCGATGGGCAGGCCGCCCTGCACCAGCGCCGACAGGCGACGGCCCGCCTCACGCGTGGCAGCGGGGATGGCGGCGGTCAGGCGCGTCTCGATGAAGCCCGGCGCGATGCCGTTCACCGTGATGTTGCGCTTGGCGAGCTTGGGCGCCGCGGCGTCCAAGAAGCCGATGACGCCGGCCTTGCTGGCCGCGTAGTTGGTCTGGCCAAAGTTGCCGGCGATGCCTGCCACCGACGACAGCGCGATCACGCGGCCGTGGGCGCGCAGGTGCGGCGCCAGCGCGTCCGTCAGGTTGAGGATGGCGCGCAGGTTGATGTCGAACGTCATGTCCCAACGCTCGCGGTCCATGTTCCCGAGCGTCTTGTCGCGGGTGACGCCGGCGTTGTGGACGATGATGTCCAGGCCGCCGTGGGCCTTGGCGGCCTCAAGGATGCGGTCGGCCGCGTCGGCCGCGGTCACGTCCACCGCAACGGCCGTGCCGCCGATGCGACGCGCGACCTCACCGAGCGCGTCGGCGTCGGCCGGGCGGTCCAGGCAGAGCACGTGGGCGCCTTCGCGCGCGAGGGCGGTGGCCGTGGCCTCGCCGATGCCGCGGGCCGCGCCCGTCACCACCGCGACCTTGCGGTCGAGCGGCAGGGTCCAGGCGATCTGCGCGGGCGCCTTGCCGCCGGCCACCACGATGGGCTGACCGGTGAAGAACGCGGAGCGCTTGGACAGCAGCCAGCGCAGCGGGCCCGCGACGGCGTCGTCGGCCTTGTCGGACACGAGCAGCAGGTTGGCCGTGGTGCCCTTGCCGCCGGTCTCCTTGGCGAGCGCGCGGATGAAGCCCTCGAGCGCGCGGCGCACGGCGACGACCTCGACCTCCTTGGCCTCGGACGGGATGCGGCCGATCACGACCACGCGGCCGTTGCGCGACACCGACTTGATGCGCGGCTGGAAGAAGGTGTGGAGCGACGCGAGGGTGTCGACCGAGTCGATGCCCGACGCGTCGAACACGATGGCGTGCACGCGGGACTCGGGCGTGGCGCCCGCGCCGATCGACGCGATGGAGCGGCCCCAGGCCTCGCCGGCCTCATGCCACGGCGTGCCCGCGCCGGTCTCGCCCTCGACCAGCAGGCCCGCGCCGGACTCCGCCAGGGTGCGCGCGATCACGGTGGACAGCGTGCTGCCCGGAGCGGCGCCCACGAGCACGGTCTTGCCGTCGAGCGGGCGGGCTTCCCACGCGCCGTCGGCGCGATCCAGCTTCTGCGGGATGGGGAGGGGCAGGCCCAGGCGTTCGATGACGGTGCGCGCGGTGCGGTTGGCGCCGAGCTCGACGAGGAAGTCGCTCATGATTCAGTCCTTCCGAAGCGTGTAGGATCCGATGAGGTTTGCAGGCGCTCCAACGGAGTCGCCGACGAAGAAGGTGCCAGGCTCGGCCACGAACAGGCCGACCTTGCCAGGGAGCTTGACCGGGCGCGCAAAACGCACGTCGTACTGCGACATCGAGTCGATCCGGCCAGACAGCACGGACGCGTTCACGCCCTCCAGCGCGCGCGCCATGGTGGCGAAGCCGTGCAGGATGCAGCCACCAAAGCCCGCCGCGCGACCGGCCGCGGGGATCCAGTGGATCGGGTTGAAGTCGCCGGTGAGGACGGCGAAGTCCAGGCCCGCGTTGGCGGGGAGCTTCCACCGCGCCAGCTCGCGCGCGTCGTTCGGCACGATCTTGGGGGCGTCCGGGACCTTTTCGCCGACGGAGCCCTTCTTGCGCTTCTTGGGCAGCACCAGGCGCATCTCCGCCACCTGGGCGTCAGGCGCGCTCGCGGTGCTGGTGGTGACGCGCTGGTGGAAGACCACGCGGCGCTCGTCGTCGTCAATCCGGATCAATTGCGCGGTGACGATCAGGTCCTCCCCCACGGGGATGGGCCGGTTCATCGTCAGCGTGACGCCGCCGTTGAGGATCTTGGAGACGTCGTAGGGCACGCCCTCCAGCGTCTTGGACATCCAGGGGAAGTTCCAGTACGGGAAGAAGTGGTGCGGCACCTGGCCGGCCCAGGCCTTGGGATCCCCGCCGACCCACACGAGGTAGTCGCGGATGAGGTCCTGGGCGGGGGCCTTGACGTGGCCGGTGATGAGCGGGCCCGGGGTGGCGAACGCGCCGCCCTTGAGGCCGCGCGAGCGGAACGCCGTGACGCCGCCCTTGAGCAGCCCGACGACGTTGGGACCCTGCCGAAGCAGGTGGCGTGCAGACACGGACATGTGAGCCTCGGATCCCGGTCTGAGGGGGCGACGGGTTAACCCATGTCCGCCCTGTGTGCGCCCCGCACTTGGGGGTTGCGTGGGTACCATGGCTGAACGTGACGATCCGCTTGAAGTCCTCTTCCGTCCCTGGCGCGCCGAGCCGCCCGCGTTCGAGTCGACCGACCGCGTGCTCTTCCTGGGCGCTCGCCTGCACCCGGATCTGGCACTGGCGGCCCCCGCGGCGCTCTCGGCCGCCCAGCCCTGGCAGCCCGCGGCCGACGCGCTGCTGGCGGCCGGGATCCCCGTGTCCCCCGACGACCGCGACCTGGGCCAGGGCTACGCGTCCGTGCTCGTGCTCCCGGAGCGTCAGCGCGACGCCGCGCGCGCCTGGCTGGGCCGCGCCGTGCTTGCCGCGCGCCAGGGCGGCGAGGTGATCGCCTGCGCCCCCACCCGCGAGGGCGGCCAGCGCCTGGGCGACGAGCTCGCCGAGCTGCTGGGCGAGGTGACGATCGACGTGAAGGCGCGCTGCCGCGTGGTGCGCGGCGTGCGCGGCCCCGACGCCGACCTCGAGCTGGCCGCGACCTGGGCAGACCAGGACCGCGTGCGCGAGGTGTGGCGCGGCATGTCGTCGCGGCCCGGCCTGTTCGCCTGGGATCACGTGGACGAGGGCAGCGCGCGCCTGGCCGAGTGCCTCCCGAACGACCTGGGCGGCGTGGTCGCCGACGTCGGCTGCGGCTGGGGCTACCTGTCGGCCGCCGTGCTCGCCCGCGGCGTGCGCCCGACCGAGTTGCACCTGATCGAGGCCGACGCGCGCGGACTGCGGATCGCCAAGGCGAACCTGGCGCCGCACGCGGCGGGCGTCGCGCTGCATGGCCACTGGATCGACGCGACGACGAAATGGCCGGTGCCTGCGCTCGACGCGATCGTGTGCAACCCGCCGTTCCATGAGCGGGGCGAGACCAGCACCGAGCTGGGGCGCGGGATCCTGCGGGCGGCGTTTGAGGCGCTGAAGGTGGGCGGGTCGCTGTGGATGGTCGCGAACCGGCACCTGCCATACGAGAAGACGCTGTTCCAGACGTTTGGAGCGTGGGACGTCGTGGACGAGCGGGGTGGGTACAAGGTGATTCGGGCGACGCGGCGGAAGGGGTAGGGCGGCGGAGCTTGGGGTGGCGTACGTGCCAAGCCCCACTGACCTTGCCCCCAAGGGCCAGACCAACGGGTGCCCGCGCACGTGCGGACCTTGAGGTTCATGGTATGATTCCTCCATGTCCTCGCCATCCAGCCGCCTACACAGCCGTCTACCTGCGCGCAGGCCCATCGGGCGGGTCTGGCCGAGCGCGGTGTCCCTCCTCGCGCTCGCGGCATGCCAAGCGCCTACAGATGTGGACGACACGGACCGGAGCGGACGCGGCAAGCCCACCCTCAACGACCTGATGGAAAGCATCGACTTGGGCGTCTCGGGCCCGATGCCGGTGCACGCCCCGATTGGTGTCGGCTTCACGGGACCGATGGGCACGGCGGTGCCGATGGCCACCCCTGATCAGCTGGCGGCCTTTGCGCGCGGTGAGGCCCTCGCGCGGAGGCGGTTCACCCCGGAGGAAGGCCTCGGTCCGCAGTTCAACGGCGTCTCCTGCCTCTCGTGCCATGAGAAGCCGATGCTCGGCGGCGGCGCCGAGCTGTACCGGAACGTGGCCATTGGCGGGCAGTGGGAGGACGGTCGCGGCTACGTGATCACCCCGACCGTGCCCGAGACCAACCCCGTCGCGGTCAACGACGGCGTGTTCCGTCTGTACAACATGGATGACCTTGGTGGCCCCGGGCAGCAGGCCATTCAGCCCGAGGTGGGCCTGTTTGCGTCGCGCAACCCGCCTGCGCTGTTCGGTTCGGGTGTCGCGATGACCATCGACGCGTCCGACATCGAAGCTCTGGCCGACCCGGACGACCAGGACGGAGACGGCGTCAGCGGTAGGGTCAACGAGAACTCGGATGGGATTGGACGGCTCGGCAGCAAGGCCGAGGCCGCCGGCCACACGTCGATGGTGCGAACCGACCTCTACATGAGCTCGTCGCTGTCGAGCGCGATGCCGAACGCGAATACCATCGGCGCGCTCCCGTTCCCGGACCAGCTCCACCCCGTCAGCATCTTCGTCCTGGATCTCGACGATCCCACCCCTGACCCGGAGCTCGTGTCTCAGGACATGCTGGACGTCCTGATTTGGTCCCAGCTGCTGGCCGCGGTCGAGTTCGACCCGCTGGATCGGACCTCTGGACGAGGCCGAGATCTCTTCGAAGCGATCGGCTGCGACGCCTGCCATACGCCTCGACTTCCAAGCCCCTACGGCCCGATCCCAGCGTACACGGACTACCTGCTTCATGACATGGGGCCGGACCTGGCGGATGGCTACGTCTTCGCGGAGTCCACGGGCGACGAGTTCAAGACGCCCGCGCTGTGGGCGGTCGCCGCCACGGGCCCCTACCTACACGATGGTCGCGCCAAGACCCTCGACGAGGCGATCCGCTGGCACGGGGGCGAAGCGGCCGACGCGCACGACCTTTACCTGGAGCTGACGGACGCAGATCAGGGCGCGATCATTGCCTTCCTCCGAACGCTGGGTGGCGCGAGCCTGGAGTCGGATGGCCTGCTGCCGCCCAACGCCCCGCTCCGCCCCGAAGCGACGCTGGGTGGCCCTATGCCGGGGCTCTCGGTCGCCGAGCTACAGCTGTTTGAGCGGGGCCGTGCGCTCTTTGACTACGCGTTCGGGGTGACAGAGGGCGTCGGTAACCCCGCGTTCAACGGGGACTCCTGCCGTGCGTGCCACTCTGACCCCTACATTGGCGGGAGCGGGCCGCTCGACGTGAACGTGCTGCGTATGGGGAACGTAGACCGCTCCGGCGTGGCGCACGCGCTCCCCGAAGGGAGCATGATCCACCGGGTCCAATTGTTTGAGAGCGCTCCCGCGAGGCTGTCGACCAATGCCAACGTCGTTGAGCTTCGTCAGACGCCAGCGCTCTTTGGCTACGGATTGATCGACGGCATCCCTGAGTCCGCCATCCGCGCAAACGCTGATGCAGACGACGTTCGCGCGCCCTTTGGGATCTCTGGACGCCCGGGCCTCAGCCACGATGGTCGCGTCGCCCGCTTCGGCTGGAAGGCGCAGGTACCCACGCTCTACGAGTTCACCGAAGGCGCACTGACGGACGAGATGGGCCTGACCGTGCCCGTGCGCGGCGGTCCGGAATTGTTCGGCGGGCACCACGACTTGGACCGCGCGCCTGATCCCGAGGTGTCGACCGATGACGTGTACGCGATCGCCGCGTTCGTCGCGTCTCTCGCGCCGCCACCGCGCGGCCCGATCACCGCGGACGTCCTGGACGGCGACGCGGTGTTCGACCGCGTCGGCTGCGACGACTGCCACGTGCGCAGCCTCGACGGCGCGGCAGGTCCAGTCCCCCTGTTCAGCGACCTCCTCTTGCACGAAATTCTTCCGCCAGGTGCGCGCGGAATCGAGCAAGGCTCCGCCGGCCAGACTGAGTTCCGGACCTCGCCGCTGTGGGGGGTGTCGCACACGGGGCCGTGGCTTCACACTGGCCGCGCCACGACGCTCGATGACGCAATCCGCGGGCACGCAGGCGAAGGTGCCGCCTCTCGCGACGCCTACGCCCACGCGACGCAAGACGAACGCGACGCGCTGCTGGTCTTCCTTCAGAGTCTGTGAGACCGACAGGCCCTCCACGACCTTCAACGCAACCGTAGACGCCGTCGTCCCGTTCAGCTTACGGCGGCGCGAGTCGGTACAGGCCGTCTTCGCCAGCCCACAGGACCGCGTTGCCTTCCAGCGCCATGACGCCCGGCCCCTTGGGCAGGCGACGCTCAGCGATCAACGCGAACGGGGGGGACGCATCAAACTCGATGAGCCCGCCCTCGATCGTCGTCGCGAACACGTGCCCCCCCGCGATCATCGGCGAAGCCCAGGTCTCGCCTCGGGTGGTGGACAGCGCGCGCTGGTGCAGGACCGCGCCGGTCGATGCGTCGATCACCAGGAGCTGCTTGCTGTGAGACACCACAAAGAGCCGTCCCTCCCACAACACAGGCGCTCCGTAGATCCGGTCACGCGTCGGTAGCGGCACGTCCCACAAAGGCTTCGCTTGGACCGAATCTCCTTCCAAGACCAAGCGCCACGCGCTTCCCCGGTTCGGATCCGTGGAGTCGTACGCCGCATCGCTGCCGATGAACCAGACACGGTCCGCCACGGCGAAGGGGCCCGTGTATCCCAAGTGGCCAAGCCCCTTCGCCACCACCGCCCCCGTGCGCGCGTCCACCACCTCACCGTCGGGCGTGACCAGCAAGTCACGGTTGCCGACGCGGGCGACCGCGGGCGTTCCGTACTGAGCGTACCGGGGGCCGATCCACACCACGCGGCCCGTCGCCGGATCCAGGGCGGTGAGGTTCCGGAACGGCACAATCAACAGTCCGCCGGCCATCACAGGCGACGCAGCGTCGTTGCCTCGGTATCCGAGCTTGTCTAGCGCGGCGGCGCCAAGCCAACGTGTCCAGGTCTGCACGCCGGTGCTCTCGTGACGAACGACGACGCCATTCGCGAACAGTGCAAACACCGCGCGACCGTCCGTCGCAGGAGAGGGGCTCGCCCACCCAATCTCGTCGTGGGTGTCGGCCGTCTCGTAGGGCACCACACCGTCCAGCAGGGCGCGCAATCCAGCCATCTCGTCCGAGATCGCCCGCAAGTCCGCCGCCGTCGGCGTGGCGGCGCCCGACCGCAGCGCTCGCATCCCCAAGGAATAGTCGCGGGAGCGTTGCGCCAGCTGCGCGCGAAGCGCCGGCGCGCGTGCCAAGGTCGCCTGCAGCGCAGCCGCGGCCGCCGCCGGCAAGGAGTCCACCACCGAGTGCGCCGCGCGCCAACGCTCCCTGCCCGTGACGCGATCCACGCAAACCAGCGTCGTCGGTTCGGAGGTGAAGCACGCCAGGTCGCCAACCAGCACAGGGGTTCCGTTGCCAGCGGGCGCGTTGACATGCCACGCGACATGCTCCCAGGTGGCGGCTGTCGGCTGCGCCGTGCTCACGCCGGACCCGTCGACACGCCAACCCGCTGCGACCAGCGCCAGCGACACCAACACCCGCGCGCGGCCAGACATGTTCGCCGCGCCACTCAAGGCGCTTTCTCACGCACGCATCGGAAGCCTACGTCATCCAACTGCACGTCCTCGGGGAGCGACGCGCGAGCCGTCGTGCGCCACTCCGAGGCATCCAGCGCCGTGAATGAACCGCCGCGCACCACCCGGCGTCCATCCACGCTCGGCTTCCCCACGGGCGACACGGCTGGGGCGTCGGCGTAGAACTTCTTGTCGAAGCCGTCTAGCGTCCACTCCGCCACGTTGGCGGCCATCCCGGTCAGGCCAAACGGCACGCTCTTCTTTCCCTCCACGCTGTAGGTGACCTCGGAGATCGTACATGTTGGCAGAAGGTCTTTTGCGGACGCGCGCGCGAGGACCTCGTTCGCGGCGCTGAGGATCGCGTCGGCGGCTGCGCGTGGGGGCAGACCCTTCAGCGAGGCGCACACCGCGTCGAACTCGGTGTCCGTCCAAAAGTCGACCGCGATCCCCGTGAGGTTGTACTCGCCAGGTGTCATTGTCGGAGCCGCTCGCTCCACGCCTTCGCCGCAGCGTCCGACTCGCTTGGCGCGCGACTCGGACTGACTCTGGAGCTCGGCGTCGGAGTTGAACGGGCACACTGGCAGGTCTCCCCACGGCCACCGTTGCCAACCCGCGCCCCGGGCCGCGTACTCCCACTCGGCCTCAGTCGGCAGACGCCCGCCGACCGACGCGCACACCTTCGACGCTTCGGTCCAGTTGAGACCGTTTGCCGGCAGGTTGGTCGCGACCTTGTTCACGCGGCGCATCGACTCGGGGCAGGCTCCATCCTCCACACAAGCCATCACCATGCCGCGCGTCGCCTCCGTACTGAGGATCCAGAACTCGGGCAGCTGCACGCGGTGAGGTGGACCTTCCTCGGCGCTCGCCCTCGGATCGTAGTTCGGGGCCTTGCTGTCGCGGGCCTGCGCGCCCTGTATGAACGTGTCAGCACCGACGTGAACGAAGCAGGTGCCGTCCGCAACCGGTGGGCACACTCTCAGCACGTTGTCACGGGGCGTGGGCGTCGCAGCGCCGGTCGAGCCAGCGCCCGTGGGCGCTGCCACGCCGTCTCCGAGCGCGATGGGCAGAGCGTCTACGACCGGCGCCGCGGCGGGTACGACACCGACCTCCGGGCTCGTGTCACCGACACAGCTCGCGAGCAGCGTCAGCGCCGCGGCCATGCGGAGCCGACCGGGAAGTGAGAGTGACATCATCTCCACGCTCAAAAGCAAGGCGAGACCTATCCTTGGGCGTCTGGAGCGTCGACTGGAATGCCGATGCTCCAGATCGCCCGAGGCTACCCACGCGCTGGGTCGGCCAGCTCGGATCAGGCCCAGACTAGTTTAGCGCCGACGACGCGCCCGCAGCGCCAGCAGGCCCAGCACCGCCACGCCCGATCCGGCGCCGCCGCCCACGTCACAGCCGCCCGACTTGGTGGCCGTGTCGTCGGTGTCCGTGCTCGCCGCCACGCCGTCATCACACTTCAAGATCGACGCGTCGCTGGTGTCCGGCTGACACGTGCCCGGCGTGCCGTCGGCGCGCTCGCACGCATCGCCGCTGGCGAGGCCGACGCAGGCCTCTTCGTCGCCGGCCTTGGCGAAGGCTGCGCTGGAGAACAGGGTGAGCGCGACCAGGACGGAGCTACGGATCATAAGGCACCTCTTTGTGGAGTGGTGGTCGCGCCGCCGCTGCCGCAACGCGGGAAGCGTGGCCTCGGCGGCGAGGTCGGACCAGACCTACGCTCAGGTCGCCGTGGCGACCGTCGTGACCTCGGCCAGGTCATACAGCGACTGCATGTACGTGTACGTCAGCCCGCTCACGCGACGGATCACGTTGGCGCGGCTGCGGCTCCACGCCGTGTACTGCGACGTGCGCGACGACCGCTCGATCACGCCGACGAGGATGTAAGGGACGCGGGTGTCGTCCTTCTTGCGCGCGACCAGGATGCCCATGTCGCCGCAGCACATGGAGGTGGTGCCGGTCTTGTTGTAGACCTCGGTGCCTGCGGGGATCTGCGGCACGTAGGTGTACAGGCGATCGGAGCCGGGCAGGTTCATCACGCGGCGGATCTCGGACGAGTAGGGGACGCCGTCGTTCCACAGGGCGCGCAGCAGGCGCATGTGGTCGTTGCCGCTCGCGCGGTTCTTGTACGTGCAGCCGCCCGCCGGGATGTACTCGACGATCGACACGTTCTTGCAGATGCTCTTGTAGTGCTTGTCCAGGATGGCCTGCACGGCCTCAGGGCCGCCGACTTTACCCATCACCCAGTTGGTGGCGTCGTTGTCGGAGTGCTGGATCATGCGCTCGACCATCGCGGTCGACTCTTCGCCGTAGACCAGCTTGCCGCGGTTCACCAGGTGGAAGAACGCGACGGCGACGTAGGGCTTGACCATCGACGCGGTCTGCAGCGGGATATCGGCGTTGATCGCGGCGAGCGTCTCGTCGGCGAGCAGGTCGTACACCACCCAGGCGGTGCGCTCCACGCTGCTGAGCGACCCCGCGGCGCGAAGCTGCGTGATCAGGTCGTTGATCTCGTCCTTGAGCGCGCCGGGGCCGACGAACGCGGGCGCGCCGGTGTCCTGGGCGTCGTTTTCGGCCTCGGCGTCTTCGGCCTCGTCGTCGGCAGAGGGAGCGTTGGGCGTGGTGCGGGCCTGCGCCATGGCGGCGTCACACGCGGCGCCCGACGACGCGTCGTCCGCGCCCAGCATGTCCTCGACGCGGGGTACGGGGGCGCGCAGCTCCTCGGTGACCGGCGCGTCGGCCAGATCGACCGTGCTGACCACGGGCGAGGCTAGGCGCTTGGGCGCGGCCTCGTCGGCGGTCGCGCCGTTGAACGCGACCTCGCGGAAGCGGTCCGGCACGGCGGTGACGGTGAGCCGCATCGACGCGAGCAGCTTCTGGTGCCGGAGCGCCACGCCCGCCGTGCTGTCCTGGTCGCCCATGCGCCGGTAGACCAGCTCGTTGAGGTCGCCGTCCGTCTTCTCGATGACCAGCGACTTGGCGACGCCCGGGCCCAGCATACGCACGACGGCGTCGTAGCGGGGCTTGAGCTGCGCGAGCGTGCCGGGACTGCCGTAGCGCACGTTCCAGACCTGGGTCAGGTCGGTCGCGGCGATCACGGACGCGAACGTGCGGGACTCGTCGAACGCGTCGCGGAGCAGGGTGTTGTGACGCGTGGCCACGGCCAGCGCGGCGGCCTTGTCGGCCGGGTTCTTCACGCCGGTGCGGTCGTAGATGACGACGTACTGGCTGCCCTTGCGGGCGATCATCAGGTGCGCGGCCACGGCGGGGCCGAGCGCGCCCGCGATGCGGTCGAGCATGTCGTCGGCGTCAGCCCTGGACTCAGAGCCCGGGTACACCACGTGGTAGACGTCGCCGGCCCACGCCAGGGACGGCGCCAGCGTGAGCGCGGTCAGGGTCGCGAAGCCCATTAGGAAGGAGCGGCGGTGCAGGATCATGGGTCTTCCCCCTGGGTCCACCTCATGTAACACATGAGGATCGGACTTTCCCTGACAAGGGCGCGGTGAGAGCCCGTCTTTGGGGGGACGACGGATCCATCGGATCGGTTCAACGCCGATTATGCGAAAATGCACCAAAGAGGCTGATTCGCGACATTCTGACGCATGGGTCGGAACCGGGCGGTGGCGCGCGGGCCTACCGGGCGGCGGGCGGCATGGGGTCGACCACCAGCGACTGGGCGCTCCGCCCGATCCGCCCGTCGCTGTCGAACAGGGCGGTGTCGGCCAGCGCGCGGCCGTCTGGGCCGACGAAGGTCTGCGAGTCCATCAGCACCCACTCGCCGGCGGGCGGACGGACCAGGTGCACGGTCAGGTCGGCGTTGAGGAACCCGAACCGGCGCGGATCCAGCGCGGCCGACACGCCGCTCCCGGCGTCGGCGATCACCAGCACGCGCTGGGCCGGAGACGGCAGCTCGCCCGCGACGAGCACCACGCGCTGCCGCATCCACAGCGCCATGTCGCCGTGGCCCCAGGTTCCGCGCGCCAGCCGCGCCTCCATCGCCGTGTGGTAGCCGACCGGGTACTGGAAGAAGTCGAACTCGAACGGGGGCGACGCGTCGACCGGCGGCGGCGGCTGGCCGTGCGTCACCGGGGCCACCCCCACGTCCGCCACGCGCATCATCACCGCGCGCGCCAGCAGGCAGGGCACGCCGTCCGCCTCCAGCACCGCGCGCAGCACCAGCGCCTTGCGGCCGGGCTTCTCCACGTCCACGCGAACGGTCATCACGCTGATCGGCACCGGCCGCTGCATCTCCACGGTGATGCGCGCGATCGCCATGCCGGGCGCCGCTGCCTCAGCCGCGCGGACGAGCAGCGCGCTGGGGGGACCTGCGTGCTGGTGCACGTTCGACCACGGCCCGCGGGTGCTCTCGGTCGCGACCAGCGTGTCGCCGTCGGGGATGTAGAAAGGCTGCATGACGGGGAGATCAGCCTCGGGCGTTCGCCAGGTTGTCGTGCAGCGACGCGATGGTCTTGCGGCCTTCGGCGGTGGCGGCCAGCCACACGAGCGACTCGCCGACCACCGCCCGCACGGTCGTCTCGAAGAAGCGCGGGTAGTCGGCGCGCAGGTCGTCGGCGTTCGCGTAGCCATTCACCTTGTCGAGGCCGATCTCGCGGAACTCGTGGTAAAGCCCCGACAGCTTGTGCAGGTACTTCGGGTCCGCGAGCTGGCCGATCAGGTCCCCCGCGCGGACGAGCGCGCGCAGGGTGCCGGTCTCCGCGTACTCGGCGTCCTTGGGCACGGGGATGCGCGTGTAGTCAATGTAGGCGGTGAGCACGTCCGCCCGGATGCGCGGGTGGTCGCCGAACCGGTCCTGGATCAGCTTGATGCCGCGGTCCACGTGCCAGGGTTGGAGCGCGGCGTCCGTGGCGCCGGGGGGCAGCGAGACGGTGCCATCGCCGATCCCGGTGAGCCACGCGTCGCGCTTGTCGCCACGCACCACGCCGCGCACGTAGCCGACGTCGTGGAACAGCAGGGCAAGCATGACATGCAGCCAGTCCTCTGGCGTGGTGCCGCCCTGCAGCGTGTGCCGACCCACCAGCATCTGCGCGCCGACCAACGTGACCAGCACGGTGTGCTCGACGTCGTGGTACAGCGCGTCGCTGCGCGAGATCGGGTCGAGCGCCGTCTCGGCGGCCCACGCGACGATCTCTGGGATCTCCGGATCACGGCTGCCCCAGACCCGTGCGTACAGCTCGTCGAGCCGAGCCACCAGGGCCTCGCGCTGCAGCGCCGTGATGTCGATCACGCACACCTCTCGGCCGTTCTGGGGCTCGTGGGCGCTCCCGCTTGCACCCTCGCGGGGGTGGGGTAACCGACTCGGGGCAGTGCGCGCGATCTCACGATCCTTACGCGCCACCTTGAGGAGCGGACATGTCGGCAGATCAGGTGTCGGAGCGGGCGGTGGCCTTGGTGTCGGCGGCGCGGACGGCGGGCGCAGCCTGGGCGGCGCTGCCGGTGGACGAGCGCGCGCGTCGGCTGACCGTGGCGAGCAAGGACCTGCTCGCGGGCGCCGACGAGCTGGCCAACCTGGTGGCGGCCGAGACCCACAAGCCGCTGGGTGAGGCTTACAGCTCCGACGTGCTCGGAGTGGCGGACCTGTTCGGCTACTGGTGCAGCCAGGGTCCCCAGCACCTGGCGCGCCGCAAGGCCCGCATCCCGGCGCTCGACATGCCCGGCAAGACCGGCTGGATCGAGCGCGAGGCGCGCGGTGTGATCGCGGTGATCTCGCCGTGGAACTACCCAGTGGCGCTGCCCATGCGCGTGATCGTCCCGGCGCTGCTCGCGGGCAACGCAGTGGTGTTCAAGCCGTCCGAGTTCACCCCGCGCTCCGGCGCGTGGCTGGTGAACAAGCTGCGCGCGCATCTGGGCGACGTGATCGCCGTGCTCGAAGGCGACGGCGCCGCGGGGGCCGCGCTGATCGAGGCCCGCCCCGACCTGATCCACTTCACCGGCAGCACGGTCACCGGCCGCAAGGTGGCGGTGCGTGGCGCCGAGCTGGGCATCCCGGTGGAGTCCGAGCTGGGCGGCAAGGACTGCGCTGTGGTGCTCGACGACGCGCTGCTCGACCGCACGGCGGCCGGTGTGGCCTGGGGCATCGTGCACAACGCCGGGCAGGACTGCGCCAGCGTGGAGCGCGTCGTCGTGCACGCGCGCGTCGCGGATCGCTTCGTGCCGCTGCTGGTCGAGAAGCTCAACGCGACCGCGAGCCAGGTGCCTCACCTCGTCACCGCGACGCAGCGCCAGATCGTGATCGCCCACATCGAGGACGCGCTCGCGCAGGGCGGCACGCTGTTGTGCGGTGGTGTGCCCGCCGACGACGCCACGCCGATCCCGCCGACGCTGATCACCGGCATCCCGCGCAGCGCGCGCGCCTGGGCCGAGGAGTCCTTCGGACCGATCGCCGTGATCGAGACTCAGCACGACGACGAGGCGCTGATCGCCGCGGCGAACGACACGGTCTACGGCCTGGGTGGCTCGGTGTGGGGCGAGGATCTGACGCGCGCCGAGTCGGTCGCGCGCCGGCTCCGTACGGGCATGGTGTGGGTCAACAACACCGCGTTCACCGGCGCCATCCCGGACATGCCGTGGGTGGGCCGCGGCGCCTCCGGCAACGGCCTCACCAGCTCGCCCGAGGTGCTCGATCACCTCACGCGCCCGCGCGTCGTCTTGCTGGACAAGAGCAAGTCGATCGAGCCGTGGTGGTACCCCTACGGCGACACGCTGCTGGACCTCATGCGCAACCTGATCGAGCGCCAGCGCGTGGGCGGCGTCATGGCCACCGTGCGCACGCTGGGCGCGCTGAACCGGCGCAACAAGGCGCTGTCCGAGCGCTCCTAGCGCGCCGACATCGCCCGTCGTTTCCACCGGTCGAGGAGGGGACGCGGGGCGCGGCGCTTAGGACGCCACGCCGCGCGCTGCCGCGCTCACTTGACCTTGGTGGACTGGATGCGCTCGCACTGCGACTTGGACGCGTTGCCGGTGGGCGACCAGTCCGCGAGCATGTCCGTGCAGTCGTTCTCGGAGGTGATCCCAGCGTCCTGGATGCCCTCCTGGAACTTGTTGGAGTCCAGCGTGAACTTGTCGCCGCCCTTGTCGATGAGCGTGGCGACGCGCTGGTTGAGCTCGCAGTACTTGGCGGCCGGGTCGGCGTCGTTGAGCGAGGCCCAGACCTCAGTGTGCACCCAGTCCCCGTTCTTCTTCTGCTTGAGCGAGCGCGAGCTGTCGGGCGTCTCGTCGCAGTCGGTCTCGGAGCGGCAGACGTAGAAGTCCACGCCCTCCGCCGTGCTGCGCAGTTCAAAGAACGGGATGGGCAGCGTCTCGGTGAAGTTGCCCGAGCACGAGTCATCGGTGGCCTGCGAGTTCACGCGGTACAGGCCCGCGACGGCCGCGGCCTCCACGTTGGCGTCGGTGTCGGAGCCGGCGTCCTTGCCGCCACCGCCGCCGTTGCAGGCGGCCAGCGCGATGAAGAGCGAGGTCTGGAGGAGGGAAAGGCGCATGGGGATGCTCCGCACGATCAGTCGAGGATCTTGTCGACGATGCCGTAGGCGAGGGACTCCTCGGCGTTCATCCAGTAGTCGCGGTCGCAGTCCTCCGCGAGCTTGGCGTAGGGGTGGCCGGAGTTTTCGGCGAGCAGGCCGAGCAGCATCTGCTTCATGCGGAGCAGGCGGCGCGTGCTGATCTCGATGTCCGTGGCCTGACCTTCCTGGCCGCCGAGAGGCTGGTGCAGGAGGACCTCGCCATGGCGGAGGATGGCGCGCTCGCCCTTGGTGCAGCCCGACAGGATGACCGCGCCCATGCTGGCGGCCATGCCGGCGACGACGGCGTGCACGGGGCAGCTCAACCGGCGGATGGTGTCGTAGATCGCCATGCCGTCGACGACGCTGCCGCCAGGGCTGTTGAGGTACAGCGTGATGGGCGCCTTCGGGTCGACGCGCTCCAGGTACAGCAGCTGCTTGATGAGGGCGATCGCGCTCTCGGAGCGGACCGCTTCCCCGAGGAAGACGATTCGGTCGCGCAGGAGCAGCGAGTCGATCTCGACCTCGCGGGCTTCCTTCGCGTCGGGGATCAGGACCTGGGTGTTCACGTTCATGTCGGTGGCCTCGTGTCCGCAGCCGCTAACCCGTCTCTCTGGGATGCGGAGAGCACCGCGACAAACCGCGTCGCTTCTGCGTCGCCGACAGGCAGCGGTGCCAAATGCGCCACACTTGCGGCCATTTTAGAATTTGTTTGGCACCCAAAACGTTTCTTGCAACCCCGTTTATGGCCGTGTTCGGGAGTTTACGAACGCGCGCGCTCTCGAGGATGTGTCAAGGTCTCTGTGCGGCGAGCTGGGGGCGCGAGTCGCACAGGGGCAAGGATGGAGCACGTCGCGGGGGGCGCGTTGGAGCGCGCTGGGGCCGCAGTGTTGGTTGTGGCGACGGGCGCGGTCGCGATGCAGCGCTGGCTCTCGGGCAACTTTCTGTACACCGTGTGGGCCGATCGCGGCCTCACTCGGAGCAGCGTGCCGTTCGGGTCGTTGCCCACCATGGGCCCGGAGCTCTCCTACGGGATCGGCGCCCGGATCCCGGGGGGTGGCTACAACCTGCTCTTGTGGCTGTCCGAGCGCGTGACGAGCGACCCGCTCGGTGTGTGGCGCGTGCAGGTGACGCTCGACGCGCTCGCGGCGCTCATCCTCGGCGCGGCGCTCTCCAAGCGCTTCGGCTTGCTGGCGGGCGGGGTGGCGGCGGCCAGCTTCCTGGCGGCGGACCCGAACGCGTTCAACCAGGTCAAGCTGTGGAACCCGCCGTGGATGTCGCTGTTCATCGCGCTGGCGATCGCGGCTTGGGTGCACGGGATGGTCGTGCGGGAGGCGCGCGCCATCACGGCGTTCATGGTGTGCGTGGGGATCGCGGCGCAGATGCACGTCACGGCCTGGCTGCTGTTGCCCGCGCTGACGCCGTCTCTTGTGACCGCGCGCATCCCCAAGTTTGGGCGTGGGTTCGCGTGGGGCGTGCTGGGCACCCTCGGCCTCTACGCGACCTACATGGTTCGCGAAGCACGCACCGGCTGGCCGAACACGCTCGCCATCCTCCATCCGACGCAGACCGAGGACGTGACCCGGATGATGTCGCCCGACGCGCGGCCTGCCCAGACGCTGTGGGAGATGCTGCTGTCGCTCGCGGGCGAGCCGAGCCTGCGCGAACTCGCCGACTCCAGCTCGCGCTGGATCCTCGTGGCGGGTGCGCTCGCGCCGCTGCTGTTGATCGGCGTGCTGCACCAGATCGGGGCGCCAGAGGGGCCGCGCTCGGCCGCGCGTCGTCGCGTGGTCGCGGGCCTTCTGCTCGCGCTGCTCATCGAGGGCGTGGCGTTCGCCCGCGCGCGGCACTTCGGGTTCCTCGACACCGACTCCTCTCGCTACCTCACGGCGATCACCCCCGTCGCCGCGGCGCTGGTCGGCGTGGCGTCGGCGGGCGCGGTGGACGCGGCGCGCGCATGGGGCCAGATCGCCAGCTCGCTCGTGGTGGGGCTGACGCTGGCGTCGAGCGGCGCGCGGCTCACCGCCATGGCGCTGCGGACCGAGCAGGGGCAGCACGGGGCGATGTCCTGGCCGCGGCTCCCCACTTGGCTCGCCGCGACGCAGCGGCTCACCGGCTGGTCGGGGCCGGAGCTCGCCGGGCGGGTGGTGGTCGCGCGCAGCGAAGGCAACACGTGGGTTCGCGAGGACGCCACCCCGGTCGAGGCCATCCTGGGCGAGGGGCAGGGCTTTGGGGGATCGCACCCGCCACCCTGCGCGGTCGTGTTCAACTCCCGGCGTCCCTTCGTCGTGTCGGCCGGGCTCGACGACAGCGTCCTCGCCGCCACGCTTGGGCCCGATGTCGATCATCCCACGCTGGACAAGGCCTGGGACCTGATGCCCGGCATGGCCTTGGCGCTCTACCACCCCGCGAGCGGGCGCTGCCCGAGCACCATGTCGCAGCGCTACGTGCTGACGCCCGACGAGCAGGTGATCCGCGACGTGAGCGCCACCCTCCCGTCGCATCAGGCGGTCCGCGTGAACGCGCCGGAGGGTCACACCCGCTGGGTGGCGGTGCTCGACGCCAGCGGCGGGCGCGACCCTGAGGTGCGTCTGCCGGTGATGGTCGACGCGGTGTGGAGCGGAGACCAGCTCACCGCGACGCTCACCTCCAACAGCCTGCGTGGACGCGCCTGGAACCGAGGCTTCTACCTCGACGAGGAGGTCGTACTGCCCCGGCTGGAGATCGTCGCCGCTGACGGCGCGCGCGCTGAGCTGGTGATCGAGCCGGGCACGGTGGGCGGCGACGGCGCGCTCACGCCCCTGAGCGCGACGGCGACCGTGCCCGTCCGCGGCAAGCTGCGCTTGCTGGTGGATCTGCGGCAGCAGAGCCCGAACGGCGCGCCGCCCATCCCGCCGGTAGTCGCGTTCGTCGACCTGCCCTGAGGCCTACGGGAGGCCGTCCGCGCAGAGCTTGGCGGTGTCGTCGTCCCACGACGCCAGTGAGCCGAACATGACCTGCTGGATGCCCTTGTTCTCCAGATCGCCGAGCGAGCCGTCAAGCTCACGCCACAGCCCGTACAGATGAACCACCTCTCCGTTCTCCCACGGGATGTAGGCCTCGATCTGGTAGTCCTGGTCGAAGTGGAAGGCGTCGGCCTTGTCGGGGTCCGTCACGTGCGCGGGGAAGGGGATGTAGGTCCGCGCGACCAGCATGTCTTCACCCGACCACGCGGGCGGGCTCTCCAGTCCGGTCGGCACGGGTACGCGGCGCAGGCCACCCTGGAGGGTCTCGAAGTACTCGGGGTACGGGATGACGGCCTTCGTGAGGTCCACGGACCACGTCACCCGGTCGGACGCCCCCGACCGGAAGTCGTCGATCGAGTCCACGTAGGTTCGATCGTAGGTCTCGTAGTTCCCAGGGAACAGCTCGTCCTGATTGAGCGCGACCAGGATGTCGGCCAGCGCGTCCGGCGCGCAGACGAAGCGCTTGGCCAGGTACATGGGCGTGGCGTTTGCGGGGTCCGGGAGCTTCCACGTTCCGTCGTCGTCGGGCGGCGCGTGAAGGTCGGCTGTGGCCTGGGCCTCTGGCGTCATCCGCGACTGGTTGCCCTTCTGCCACTGGGCGGCGATCGCCTCCTCGTCGAGCACGTCGGCCATGTCGGCGGCGAGTTGGCCGTAGTCCTCGGCGCTCGCGTCGTCCCAGCCCGACCACAGTCTGAGCAGCACATCCGACAGCGTCGCGGGCGCCTCCTCGATCTTGCGACAGCCCCCCAGGAGCAGCGCCAATGTGACGGTCGCGGCCCGAAAGCGGATCGCGGACGTGCCGATCGTTATGAGGCTTGGACGGCTGCGGGAGTCGGTCATGGTTCGAGGATCCAGGTTCGTGGGCGCGGCGGGGGTGATCGTGTTTGGCGCGACGTGCACGCCCCACACCTCCCCGATCGCCTTCCCATACCCTGACCGCCAGACGTGGGCCGATCGCGTCGACTGGACCGCCGCGCGCGCGGAGTCCGCCCGCACGCTGTCCGAGTACGTGCAGGTCAACACCGCCAACCCACCCGGCAACGAAGT
The DNA here is from genome assembly GCA_903861005.1 of uncultured Pseudomonadota bacterium. GTDB lineage: Bacteria > Myxococcota_A > UBA796 > UBA796 > CAIOSP01. The sequence continues at coordinate 85,312 of CAIOSP010000017.1, forward strand.
GTTGGGCGCCGCCTACCTGACCGACCTGTTCACCCGCGAGGGCATCGAGACCACGTCGTGGGAATTCGCGCCGGGCCGCACCAACCTGGTGGCCCGCCTGCGCGCCGACAAGCCGTCGGAGGCGCCGCTCTGCCTGCTGTCGCACATCGACGTGGTGACGGCCGAGCCCGAGCGTTGGACGCACCCGCCCTTCTCCGGGCTGATCGACGAGCAGGGGATGATCTGGGGCCGCGGCACCATGGACATGAAGGGGATCGGCGTCATCGAGGCGCTCTCCCTGGTCTGGCTCAAGCGCCTCGGCGTGCCGCTGCGACGCGACGTGATCGTTCTGGCCGTCGGCGACGAGGAGGTCGACAACCAGGGCGCGCAGGACCTGGCCGACCACCACTGGCAAGAGATCGGCTGCAGCCAGCTGCTCAACGAGGGTGGCCTGGGCGTGAAGGGCGCGCTGTTCGACGACCTCACCACCTTCGCTGTGTCGTTCACCGAGAAGGGCGCGCTGTGGGCCAGAATGGTCGCCACCGGCGAGCCCGGCCACGGCAGCACGCCGCTCCCCGACAGCGCGCCCGCGCGCCTCACCCAGGCGCTCGAGCGGCTGCGCGCGCGTGATCCCAAGGTCACCATCCACCCCCAGCTGCAGCGCTTCTTGAGCGCCGTCGGCGACAAGGTCGGCGGCGTGACCGGCGCGGTGCTCAAGTCACCGTGGGCCACGCGCGAGCTCGCCGGCCCCAAGCTGCTCGCCAACCCGCTGTCGGCGGCCACCGTCACCAACACCATCAACGTCACGGGCTTTGGTGGGGCGGAGAAGCCCAACGTCGTGCCGTCCAAGGTGTGGGCGCAGCTCGACATTCGTATGCTGCCCGGCGTCACCAGCAAGGACATGCTCGTGGAGCTGAACGGGCTGGTCGAGGGCATTGACGGCATCTCGTTCGAGGTGATCTCCGACAGCCCCGCGGTGGAGTCCACCACCGACGACGCGCTGTTCCGCGCGCTGCTCAACCACCTGCAGGTGGCTTACCCGGACGCGGCCGTCGGCCCGTTCGTGATGATGGGGTCGACCGACTCCACCATCCTGCGCCCGCTCGGCGTACACGCCTACGGCTTCGCGCCGTTTGTGTTCACCCAGGACGAGCTCAAGGGCTTCCACGGCGACGACGAGCGCATCTCGACCGACAACCTGGTGCAGGGCCTGAAGGTGCTGTTCGGGGTGGTGCTGGAGACCAGCGCGTTGGGCGGCGTCCAGGCCGCCGCGGCGACGGAGTGACCATGCGTTTGACGTTGGCGACCCTCTCTCTGGCCGCGCTCTCCTGCGCTTCGGCGCCCCCCGTGGTGCCTGCGCCCACCGGCGCGCTGCTCTACGCGGCCGACGGCGAGGGCGGCGATCCGACCGTGCACCGCGTGAACGCCGACGGCACACAGGATGCGGCGCTGACGGTGTGTACGTCCGCGGGCTTCCCCGGTCCGGCCGACCCGCGTGGCGAGCTGGCGCTGGTGGTGTGCGCGTCCGGCATGGCCGAGGTCGCGCACCTCGAGCAGCTGCGCTTGGTGCCGCTCGCGGGCGGCCCGGCGATCGATCTGGGCCCGCCCGCGCGCACCGTGCGCAACCCGTCCTGGGCGCCCGACGGCGGCTGGATCGTGTTCGAGTCCGACGTCGCCAGCTTCCGCGACCTGTACCGGGTGTCGCGCGACGGGAGCGAGCTCAAGCGCCTCACCGACGAGCCCGCAGGCAACTTCGAGCCGTCGGTCGATCCAACCGGCAGCCGCCTGGCCTTCATCTCCAGCCGCGACGGCAACGCCGAGGTCTACACATCCGGCGTGGACGGCAGCGCGCCGGTGCGCGTGACGAACGATCCGGCGGACGACATGCGCCCCGCGTGGTCGCCCGACGGCCACACGCTCGCGTTCCTGTCGATGCGCGGCGGCGCGCAGCGCGTCTGGCGGGTGGGCGCGGATGGCCTCGATCCCAAGCCGCTGGTCGCCGCGGGCGTGGAGGTCCACACCGATCTGGCGTGGGCGCCCGACGGCAGCGCGATCGCGGTGACCGTGGCGCCGGGCCCCAAGCAGACGCGCGTGGACGTGGTGCGCCTGGACGGCACCGTCGAGGCGAGCTTCGGCGCGCCGGACAAGGTGAGCTACCCGGCGTGGTCCGCGGACTCCGCGTGGTTGGCGCTGTCAGTGGACGGCAAGGACGGCGCGGACGTGGTGATCGCCACGCGCGACGGGAAGACGCGCAAGCGGGTCACGACGGCGGCGGGGGCGGACTGGCTGCCGCGTTGGCTGGTCGCGCCGAAGTAGGTGGCGCCCTGAGGAGCGCCTGAGGACGCTCGTCTTGTGTTCGGGCGCGTGGATTAAACGCCGCTTACCGCGAACCGTGGGCTGCGCAGCCTCGCTCGCGCCGTCGGCGCCCTGCCTAGTCAGCGGGCGTCGTCGATTGGCCCCGCTCGCCACGTCTTGTCCCCCTGCCGTGCATCCCCCCCGTCGCCGACGCGCGCCGCGCTACGCTCGCCACGCGATGGAGTCCCGATGTCGGCGACCCCGACTGTCTTCCACCTCTTCCTACCCGCGCTGCCCGACGCCGACGCCGCGATCCGCGCCGCCGAGCAGGCGCCGTTCAGCTACGCGCCGGTGGGTGGCACGCGCGGCGACCTGCCTGAGGGGTTCGACCACGACGTGCAGCGCACGGTGCTCGGCCACGGCCCAGAGACCTGGGACCGCGCGCTGGCGGCGCTGCGCGGGTGGAAGCAGTTTGAGTTGCCCTGGGTGCGCTTCTACCGCCCCGACACGCCCATCCGCCCGGGCGAGGTGGTGGCGTTCTCGTCGCGGCAGGGCGGCCTGTGGGCGCTCAACCTGTGCCGCATCGTGGACGTGGGTGAGCAGTCCGACGGCGCCGTGACGCGCTTCGCGTTCGCGTACGGGACGCTCGCGGGCCACGTGGTGTCGGGCGAGGAGCGCTTCGAGCTGACCTGGAACCACGCCACCGACGAGGTGTCGTTCGAGATCCGGAAGTTCTCGCGCCTGCAGCACTGGGTGGTGCGCACGTTCGCGCCGGTCGCGCGGCGCCTCCAGTCCAAGTTCAGCCGCGACGCGCTCGCCAACCTGCAGCGTGTGGTGGAGGCTCCATGATCGTCGTCGTCGCGGGCGCGTCCGGCTTCGTGGGGCGGCACCTGGTCGCGCGGCTGCTGGCCGAGGGCCACACCGTGCGCTGCGGCACGCGCAGCCCGACCACCGCGCGACCGGTCGGTCGAGACTGGGTGCGCCTGGACGTCGACAAGCCCGAGACCCTGGACGCGGCGTTTCAGGGCGCGGACGCGCTCGTCTACCTGGTGCACCAGATGGGCGGCGCGCACGGCGCGGACCTGCTCGCGCGGGAGGGCGCGTCGGCGAGCGCCATCGCCGAGGCCGCGCAGCGCCACGGCCTGAAGCGGATCGTGTACCTGGGCGGCCCACAGCCCGCGGGCGCGCCGTCCGAGCACCTCGCGGCGCGCCTGGTCACCGGCGAGCGGCTGCGCGCGTCCAGCGTGTCGTGCATCGAGCTGCGCGCGGCGATGATCATCGGGGCGGGGAGTGAGTCGTGGACGATGGTGCGCGACCTGGCCCTGCGCCTGCCGGTGATGGTGCTGCCCGCGTGGCTGTCGACGCGCAGCTCGCCGATCGGCGTGGACGACGTGGTGGACGCGCTCGAGGCGGCGGTCGTCGATCCGCTCGAGGGCAGCGCGGCGTTTGACCTGCCCGGGCCCGAGGCGCTGTCGGCGAAGGACATCCTCACCCGCGCGGCGGCGACCGCGGGGTTTAGGCCGATCATGTTCCCTCTGCCCGTGCTCACGCCCAGCCTGTCGGCGCACTGGCTTCGCCTGGTGACGCGCGCCGACTACGGCGTGGCGCGGCAGCTGGTCGACGGGCTGCAGTCCGACCTGGTGACGGAGGGCTTGGGCTACTGGGCACGCATGGGCGGGCGGCGGCCGACCGCGCTCGACACGGTCATGCGGCGCGCGATCTCCGCGGATGAGGTGCGCGGCCTCGGGCGGCGGTGGGAGGCGGCCGCGCGCTGGGTGGGCTGGCGGGTCTGATCTCGGCACGACGATCGGGCGAGCGACGCGTTCATCACGCGAACCGCGACCGGGGCACGCGTCACGCAACCGGCACGATCGAGCGGGCGTCGCCACGCTAAGGTCGGCCCCCTCGACGAGGTGCCCGTGCGCGCTGCCTGCTTGGCTCTGCTGACCCTGTCCGTCGCCTGTGCGTCGCCCGATGCGACCGAGCCTGACGCGTCGACCGTGAAACGGGTCGCCATCCTCTCGGACACACATGTCATCGCCAGCACGTACACCTGCTGCGAGAACGGCTCGCTCGACACGACGAGCATCTACGCGTCGCGCGCGCGCCTGCAGCACGCGATCGACGAGATCAACGCGATCGAGCCGCCGATCGAGAAGGTGTTCATCCTGGGCGACATCTTCCACCAGAACTACGCCTACGGCGCCAAGGACGTGAGCGACTACCTGAACAACGACTCCGCAGCGCAGCAGGCGCGCGACCTGCTCGCGGGCTTCAACCCGGACGTCGAGCTGGCGTGGGGCAACCACGACTACGAGGTGCCAGAGATCCCCGCGGCGTTCACGCACGAGCTGTTCCGCACGCTCTTCCAGACCGAGCCGTACCATGCGGTCGACTTCGCCGGGTTTCGCTTCCTGCTCATGAACAGCAACCTGGGCGAGACATGGAACCCGGACAACCCCGGCGCGTTCAACACCGGCACGGGCAGCTTTGGCGCCGAGCAGCTGGACTGGGCCGCCGACCAGCTCGCGGACGGTAAGCCGACCTTCCTGATGTTCCACCACCACCCGCTGTCCGGCACGCTCGCGCACGACGAGCGCGACGGCGAGGTCGGCGACGTCTTCGACCTGGTCCGCACCTACGCCGACGCCGTGCGCGGGGTGTACATGGGTCACTTGCATCGCTGGGTGGACTCGCCCGAGGTGCAGGGCATCGCCGGCCTCGACGTGGCCGACGTGCCGTTCACCATCCTGGGCGGCATGCGCTACGACTCGGGCAACTTCCTGGTGATGGAGCTCGACGAGGACGGCCTGCAGGCCGACGTGATCGACAAGCCCAAGGCCGCGTGGGCCACCACCTGGGCCTACGACGAGACCTGGAATGAGCACGGCGATCCGGTGATCGACATGACGCGCGACCCGGCCTACGACCCGGCGATCGGCGGGGCGGACCTGGACCACCCGGTGGACCCTGAGAACCCGCCCGCGCCGTGAGCGGCGTGGCGTTCGGCGCGCGTTCGATCCGGTGGCGGGGCGGCGAATTAGGTTGGGTCCATGGATGGAACCTCACGCCGCCTCGTCCCACCTGGAGTCCCCATGACCAAGCTCCTCCCGATCCTCGGCGCGCTGATCGTGCTCACCGCCTGTGGCACGCGCGGCACTGAGGTCGGCAGCGTCGGCGTGGACTGGACCGGCAACGACATCACGATCGAGTCGGTCGAGGACCCCGGCGTGCGGGGCGTGGTCTGCCACGTCGCCTATTTCAACCGCGGCTTCATCGACCGCGTGCAGCAGGGAAACTTCTTCGAGGACCCGTCGTTCTCGGCGATCGACTGTAGCGCGACGGGACCTGTCGTGATCGGCGACATCGCGCGCGGGAAGGGCGGCGAGGAGATCTTCCGCCAGGGGCGCTCGCTCATCTGGAAGAGCCTGCGCGTCGCCCGCATCTACGACGCCGACAACAACTCGCTGATCTACCTGGCCCACTCGCGGCAGGTGCAGAAGGGGTCGGGCAAGATGTCGCTGTCGGTGGTGCCGCTCAACGGGACCGGGGCGACGTGGGCGGTGCAGCCCCGGTAGGTGCGCGCGGCTTCGGTCGCGCCGTGAGCGTGGCCGGTGGCGATCTCGATGTGCTGGACGGCATCCCCCCGGCGCGCGCGATCGCGGGCGACACCCTGACGCTCATCGGCGCGCACTTCGGCGACGCGGCAGGCCCAGTGTTCGTGGATGGCGCCGACGCGACCGTGCTTGGATGGGCGGACGACGAGATCACCGTCGAGGTGCCGTACTCGCTGCCAGGCACGCGCACAGTCTCGCTCACCACCGCCGCTGGCCTAGACGCGTCGGGCGTGTCGTTCCAGCTGGTCATGCCGCGCCGCGCGTACGTGGCCGAGGGCGTGACCACGGCCGACACCCACAACCGCGTCGCGGTGTTCGACGTGTCCGCCACCGATGCGCTGACCGAGATCGCCGGCGCTCCATTCGAGTTGGACCACAACGCCGGGGATCAGGCGATGGGCATGGCGTTCACATCGGACGGGTCGCGCGCCTTCCTTACGCTCTGGGCCGGCGCCGACGTGGACACCTTCGACGCGGACCCCAGCGGCGCCCTGACCTGGACCGGCGAGGTGCCCACCGTGGCGGAGGAGGGCCCGATCGCCGCCTCGGCGGACGGCGCGTGGCTATTCGTGCTGAGGCAGGCCAGGCACGCGTTGGAGGTGTTCGGGGTGGCCGCGGACGGAGGGCTGACGTCCACGGGCGCCTCGCTTGTGATGTCGGCGGACGACGCCCCCCACGGGGTTGTGCTGACGGGCTTCTGACTCCGTTCTAATGGATCGTCGACGGATTCGGGTGCAAAAGGGAGGTGCGACCACGACTCTGAACTGTCAGTCGTCGGCCCTTGGAACAATAGCCGCGCGGCGGAGCCAACGTGACCCCTAACCCTACCCCACGACCACTCTCAGACTCCGTGGCGCAGCGTGCGGAGTTCGCGATGGTCGTCGCGGGCATCGCGTGTTGGGAGTTCGACTGCGAGACCGGTGCGCTTCGGTTTGACCCCGGCATGACGGCGCTGCTCGGGTGCCCGACCGACGACGTCGCGCAGGACGTCGACTTTGCGGAGCGCGTCCACCCTGACGATGTCGGCGTCGCCGCGGACGCGATGCGCGAGCACCTGATGGGCGAGACGCCGGAGTACCGCGTCGACTACCGGATCCGGACGCACGCCGGCGAGTTCCGTTGGTTCGAGTCGGTGGGGCGCGTGCGCGAACGCGACGAAGAGGGCGCGCCGCTCACGGTCGTCGGTGTGTTCTCCGACATCACCGAGCGGTTGCGGACCGAACACACGCTGCGGGTCACGCACGGCCGCCTCCGGCACGCTGAGGAGGTCGCGCGCTTCGGTCATTGGGAGTTCTCGCTCGACGAGCGCGTCATGCATGCGTCCGATGGTGCGGTTCGAATCTATGGAATGGACGGTTCGCCCGTCCCCTTGGCGGCGGCGCAAGCCTGCGTGCTCGCCGAGCACCGAACGACGCTGGACGACGGGCTTGTCCACTTGATCTCGAACGGGGTCCCCTACGACCAGGAGTTCCGCCTCCGTCGCGTCAACGACGGCGAGATTGTGTGGGTACACTCCCGCGCCGAGTACGACCCGGCCACGCGGCGTGTGTTCGGCGTGGTCCACGACATCTCCGATCGCAAGCGCGTGGAGGAGGAGCGCGAAGCGCTGATCGTCGAGCTCCAGGGTGCGCTGGATCAGGTGAAGACCTTGAGTGGCATCCTGCCGATCTGCTCGTCTTGCAAGATGATCCGCGATGACGACGGCGACTGGGAGGCGGTGGACACCTACGTGCTCAAGCACACGGACGCCCAGTTCTCCCACGGCATCTGCCCCGGGTGCCTCACGCGGCTGTACCCGGACCTGGATTAGGTCCTAGTTCGGGTTGCAGCCGTCGGCGCCGCAGGGGTTGACCACCACGCCGTCCAGCAGGAATATGCCCACCTGCATCTTGTAGCTGTCCTGGTCGAGCACGCCGCCGTGCACGCCGTTCTCCTCGGGCGGGATGTTGCCCGGCTCCAGGTCCGGCACGTTCAGGTCGTAGTTGCACAGGGCGGCCGCCACGGCCTGGCCCGCCTCGGGGACCTCCAGGTGCTCCAGGCCCCACACCTCGCGCGCGGCGGGCCAGAGCAGCGGCACGTCGCCGTTGCCCGCCACCCAGTCGGTCACCAGGTTCGACACCTGGCTGTCGTTGATGCCCTCGATCAGCAGCGACGTCGCGTCCGTCGCGCGGCCGGGCAGGCGATCGTGCGCCAGGTGGTCGACGAAGTTGAGCGAGTCGGCCGGGTCGAGCACCTGCTGGAACATGGACATGCCGAGCTGCAGCTCTGCCGGGTTCGAGAAATTGCCGGACACGATGGGGCCCATCGTGGTCCACTCGACCGCGCGCTGCAGCATGTGCGACCAGCCGCCGCCCGGCACCACGAGCGCGCCGCGGGTGAACACCGGCGACGTGGTCATCATCACCAAGCCCTGCGTGCCGCCGTTGGACGCGCCGATGTAGCCGATGCCCTCCTTGGAGAGCGGCTTGAACGGCACCTCGTCACCCCAGGAGATGGTCAGCTCGTCGGCGACGTGCTCCTGGATCATGCGCTGGATCATCGTGAAGTCGGCGTGCGACTGGATCTGCTGATCCACGACGGACTTCATGTTGGTGAGGTTGCTGCCCAGCAGCGCGAAGGTCTCAAGCGCGGAGCCCTCGGAGAAGCCGAAGAACTCGGTGCTGACGGCGCTCACGCCCCACTGCTCCAGGCCCTGGTGCATGGTGCCGTAGGTGGACTCTTCGATCGCGCTGAAGAAGCCGTGACCGAGCATCACGACCGGGCGCGTGGACGTGACCGTGGGCGAGATGGCGATGAGGAACGGCACGTCGCGCTGCTCCTGCGCCACCGGCTTTCCGGCGCCGTCCATCACCATGTGGTTGTCGCCGTCCAGGAACCACGGGACGTTGAGCGTGCCGTAGATCAGCATCTGGCCGGTGTCGGCGATCTGTGGCGCACGCAGCGTGTAGTTCGACACGTCCGCGAGCATCGCGGCGTCCTGCATGGCGATCTCGGGATCGATCACCTGGCTCTCCGAGCGTACGGTGAACGTCCACGCCTGGATCACGTGGCTCTTGTCCACCGCCAGGGCATCGAGCGCGTCGAGCACCAGCTTGTAGTGCGGACGCCACGCCTGGATCGCGCGGTCGTCGCTGTCGGCGCCGCTCAGCAGCGTGGCGGTGGCGGCGGACGGCGTGTGCGTGCTGCCGTCGGCGGCCTTGAGCGCGTCGGTGAGGATGACGGCGTAGGTGGCGCCCGGGTCGAGCGTGCGGTGCGGGCGGATGATGAGCGTGGCGCTGACCGGGTCGCGCGAGACCTCCGCCACGTCTGACATCGCGTCCAACTCGACCATCGCGGGCACCAGCTCGAACGTGTCCTGGCGGACCAGCAGCACGGGGCTTGTGGGCACCGTGGTGGCGGCCCAGTCGCTGCGCGGCGGCAGCGTGGACGGGTCAAACCCACCCTCCATCCAGGTGACGATCGGCGGGACGCGGCTGAAGCCGTCGTCGTTCGACATGAACTCGCCCGCGATCGAGGACGGCATCAGCTCCGGCGCCACCTCGATGTGCAGTCCGGTCGCCGTGGTGTCGGACGGCGCCAAGTACTGGTCCGACGGCCACGGGAAGAGCAGCACCTCGGGCGCGATCGGGTTGGGCAGGTCGGTGGCGAGCGGGCCGTCCCACAGCCCGGTGGCGTCGGTGTCGCCGCCGTTGTCGGCGGGGTGGCAGGCGGTGAGCGCGAGGGCGACGAGCAGGGGGCGCATGGAGTCTCCGGCGTGGTGCCCTCTACCCCGTTGTCTGGCGTGTGGACGATGCTCGTCGAGCGTGCGCCGATCCGGTGACACGCGGCCAAATTACTGGTCCGGCGGCGCGGACTCCCGTACAATCGGCCCTCCGAGAGGGTCTCGATGCGTCCGATCGTCGGTGTGCTCGTGCTGGTTCCTCGTCTCTCATGGGCAGGGGAGCCCCCCATGGCGCCGTTCCAACCTTACGCGTACGCCCAGAACGCGGCGAGCCTGGGCCATGGCCACGTCGCGCTGCAGCTGGGTGGCGGCTACAACGGCGTGCAGGCGACCGGCGGCGGGCTCGCGCCTGAGGACGGCCGCGCGGGCCTGCTCTCGTTCGGCGCGTCGGTGGGCGTGGTCGGCGGCCTCCAGGTGGACGCGTCGCTCCAGTTTGGCGACCTGCAGACCGAGGCGTTTGGGTTGGCGCAGTCGCGCGTCGAAGCGCGCGTGCAGGTGGTCGGGCTGCGTCCTTCGCTGCCGTTCCAGCTCGCGTTGGGCGCCGGCTACCAGTCCGACGCGCGCTTCGACTCCGCGCTCACCGGGCTGGTGGCGATGAGCGGGCAGACGGGTCCCGTCGACCTGACCGCCAACCTGCGCCTCGCGCACTACTTCCACGAGGGGCGCGACCCGGTGGACATCATGCTCGTGGCGGGGGCCCTGGCGCGTCCGACCGACTGGCTCGGCCTGGGCGCTGAGTACGTGGGGGAGGAGCTGGAGGAGGCCGGTGACGGTGACGAGGACGCCTCCGTCGCGTCCGCGAACGTCGACGGCGGCGGTCGGCACCTGATCGGACCGACGGTCGCGTTCTCGCTCGCCAAGCACCATGTTCGGATCAACCTGTCCGGCGGCGCGGTGATCTCGTCGGCGCCGGTCGGGCCTCAGATCCGCGGGTCGATCGCCTACCAGTTCTGAGACGGCCGTCGGCGCGCGGACGTCAGGCGCGCGGCAGGGGCCGGAGAAAGCAAAAGAGGCAGGTCTTTCGACCTGCCTCTTGTATGCGCGAGGGGGGACTCGAACCCCCACACCTTACGGCGCTAGCACCTCAAGCTAGTGCGTCTACCAATTCCGCCACCCGCGCGGCCCCCGCCACTAATCACGTTTTGGCGGCGCGTGCAAGCCCGGGACCGCACGTTCGGCTCACTTGGCGACCGATGCCAGGCGCGCCGTTCGCCCAGGTTGGGCGAGGAACGCCCGCACCGCGCGATTGAAATTCTCAGGCCGCTCCATGTTGGGCGCGTGGTTCGCGGACGGCACCACGTGCACTTGGGCCAGCGGGCCGATCGCGTCCGCCAGTCGGTGGGCCAAGGCCAGGGGGAACAGGATGTCGTGCTCGCCCCACACGATGAGCGTGGGCTGCGTCGGGTTGTAGTCGGGCCTGCGCGCCGGGTCCGCGCGCGCGATCAGGTTGTCGAGCAGGCGGACCTTCTCCGCCTTGTGCTGCACGAACAGGTTCGCGTAGACGTCGCGCGCGACGAACGAGGGCACCGGCGGGGGGCGGTGGTAGGCGAGCTTCATCAGCCGCTTCACGCCGCGCATGTCGTCGGGGACGACCATCTCCGTGATGCTGTCGAGGCCAATCCGGTCGAGCATCGCGTGGTAGTCGTCTAGGGTGTAGACGTGGCCTGGGCTGTCGACGATGACGAGCTTACCGACGCGGTCGGGGAACCGGTCGGCGATGCCCAGCGCGACGAACCCACCGTAGGAGATCCCCGCGACGTCGAACTCGCGGACACCCAGGTGGTCCATGAGCTGCATCAAGGTCTCGGCCTGGTACTCGGGCGAGTAGTCGGGGACGGCGCCGACGCTGTCGCCGAACCACAGCAGGTCGGGCACCAGGATGAAGCGGTCCTTCGAGAATTCGCCCTGCGTGTACCAGCCGAACAGCGCGTCGCCGCCAAAGCCGTGCACCATCAGCAGCGGGCGCGCGTCCGTCGGGCCGCCTGCCCAGTAGCGGACCCGGCCGTTGGGCAGCTCAGCGTGGAACGCGTGGATGCCCGCGCGCTGGAACATGCGCTCGCGGCGGTGCTGCTCCAGGCGAAAGAACGGCACGCCACGCGCCGCCGTGGTGAGCAGCAGCGACGTGAGCGTCAGGCGCTCTGCGAACATCCGGGCTCCGTGCCGACGGCGGCGGGTGTGGCGCGGGTGCGATGCGCTGGGTGGGGGGCGTCCATGTTCCCAAGATAGCACGGCCCCGCGGGCGCCGTGCCACCCAGGTCTCTTCGGGAACCGCTAGTGCGGCTGCATGGCCTGCGAGGGGTCGAAGCCAGGCTGCATGTCGGCGGCAGGGGCGGGGGTGGGCACGGCCGTGATGTCGCCCGCGAGCTCGGTCGCTGCGTACTTCACCAGATCGTCGATGCGGTAGTTCGGCGACTCGAACACGAACGCGTTGCCGGCCTGCTGCACGTAGTACTTGCCATCGACCGACGCGCCGACCGTGTACGAGCCCTGCGAGGTGTTGCCGCCGTCGGTCAGCGTCCAGGACACGGTCGCCGCGGGGGTCGACAGGCCGTACTCAGGCTTCACGTCGGCGCCCGACACGTCCGCCAGGCGCACCTTGGTCGCCTTGTCGAGCAGGTCGGAGACCTTGTCGGCCTTCACGGGCCCCGGCGTGCCGCCACCCAGCGCCCAGCTCTCGCCCTGCTTGACCAGGGCGAGGGTGCCCTGCGCGTTGGTGAGCGTGAGCGAGGTCAGCTTCTCCTTGTCGATGTCGATCGCGTTGGCGGGCAGGAAGCCGCGCGTGGAGTCCTTGAAGGTCCACGCCGACAGGCCCTTCGCCTGGTACACCTCGGTGCCGCCGTCCACGCGCAGGTAGATCGACTTGGACGCCGCCGCGCCGACGAGGAGCGTGTGCTCGGCGCCGTTGGCGGTGAACACGACCTTCTTGTCGTAGGTGGTGTCGGACACCTTGAGCTGCTCGAACGACGCCGCCTGGTTCGCGACCGGATCGGACAGCTTGATCGCGGTGAGCGCGTCGAGCACCTCGCCCATTTTGTCGGCGTCGGCGGGGAAGCCGCTCGCGCTCACGAGCGTCCACTTGCCGTCCTTGGACTCCAACTCCACCGGCTTGGCGTCCTTGGTGTTGCCGACGATCGACACCTTGGTGATGGCGTTGCCACCGCCCTCGACGAGCAGCTTGGGCGCGGTGGCCGCGGCGTCACGAGGCCACCAGGTGAACGCGCCGAGCGCGACCTGGACGGCCAGGAGACCGCCCAACTTCTGGACCGTGTTCATGCGTTCTTCTCCGCGGCGGGGAGGGCGAAGGGCTTCACGGCGCCGCGGCGGGCCTGCACGGCGCCGGCGATGGCGACGAGCAGGCTGATGCCGAGCGCGTACATGGCGAGCTTGAGCTTGGAGCGGGTGTCCTCGTCGGTCGGATCCAGGGTGCGCGCGAACGCGCCGCTGGTGCGGATGGCCAGGAGGTCCGTGTCCTCGGTCGACCAGTCCACGAGGTTCTGGAGGAACTGCACGTTGCCGCGGTGGACCTCACCGCCCGGGCTCTGGCTCAGCTGAAGCAGGATGTCCGAAACCATCTCCGACGATCCGAGCACGGCGAGGCGCGCGTCCGGCAGAGACGTCTGGACCACGCGGCCCGTGGGATCGAGCGGGTTCTTCTTGTCCTTGAACGCGCTCGGGAACGTGCCCTCGAGGACGACGGCGAGCGCCTCGGACTTGCGGGTGTCGGTGGGCGAGGGCGCGTCGAGCTGATCGCCCGAGTACAGCCACGCGTTCGGCGTGCTGTGCACCAGCACCGTGGACTTCACGCCGTCCGGCGCCTGGATGGTGAGCGGCGAGGCCCACGGCATCGTGACGTTCGACAGGCCGGACAGGGCGGCGTGACCGCGCTCGAAGCCGCTGGAGCGGACGTCGACGAAGAACGGGTAGTCCGCGAAGTCGATGCGCTGGAAGGTCATGCCGCCGCGCTGCTCGGCGACGGGCCGAGGGAACTTGGCGTTCTGCGTGTCGAGCACGAACTCCGGGCCCACCGTCACGCCGTAGGACGCGAGCAGGTCGTCGAGATCCGACGGCATGGCGCTGGTCTTGAGCCCGCTGCGGTCGACGTCGATCTTGTGCGAGCTGGCCAGCGCGATCACGCGGCCGCCACGCATCAGGAACTGGTCGATCGCGAAGCGCTGCGCGTCCGACAGCGTGCCCACCTTGCCCAGGATCAGCACGTCGATCGTGTCAGGGATGCTGCCGTTCTCGCCGTCGAGCTGGATGGGCTGCACCTGGTAGGTCTGGCTCAGCAGCTGCTCGATGCCCTGGTAGTCGGCGCGCGGGGGCGGCGGCTGGTACTGCGGGGGGATGTTGGGGTTGGGCGGCGGCGCCTCAGGCTGCTCGGTGTAGAAGCCGATCGTCGTCAGCTGGCCGGGCACCATACGCTTGACCGCGGACTCGATCGCCTTCTGCAGATCGGCCTCGGTGGTGTCGCCGCGCGGCGAGATGCGCTCGACCTGGTCGCCCATGGTGAGCACGAGGTCGAAGTAGAAGGTCTGCTGAGCGAACACGTCCACAGCCAGCGGACGCAGGCCGTACTTCTTGAACATCTCATCCTGCTTGGACGGGTCGGTCGACGGATCCACGTTCACGTAGGTGAGTTTGCCGGCGCTTTGGGCGGCCAGCTTCTTCGACACGCTCTCCACCACCGGCAGCGTCTTCTTGAACGCGTCGGGCAGCGTGGACGGCGTGATGTACGCGGTGAGCGTGGCGGCCGCGGGCATGTCGGCGAGCACGCTGCCGATCGACGAGAAGTCCTGCGTCACCTTCTTGATGGTGCGCGTCAGGTCGTACTCCAGGTTCTTCAGCCGCACGTCGATGCCGGAGTCGTTCGCGTCGACCTCCACCAGATCATCAAACGACAGCACCTCGTACTTGTCGCCGTACTGGATCAGGATGTGGAAGAAGCTGTTGACCACCGCGTCCTGGTTGGCGTCGTGCACCTGGAACGGGACCGAGCGGATGCTGTACTGCTCGGCCAGCTCCGTCTCCAGGTCCTGGTTCTCGTTGGGGTCCGCGAAGTTCACGACCACGTGCCCGCGGCCGGCGATCCGATACTCCTCGAGCATGTCGCGGATCTGCGGGACCAGCGGCGCCAGCTTCGGGTGCGTGCGCTCGCTGAAGTAACCGTTGATGTAGAGCGGCTCGTCGAGCTGGTTGAGCAGGCTGGAGGTGGTGCTGCTGATGCTGTAGTCGCCGCCCTCCGTGAGGTCGGCGCGCACCGCCGTCACCGGCGAGAGCCACAGGATGGCCGCGACCGCGTTGGCGAGCACCAGCCCGCCCACGAGCCACAGGTGGGTGACGCGCGACTTGCCGCGCGCGCCGGCCGTGTCGATCCGATCGGACTCGAGCGCGGACCAGTTCAGCGTCAGGAAAAACGCGGTCAGCGAGCCGTAGTAGACCAGATCGCGCAGGTCGATCACGCCGCGCTCGATGCTAGCGAAGCGGCTGCCGGTGCCAATCGCGCGCAGGAGCTCCGCCTGCTGGTTGGTGGCCAGGCCCGTCACCGTGTCGGATCCGACCAGGTAGAGCGCGCCGCCCACGACCAGCGTGAGCATGAGCGACACGACCTGGTTGTCGGTCCGGGCGCTGATGAACAGGCCGATCGCCACGTAGAGCGCGCCGAGGAGCAGCGCGCCGACGTAGCCGCCGACCACCGGTCCCAGATCCAGCGGGCCCAGGTACCCGACCAGCGCGGGCAGCGGGAAGGTGAGGGCCAGCGCGACGGCCACCAGACCGACGGCGGCGAGGAACTTGCCCACCACCAGATCCACGGTGCGCACGGGCAGCGTCATCAGCACTTCGAGCGTGCCGAGCTTTCGCTCCTCGGCCCAGGCGCGCATGGTGATGGCGGCCGTGAGGAAGACGAGCAGCAGCGGGAGCCACTCGAACAGCGGCCGCACGTCGGCGATGTTGCGCGCGAAGAAGCGGCTGGCCTCAAAGAAGGTGAACAGCGTGAACATCTGGAAGACGCCCAGGAAGATCACCGCGACGGGGGACTGGAAGAGCGCCCGAAATTCTTTGCGGGCGACGGTGAAGGCGGCGCTCATGCGGCACCCCCCACGCGACGCGCGTGCTCGTCCTGGAGCTCCTTGTAGACCGACTCCAGGGTGCGGTGCTCAGGTCCGACCGCGGCGATCGTCCAGCCAGCCTTGGCGCAGGCCGCCACGATGGCCGGCACGGGCGGCGCCTCACCCTGAAAGCCCAGGCCCCAGGCGTCACCGCCGAGGTTCGTGACCTCGGTGACGCCGTCGATCCCGCCCAAGATATGGGCCACGTCGCCCGTGCCTGGGGCGAGCTCCAGCCGCACGCGGCGCGTGACCAACAGCTCACCCATCGGCGCATCCGCGACGAGCGCGCCCTGGATCATGATCAGCACCCGGTCACACACGGCCTCGATCTCCTGGAGGATGTGCGTGGAGAGGATGATGGTGGTGCGCTCGCCCAGCCGTTGGATCAGCGTGCGGATCGCGCGGATCTGCATGGGGTCCAGGCCGTTGGTTGGCTCGTCGAGCACCAGCACGTCGGGGCGGTGCAGGATGGCCTGGGCGATGCCGACGCGCTGCCGCAGTCCCTTGGACAGCGTGTGGATCGGCGAGAGCAGGCGCTCGTTCAGGCCGGTGGCGACGATCGCCTCGCCGACGCGCGCCGGGATCTCCGCCACGGGCACGCCGCGCAGCTCCGCCAGCATGACCAGGTACTCCTGGACCAGCATCTCTTCGTACAGCGGCGCGTTCTCTGGCAGGTAGCCGATGCGCTTCTGCGCCTCGATGCGATCCGTGTCGACGTCGAACCCGCCCACCTTGACCGTGCCTTCGGTCGCGTCGAGGTAGCCGGTGAGGATCTTCATCACGGTGGTCTTCCCTGCGCCATTGTGGCCGAGCAAGCCGACGATCTGGCCGCGCTGGATCTCAGTGCTGACGCGGTCGACCGCCACCACGTTCCCGTACTTGCGGGTGAGGTTCTGGATCGAGATCATGCTTTCTCCGTGGAACAAGGCCAATTCCTGCACCAGGCGCCGTCGTGGCGCCTCGCTTGCGAGTCGTGGCGGGGCTGTGATGCGCACGCAGACCTGGGGGTCAAGGGGACCAGACATCCGGTTGACGCGCGTTGGGCGCCACCCCGGAGGAACACTGTGTTCGTCCCGCGCGCGATTTTCTTGCGCCCCGAAGTGCGGAACGCGCTGGACGGCATCGCCCTCGGCTGGGCGACGCTCGGCTACGTCACCACGGTCGTGGGCAACCTGACGCTCGTGCGTTCGGTCGCCGACCTGATCGTGGAGGAGGGCGCACGCGAGCACCACCACCTTGTTCTTGTGGAGTACCTGCGCTTTGGCCTGCCCAGCAAGCGGATCCGCCTAGCGGTCGGCGCGCCGATCTTGGGGTGGACCGCGACCTAGCGCCAGGTGGCGCGCATCCAAGCCAGCAGGTCGGCCACGTCCTGGTCGTCCGGGATGTTCTGCGCGGGCATCGAGTCCTTGCCGTCGAGGACGGTGGACACCAGGGCGGCGTCTTCTGCGCCCGGGACCACGCCGCCGAGCGCGGGGCCAACCTTGCCGGTCACACCAGCCTTGTCGTGGCAGGCGGCGCAGTGCGTGTCGAACACGACCTCGCCGGTCGCGGCGTCACCGGTGAGGGCCAGGACGGCGTCCGAGCGGGAGCCCGAGCCGCCGCCGCCGGTGGTGTCGAGCACGTAGTCGTCGCAGCCGGCGAGCAGGGTCAGGGCGACAAGGAGGACAGGGCGCATTCGGGGCTCCCGGAGCAGACTACTGGGGTTGGAAGGCGGTGGCGTAGCGGAACGTGAATCCCCCGACACCGGTAAAGTTTCCGGTGTACCCGGCCGACGCGATCTTGGTGAAGTTGCCGCCGGAGGCCGGCGCTCGGAACAGGTCAAGCTGGTTGGAGAACACGCTGGTGTCTACGCCGTACCGGAAGGCAAGATCAATGCCAGTGGCGCAGGTCGTGCGGGCTGGGTCCACCTTGAAGGTGAGATCGTAGACAAAGCCAGGGCTGCCGAAGGGGTTGGAGTTCCCGTCGCCCTTCACCGCCCGCCAGATCTCGCACTCGAAGTTGCCGTCGGCGTCAAAGTGGCGCTCGACTTCGCAGCCCTTCCAACTCCAGCCGCCGAAAGACTGGCTGGCCGACGCCTTCCCGCTGAACGTCAGCGACGGCGTCCCGAGCAGGTCGGCCGGAGGGGTGTTGTACGGACCGCAGTCGTTCGCGCTGACCGGCACGTCGGTGTCGGTCGAACCGCCGCCGCCGCCGCCGTGTCCGCCGCCACCCTGGCCGCCGCCGCCGTCGGTGTCGGACGCCGCAAGGTCGGTGTCGCCGTCGGGCTGCAGATCGTCGGCGTTGAGGGGGACTTGGAGCGTACCCGTGTCGTCACAAGCGATGAGCGCGAGGATCGGGACAATGAGCAGAGCGCGCAAGTGGACCTCCAGGAGGAGCCCTGATCTAGCACCGCCTGCACCCGACTGTCGCCTCTTGGACAGCGCCTTAGCGGATCCCCTACTGGGGGGGGACCACCAGCTTCCAGCCCTCGCCGAACACGGTGACGAGGTTCACCGGGTGGGAGGGATCGGCCTCGATCTTCTTTCGGAGGCGCCGGATCGCCACTGCGGGGGCGTAGGAGAGCACGTTCTTGCCGATGCCCCACAGGTCTCGCTCGATCGACTCGTGGGTCACGATCTGGTTGGCCTTGGACGCAAAGAACGAGAGGAGCTCACGCTCCTTGGACGTCAGCGACTCGCGCTCGCCATCGGGGTGGTGCACCGTTCCGCTGCCCAGGTCGACCACGCAGCCGCTGATGGCCAGGACGTTCGCAGAGCGTCCGGCCGCTGCGCGGCGCTTGCGGATCTGGGTCTCGATCGCCTCGTGCATGTGCGTGAGGACCATCGAATCGGCCTTGGGCACGGTACGGAGCAGGTCGCGCGTTCGGAAGGTGAGCGAGTTCCGGTCCGCGCCGAACGTGGGCATGACGCCGAACGTGGCGAGGAAGCGCTCGGGGAACTCTTCCGCCTGCCGCAGGTGCACGGCGGTCACGCCCCAGTCCCCGCCGGTGGCCTCCGGCGCGTGCTTCGCGAGCCCGGCGAGTACGTCCTGCACGAGCAACTCGGCGCCGCGGCCCGGCCAGTCGATGTGGAGGCTCACCTCGGTGAGGATCGGGCCGTCGTGGACCTGGATCTGGATCGCCGGGGCGATGCGGGCGACGTGCTCCGCCATGTCCCGCAATCCGTCGATCAAGACGGCGTGGTTGGCCAGGATGAAGCCGGTGATACCGTAGTTCTTGAGCGTGGCGTCATTCACGACCGTCAGACCCAGGCAAGGGTCGTTGAGCGCGAGCGAGGCCTCTTCGAAGAATCGCATCGCCACGGGGAACGGCATCAGCGCGCTTGGGTCGTCCACCGCGCGGGAGTCCAGCCCTGCGCGCGCGGCGATCTGGCCCGGCTCCACCCCGCGTGCCTTGAGCAGCATGATGGGCCGAATGATCGTTCCTGTGGACACGATGGTGGGCTCAGCGCCCGACGGCGGCGATTGGGATTTCAAGCTGGTCGTCCCCCCAGCGTGGCTCTCGGTCCGACGCTGTCCTGAGCGCCGACCCTAGCACAGCGGAGGTGCGATGCGTCCAGGGGGGAGCTACGTAGCGCCCCTCGGAGGCTCGTTGTCGACCCTGTTCCTGGCGCGTCACGGACAGACCCGCGGCTTTCTCACGGGCAGCTACACCGACCTCACGGATCTCGGCGTCGCTCAGGCGCGCGGGTTGGGCGCGTGGCTCGCCGCCATGCAGGTCCAGCCGGATCGGGTGTTTGTGGGGCCTCGCGACCGCCACCAGCAGACGCACGACCACGCGAAGGCCGCGTCCGGGATGGACTGGCCCGCGGCGGTCCGGCTGACGGACCTCGACGAGCACCACGGCTTTGAGGTGGTGGCGCACCTGCTGTCGGGCGAGGGCGGCGCGCTCGGCGTGCCGCTGCGCGAAGCCGTCACGGCCCAGGATCGGGTCCAGATCCTGCGCGCCTTCCGCGACATGATGCACGCCTGGGCTCGCGGCGATGTGCGCGCGCCGCAGGGGGAAGACTGGGACGCGTTCCGGGTCCGCGTTGAGCGTGGCCTCGACACGCTCTGCGAGGCGGCCGCCAACGGCCAGACCGTGCTCGCGTTCACCTCGGGCGGGTTCGTCGGCGTCGCCAGCGCCATCTTGCTCGGCCTGGACGCGCCCGCGTCCACCGTCGACCTCGCCTTCAGCGTCGAAAACACCGCGTTCAGCGAGGTCCGCTTCAGCGCCGACCGCCGGACGCTCTACCGCTTCAACGCGGCCCCGCACGCGCGTGCGGACCTGCCGCAAACCGGAATCTAGGGGCGCCCCATGTTCGCCGACCCGTCTGACCGCGTCCGCGCGATCCTCGACCGCATCGCGCCTTACGTGAAGAACGACCTGCCCGAGTTCGAGCGGCGCCTGCTCGTCCCCGGCGCCGAGTTCCGTGACTTGGTCCCCGAACTGAACCAACTGCGCGCGCGCGTCAAGGCCGACGGCCTGTGGGCGCCGTGGCTGTCGAAGGACCTGGGCGGCACGGGACTGTCGTTGTTCGAGTTCGCCCACATCAGCGAGGCGCTCGGCGGCAGCCCGCTCGGCCACTACGCGTTTGGCTGTCAGGCGCCGGACGTCGGCAACATCGAGCTGCTCACCGAGCACGGCACGCCCGAGCAAAAGTCTCGCTGGCTGGAGCCGCTGGCCCGCGGCGAGATCCGCTCCACGTTCACCATGACCGAGCCCGAGATGCCGGGCAGCAACCCCGTGCTCCTGGGCGCCACCGCCGTGCTCGACGGCGATGAGTGGGTGCTCAACGGGCGTAAGTGGTTCTCCACGGGCGCTGAGGGCGCCGCGTTCGCCATCGCGATGATGGTGACCGACCCGGACCACGAGAAGATGCACGCGCGGGCGAGCATGATCCTGGTGCCGGTCGGCACGCCGGGCTTCCGCCTGGTGCGCAACATCTCGGTGATGGGCGACGTCGGCAGCGACTGGGCGAGCCATGGCGAGGTCGTCTACGAGAACTGCCGCGTGCCCAAGGCGAACCTGGTCGGTCCGCGCGGCGGCGGGTTTGCGCTGGCGCAGGAGCGCCTGGGGCCGGGTCGGATCCACCATTGCATGCGCTGGATCGGCATCTGCGAGCGCGCGTTCGACCTGATGTGTCGCCACGCTGCGTCCCGCCAGATCGCGCCGTTCGTCCCGCTCGCCACCCGCCAACAGGTCCAGTTCTGGATCGCCGAGTCGCGGGCCGAGATCAACGCCGCGCGGCTGGTCACACTCGACGCCGCCGCGCGAATCGACGCGGTCGGCGCCCCGGCGGCCCGCATCGAGATCTCGACGATCAAGTTCTTCGTCGCCGGGGTGCTCCAGCGTGTGCTGGATCGCGCGCTGCAGGTGCACGGCGGCCTGGGCGTGACCGACGACACCCCGATCGCCTGGTTCTTCCGCCACGAACGCGCCGCGCGCATCTACGACGGCGCCGACGAGGTCCACAAGGCCAGCGTCGCCCGCTACGTCCTGGCCCAATACGGCGTGAAGACGCGCTGATCGCGGCGTCGCCGCACCGGAGCCCTCATGGTCGATCCGACGTTCCTCGACGCCGCCAAGCCGCTTGACGCCCACGACGCCGTGCCGCTCGAGCGCCTGCGCCTGTGGCTCGCCGACACCCTGGACGTGGCCGCCGACTCCTTGGAGATCGGGCGCTACGGTCGTGGCTTCTCCAACCTCACGTTCCGGCTGAAGGTGGGGGAGCGAGAGCTGGTCCTGCGCCGCCCGCCGCCCGGCGTGCACATCGCCAAGGCCCACGACATGACCCGCGAGGCGCGGGTCATGCAGGGCGTCGGCCGCGTCTGGAGCAAGGTCCCCGCGGTGGTGGCGATCTGCGAGGACGTCAGCGTCATCGGCAGCACGTTCTACCTGATGGAGCGCGTACCAGGCGTGATCCTGCGCGACGTGCCCCCGCGCGGCCTGGAGCTGGGCTCCGACACCATGCGGCGGCTCTCCACCGGGATGGTCGACACGCTCGCCGAGATCCACGGGCTGGACGTGGCTGCGGCTGGGATCGAGGGGCGGCCAGACGGCTACGTGCGCCGCCAGGTCGAAGGCTGGACGCGCCGCTACCGGGACGCCGCCACCGACGACGTGGCGGACATCGAGACGATCGCCGCGTGGCTCGCCGCCAACCAGCCCCCTGAGTCCGGCGCGGCGCTGGTCCACAACGACTTCAAGTACGACAACGTCATCCTGGATCCGGACGACGTCGGCCGCGTGATCTCGGTGCTGGACTGGGAGATGGCCACGGTGGGCGACCCGCTCATGGATGTCGGCACCTTCCTCGCCTACTGGGTGCAGGCCGACGATCCGCCTTCGCTGCAGCTCTTCCGCATGTGTCTGACGGACCTGCCGGGCAACCTGACCCGCGGTGAGCTTGTCGCGCGCTACCAGCAGCAGACGGGCCGCACCTTTGATCCCGCCTGGTACTTCGCGTTCGGGCTCTTCAAGAACGCCGTCGTCGCGCAGCAGCTCTACGCCCGCTACCAGAAGGGCCTGACGACCGAGGCCCGCTACGCGGGGCTGATCTGGGCCGTGCGCGGCATCGCGGCGGTGGCGAACGACGTCGCGCAGTCTGGGCGCATCGAGGGCTTCGGCGCGTGACGCTGGCCGCGGCCGTCATCGGGCTGATCCTGCCGGTGGTGCTTGGGCTGCTGTGCGGCGTGGCCGCGCTGTTTGAAGACCCGGACGCCGCGGTGAACCACCTGAACCGCTTCGCGCTCTACGTGCCGTTCCCAGCGCTGATCGTGGCGGCGCTCGGCAAGGACGCGGCGCCGCTCCCGCACAGCGTCGCGTTCTGGCTGCTGGTGCCGCTGACGGTGGGCGCCGCGCTGCTGCCGCTCAAGGCGGTGGGGGACCGGCTCGGTGGCTTGGGCGGGACGATGGCCCTGGTGACCGTCTTCGGCAACGTCGCCTACCTGGGGCTCCCGTTCTTGCAGGCCGTCCGTGGCGACGCCGTGATGTCGACCGCCGGGCTCCTGGTCGGCATGTACATCTTCCTGTCCATGCTGTTCGGACCGCTGCTGCTGCGCGTGTGGAGCGGGGAGGGCGGCCGCGACGCGTTCGTGACCAGCGCGCGCAAGGTGGTGCGCCAGCCGCTGGCATGGTCGCCGATCGTGGGAGGGCTGCTGCGACTTCTGCCCGACGGGCTGCGTCTGGGCGTGGTCGACGCGGTCATGCCGGTAGGACGCGCGGCCGGCCCGGTCGCCCTGTTCTTGTTGGGGCTTTACCTGCACACGCACGGGCGCAGGCTTCGTCAGGTTGACGTGGCGCTGGTCGCGCACCTGGGCGTGAAGATGGCCTGGCTGCCGCTGGTGACCGGCGCGGGCGTGTGGATCGGCCTGCGCTTTGGCCTCGACGTCGAGGCGGCGCGCTGCGCGCTGCTGCTGGCGTCCATGCCGCCTGCGATCACCACCTTCGCCATCGCGCGGGACGCCGACATCGGCGCGGACCGCGTGGCCCAGTCGATCGTCGCGGGCACCTTGCTGTCGGCCCTGACGCTGCCGCTGACCGCCGCGTGGGTCGTCAGCTGGTAGCTAGTGGTGCAGGTTGGGGAAGACCTTGCCGCAGGCGCAGCGCCACTCGAACTTGTCGTCCTCCGTCTGCTTGCGGAACACGTAGGCTTCGGCGCACGGGCAGCGGGCGCGGTCGGCGTCCAACTCCACGTGGCCGCGGACCGGGCGCAGGCGCTCGGTGTCGTCGATCGCCCAGCAGTTGCCCATCTCGTCGACCTTGAACTTGGCGGCCATCTCGTTGTCCTCGCGCTTGTTCTGACCCGTCCGCGCGCGGATTGCACGTCCTGCAACCCTCTGGATCGGTCGGCACGCCGACGCGGTGTGTGCTATGGCGGCGGCCCCGCGGAGGACCCATGAAGCTCGCGACCCACCTGGGGCTGAATCAGCGCCTCTGTGGCATGCCCGTGATGCTCGACGACGGCACCTGCACCGTGTCGCTCAAGACCGTGCCCGAGATGGCGGCGGACGACCGCGGCCTCGTCCACGGCGGGTTCGTGTTCGGCGCGGCAGACTTTGCGGCCATGGCTGCGGTCAATGACCCGCACGTCGTCTTGGGCGCCGCGGACACGCGCTTCCTGGCGCCGATCAAGGTCGGCGAGACCGTCGAACTGGTGGCCCGTCGGACAGAGTTCAAGGGCCGCAAGCACCTGGTCGAGGTGACGGGTCGCGTCGCCGGCGTCGAGGTCTTCACCGGCATCTTCACCACCTTCGTGCTGGACAGGCACGTGCTTGAAGGGAGAGACTCATGAACGGCGGAGACATCGTCGCGTCCGTACTCGCGGCGCAGGGCGTCAAGGTGTTGTTCACGCTCTGCGGCGGGCACATCTCGCCCATCCTCGTGTCGTCCAAGCGCGCGGGCATCCGCGTGGTCGACGTGCGGGATGAGGCCTCCACGGTGTTCGCGGCGGACGCGGTCGCCCGCATGACCGGCGTGCCCGGCGTGGCGGCGGTGACGGCGGGCCCGGGCCTGACCAACACGCTGACCGCGGTCGAGAACGCGATGCTGGCGCAGACCCCGATGGTCATCCTCGGCGGCGCCACCGCGACCATGCTCAAGGGCCGCGGCGCGCTTCAGGACATCGACCAGATCGCCCTGATTAAGCCCGCGGTGAAGGCGACCTTCGCGGTCAACCGCGTCCGCAACATCGGCCCCGCGCTGGAAGAGGCCTTCCGCATCGCGCAGGAGGGCATCCAGGGTCCTGTGTTCGTTGAGCTCCCGGTCGACATCCTCTACGACGAGGAGACCGTGAAGGGCTGGGCCGAGAAGGAGCTGGGCGGCGGCAAGGGCTTCATGGGCACCGTGCTCAAGACCTACGCGCGTCAGCACCTGTACCGGGTGTTCCGCAACAAGGACGCGTTCAAGGCCGGCCCGCTGATCCCCGTGGATCCGATGGACCCGGACGCCGGATCCGTCGAGAAGATCGCGGCCATGATCCGTGAGGCGGAGCGCCCCGTGATCGTGGTCGGTGCGCAGACGCTCGCCCGCCCGGCTGAGGCGCTGTCGATCGCGTCGGCGCTGCGTGCGCTGGGCGCGCCGGTCTTCCTGGGCGGCAGCGCCCGCGGCCTGCTCGGCAAGGAGGACCCGATCCAGTTCCGCCACAAGCGCGGCAACGCGCTGAAGAAGGCGGATCTGGTGATCATCACCGGCTTCCCGTTCGACTTCCGCCTGCAGTACGGCGTGAAGATCAACGCCAAGGCCAAGATCGTCCAGGTCAACCGCGACAAGGCGGCGCTCCGCAAGAATCGCACGCCCACTGCGGCCATCCACGCCGACGGCGGCCGCTTCCTGCAGGCCCTGGCCCGCAAGGCCGGCGACACCAAGTCCGCCCGCTGGTCGGGCTGGTTCGACGAGCTCCGCAACAACGAGGCCGCTCGTGACGCCGAGATCGCCGTCATGGCCGAAGAGAAGACCGAGCACCTCAACCCGATCGACCTGTGCCGCCACATCGAAGCCAAGATGTCGGACGACGCCATCCTGGTGGTCGACGGCGGCGACTTCGTGGCCACGGCGGCCTACGTGGTGCGTCCGCGCGCCCCGCTCGCCTGGCTGGATCCGGGCGTGTTCGGCACGCTCGGCGTCGGCGGCGGCTTCGCCGTGGGCGCGGCGTCGGTCGCGGTCAAGGGTCGCGAGATCTGGATGTTCTACGGGGACGGGGCCTCGGCCTACAGCTTGGCCGAGTTCGACACCCTGGCGCGCCACGGCATGTCCGTGATCGCGGTCATCGGAAACGACGCATGCTGGGCCCAGATCGCGCGCGATCAGGTCACCCTGCTCGGCGACGACGTCGGCACACCCCTTGCTCGCAGCGACTACCACGTCGTCGCCAAGGGCTACGGCGCCAAGGGGCTCCTCCTCAAGCATCCGCGCGACATCGACAAGGTGCTGGACGAGGCCAAGGCGCTCGCCGCCGACGGTCACCCGGTGCTGATCAACGCGTGGATCGGGAAGACGAGCTTCCGCGAGGGATCGATCTCGATCTGACCTGCTGGGCACGATAGGCGCCCGGCCCAATTGATGGAGTCGGCATGAGCGACGGGCGCTTTGAGGATTACCGGGCATCGGAAGAGACGTCGGAAGTTGTTCTTCCGCTGATCGGACGCCTCTACAGGCACAATGACGTCGTGCTGACCATCAACGGCATGGCGCTCACCAACCTGGCCCCCAACGAGATCCTGCGCATGCACCGCCGCGGCCACTGGCCGGGCGGCTACGACGTGCCGATCGCCCAAACGGCTGAGGCCCTCCCGGCGCTACTCGCGCTGGATCTGGCTGCGGTGGAACTGGATCTGGGCCGCCTGCTGCTCGACTTCGCGGCCTCGGGGCAGACCTCGGTCGCGTCCTACGTCACCGAGCGCTGCGCGGGTCTTCCGCGCCTGGCCGGCCGCACCGAGCGCGTCGCCCGTGACGTGGTCCTCTACGGCTTCGGTCGTATCGGCCGCCTGCTGGCCCGCCTGCTGGTCGCGCACTCCGGCGACACCTTCCGCCTGCGCGCCATCGTCGTCCGCGAGCAGGGCCCTGAGGACCTGGAGCGCCGCGCCAACCTCCTCCGCCGCGACTCCGTGCACGGCGCCTTCAAGGGCACCATCCGCACCCTGCCGGAAGAGAACGCGCTGCTGATCAACGGCACCAAGGTGCAGATGATCTTCTCGGGCGGCCCTGAGCAGGTCGACTACACCCAGTACGGCATCCGCGACGCCCTGGTGATCGACAACACCGGCAAGTGGCGTGACCGTGAAGGCCTGGGCAAGCACCTGCTGGCCGTCGGCGTCGACAAGGTCATCCTCACCGCGCCGGGCAAGGGCGACATCCCCAACATCGTGTCGGGCATCAACGACAGCGCCGTCACCCCCGGCGAGCGCATCCTGTCGGCGGCGTCGTGCACCACCAACGCCATCGTCCCGGTGCTCAAGGTGCTCCATGACCGCTTCGGCATCGTCAGCGGCCACATCGAGACCGTGCACGCCTACACGAACGATCAGAACCTGATCGACAACTACCACAAGAAGACCCGTCGCGGCCGCGGCGCCGCCATGAACATGGTCATCACCGAGACGGGCGCCGCCAGCGCGGTCGCCAAGGCCGTGCCTGCGCTCAAGGGCAAGCTGACGGCCAACGCCATCCGCGTGCCGACGCCCAACGTGTCGATGGCCATCCTCAACCTGCGGCTGGAGAAGGCCACGAACAAGGACGAGCTCAACGCCTTCCTGCTCGACGTCGCCACCACCTCGCACCTGCGCGCTCAGGTCGGCTGGACCGCCATGACCGACACCGTCTCCACCGACATGGTCGGCGAGACGCACGCGGGCGTGATCGACGCCGAGGCCACCATCGTGCAGGGCGACAACATCGTGCTCTACGTCTGGTACGACAACGAGTTCGGCTACTCCTGCCAGGTGGTGCGCATGCTGCAGCACACGGCGGGCGTCGCGCGGCCGTACTTCCCATGACGCGCGCGATCGGCCTGGCCGCGCTGCTCCTGACGGGCTGCAAGCCCGACCCGGTCGACTTTGTGGTCGACGTGTCGGACTTTGCGGCCACGTTCCCGCAGGCCCTGTTCAAGGTCGATCTGGTTTTCGACGGCGAGACCGTCCAGCACGCCGAGCTCGTCCTGTCCGAGACCACGACGGTCACGTTCGCGGACGCCATCAACCCGGTGACCGAGTACGGGGTCGCCGCCTACGCCGACCAGGACGCGGACGGCCTGTGCGAGCCCGGCTCGGACGTGGGCTGGCTGATCATCTACACGCCGCGGCCCAAGGTGGACTTCCTCTGGCAGGTCGACGCGGGCGTCGCCCGCGATGATGGCTATGCCTGCGCCTGGTTCGGCGACTTTGCGAGCGACACCGACGTGGGCTCGGACACGGATGGTGGGGCCGACACCGACGGCGGGTGATACCCGTGGGTCATGCGGGCATCTGTCGCCAAGTCACCCGTTTCGCTGGGCCTCCTCGAGCACGAGGACGCGCTCGTCGTGCGTCGCTGGCTTGGGGTGTTCTTGCGTCAGCACAACCGCGCGTGGGTGAACGTGCGCGGCTTGGGCTGGTCTGACGCCGAGATCGATGCCCAGGTCGTCGCGACGGATCTGGTGACCGACCACTGGACCTGGCTGCTGCGGGCCGCGGGTCGGGACTCCTCGATGGTCCGGGTCGCGCGGGTCGATGGCGTGCCCGTGGGCTGCGTGTCGGCGTCGGCGCGTTTGGACGACTACCTGCGCACCCACACGGGCGTGTTGGACTGGGTGTACGTGGATCCGTCGGCGCGCGGTCATCGGATCGGGACCCTGCTCGTGGACACGGCGCGCACCTGGATGCGCGGTCGTGGCCTTCGGAGCGTGGTCGTCAACGTGCTCGCGGACAACGAGCCCGCCATGGCGCTCTACCGGTCTGCCGGCTTGGCGGTGGCCGACGTGCGAATGATGGGCTCTCTTCAAGGGACGGACGATGTCAAAGCCTGAGCGGCCGACTGGAGTAGGGGATCTGGGGGCGCTCCTCGCCGCCAAGGGGCTGGTTCGGACGGCGGGGTCGCACGACACGCCGGCGCCACCCGCGCCGGTCCGAGACGCGGTGGATGTCTCCGCTTCGCCCAAGCTCGTGCTGCGCATTGAGCGCAAGGGGCACGGCGGGAAGACGACCACCATCCTCGAGGGTTTGGTTGGATCGGAGAAGGCGCTGGATGAGTTCGCGCGAGATCTCAAGCGCGGACTGGGCGTCGGCGTGTCGGTGGAAGAGGAGCGCTTGGTGGTCCAGGGCGACCAGCGAGACCGTTTGAAGGCCTTCTTGGAGGCGCGGGGCGCCAAGCGCATCGTCTGACGGCATACGGGATCACCGAAAGGGGTTGCAATTCGTGTCCATCACAGGCATCTTGGGGCACGCATTGGAGGACCCATGGGCGGTACACGCGCAGTGCTGCTTTTTTCGTTCGTGACCGCTTGCGGCTCTCTTCAGGGCTTCGCGGGCAAGGACACGTCCGTTCCGACGGATGATCCCGTCATCTCGGACACCGATCCGGACGGCACGGTGGCCGACACCGACATCGCCTGGGACACGGGCAACTCCGGTGGCGTGGGCAGCGGCGGCAGCTCTGGCGGCGGCGCTGGTGGTGGCGGCAGCTCGGGCGGCGGCGGCGGCGGCTCGGGCGGCGGCGGCGGTGGCGGTGGCGGTGGCGGTGGCGGTGGCGGTGGCGGTGGCGGTACGCCGATTGACACTGGCGCGCCCGGAACCCCCGGCGGCGGC
>CAIOSP010000018.1 GCA_903861005.1 uncultured Pseudomonadota bacterium
AAAACGGGGGGGGGGGGGTGAGTCAGGAGGATAGTGATGAGTGGGGGAAGGGGAGGAGGGCGAGCGTGCATTGACAAAAACCGTGAGTTAGCATCGGAACGTGACCAGGGGAGGGGTGAGGGGGGCGTACACCCGACCATACACAGGCAGCCACACACACAGGCTCACACGCACAGCCACGCACCAAAGGCGGCCATTAGGTAGGCAGACTGGCACCGCTGCCTCTCATCAGGCGAGCGCGCGAGCGGGTCCGCGCCCCATTCGCCGTCCGCCTTCGCTTCAACCCTTGTTGCGTACGTTGCACAATCGGATACGGCCGCTCCAACCGAAGGCGCATGGCCTGATGCCTCGCCGCCACCGTCGCCGTCACCACCACCATCCCCGCCGCCACCGCCGCCACCGCCGCCACCGCCGCCGCCGGCTCCGCCGTGCCCGCGGGGCTTGAGCAGGTCGGGCGACATGGCGGACAGGGGCATCTTGGACATGCCCCCGGCCATCTTGAGCTTGGCCTCGGTCATGGCGACCTTCTCGACCAGCTCGTCGACCACCCGGGTGTTGCGTCGGATCTGCCACGTGTCCCACAAGGCGAGCGTGGTGAGCACGACCAGGGCGACACGCTCAACGTTGCGAGAGGCGGACATCGATGCTCCGTGGAGGTCCACGGCGTATGTATCCCGGCGTCCGACGGACGGGGTGAGGTGGTGGTGGCAGGACGCATTGGGACGGTCGGGGACGAAGGGGCGGGCGCCGTCCTTCGCGAGGTGTTCGGGCACCCTTCGCTGCGACCGGAGCAGGCCACGGCCGTCCAGGCCTCGCTCGCCGGGCGCGACGCGATCGTCCTGCTGCCCACCGGCGGCGGCAAGTCCGTCTGCTACCAGGTGCCCGCGATCCTGCGCGCGCGGTCGGGCGGCGGCGCCACGTTGGTGGTCAGCCCGCTCATCGCGCTGATGGAGGACCAGGTCGAGGCGCTGCGCGCCAAGGGCGTGCTCGCGGTCGCGCTGCACAGCCAGAAGGACGCCGAGGGCATGGCCGCCGCCAAGGCCGAGTCCGCCCACGCGACGCTGATCTACACCAGCCCCGAGCGCCTCCAGCGGCCCGCCGCGCGCAAGGCGATCGCCGCGCTGGGCATCGGCGCGGTGGCGATCGACGAGGCGCACTGCATCAGCCAGTGGGGCCACGACTTCCGGCCCGCGTTCCTGGCGCTCGGCGCGCTGCGCAAGGAGCTGGGCGTGCCGTTCATGGCGCTCACCGCCACCGCCACGCCCAAGGTGGTCGCGGAGATCGAGGCCGCGCTCGGACTGATCAACCCGGTGCTGGTGCGTGTGGGATCCGCGCGACCCAACCTGACCTTCGCGGTGGAGCACGTGCAGGGCGAGCACGCGCGCACCGACCGCGCCGCCGCGTGGCTCGACAAGGCGGGCGTGGGCCGCGGACAGCCCGGTCGCGCCGTGCTCTACGCGGCCACCCGTAAGCGCGCGACGCAGGCCGCGAACGACCTGAAGAAGCGCGGCTTCCAGGTGGAGCACTACCACGCGGGCCGCACCGACTCCGCGCGCGCCAACGCGCAGCGTCGCTTCACCGATGGCGCACGCGGTGTGATGGTCGCCACCAACGCGTTCGGCATGGGCATCGACCTGCCCGACGTGCGGCTGGTGCTCCACCTGCAGGCGCCGGGCTCGCTCGAAGCGTACGTGCAGGAGGCAGGCCGCGCTGGTCGCGACGGGCTGCCCGCGTCGTGTGTGCTGCTCTACGCGCACTCCGACGCGGCCACTCAGGCGCGACTGCGCGGCGACGACAAGACGCCGGGCGCTGAGGCCGGCTGGAAGGCGCTGCAGGACTACGCGTTCGGCGACACCTGCCGTCAGGTGACGATCGGCGCGCACTTCGGCGAGCAGAACACACCGTGCGGCGTGTGCGACGTGTGCACCGACGCGGTGCGCGTCTCCGGTCAGGTGGACGACGCGCGCACCATCGCGGTCGATCGCCGCCGCGCACGCCAGGACAAGCTCGCGGCCGACTCGGCCGTGGTGGTCGACCCCGCGCACGAGGCGCAGATCCTCGCGTTCGTCGGCGCGCTCAAGCGGCCCGCGGGCGCCAAGCTCGTCGCGCAGGGCCTGCGCGGGTCGAGGGCCAAGCCGGTGCTGCGTCGCGGCCTCGCGTCCAACCCGCACCACGGTGCGTTGTCCGAGCTGCCCGAGGTGGCGATCGTCGACGCGATCAAGGCGATGCTCGGCGACGGCAGGCTCGCACGCAAGGGCAAGAAGTACCCCACCGTCTGGCTCGCCGACCGCGCGGTGCGCCCCGCGCGAGACCCGAGCGCGCCCAAGGCGCCGCGTCGGGGTCGCTACGCGGGTCTGGCGGCGGTGCTCGCGGACTGGCGTCGCAAGGAGGCGCGGAAGCGTCGCATCAAGCCGTACCAGATCTTCGACAACAAGACGATGACCGCGGTGATCGCCGCCGCGCCGCGCACGCTCGCCGCGCTGGAGGCGGTGCCGGGCATGGGCCCCGCGCGGGTGGCCAAGTACGGGGAGACGCTGCTCGACATGTTGGCGAGGGCCAAGGATTCGGTCTGACCCGCAGCGTGGGGGTGCGCGCCGGCCGTGTTTGAAATCCCCGCGCCCTTTGCGCCCCAACTGTCGTATCCTCGGCCGGGTGCTCGCTCGGCACCCAGGGAGGCCTTGATGGCTCGCTTCGCGCTTGTGGCACCGTGCGTCTTTGCGCTCGCGTGCGGACCCGCCGCCACCCTGGACCAGCTCGACGCCGCGGTGCCCAGTCGCGACGTGCTCTCCGTCGCGCTGCCTCCGCCGCCGCCGGTCCCCGCTGCGACGTGCGCGACGCTAGGCCCCGCCACCTTTGGTCAGGCCACCCACGACGTCTCCGCCACGGTGGACGGCGTGCTCGACGGCGTGCTCGGCATGGCGGACCAGCTCCGCGCGCAGCCGCCGTCCGCGCAGGGCAGCGGCGAGGCGATGTGGGGGCCGATTCAGGGCGACGCGTCCGAGTACATGTTCGCGGTGCAGCAGCAGGGCGGCACGGCGTTTAACTTCTTCCTGGGCGGACAGGCTCAGGGCGCGCAGGACGCGTGGCAGGGCGTGTTCGGCGGCAGCTCGGACGTCATCGACGCGCAGCATCGCTCCGGCGAGGTCGACGTCAACTTTGGTGTCATGCACGACCTCGACGGCACGACCGACCCGATCTCCGGCGGCGCCGCCGTCGTGTTCGCGATCGACGACGACGGGCGCCGCGTGAACGCGCACTTCGGTCAGATCGTGAGTGCGGGCGCGACCGACCCGACCGACAACGACTACGCGTTCATCGAGGCGCCCGATCACACGGTGAGCTTTGCCTTCTCCACCAAGCTGGACTTCGACGGCGGCGGCGTGGCCGACGAGCGGGTGCACATCGACTCGAAGTGGGCGGCCGACGGCAGCGGCGTCGCGCACGTCACCATCACCGACGGCAGCCTCGGCAGCGGTGAGGTCCACGCCGTCGAGTGCTGGGACGGCTCGCTCGCGCGCACCTACGCGGCAGACGACCGCGCGCCGGGGGTCGAGGAGGGCTCGGCCGCGTGCTGCCCGTTCTAACCAGGATCGCGTTGACCCGGATCCTTCCTGTTGACCGGCCCTTGCCTGAGGATCATCATGCGGTGATCACCAGGGAGGGTGGTCATGGGACGTGCAAAGACCGGCGAGGCGATCAGCAAGCGGGGACGGAGTCCTTC
>CAIOSP010000019.1 GCA_903861005.1 uncultured Pseudomonadota bacterium
ACCGCCTCGGCGCCGTGCGAGTGGACGACGGGAGCCACAGGCTCACCCCCGCGCCGCCAACCGCTCCCGCAGCCACGCCGCGTACGCCTCCGCCAACCTCGGGTCGGCCAGCGCCGCGTCCGTCAGCGCCTGCAGCCAGCCCAGCGGCGTGCCCGTGTCCCAGCGCGGCGCCTTGAGGACGGTGGCGACCAGCCGGTTGGCCGCGCCCAGCGCCGCCATCGCGTCCATCGGGGTCCACTCACCGCCGTGCGCGGGGGGCCGGGCGTCGAGCGCCGCGAAGAAGTCGGGCGTGTACAGGTAGCGGCCGACGCTGATCAGGGACGACGGCGCCGTGCCGGGGGCGGGCTTCTCGACCACGCCGCGCACGCGCCACAGGTCGCCCTCGCGGGTGGCGTCGAGCACGCCGTAGCGGGACACGTCGGCGTCGCCCAGGTCGGCCGCGGCGAGCACGGAGCCGCCGGTGGCCTCGTGCGCGGCGATCAGCTGGGCGCTCGCGTTGGGCTGACCGAGCAGGTCGTCGGGGAAGGCGACCAGGACGGGATCGTTCCCGGCGAACTGGCGCGCGAGCCTCAGCGCGTCGCCCGTGCCGCCCATCTTCTCTTGGCGGATGAAGGTGGTGCGCACCTTGGGGGGCATCACCCGGGCGAGCTTGGCCGGGTCGTCGGCGACGGCGGCCTCCAGCTCGGGGTCGCGGTCGAACCAGTCGTCGAGCGCCTTCTTGCGCCGGGACGTGATGACCAGCAGGTCGGTGACGCCCGCCTCGATCAGCTCCGACACCACCAGGTCGATCGCCGGCCGATCGACGATCGGCAGCATCTCCTTGGGGATCGTCCGGGTGATCGGCAGGAACCGTGTGCCGTAGCCAGCCGCGACCAGGACGCCCTTGGTGACCATGCAGCCTCCGCGCGGGTGCGTATCGCGTTGCGGGTGTGGAGACTTTGGTCGCGAACGCTGGAGCGGGGGGCCGGGGTGCCTTACGCGGGGCGCTCGGAGGTCGGATGAACTGGCGACTGGCGGGCGTGCTGGGGTTCACGGGCGTGGCGCTGGGCGCGTTTGGCGCGCACGGGCTCAAGCAGGTGGTGACGGACCCGCACCTGCTGGAGGTCTGGCAGACCGGCGCGCACTACCACCTGGTCCACGCCGTGGCGGTGGGCATGTCGGCGGCGCACCCGGGCAAGCCGGTGTGGCCCGCGCGGCTCTTCCTGCTGGGCATCCTGCTGTTCTCGGGGTCGCTCTACACCATGGCGCTGACCGGCACGCTCTGGCTGGGCGCCATCACGCCGCTCGGCGGGCTGGCCTTCCTGGCGGGCTGGGCCATGCTGGCGGCCGCCCCGGTGCCCGAGACGTGACCGGTCGCCCGCGCCGATTCCGTTTGGCTCGCGCGGCGTGATAGTCCTTGGCTGGAGGTGTGTCTGGAACAACTCTTCGGCAACACGGAAGGCCTTGGCTCTGCGGACTCCAAGGCGCTGCGGGCGCTCTACAAGCGCAGCGTCCTTCCGAGCCAGTTCCTCTCTCCGGCCCTCGCGCGCGAGCTCTGCCAGGTCACCCAGCTCATCGGCCGCCGCGTCGGCCTGCTGATCGACCGCAAGGGCCGCGTCGACTCCGTGATCGTCGGCGACGCGCACCGCGTGTTCCTGCCCGACCTGGGCGCCCGCCGCGCCGGTGCGGCGCGCTTTCGTGGTGTTCGACTGGTCCTGTCCACCATCCGCCCGCAGGGTGTGACGGAAGAGGACCTGACCGACCTGACGCTGCTGCAGCTGGACGCGGTCATCGTGGTCCAGATGACGCATGAGGGCGAGGCGGGCTCGGTGCAGTACGCCTACCTGCTGCCCCCCAAGGAGTCCGACAAGTCCTGGCAGATCGAGCGTCGCCGCGACGTCCACAACTGGGACGACGACTGGACCCGCTTCATCGTGGACCTGGAGCAGCGCTTCACGCGCAGCCCGCACCTCAAGAAGGTGAAGGACCGCGAGCGCGCGATCTGCATCGGCGTCACGCTCGACAACCCGCGGCAGGCCAAGCGCGGCATGCGCGAGCTGGAGCAGCTTGCGGAGACGGCGGGGTTTGACGTGGTCGACACGGTGCTGCAGCCCAAGAAGCAGATCGACGGCCGCACGTTCATCGGCTCGGGCAAGCTGCAGGAGATCATCGTCCGCGCCATGCACCTGGGCGTCGACGCCGTCCTGTTCGACCGCGAGCTCTCGCCGTCGCAGCTGCGCAACATCTCCGAGGAGACGGACCTCAAGGTGCTGGACCGCACCCAGGTGATCCTCGACATCTTCGCGCAGCACGCGACCTCACGGGAGGGCAAGCTTCAGGTGGAGCTGGCGCAGCTCCGCTACGTCATGCCGCGCGCGGCGATCATGTCCACGGCGATGTCGCGCCTGACGGGCGGCATCGGCGGACGAGGCCCCGGCGAGACCAAGCTCGAGATCAACAAGCGCCGCGCCGAGGAGCGCCTGACGCGCCTGGAGCGCGAGCTGGAGACGCTGACCAAGGACCGCGCGACGCGCCGCAAGCGCCGCCAGAAGGCCGAGCTGCCGATCGTGTCGATCGTCGGCTACACGAACGCCGGCAAGAGCACGCTGCTCAACCGGATCACGAACAGCGAGGTCCTGGTGGAGAACAAGCTGTTCGCCACGCTGGACCCCACGTCGCGCCGCTTCCGGTTCCCCGAGGAGCGCGAGATCATCGTCACCGACACCGTCGGCTTCATCGAGAACCTGCCCAAGACGCTGGTCGCCGCGTTCCGCTCCACGCTCGAAGAGCTCGAGGAGGCGGACCTGCTGCTCCACCTGCTGGACGCCTCGGATCCGGAGGTCGAGTCGCACCTGAAGTCGGTCGAGACCATCCTCACCGATCTCAAGCTCGCCGACCGCCCGACGCTCTTCGTCTGGAACAAGGCTGAGGCCACCGACGGCGTCGTGCTGCGCGACCTGCTGGATCGCCACGGCGGGCTTGCGGTGTCTGCACTTACCGGTGCAGGCCTGGATGTGCTGCTGGATCGGATCGAGACGCTGTTGTTCCGTCAGCGCGCGGCCATCGGGTTTGAACCCGTGGTGATCGAGGGTTCTTCCGACTTGGCTTAAGTCAGGGACGTGTCAGGAAAGGGCTTGCCGATCGAGGTTTGAGCGGATAACTTGGCGGGAGCAAAAGCTACCCTTGGCCCGCAACTCCGCGGCATGGGAAATGGAGACAATCATGAAGTTCACGAACCTCGCGTTCCTCGCCGGCACCGCCATCCTCGCCTCGGCTTGCACGGACACCGGTGGCAAGACCTGCGACACCGCCACGGGCGTCTGTGACACCGACGTCGCGGGCGACACGGACGTCGTCGACGTCACGCCGTCGTTCAACACCTCGGCTTGGACCAACGGCTGGTCGGACTTCGTCGACTGCTCGGGCTCGGGCGTCGTGACCTTCAACGCCGAGACCAAGAACTGGGGCGGCAACGTCGAGCTCTACGTCTCGCAGACCAAGGCCTACGGCGCGTTTATCGCGTGGGAAGAGTCCCACACCCTCGAGGAGGCGTCTGCCTCGGCCGCCAATGACGGCGACGGCTTCTCGGTCTACTCCCGCGAGCTGAGCACGGGCGCCGGCCTCGCCGACCAGGCCGCCGACGTCTCCACCCTGTGGAAGTGCGGCGACACCTCGCCCACGCTCGACCCGTCCTCCGCCAACATCGAGACCTCGTTCGCCCTCGCCGTGTGGGACGTGAACGACGCCTCTGGCGACCCCGTGGACTGCATCTACTTCGGCCAGGACCCCGACGAGCTCGCGGCCGACGGCTACACCGGCGGCACGGGCACGGACGGCTCGGGCCGTACGCTCCCCGCGTGGTTCTCCGCGTCGGCTTGCACCAAGCTCTGATCGCCGCGCGCATTTGCGCGTGACGTCGGCCCGTCCGGAGCGTAGGCTTCGGGCGGGCCGTCCCGCTTTCTGGAGGCGATCTTGGGTGGACGTGGAGGAGCGCTGTGTGCGCTCACGCTGCTGAGCGGCTGTCTGGCGCGCGGGAACGCGACGGACGACGGCGCGTACGCGGTGGATCTGCCGCCGCCGACGATCACGGACATCACCGTAGGGTGTGATCTGGAGGCCGGTCGCTGGCGCGTGGAGATCGGCACGGACTCGTGGGCCGGCGGCGGCGCCGTGCTGTGGACCGTGGACGGCGTGTACTTCGAGAAGCACGACCGCTTCGCGTCGATCGCCGCGGCGGGTGACGGCACTTCGGACCGGCTGCGCAACGACATCTCCATCCTGACCGACTTCCGCCCGGCGGGGAACGGCATCAGCCAGTTCACCTGCAACGCCAAGCCGTCGGCCTACGTGTGGGTGAACGACCTGAAGGGCCTGCGCGCCGACTGCCGGCACGTGGGTGACCACCCGGAGCTGGTGGCGGCGGCGCCCAAGGCGCCGGAGTGTCCGACGGCGTTTGTGCTGCCGAGCGACGACACGGACGTGCCCGACACCGACGCCCCGGACACGGACGCGCCGTAGCCGACTTCCCGTGCCTGTTGGCGATGCGACTCGTAGTTGTCGGCATGGATGCGCTGCCGAGGCCTACGAGCGTCGGCGCTGTTCCGGAGGTGGGGTGTTCGACGAGCGGTCTGTGCTTGGGCGTGGACATGGTCTGCGTGGGCGCGGAAGATCACCGGGTACGGCGGTCGGCGCAAGACCCAGGGCAGTCGCATGAAGATGGCGGCCTGAACGATGCCTCCCACTGTGCGAGTGTCGGCAGATCTCTCTAGAAGATCGCCCGTGCCTCCGCGGAAGCCCGTCCCTACGTCGACGCTGGCGCTCATCCATGCGTTCTCGGCGATGTCCGTGTGCGAGTGGACGCGCCCGCTGCGAACTCGACTTGGGCACGTCGCTTGGACGTCCCCGTGGTAGTCTGGCCCTAGTTCCGCGACTCAATCGATCCGTCGGATCCCACCACCCGCACCAGGTGCACCAGGTGCACCAGGACGGACGCGAATGCGAAAGGGTAGAGTCGCCATGAAGGCCTTGCTCCCCGCCATGTTGCTCATCGGATGCACCGATTCCGGTGTGCTCCGGCCAAGCGGATCGTCTCCCAGCGACGACTCCGGACAGGTTTCGAGCGATACCGACGAGGCGACGCAGGATTCAGATGACGACAGCGGCACTTCGGCGCCCGTCTGCGAGCCGCGCGAAATCGGTTGGCGCACGCAAGACGCTCCGATCGTCGGGCTCTTTGCCGGAGGCGGCATCGCTTGGCATCCCGCAACAGGCCTGCGCACTTGGGGCGGCGCGGAATTGAACGGTGCGGAGTACGGGCCGGAGTGGACAGTAGGCTTCTCCACCGAGCCGTGGTCCATTCCCGATGAGCGGTGGCAAACGCTGTTCCACACTCAGAACTCTCCGTGCATGGTGCACCTCGACGGCACTGTCGGCTGCAGAAAGGGCGGCGAAGGGTTGCCGGAGTCCGTCGTCGCCGTCGCAGAGGTCGAGGACGCAATCTGTTGGATGGCGTCAGATGGAGAACCCGGGTGCGATCGTGGGAGTCCCGCGGATCACTGGCCGTTGGCCTCGTATGTCCCGCATGACCTAGTCTCGCTAAACGCGGGGCGAACTTACGCGTGGAGCGGGCTCCATCCCGGCGTGCCCTTTACTTGCGCGTTGGACCGTCGTGGTAGGGCATGGTGCGACGGGCTCCAGGATGTGGCCGACGTGTTCGCGGACCCAAGCCGGTGCTGGGTGGAGCTCCAGTCTGATGCCTACGCGATCTGCGGAATCGACGGTTGGGGGAGCCTCGCGTGCGTGATTGAGGGGCCAGACGGGTACACGTACGCGGACGATCTGCCGACGCGCCAAGATCTGTCGCACTTGTCGGTGTCGTCGGATGGCGGGTGTGCGCTCGATCCCGAGGGCCACATCGTATGTTGGGGATTCCGCTCGGGCGATGTCCTCGGCGAGGTTCGGACGGAGATTCCGACTGATGCGGGCTACGTCGACGTCGTGGCCGGTGACAGTGCGGCGTGCGGCGTGCGGGCGGATGGTACTGTCCGATGTTGGGGTTTGGACGGGATTTCCGCTGTCCGTGACCAGCCGGACGTTGAGTTGCCCTAGCGTCGTCTCAACGCATCCCACGTGGGCGACCGGCAGATCCGCGGGTCGGACCGTTCAGCCACCCTGTGCGACCGCGCACGTCAGACGACAGTGGCGATCAGTCAGCCCGGGTCCGTCGCTGCGCGACCAGCTCGCGCGCCCAGGCGAGCGCGGCGCGCATGCTCGCGGGGTCGGCCACGCCTTGGCCCACGAGGTCATCCGCCGTGCCGTGGTCGACGCTGGTGCGGATGATCGGCAGGCCGAGCGTCCAGTTCACGCTGCGTCCGAAGTCGACCGCCTTGAGCGGGGCCAGGCCCTGGTCGTGGTACATCGCGATCACCATATCGCCGTCGCCGGCCATCGCGCGGCGGAAGGCGGCCTCGGCGCTGATTGGGCCCTCGGCCAGGATCCCCAGCGCCTTGGCCTGCGCGACCGCCGGCTGGATCACGTCGATCTCTTCGCGGCCGAGCAGGCCGTCGTCGCCCGCGTGCGGGTTGAGGCCGCAGATCAGCAGGCGCGGCTCCGCGATGCCGAGCTGATCGACCAGCGCCCGGTGCGCCGCTTGGACGGTGTGCAGCACCTTGGCCTGCGTGACGGCGTCCGCGACCGCGCGCAGCGGCAGGTGGACCGTCACCAGCGCCACGCGCAGCTGACCACCCACGAACGCCATCACCGGGTCCGTGCTGCCGCAGAGGTGCGCGAGGAAGTCGGTGTGCCCGGCCCAGCCAAAGCCCTGCGCCGCCAGCCGGGCCTTGTGGATGGGTCCGGTGACCAACGCTGAGCCGCGACCGTCCAGGCAGGCGGCGACGGCCTCGCGGATGGCGAGCACCTCGAGCGGCTCGTCCCCGGCGGGTGTGTAGACGGCGACGGACCCGTCGGGTGCTGCACCATCGACCCGATCGACCGCGTGCAGCGTCAGCCCAAAGCGCGCCGCTTCACGCGCGAGCGGCGCCCACGCGCCCACGACGGTGACCTCATCCCGGCGCGGGTCGTCGCGGAGCGCGGCGAGCGTGACCTCCGGGCCGATGCCGACCGGGTCTCCCGGCGTCAGCAGCAGGCGCGGGCTCACGGCGTGCTCTTCGGCTCCGGCGTGAACGCGGCCGGTGCGTCGGTCGACGCGGGGGCGTCGTCGAGCAGGATGCGAATGGCGGCGCGGCGCTTGGCAGCCTCGAACCACTCTTCTGCGGCGGCAGCCATCTTCTTCTCGAAGAGCTGCTGCATGAGCTGGTCGCGGACGGCGTCGAGCGGGGCGACGTCCGGCGCGGCCTTCTCGCGGCCGAGCACGTGCACGGCGTAGAGCACGCCGTTCACGATCACCGGCTCGGAGTAGTCGCCCACCGCCGTGTCGAAGGCGGCGGAGGAGAGGGGATCGGCCAGATCGCCCTTCTTGAAGCTGCCGTTCTGGAACGCGGGCCCGACGCCCGCGGTGTCCCAGGTGCTGGCCAGGTCCGCCCAGGTGCGCGCGCCCGCGCGGACGTCTGCCAGCGCGGCGCGCAGGGCGACGACCTTGGCGGCGAGCACGTCGGGGTTGGGGTCAGGCAGGCGGTAGCCGAAGGCCTCGATGCGCGCGACCTCAGGGCCGTCCGTGGTGCGGACGGCGCGCTGGTAGGCGTCCTTGACCTCGTCGTCGGAGACCGTGACCCGACCGCGCAGCACGCTCTCCTGGAAGCGCTGCTGACGCAGCGGGCCCTCCACCTGGAGGCGGCGGTAGTCGGCCCACGACAGGCCCTGGCGCTCGACCTCGTCGCGGAACGCGTCGCGGTCCGCGAAGCCGTACTGCACCAGGATCTGCTGGATCTGCTGGTCGACCTCACCGGGGGTGACGTCCATCTTCAGGCGCTGCAGCTCCTGGCGCTCCAGCGTCTCCCGGAGGAGCGCGTCGAGCACCTCACGCTCCTTGGCCGCGTGGCAGGGGGCGTCCGCCGCGTTGGGGCAGCCCTCCTTGATGAAGTCGCTGCCCAGCTCGTAGATCTCCGACAGCGCGATGACGTCGTCGTTGACGACGGCCGCGACGCGGTCGAGCACGCCCTCGGCGCCGTGAGCGGAGCCGAGGAGCGCGAGCCAGAGGAGGCTAGTTGCCACCCGCGGGCGCCCCTGCCGGCGCGGCCGGGGCTTCCGGCTCCGGCGTCACGTTGCCCGGCGTGGCGCCAGGGGGGGGCATGGCGCCGGGCTGCATGATCGGGGGGGCCGACGGGACGGTGGGCGCCCACTTGTCGAGCGCGCCCTGGTCGACGTTGACCTTGGCGGTCTCGCGGAGGCCCTTGAGGATCTCCTGGGTCAACTTCTCGTACTGCTCGGTCTTGAGGCGACGGAGCACCGCGCCGCGAACCTGCTCGATCGTACGCTCGACCTTCTCGCGCTTGGTGGGGACGTTCACGACCCAGTAGCCGTTGCCGATCTGCAGGGGCTCGGCGACGCCGTTCTGCTCGAGCGCGAAGGCCGCGTCGACGATCTCAGGCGGGATGCCGCCCTTGCCCTCGTGGCCGATGTAGCCGACCTCGCCGCCGCGCTTGGCGTACTCGCCGTCCGAGTACTCCTCGGCCAGCTCACGGAAGCCGTCCGGGTCGGCCTTGGCCTTGGTGAACGCCTCGTCCGCGCGCTTCTTGGCGGCGGCCGCGTCGCGGGTGGCGTTGATCTCGACGTAGATCACGCGGAGCAGCACCTTCTCGGGGACGATGTAGTCGTCCTTGGAGGCCTCGAACGCGGCCTGGATCTGCTCGTCCGTGAACTGCTCGTTGGTGACCTTCTCGTAGACATCCTGGCGCAGCATCAGGCTGGTCATGATCTTCTTGACCTTCGGGTCATTGTAGATGCCGCGGCGGAAGGCTTCCTGGAAGAGGAGCTCGTCGTCGACAGCCTGGTCGACCAGCGCCGTCTTCTCCTCGGGCGTGTAGGTGGCGCCGTTGGCGGCCTCCTTGCGGTGGGCGGCGTCGTCGATCGCCTTGCTGCCGATGGGCAGGCCGTTCACGTCCGCGATCTTGGGGTTGGACGCATCTTCCGGGGGCGCGATCGGGGAGGAGCCGCCCGCGGACGAGCCGCCGCCGGAGCAGCCGAGGGCAGTGGCGAGCACGAGCGCGGGAAGGAAGCCGACGATGCGGGACATGGATGCGTCTCCAGGCTGGTTCGAGTTGGCGGACGAGGGTTATCCCGGCGCAACGCGCTGGCAACGCCGATCGCGTCGTGGTCTGCCACGGTTCCGGGCGACGCAAGCGGGACGGCGCGTTAACCGCCTTCCATGCCGATCCTGATGCTCCTCTCTGCAGCGCTCGCCGGCGACCTCGTGGTCGACGCCAAGGTCCCCGTCACCGTGTCCGTGGACGCCCAGCAGGCCGCCGACGTGTTCCAGGTCGGGGTGCTTCGCCTCGCCGTGGATGACGGTCCGCACAAGGTCGTCGTGGTGGTCGCGGGCAAGCCCAGCGTGTTCGACGTCACCATCGGGCCGTCGCCGGTGGTGGTGCTGGTCGGTCGCTCGGGCACCACGGTCGGCGCGCCGGACGCGCAGCCCGTCCCGGTCGCCGTCGGCGTGGACATCCCCGTCCGCTTCCGGGCCGCGGGGCGCGATCGCCTCCTGCTCCAGATCGGCGGACAGCGCGTCGTGGTCGCCCCTGGCGTCGGCGTGACCCTGCCCCTGTCGCTGGGCGAGCACGACATGACCGTCCGCAGCCCGGACGGGACCTCAATCTACGCCCGCGGCATGCTGGTCGTCAGCGGTGCGGGCGATCTGGTCGTGCAGCTGGCCGAGGGCAAGATGCCCGAGACCTCCGGTGCGGGGCTCTCCTTCGACCCCGTCGCGCCCTGACGGCAGGGCCGTGCCCCCCGAGCGGTCCTGGCCCGCGCGTCTAGGGTTCCTGCGCTCCATCCGTTCGCGCATCACGGCGGCCTTCTTCGTCGCGTTGTTGGCCACCGGGGCCGCGCAGGCGTGGCTGATCGCCCAGCAGGGGCCGGTCGCCGACTCCCTGCAGCTGGTGACCGAGGGCTACCTGCCGCTCGCCAAGCAGGTGGCGCGGCTCAAGCAGGACCAGGAGCGCGTGCAGCGCGACCTGAACCGCATCAACAACGACAAGCCGCGCCCCGTCACCGGCGAGACGAGCGAGGCCGAGATCTACACGCAGGAGCTTCGGGACAACCTGGAGGTCGCCCGTGTGATGGCGACGTCCATGCGCGGCACCGCGCGGTCGGACGTGGCCGAAAAGGCCGTCATCGCCAAGACGCTCGCCTACCTCGACAGCATCGAGCGCTTGTTCAAGCAGTACGAGGAGCAGTCGCGGACCTACCTCCAGGAGGCGGCGAACGGTCACGTGGCCGACGCCAAGGAGGGGCAGCGCAGGCCGCTGCGGGCCACCGGCAAGCAGCTCACCACCGAGTTTGAGCTGCTGGAGCGCACCGTCGACGACCGCATCGCGTCCGTCACGCTCGCCACGCGCCAGAAGCAGGCCGCGGCGCGTGGCGTGGCGGTCACGCTGTCCATGCTGGCCGCGGCCTTGGGCCTGGCGATGCTGGCGGCGTCGTTCGTGGCGCTTCGGCCGATCGGTCGGCTGACGGCGGAGGTGGCTCGCGTCGCGAAGGGCGAGCTGGGGGCGCGCGTGGACCTGGGCGGAGACGACGAGGTCGGCACGCTGGCGCTGGAATTCAACGCGATGGCCGAGGCGATCGAGCTGCGCGACCGTCGGCTGACCGAGCGTCAGCGCGAGCTCGAGCGGGTGTCTCGCTACCTCTCCAGCGTGGTGGACTCGCTCGACGATGGCCTGGTCGTCGTCGAGGGCGGCGTGGTGACGCTGACCAACCCCGCCGGCGCGCGCGTGTGGGCGGCCGAGGTCGGCGCGCCGCCGCCCGCGCGGCTGAACGACGGGCTGTCGCCGGGCTCGCACACGCTGTCGAGCCCCGGCGGCGCCGTGCACGCGGTCCGCGCCGTGCCGTTCGGCGAGTCGGGCGTGGTCGCGGTGGTGTCGGACGTGACGGCGCAGGTGCGCGCGCAGGAGCAGCTCGCCCGCAGCGAGCGCCTGGCGCTGGTCGGGCAGATGCTCGCGCAGATCACCCACGAGGTCCGCAACCCGCTCAACGCGCTGTCGCTCGCCGGCGAGCTGCTCGGCGATGAGCTGGGCGACCTGGACCCCGGCCACAAGACCGAGGCCTGGCCGCTGCTCGACCGCATCAGCGGCGAGGTGGAGCGCCTGACCAAAGTGACGGGGCACTACCTGCAGCTCGCGCGCCGTCCGGCGCCGCAGCCGACGTCGGTGGACCTGGCGCGCGCGCTGACCGAGATCACACGGCTGGTGAAGCCTGAGCTCGACGAGGCGTCGGTGACGCTGGACGTGGCGCTCGAAGACGTGCCGCCGCAGCTGGTGGACGGCGGGCAGGTGCGTCAGGCGGTGCTCAACGTGCTGCGCAACGCGCGTGAGGCCGGCGCTCACCACGTGCGCCTGACGCTCGCGCGGACCGAGGACGGCGTGGAGATCGCCGTGGCCGACGACGGCAGCGGCATGACCGAAGATCAAGTGAGCCAGGCGACCGATCCTTTCTGGTCGACCAAGGCGAGCGGCACCGGCTTGGGGCTCGCGATCACGCGCCAGATCCTCGAAGACCACGGCGGGCGCATTGTGATCGGGCCTAGCGCGACAGGCGGGACGCTGGTGACGCTCTCGCTCCCGTGGCGCCCTTCGGCGCCCGGAGACGAAGAGGGACCGCTCGACGACCTGCCAATCCTGTAGCGCACCGGATACGGCGCCCGTGGCGCTCGCGGAGGCCCAGATGCCGACGATCCTCGTCGTAGATGATGACGCTTCCAACCGCGACACCCTCGAGCGCCTCCTGGTGCGCGAGGAGTTTACGGTCCTGCACGCGGACAGCGGCCGCTCGGCGATGGACGTGGTGCGCGCGCACCGCATGGACGTGGTGCTGACGGACCTGAAGATGCCGGGCATGACCGGCATCGACCTGCTCAAGGCCGTACGCACGCTGGACCCAGACGTCGAGGTCGTGGTGATGACCGCGTTCGGCACGGTCGAGACCGCGGTGGAGGCCATGAAGGAGGGCGCCTACGACTTCGTGTCCAAGCCGCTCAAGCGCATCGACCTGCTCAAGACGCTTCGCAAGGCGATCGAGAAGCGCAGCCTCGCGGTGGAGAACCGTCAGCTCCGCGAGCAGCTCGGCACCGCGGGCGAGGGCGTGATCGT
Organism: uncultured Pseudomonadota bacterium; assembly: GCA_903861005.1. Taxonomy (GTDB): domain Bacteria; phylum Myxococcota_A; class UBA796; order UBA796; genus CAIOSP01. The sequence goes on from CAIOSP010000019.1 coordinate 12,240, forward strand.
GGGCCAGTCGCCGGCCATGCGCGTGCTGCTGGCCGAGATCGATCAGGTCGCGCCCAGCGACGCCACCGTGATGCTGTCGGGCGAGTCGGGCACGGGCAAGGGTCGGCTGGCGCGACGCCTGCATGACGGCAGTCGCCGCAAGGAAAAGCGCTCCATCACGGTCAACTGCGCCGCGCTCCCCGACACCCTGCTGGAGAGCGAGCTGTTCGGCTACGAGGCCGGCGCGTTCACCGGCGCCACCAAGCGCAAGGAGGGTCGCTTCGACCTGGCGCGCGGCGGCACGCTCTTCCTCGACGAGATCACCGAGATGCAGATGGCCACGCAGGTCAAGCTGCTGCGCGTCCTGCAAGACGGCGAGTACGAGCGCGTGGGCGGCACCGAGACCTTGCGCGCCGACGTGCGCATCGTCGCGGCCACCAACCGCGACATCGAGCGCGACGTGCGCGAGGGCAAGTTCCGCGAGGATCTGTTCTACCGGCTCAACGTCATCCGCGTGCACGTGCCGCCAGTGCGCGAGCGCTACGAGGACATCCCGCTGCTCGCGCAGCACTTCCTGGTCCGGTTCGCGCGCAAGAACGGCAAGACCGTGCGCGGCTTCACCACCGAGGCGATCGACGCGATGTGCGCGTGGCGCTGGCCGGGCAACGTGCGCGAGATCGAGAACGCCGTGGAGCGCGCGGTGGTGCTCTGCCGTGGCGATCAGATCGGCCTTGAGGATCTGCCGCCCACCGTACGCGGCGAGTCTGGGCGCCGTCGCCTCACGTTTGAAGTGGGCACCCCGCTGGCGCACATCGAACGCACGATGATCACCGAGACGCTGCGCTACGTGCACGGCGACAAGGGGCTCGCGGCGTCTCTGCTGGGCATCACCGCGCGTACGATCTACAGGCGAGAAGCGGAATGGTCGCAGGAGGGCCGCGGCAATTCCGAAGTTCTTGACCGCGACGAACCTTGACTTCGGCCCCCCTCCTGGCATAAAACGCCCGGGCAACTTCTGACCTGGGGGCCGAAAGCGTGTTTTTGATGATCCGCAACGCCGTCTTCGCGGCTGGATTGATGGTGGGTTCGGTCGCGTTCGCGCAGCCGCCCGTCGCCAATGGTGAAGACCTGATCGCGTGGCAGACCCTTGAGAATCGCACGCTTACGGCCGAGCAAGCGGCGGACGCGTACCGCGGCTTCGTGCTGCAGTTCAACGACTCGCCCCTGGCCGAGATGGCCTACGCGCGGCTCGTCGCGCTCGGCATGGACGCCCCGTGGACGGACGAGGCCACCGTGCTCTCCGCGCTCGGCAGCGTCCGGAATCGGTTCGAAGCGCACCAGAAGGCGCTCGCGACGCCGCCCAAGGCCAAGGTCGCGATGATCGACCTGTCCGAGGACGACGACGACGCGACGGCCGCGCGGGACACGGGCCGCTAGTCGCGCGGGTTCGCGTCGCGCGAGTGTTCGATCGGCCACGCGTCCAATTCGTTCGCCGCGCTCGGCGACGGTCACGGCCGCTCGATCGAATCGAGCGGGCGGTGCGCTACTCCCAGCCCGCCCGCTTGGTCATGATGGTCACGATGCCGTCATCGACGATCAGCTCGTAGCGGTAGCGGTCGACGGCGTTGTGGGTCTCGCTGCTGCCGGGCTTCCAGACGAGCACGTGGCCGTCCTCGGTGACCTCGAGGAAGTACATCAGCTTCTCGGAGCGCTCGGCGCCGTCGCGGAACAGGCGCTGCGTCTCATGCGGCTTGCCCCACGCCATGTACACGGCGTCGACGGGCCACCCGCGGGCGACCGCGCGCTGGACGATCGCGTCCTGCATCTCCTTGTCGTAGTGGTAGAAGCGGTCCCACAGGCGGTGGTCCTTGAGCCACTGATCGCGCGCCTCGGGCGTCTTCTGCTTGAAGAAGTCCTTCTCGTCCTTGTCGCTCATCCACACCCGCAGGGCGTCGAAGTGGACCTTCTCTTGGGGCTCCAGCCGGTCGTACTTGGAGGCGGTGCCGAAGAGCAGGACGCCGACGAGCAGCCAGCGCGGGGAGAGGGACATGGGGGCTCCTGGGAAGGGATGGGATCCTTATCCAGACACGCGAGCGCGAGGGAGATTTCCGTCGCGGACTCTCGCCACGGCGTGGAGAAGGGGCGAGGGAGGCAGGGATGGAGCACCTCATGTCTGCCACCCCCGACCTCTGGGAGGTCTTCGACCCCGACCGCCGCGTGCTGTGCGCCCGATACGGCGACGGCCGCGTGCGCATGCTCGCGTTCGGTCTGCGTGACGGCGGCCTGGCGGTGGTCAGCCCCGGCGCCCGCATGAGCGACGCGCATTTTGAGGCGCTCGCCGCGTGGGGCGAGCCGCGCTTCCTGGTGGCGCCCAACTCGTTCCACAACCTGGGCCTGCGCTCCTGGGCCAAGCGCTTCCCCGACGCGCGCGTGGTCGCGCATGAGCGTGCGCACAAGCGCCTGCGAAAGCGTCTCCCCAGCCTTGAGTTCGACGGGCTTGAGTCGCTCGTGGCCGCGCTCCCCGACGGCGTCCGCTTGATGTGCCCGCCGCAAGCCAAGCAGGGCGAGGTTTGGGTTTCCTTGATCACCGGGCAGGGGACCGCGTGGTTCGTCACGGACGGGATCCTCAACGAGGCGCACCTCCCGCCCGGCGCGCTGGGTATCGTGATGCGCGTCCTCGGATTCCGAACGGGGCTGATGACCAACCCGTTCTTCAAGCGGCTGTTCCTGACCGACAAGGCCGCGCACCAGGCGTGGGTGCGCGACGAGCTCACGCGTGACCCGCCGAGCGTGTTCATCCCGTGCCACGGCGAGGTCCTGCGCGGGCCAGACGTGGTGGGCAAGCTCCGCGCGGTGACCGACGCGGCGTGACCACCGGCGCCGCGCTCAGATCAGCGCGGTCGCCAGTTGGTAGGTGACCTTGGCGACCGCGGCCAGCCCGATCGCCGACTTGGTCGCTGTGCCCGCCGTCTTGGTCCACTGCGGGACGTAGTCCTCGTCTGCGAGCTTCTCGCAGATCTCCACGGAGCGCTCGCCCCACGCGATGTCCTGGCGTAGCGCCCCGGCGAAGTCGGCGTACTGCTGGCCCATCGCCTTGAACTTCATGAAGGTCTTCGCCATCTGCTTGTTCTTGCGCGCGTCTGAGCCCTCGGGCGCGGACGGGAACTGCGCGGTGAACAGCTCGATCTGCTTGTACAGCTTGCCGGCCTCCTCCTCGGCGGCGGTGAGCTTGCCGGTGAATTCGGTCGCCTCCTTGAGCGTGCGGGACGTGGTGGTGAGGACCGCGCGCGAGGCCTGCCCGACGGCGGACGCGGCGGCCTCCTTGAGCACCTCGACGGCCTTCGACGCCTTCTGGCTCTGGCCTTTCGCCTTCGCCAGCTCTCGCTGCTTCCAGAGCTTCTGGATGTCCTTCATCTTGGGCTCGAGCTTCTTCTTCACCGTATCCGCGTCGCGCGTGTACTTCTCGATCGAGAGCGCGAGATCCAGGGCGGCCTTGGCGATCGCCAGCGCGGAGAGGGCGGCCGCGCCGAAGCTCATGGCGATCGACACGGAGGACACGGCGATGGTCACGGCGGCGACCGCCATGTCGATCTTCACCTCGAGCTTGAAGTTCGCAAGGTACTTGCGTCGCTTCAGGGCGCGGTTCCAGTAGTCGTCCACCGCCTTGTTGACGTCGCGCTCGACCAGCTTGGCGTAGTGCTTCAGCACTTCATTCGCCTGCACCACCAGCTTCGCTCGCTCTTCGCCTTCCAGGGCGGCGATCTTCTGGTCGAGCGCGAGGATGGTCTTGGCGAACGCGTCGCTGGTGCGCTTCACCAACTCGGCGCAGGCGGTCTGGACCTCTGAGAAGTGAAAGCCGAGCTCACCCTCGTTCTCCAGCCTCGCCAGCTCTTCGTCGATCACGAGGTAGGCGCGGATGTCGATCGCTCCGAACTCAAGCCACTTTGTGCGCACGCCACCCGCGGCGTTCTGCTGCGCGACGAGACGTAGGCGCTTGGCGCGTCCGCTCGGCTCGGGGTCCTGCGTGGCGGCGCCGCCCTGCGCGATCAGCGCGTCGACCGTGCCGATCAGCTTCTTGAGCGCGAGCGCGCCCTCCTGGGTCACGCCGCGGCTGCTGGCAGCGGTCTCGAGCAGCCCCTTGTAGACCTTGGCCTGCTGGGACGCGGCGGCCCACGCGACGCGGCGCGCGAGGAGGTCCTTGGCCTTTTCGACGGCGGCCCGCTTCTTGCCGAAGTCGCCCTTGTCCCAGCCGTCCTTGCCCATCTGCTTGAGCGTGGCGGCGTCGACGCCGCTGCGCCCGGACTTCTCCCACGCCTTCTTGGCCGTCTCCCAGGTGCGCTTCATCCCGTGCCGCCATGATTCGTGAGGGTTGCGGAGCCAGTACCGCGTGCCTCAGGGAGGCGGCAACGCCAGCGAGGCGGCGACCGCCCACCCGCGACGGCCACGGCCATCCTCGATCAGCAGGAAGTCGCCGCTGGTCGAGAGCACACGCACCTCAGCGCCCTCCGGCAGCGTGTGGTGCTCCGCGGCGTGCGGGTCGGGGACCTCGCGCACGCTCACCTCCCTGCGTACCACGCCGACCGTGGTCGACTGGAGCAGCCACAGACCGTCGACCGCGGGCGCCGCGATGCCCGTGGCGATCAACGCCGCAGCGACGGCCACGCGCGCGTCTGTGGTGCCGCGGTGCGCGCGCCACGCGAGCACGCTCGCGACGATCCACGCGCCCAGCGCCGCGAGGCCGACTTCGATCGGGCTCAAGACCTCCATCCACGCGCGCGGCGGGGCCACGGGGTCCGGCACGCCCTTCTCCAGCTTGCCGCGCACCAGCGTCAGGTCGTGGATCAGGTCCGGATCGCGCGGGCGCAGCAGGTGTGCGGCACGCCATGACGCGATCGCGCCGCTGTGATCGCCGCGCAGCTCGTGCAGGACGCCGTCGTCGCGCAGGTTGACCGCGGAGCGCACGGCGGGCGACGGAGGGACGAGCGCCGCGTTGGCGTCGTCCCACTTGGCCGCGGACGCGGCGTCGGCCGCGATCTGCAGCGAGCCCTGGCCCGGCAGCGCGGACGCCCACACGACGGCGAGCAGAGCGCCGACGGCGACTGCGGCCTTCAAGGCGGTGGCGCGGCCGCTCATGCGGCACCCAGCGCGGCGACGGCGGCGCGCACGCGCGCCTCCAGATCGGAGGGTGCGGGCGCGCCGGCGAAGCGCGTGCGATCCAGCGCCGACAGCACATCGCGCACCGTGGCCGCGGTCGCGTCGTCGAGCTGCGCGAGCGCGGCGTCACGATCGAGGGCGTCGATGGTCACACCGACGCGCTGCGCGAGCGCCAGGCGGAGCGCGTCGTCGAGCGCGGTGAGGCGCGCCACGGGCTCGCTCGGGAGCGCGTCCAGGCGCTCGCGTGGCGTGGCCTCGCGCGGCTCGGACGCGGTGAGCTCGGCCAAGCGTGCGCGCGCGCGGCGACCGATCGCCAGCGCGCCGAGCGCCAGGGCGGGCAGGGCCGCGACGCCGATCGCGGCCGGGAGCCCACGCTCCAGGGGGAGCCGCCATGCTGGCCCTGAGGTCCACATCGGGCGCACCTTGTCGTCCTCGGCGCTCGCGTCTGGGCTCGCGGCGCTGCCATCTGGGGCGAACGACTGCACGTTCACCGCGCCGGCCTCGCCCTTCTTCACGTCGAGCGTGGCGCCGGGCGCGGTGAGCGTCACGTACTCGCCCTTTGTCGGGGAGAAGACGACCACGCGCGCGTCCGGGATCACGACCGAGCCGACGCGCGTGGGCACCAGGGTGCGCGCCACGCGGACGGTCGCCACGTAGTTGCCGTTCTTGACCTGCGCGCTGGGCGAGGCGCCGCCCTCGTAGACGCGGGCGCCCTCGATGTCGGCGGCGGGGGGGAGCTTGAAGCCCTCCACGCTGCCGTCGCCGCTCAAGAAGGTGACCCAGTCGACCGAGCTACCGACGCGCGCGCGGTTCGAGTCGATCGCCTGCTTGAGCTCGAAGTCGCCGACGAGGCCGGAGAAGTCGGCGGGGGGAGGGGGAAGCGGTCGCACGTCGAGCGACAGGGGCGTGCCCGTCACGACGTCGCGTTCGGTGCGCTGGAAGAAGGAGCCGAGCAGGCCGCCGGCGTTCGGGTCCTCCACCACGACCGCGACCTCCAGCGACGGCGGGTCCCACCTCAGCGAGCCGGAGTCGGTCACGATCCACGGCGTCCACTCCTCCTGCGTGAGCTGCGGGCCGTCGGCGTCCTGGATCTTGTACTGGTTCTGCGTCGGGTTGCCGTCGCGCGGCGCGAGCAGGTGCGACTCAGGCATGCCGTACCAGCGCGCGCCCTGCAGGCTGCGGCGCGTGTGGAAGGCCGTGTAGAGCGTGACGACCTGACCCTGCCACGCGGTGGTGGTGTTGAAGCGGTCCTCGACCTGGAGCGCCTTGTTGGCGCCAGACGAGCGCGGCGGGGCGGCGCCGATGGTCACCGTCACGACGTTCGACTCGACGAGCGGCTGGCCGCCGCCCAGGTCGATCTTCGCGGGGCCGAGCGTGTAGGTGCCTTCCTGGCGCGCGGTGATCTCGTAGCGGAACTTCACGTAGCGGCTCATCGAGCCGTTCACGATCGTCGTGGACTGCTGCTGACCGCTGAACTCGGCGGTGAGCCCTGCGGGCACCTGCATCTGCGGCTCGGAGATCGGGTCGCCGCCCCGCACCACGACGTCCAGGCCGGTGGACTGACCGACGAAGAGCGAGTCCGTGTCGAGCTCGATGACCACCTTGGCGGCGAGCGCGGGCGTGGCCACGCACAGCGCACCCAGCAGCACGGCCAGCCGAACGAGCGCGGCGAGCGGCACGCGCAGCGCTACCATGGCTTCTCCGAGGTCTGGCCCGGCACGACCACCCGCGGGCGGCCTTCCTCGACGCCGTCGAGGGTCTTCTTGGCCTGCTCGGCGGTCATGCCCTGCCCGGTCTGGGTGCCGTCGCCCTGGCCGTTGTCGGCGCCCGCGGCGCCGGGCTGGCCCTCGCCCTGAGGCGTGCCGTCCGCGTTCGCGCCCTGCGTCTCGCCGGGCTGCCGTGTGCCGTTGTCGTCGGGCTTGCCCTGGCCCTGCTGCCCCTGCTGTGGCTTGCCCTGCTGTCCCTGCTGCGGCTGACCCTGCTGTCCCTGCTGCGGCTGACCTTGCTGCGGCTGACCCTGCTGTCCCTGCTGCGGCTGACCTTGCTGCGGCTGACCCTGCTGTCCCTGCTGCGGCTGACCTTGCTGCGGCTGACCCTGCTGTCCCTGCTGCGGCTGACCCTGCTGGCTCTGTTCCCCCTGCTGGGGCTGTCCCTGTTGACCCTGCTGCTGCTGCCCCTGCTGCGGGTCGTTCTTGTCCTCGCCCGGCTTGCCCTGCTCACTGCCGCCAGACTGCTGCTGCTGCTGCTCGCTGCGGCGCTGCTTGATCTCCTGGGCGACCATTTCGCGGTTGGCCTTGGCGGACTCGTTCGACGGGTCACGGGCGAGGGCGGAGTCGTAGCGCTGCAGCGCGCGATCGAGGACGCCCGACTGCCACCACGCGTTGCCGGCGTTGTACGCGGCGTCGGCGCTGTTGGAGAGCTGTGACTGCCGATCGAAGGCGCGCGCGGCGCCATCAAAGTCGCCCGCGCGGTAACGGGCCGCGCCCAGGCGACCCTGCAGGTCCGAGTCGGTCGGGGTCTGCGTGGCGAGCTGCTCGAAGACCTTCACCGCCTCGGCGTAGCGACCGGCTCGGTACGCGGCGTCACCGGCCGCGGCCGACTCCTGCGCGTGCGCCGCCGGGCCGACCAGCAGCAGCGCCATGACCAGCGTCGCCACGACCTTGCGGCCGTCGCCCAACCACGCGCTCAACATGAGCAGCAGGACGCCCAGGCCGAGCGGCCAGCCGACGGCGCTCTCCCACGACTCAAGCCGCTCGCTGCGGGTCACGACGGACTTCAGGGTGCTGCGCATCTCACTCACCAGGGCCTTCGTATCCTCATCGCCGGGCACGCTGCGCACCACCGCGCCGCCGGTCGCCCGGGCGAGGTCGGTCAGCACCGCGTCGGATGGCGTGGTCATGACGCGATCGCCGGTGGAAGGGTCCTTGAGGAAGGTGCCGTCTCCGTTGGGGATGGGCGCTGCCGCCTGACCGACCACCATGCCGAACACGACCACGCCCGCGTTCGTGGCCTCCTGCGCCGCGGCCAGCGCGTCGCCGGGCTCGTGGATCTCGCCGTCCGACAGCAGCAGGATCGCCCGTCCCGCGTCGCTCGTGCCCTTGGACAGCAGCTTGGTGCCCTCGCGCAGCGCCTCGGCGACGTTGCTGCCCTGGGCCTGGAAGGTCTGCGTGTCGAGCTCGCTGACGATCATCTCCAGCGCGCGGCGGTCGGCGGTGAGCGGCATGCGCGGGTAGGCGCCGCCTGCGAAGATCACCAGGCCGACGCGGTCTCCTTCGAGCTTGTCGATCAGGTCGAGGATCTCGCGGCGCGCGCGCTCCAGGCGTGAAGGATCCACGTCGGTCGCGTCCATGCTGCGCGACAGGTCGACCGCGAGGACCAGATCCACCCCTTCGGCGTCGACCTGGTGCTTGCGCTTGCCAAAGCGTGGCTCTGCCAGCGCGACGACGAGCGAGATCAGGCCCGCCACCCAAAGGACATCGCGGACCAGGCGACGGGCGCGGACGCGCTTGGGCAGCACGCGCTCCAGCGCCGCGCCGCGGAACATCTGTCCCAGACGCGCCACGTGGCGACGCGCGAACCACGCCATCAGCGCCACGAGCACGGCGATGGCGGGGAGCGCCCAGAACCAGGAGGTCTGCGCCCAGGTCATGGCCACCGCCTCAGCCAGGTGGTGGACAGCAGCGACTGCAGGAAGAGCAACGCCAAGCCCGGGATCAAGAAGCGCCGGTAAAGCTCCTCGTGGTCGACGATCTGCTCGACCTCCGCGGGCGAGGGCTCCAGCTTGTTGATCTTGTCGTACACGCTCTGCAGCGCGCGCGTATCGGCGGCGCGGAAGTAGGCGGCGCCGGTGGTCTGCGCGACCTCCTTGAGCGACTCCTCGTCCACGCCGTCCTGGTTCATCATCGCGAACATGCCGCCGCCGCGCGGACCGCCGCCGCCAACGCCGATCGTATAGACCTTGATGCCCAGCGCCTTGGCCAGCTCGGCCGCCTGCTTGGGGTCGAAGCGGCCGGCGTTGTTCCGGCCGTCGGTGAGCAGAATCACGAGCTTGGACGGTGCTTTCAGCTCGGCCAGCCGCTTGGACGACACGGCGATCGCCGAGCCGATCGCCGTGGCACCCTCGCCAGCGACGCCGATCTGCACCTGATCGAGCACGCTCGCGAGCGTGTCGTGGTCGAGCGTGAGCGGCACGTGCGTGAACGCTTCGGCGCCGAACACCACCACGCCGATGCGATCGTAGGGCCGCTCCCTCACGAAGCGCGCCATCACGGCCTTGGCGACCGAGAGGCGATCCACCGCCTGCATGCCCGACGTCATGTCCTGCGCGCGCATGGAGCCCGACGTGTCGACGGCCAGGATGATGTCGAGGCCTTCCGACTCCACGACCATGCGCTTGTTTGTGAGCTGGGGCCGCGCCAGGGCGACCACGCACAGCGCCAGCCCCGCCATGCGCAGCGCGAGCGGCAGCCAGGCCACCGCGCGTCGCAGCGTCCAGCCCGCCTCGTGCACGTCGAGCCCCGGCACCACAAGCCGGAGCACGCCCGTCCAGCGCGGCTGCCACGGGAGCAGCGCCACCAGGATCAAGAGCGCGAACGCCCACGGTGCGGCCCAGGTGATCAAGGCCTCTTGGCCTCGGACATGGACACCGGCTTGGTGGCGTCGATGAAGCCACGCAGGTCGTCCTCCAGCTCCGCGAAGAAGCGCTCGTCGGGCGGGACCTCGGCGTACTTCACGCGGTCGGTCGCGCGCAGCAGTCGCTTGGCGCGGGGCAGGTTGGTGCGCGGCAGCGCCGTCAGCGACTCCAGGTGGTCGAGCGTCTCGGAGGTGGAGTACGCGCGGGCCGGGAAGGCGAGCGCGGCCTCCGCGTAGGTGCGGAAGATCTCCGACAGGGCGAACGCGCGGTCGAAGTCCGACAGCGAGCGGTCGTCGCGGATGGCCTCCCAGCTGCGCCAGGCGACGATGTGGGCGGGCTCGGACGCCACCTCGACCACCCGCGGCGCGGGCCGGCGACGCCACAGCGCGCGACCCGCGTAGAGCAGCGCCAGTACGCCGAGGAAGGTTCCCACGGCGACCGCGACGAGCGTGTTCGACACGCGCGAGATCGCGGACGGATCGACGATGTCCTTCATCGCCTTGCGATCGGGCTTGGTGCCCACGTCCAGGTAGATGGGCTCAGCGCAGACCGGCGCGCCGGAGCCGTCCTCAAAGCCGGCGCAGACCTTGTCCAGGACGTGTCGCCCGGGCTGCGGCGTCAGCTTGACCTGCACCGTGCGCACCAGGCTTGCGCCGATCGGCTCGTCGCGCTGCGTGGTCGCGCCGACCGTGACGCCGTCGAACGCGAGCGGCATCAGCTTGAACGCGTGCTGCGGAGGGCCCGTGAGCTGCACGCGGAGCGTGAGGTCGGTGTCCTTGCCGTCGACGATCGCGTCGATCGCCAGCGGCGTGTCTTCGGCGCGCGCGACGTGCAGCGCGAGGGTGAGCGCGAGGCCGATCATCCGGCCCTCTTGCGGGCGTGCAGCTCGCGGTGGAGGACGGCGAACGCGTCGTCCTCAGTGGCGATGGCGAAGGCGCGCGCGCCGGTGCGACGCAGGCGCTCGACGCGCGCTTCCACGGGCGCCCGGCCGGTGAGCGCGCGGGCGTCGACCACGCGGGTGCGGCCCGTCTCGGCGTCTTGGATCTCGACCAGACCCAGGTCGCCCAGCGAGTTGTCCAGCGCGTCCGGGACGCAGATGGCGTAGACCTGATGACGGCGTGCGATCGCGCCCAGCACGCGATCCCACGGGCCCTTGTCCAAGAAGTCCGACACGACGACGAACACCGAGCGGCGGCGCTGCATGTTGGCCGCGAAGCCAAGCGACGTCGCGATGTCCGTGCCGTGTCCCTGGGCGTGCGCGTCGTAGACGTGCTGGATGATCGACCAGGTGTGGGCGCGCGTTCGGCGCGGCGTGATGTAGGCCTCGATCCGATCGCTGAACGTGACCAGACCGACGCGGTCGCGGTTGCGGAAGCTGGCGTAGGCCAAGCCGCCGGCGATGCGCGCGAGCTGGGTGCGGCGATCGGTGTGGCCGTCACGTCCGCCGGTGCCCACGCGCGTGCTGCCCGACACGTCGACCACCAGCATCAGCGTCGTCTGGCGCTCCTCGCGGAACACCTTGATGAACGGCTCGCCGGTGCGCGCGGTGACGTTCCAGTCCAGGTGACGCACGTCGTCGCCGGGCTGGTAGGTGCGGACCTCCTCGAACTCCATGCCGCGGCCGCGCACGGCGCTGCGGTAGTCGCCGCCGAACAACGCGTCGACGCGCCGACCAGCCTGCACGTGCAGGCGGCGGAGTTCGTTCAGCTCCTCGGGCGTCAGCGTCGACATGGTGGGTGGGATCAGCCCATCTTCACGAGTTCGAGGAGCCGCTTGACGATGGCGTCCGGCGTCAGGCCGTCGGCCTCAGCCTCGTAGGTGGGCAGCACGCGGTGGCGCAGCACGTCGGGGGCGACCGCCTTCACGTCCTCCGGCAGGCAGTAGCCGCGGCCTTCGAGGAAGGCGCGACCGCGCGACGCGGCGGCGATCGCGATGCTGGCGCGCGGAGACGCGCCGTACTCGACCGCGCGCGCGAGCGAGCTGTCCACCGCGCCCGGGTTGCGCGTCGCGCGGACCAGGTCGACGATGTAGCGCATGAGCGGGTCGGTGATCTTCAGGCTCTTCACCAGCGCCTGCATCTCCAAGATGGACTCCAGCGACGCGACCGTGTCCAGCTTGGGGATGGGCAGCGCGCTGCGGGTCACGATCTCCAGCTCGTCGTCGAGCGTGGGGTAGTCGACGCGCAGCTTGAGCAGGAAGCGGTCGGTCTGCGCCTCAGGCAACGGGTAGGTGCCCTCCTGCTCGATCGGGTTCTGCGTCGCGAGCACCAGGAAGGGCTTGGGCAGCGGGTAGGTCTGATCGCCCAGCGTGACCTGACGCTCCTGCATGGCCTCAAGCAGCGCGGACTGCACCTTGGCGGGCGCGCGGTTGATCTCGTCGGCCAGCACCAGGTTTGCGAAGATCGGGCCCTGGCGGGTGCGGAACTCGCCGGTGCGCGGCTCGTAGATCTGCGTGCCCACCAGATCGGCGGGGAGCAAGTCCGGCGTGAACTGCACGCGCGAGAAGCGCAGCTGCAGCGTGTCGGACATGGCCTTCACGGCGGTGGTCTTGGCCAGGCCGGGAGCGCCTTCGAGCAGCACGTGGCCGTCGGCGAGCAGGCCGAGGAGGAGTCCGTCGACCATGGTGGACTGGCCGACGAGGACACGACCAATCTGCTGTCGGGCGGCGCGGACCACGGGCGCCAGCCGAGCGACCTCGGCTTCGACTTGTTCGACGGATGACATGGGGCTCCGTAGGGCTGCGCGCACACGCAGCAGGGGACGTTCGATACGCGCGAGCGCCCACCTTGTTTGTCAAGAAGTGGCGGCAGCGCGCTCGTGGGGACCGTGCAGAGGGGGCGAACCCACATAACCTGCTCGCCTGCGCCGTTCCGGTGCCGAGGGTGTGGGGGCGGCGGGTGCGGCGGGCTAGGTGCGCGCCCCACTGTGGAGCGCCGTTGATCGAGCACGTCCTCAACGCCTTCGGGCTGGTCTTTCTGGCTGAGCTCGGGGACAAGAGTCAGATCGTCTGCATGACGCTCGCGGCGCGCTACGGCGCGCGGCCCGTGGTGGCCGGGGCCGTGCTGGCCTTTGCGCTGCTCAACGCGGTGGGCGTGCTGGTCGGGGCGGCGGTCGGGGCCTACGTGCCGACGTCGGTGGTCGATCTGGTCGTGATCGCCCTGTTCGCGGGCTTTGGCCTGAAGGCGCTGTGGTCGGCGGGCGAGGAGGACGACGAGGACGTCGACGCCACGGACAACCGGCGCCCGTTCGCGCTCGCGTTCACCATGACCTTCTTCTCGGAGCTCGGGGACAAGACGCAGATCGCCGTCGCCGGCCTGGCTGCCACCCAGGGGGCGCTCGGCACGTGGCTGGGCGCGACGCTGGCGCTGACCGCGACCTCGGTGCTGGGGGTGGTTGCGGGTCGCGCGCTGCTGGCCAAGGTGCCAGAGGTGTGGGTGAAGCGGGTCTCGGGCTTGGTGTTCTTGGCCTTTGCGACCCTGAAGGCCTGGCAGCGGTTCGGCTGATCCGCGGGCGGGTCGGCGTGCCTGGGTTGACATATTCCGAAGTCGGCATATATTTATCAGGAACGCGCCCTGACCCCACAGGAGGATCATGTCGTTCCTCCTGCCCGTGTTTGCGCTCGCCATCGGACTCGTGCTCGGCCTCGTCGGCGGCGGCGGGTCCATGCTGGTCCTCCCGCTGCTCGTCTACGGCGTGCATGAGGAGCCCCGTCAGGCGATCGCCGCGTCGGCCGCGGTCGTGTCGCTCACCAGCGCGGCGGGGATGCTGCGGCACCTGCGCGCGGAGAACGTGAACGTGTACGTCGGCACGCGGTTCGGGCTCGCGGGCATGATCGGCGCCTGGTTGGGCGGGCACTTCTCGTCGTACGTGCCGGCGTCGTGGCTGCTCGGGGCGTTCGGGCTGATGACGCTGGCCGCGGCCGCCTCCATGTTCAAGGCGCCGCCGCCCGAGAGCGAGGCCGAGGCCTGCACGCCGCTTCGGCTGGTGACCACAGCGATGACTATCGGCGGGCTCACGGGTCTGGTCGGCGCGGGCGGCGGGTTTGTGGTCGTGCCGACGCTCATCCGACGCTGCGGGCTGCCCATCCGAGAGGCGGTCGGCACGTCGATGCTGGTCCTCACGCTGCAAGCGGGGGCGGCCTTCGCCGGACACGCGACCCACGTCGAGATCGACTGGGCGATGATCGCGCGCTTGGCGATCCCGGCCGCGGTGGGCGCGGTCGTCGGCGGCTCGCTCAATCGGCGCGTGCCGACCCAGTGGCTGCGGGTCGGGTTTGGCGTGCTCGTGCTTTGCGTCGGTCTGTTCCAGGTCGGCATGAGCGTCTGGGGCAAGTGAGCGCGCGTCGCGCAGGAGAGTGACCCATGGCCGAGACCCCTCGAATCCTCCCGCCGCTGTTCGCGAGCCTCACGCTGGGCTTGGCGCCGTTCGTGCCGCAGCCGCACGTCCTGGAGAAGCTGCGCATGATCGCCGCCGGCGGCGCGGGCATGAAGCCGATCGACGTGTTCGACCTGGCGTTGCACGGCGCGCCTTGGGTGTGGCTGGCGTGGACCCTGGTGGCCATGGCGCGGCCCGCCGCGGCCGCGGGCGGGGCTGACACGCCCAAGGCGTGACCGGCGCGGTGATGGTGACGTGCGCGGAGCCGACGCGTGTCACACTTCTCCGGGTCGATGGCTCTACGGGATGAACCCCATTGAGAGGTCCCCGTGAACATCCAGCACTTCTTCGACCCGCGCACTTGGACGCTCACCTACGTGGTCTGGGACGCGGCGTCGCACGACGCGGTGGTGATCGATCCGGTCCTCGACTTCGACCCAGCGTCGGGCAAGATCTGGACGGAGTCGGTCGACGCGCTGGAGGCCTTCCTCGGCCGCGAGGGCCTCACGCTCCGCATGATCTTGGAGACGCACGCGCACGCCGACCACCTGTCGGGCGCGCACGAGCTCAAGCGTCGCACCGGCGCGCCGGTGGCGATCGGCGCGCAGATCACGGACGTGCAGCGCACGTTCGCGCCGTTCTTCGGACTGGGCCCGGAGGTGGCGCAGGATGGCAGCCAGTTCGAGCACCTGCTGATCGACGGCGAGCAGCTCACGTTTGGCGGGTTAAGCCTGACGGCGATTCACACGCCCGGCCACACGCCCGCCTGCATGAGCTTCAAGGTAGGCGACGCGGTGTTCACCGGCGACGCGCTGTTCGTGCCCGACACGGGCGTCGGCCGCTGCGACTTCCCGGGCGGCAGCGCGGACTCGCTCTACCAGTCCGTGCACGAGCGCCTCTACGCGCTGCCTGACGACACACGCGTGTTCGTGGGCCACGACTACCAGAACGAGGGCCGCGCGCTCCAGTTCGAGACGACGATCGGCGAGTCGAAGGCGCGCAACCAGCACCTCGCGCAGGCCACCTCACGCGAGGCCTTCGTGACCTTCCGCACGGGCCGCGACGCCGGCCTGGCGGCGCCTCGCCTGCTGCTCCCGAGCATCCAGGTGAACGTCGACGCGGGCCGTCTGCCGCCGCCCGACGCGCACGGTGTGCGTGCGCTCCGCGTCCCGCTTCGCATCCCCGCCAACCTCTGATCTGGAGAGAACCATGACCCGAACCATCCTGATCGCACTGGGCCTCGCGCTCGGCACCGCCTGCGCCATGCCGCAGGCCCACATCGACGAGCAGGCCGGCGGCTTCCGGCGGGTCGACGTCGAAACGTTCGCGAAGGAGTTCGACGCGGGCGCGTTCAAGCTCGTCGTCGACGTCCGCACGCCCGGCGAGTTCGCTGGCGGCCACGTGCCCGGCGCCGTGAACATCCCGATCGATCAGCTCAACGGTCGCCTCGCGGAGCTCGAGCCGCACCGCGCCGACAAGGTCGGCGTGATCTGCCAGAGCGGCGGACGCTCGCTCGCGGCCTCGCAGACGCTCGCCGCCGCCGGCTTCACCGGCGTGGTCGACGTCGAGGGCGGCACCGGCGGGTGGATCTCGGCGGGCCACAAGGTCGAATAGCGACGCCGCGTCGCTCGATTGCCTCGTGCGGGCCCCGCGTGTCGCGCGTCTTGGACGTGGGGCGCGCGGCGCCCGCGCCGTCTGTGGCGCGGCGCGCCACGAGCGCGCGCTAGCGGAACGGCATCCCCAGCATCCCGGGGAGCCGCTCCACCTGGGCCTCGTCGCGGAAGTCCGGCACGCCGATCGTCATGCCCAGCTGCCCGGCGTCCGGCTCCGCCTTGTAGGTGCCGAACAGGCGGTCCCACACCGACAGGTTGAACCCGAAGTTGCGGTTGGTCTCCACCACGTCCACGGAGTGGTGGACGCGGTGCATGTCGGGCGTGACCAGCAGCGTGCGCAGCGCGCGGTCGACGGCGGTGGGTAGGCCGACGTTCCCGTGGTTGAACATCGCCATGGCGTTGAGGAGCACCTCGAACAGCACGACGGCGGTGGGCGCGGGGCCGAGCACCAGGATCACCGCGAACTTGATGAGCATCGACAGCCCGATCTCGATCGGGTGGAAGCGCGCGCCGGTCGTCACGTCGTAGTCGAGATCGGCATGGTGGACGCGGTGCAGGCGCCACAGCACCGGGACCGCGTGGAACACGACGTGCTGAAGCCAGATCGCGGCGTCCATGACGATCACCGCGAGCAGCACCTCCAGCGCGTCGGGCATCGACACTTGGTTCACCACACCCCAGCCGCGCTCGGTGGCGGTGGCGGCGAGCGCGACGGCGGTGAACGGCAGCAGCACGCGCAGCAGCACGGTGTTGAGCACGACCACGCCCAGGTTGCTCGCCCATCGTCCGGCCTTGCTCACCGTGAGCGGCCGTCGAGGGGCGGCGATCTCCCACGCCGTCATCACTGCGAGAACGCCGAAGAAGACGGTGAGTCGGATCGTCGGCTCGTGGTTCAAGACTGCGTTCACCGCGGCTCCTGCTCGAAGGGATCGAGGATCCGCAAGCCTGCACGCGCCGTGCCCATCGACGGCGCGCCAGCGTGGAGCGCGTCGCGGCTCAGCCGCCGAAGAGCTTCTCCCACCAGCCCTTCTCGTGGACCTTGTCGCCGCGCATCTCGGCGAGCTTGCGCAGGACCTCGGTCTCTTCGGGCGTGACCTTCTTCGGCACGTCGACGATCAGCTGCACGTGGTGCGTGCCGCGGCCGCGATGTCCGCGCGGATCGTCCAGGCCCTTGCCGCGCAGCTCCATCACCTTGCCCGACGGCGTGCCCGCGGGGATCCTCACCGTCTCCTCGCCGTGCACGGTGGGGACCTTCATCTCGCCCCCGAGCACCATGGTGACGTAAGGCGCGGGCATGGTGACGATGGTGTCTGCGCCGTCGCGGCGGAACACGGGGTGGTCGTCGACCAAGATGACCACGTAGAGATCACCGGGAGGGGCTCCGGACTCGCCGGCCTCGCCCTTGCCGGTGTAGCGAATGCGCGTGCCGGAGTCGATGCCCGCGGGCACCGACACCTTGATCTCGCCCTCTTCGCGCTTGCGGCCGCTGCCGCCGCAGGTGCCGCAGCGGTCCTCGCGCGCGACCGACCGACCCTGACCGCGACACGCGGGGCAGGTGGTGGCGATGCGCATGAAGCCGGCCTGCTGGATCACCTGGCCGCGACCGCCGCAGGTGCCGCAGTTCTTGGGCTGCGCGCCGGCCTTGAGGCCGTTGCCGTGGCAGGTGTCGCACGCGACGTGGCGCGTGATCGGGACGGTCTTCTCGATGCCGAGCGCCGCCTCCATGAACTCGACCGTGAGCTGGAGCTCCAGGTCATTGCCGCGGCGCTGACGCTGCCCGCCGCCACGTCCGCCGCCGCCAAACGCGCCGCCGAAGATGTCGCCGAACGCGCTGAAGATGTCGCCGAAGTCGGTGAAGCCGGGGTCGTAGCCCTGACCCTTCAGGCCCTCGTGGCCGTACTGGTCGTAGATCGGGCGCTTCTCCTTGTCGGAGAGGACGGTGTACGCCTCAGACGCCTCCTTGAACTTGGCCTCGGACTCCGCGTTGCCCGCGTTGCGGTCCGGGTGGTGTTCGAGCGCCAGCTTGCGGTACGCCTTCTTGATCTCGACGTCGGTCGCGGTCCGGGGGACGCCGAGGACCTCATAATAGTCGCGTGCCAAAGTGATTTCTCCGGAGTCGCCAGGAACGGAAAAGGCGGCGAGGGGTTTAGCCTCGCCGCCTGTGGGCTCAACGCCCCTTCAGGATCACGCGTCCTCGAACTCGGCATCGATGACGTCATCACCAGGCTTGCCGCTGCCCGAGGGCGCGCCGGCCGCCGCGGCTTCGGCTGCGCCGTCACCACCCTGCGACTGGTACATCACCTCGGCGAGCTTGTGCGACGCCGCGGTGAGGCCCTCGAACGCAGACTTGATGGCCGCGACGTCGTCCTTGTCCTTGGCGTCGCGCGCCGCGGTCAGGGCGGTCTCGACCGTGGCCTTCTCGGACGCGGGGAGCTTGTCGCCGTGCTCGGAGAGCGACTTCTCGATCTGGTAGATCAGCTGGTCGAGCTTGTTGCGCTCTTCGATCAGCTCCTTCTTGGCCTTGTCGGAGCCCTCGTTGACCTTGGCCTCGTCGACCATGCGCTTGATGTCCGCCTCGGACAGGCCGCCCTTGGCTTCGATCTTGATCTGCTGGGTCTTGCCCGTGCCCTTGTCCTTGGCGGCGACCGAGAGGATGCCGTTCGCGTCGATGCTGAACGTCACCTCGATCTGCGGCATGCCGCGCGGCGCCGGCGTGATGCCGTCGAGGCGGAAGTTGGCCAGCGGCTTGTTGTCGCGGGCCATGGGGCGCTCGCCCTGGAACACGTAGACGTCGACCGCGTTCTGGTTGTCCGCGGCGGTGGAGAAGACCTGGCTCTTCTCGACGGGGATCGTCGTGTTGCGCTCGATGAGGGGCGTCATGACGCCGCCCAGGGTCTCGATGCCGAGGGTCAGCGGCGTGACGTCGAGCAGGAGCATGTCGGTCACGTCTTCCGACAGGATGCCGCCCTGGATGGCCGCGCCGACGGCGACGACTTCGTCAGGGTTGACCGAGCGGTTGCACTTCTTGCCGAAGAACTTCTCGACCTCCTGCTGCACGAGCGGGATGCGCGTGGAGCCACCGACCAGGATGATCTCGTCGATCTCGGAGGCCTTGAGGCCCGCGTCCTCGAGCGCCTTCTTGCAGGGGCCCAGGGACCTCTTCACGAGCGGCTCGATCATGCGCTCGAACTCGGCGCGGGTGAGCGTCACGTCCAAGTGCTTGGGGCCGGTCGCGTCGGCCGTGAGGAACGGCAGGTTGATCTGCGTCTGCGCGGCGGCGGACAGCTCGATCTTGGCGTTCTCGGCCGCGACCTTGAGGCGCTGGATGACCATGGTCTGGTTGGACACGTCGATGCCGGTGTCCTTCTTGAACTTGTCCGCCATCCAGTCGATGAGCAGGTGGTCGAAGTCGTCACCGCCGAGGTGGGTGTCGCCGTTGGTGCTGCGCACCTCGACCACGTTGTTGTCGACCTCGAGGATGGAGACGTCGAACGTGCCGCCGCCGAGATCGTACACGGCGATGACCTCGTCGGTCTTCTTCTCCATGCCGTAGGCGAGCGCGGCCGCGGTCGGCTCGTTGATGATGCGCTTCACTTCCAGTCCAGCGATGCGGCCCGCGGCCTTGGTGGCTTCGCGCTGATCGTTGTTGAAGTACGCGGGGACCGTGATGACGGCCTCGGTCACGGGCTGGCCCAGGTAGGCCTCAGCCTGCGCCTTGAGCTTCTGCAGCACCATCGCGCTGATCTCGGGCGGGGAGTAGTCCTTGCCCTGGACGCGGACGCGGCAGTCGCTGTTGGTGGCGCGGGTCACCTCGTAGGGGAGGCGCTTGAGCTCGTCGACCGTCTCCTCGTAGCGGCGGCCGATGAGGCGCTTGACCGAGTACACGGTGTTCGTGGGGTTGGTGACGGCCTGACGGCGGGCGGCGGCGCCCACGAGGCGCTCCCCGTCCTTGGTGAAGGCGACCACGGACGGCGTGGTGCGCTGGCCCTCGTCGTTCACGATGACGGTGACCTTGCCGTCACCCTCCATGAGGGCGACGACGGAGTTGGTGGTGCCGAGGTCGATGCCGATGATCTTGCCCATGATGTATTCCTTCCTCTTTGGCCGATAGATAGGCGCGGGACCGCCCGCGTCAACCGCCACGGCTGGCGTTTCTGGGACGGCGGCAGATTGGACACCGCGCCGCCTGTCGGCAAGGGGGGGCCCTACGGATCCGTCGACCGCTTGACGCCCTGGGTGGGGTGCGTAGGGTGGCGCGCACAAGGTTCCCCCCTTGCGGGACGGCCCGCCCGCCCCGCGAATCCCCAGAGCCCACATGGGCAGGAGATCCAGTCATGACGAAGTTCCGTCCGCTCTACGACCGAGTCCTGGTCAAGCGCATCGAAGCCGAAGAGCGTACCCAGTCTGGTCTCGTGATCCCGGACAGCGCCAAGGAGAAGCCCCAGGAGGCCGAGGTTGTCGCCATCGGCGGCGGCCGTCGCCTGAAGAACGGCGAGGTCAAGGCCCTTCAGGTCAAGCCCGGCGACCGCGTCCTGTTCGGCAAGTACACCGGCGACGAGATCAAGCTCGATGGCACCGCCCACGTGATCCTGCGCGAGGACGACATCCTGGCCGTCCTCGACCGCTAGGCCTACGCTCCGCCCGGCGGCGCCGAACGGCGAAACCGGGCCGTGGCCGCCTCGCGGTGGCCCCCATCTACCCCTTCCAACCCTGACTCTTGAAGGAGGCCCATCATGGCCGCCAAGCAGATCCACTACCGCGAGACCGCGCGCTCCGCGATGCTCGAGGGCGTCAACAAGCTCGCCAACACCGTCCGCGTCACGCTGGGGCCCAAGGGCCGCAACGTCGTGCTCCAGAAGTCCTTCGGCTCGCCGCTGATCACCAAGGACGGCGTCACCGTCGCCAAGGAGATCGAGCTCGCCGACAAGTTCGAGAACATGGGCGCCCAGATGGTCAAGGAGGTCGCCTCCAAGACCTCGGACGTCGCCGGTGACGGCACCACCACGGCCACCGTGCTCGCGCAGGCCATCTTCACCAGCGGCAGCAAGCTCGTCGCCGCCGGCGCCAACCCCATGGAGCTCAAGCGCGGCATCGACGCGGCCGTCAAGGCCGTGGTCGCGGACCTCAAGACGCTCTCGCGCTCGGTCGACTCCGACAAGGACATTGAGGACGTCGCGACCATCTCCGCGAACGGCGACAAGGAAGTCGGCCGCATCCTCGCCGAGGCCATGAGCAAGGTCGGCAAGGAAGGCGTGATCACGGTCGAAGAGTCCAAGTCGATGGTGACCGAGGCGGACATCGTCGAGGGCATGCAGTTCGACCGCGGCTACCTGTCGCCGTACTTCGTCACCGACGGCGACCGCATGGAGGCCGTGCTCGAGAAGCCGGTCATCCTGATCCACGAGAAGAAGCTGGCCAACATGGCCGACCTGCTCCCCATCCTGGAGAAGGTCGCCGAGTCCAAGCGCCCGCTGCTGATCATCGCCGAGGACATCGAAGGCGACGCGCTCGCCACCCTCGTCGTGAACAACATCCGCAAGACCATGTCCGTCTGCGCGGTCAAGGCCCCTGGCTTTGGCGATCGCCGCAAGGCCATGCTTGAGGACATCGCGTTCCTGACGGGCGCCAAGCCCATCATGGACGACCTGGGCGTCAAGCTCGACACCTTGACCCTCAATGACCTCGGCACGGCCGAGCGCATCACGGTCGGCAAGGAGAACACCACGATCATCGACGGCGGCGGCAACCCCGTCGACATCAAGGCCCGGGTCAAGCAGATCCGCATGCAGATCGAGGAGTCCACGTCGGACTACGACAAGGAGAAGCTCCAGGAGCGCCTGGCCAAGCTCGTCGGCGGCGTCGCCGTCGTCTACGTCGGCGCGGCCACCGAGATGGAGATGAAGGAGAAGAAGGCCCGCGTGGAAGACGCGCTCAACGCGACGCGCGCGGCGGCCGAAGAGGGCGTCGTCCCCGGCGGCGGCGTGGCGCTGATCCGCGCCCAGAAGGCGCTGGCCGGCCTCAAGTTCGACGGCGACGCCGCGTTCGGCGTGCAGATCATCCGCGAGGCCTGTGAGGCGCCCCTGCGCATCATCGCCAGCAACGCCGGCGAAGACGCCAGCATCGTCGTGTTCAAGGTCCGCGAGGGCTCTGGCTCGTTCGGCTGGAACGGCGCCACCGGCGAGTACGGCGACATGTTCGCGTTCGGCGTCCTGGACCCGACGAAGGTCACGCGCACCGCGCTGACGAACGCCGCGTCGGTCGCGGGTCTGCTGCTCACCACCGAGGCGATGATCGCCGAGAAAGTGAAGGGCGACGACGGCGGCGGCTCGTAGTCCAGTCGGTCCAAGAGGCCCGCGTCGCGCCCTGAGAGGGGATGCGGCGCGGGCCTTCCTGCTTTCTGGGATCGCGGCGGATCGGGCGGTGCGGGCGTGATAACGGCCGGTCGGCGGGGCGGTGCTGAATGAGCCGGAACGGACTGTGGGTGCGCGCGATCGTGATGATGGCCTCGGGCATGCTGCTGGCCACGCTGGTGGCGCCGTACGGCCTGTACGCCCTCCACTGGGTCGCCTACCTGCCTATGTTCTGGGCGCTGCGCAGCGACACCCCGCGAGCCAACCGCTGGCTGCTCTTCCTGTACGGCACGGTTGCTGAGGCCATGATCTTCAGCTGGATCGCGGACACGGTCACGCTGTTCAGCAACCTGGGCTCCATGTTCCACGGGCTGTTCGCCTACGTGATCCTCGTGGTCTTCGCGATGCTCTTCGGGCTCCCGTACCTGCTGGTGTTTGGCGCGGTCCACCCCATGCGCAAGCGGTTTGGCGACCTGTGGATCGTCGCGCTGCCTGCGTGGTTGGTGATCGTCGAGTGGCTCTCCACGTGGGTGATCTTGTTCCCGTACCCTCAGGGAACCAGCCAGTATCGGTTCCCGTACACGTGGCAGTTGGCGTCGATCACCGGCGTGTGGGGCCTGTCGTACCTGGTGCTCTTCTTCAACGCGGCGCTGGGCGAGGCGATCTACCGCCGCCGCGAGGGGCGTCCGTTCCCCAAGCGCTGGGTCGCGTCTGCGGTGGGCATCCTGGTGGCGGTGCTCGCGTTCGGCGCGTGGCGTGAGAGCTGGCTCCGGCAGAAGATCGAGGCCGCGCCTGTGCTTCGGGTAGCGCAGCTCCAGTCCTCGTCGGACATGGAGCAGCGCATGCGTGTGGGCCGCAAGGTCGCGTTCGACGAGTGGATCGACTCCGTGAAGACCGTGGAGCCGGGCTCGGCGGACCTGGTCGTGTTGCCGGAAGGCGCCATCCCATTCGACCTCAACACGAGCACGGCGGCGTGGATCCTGTGGGATCTGGCACGCCACGGGAAGTACCAGATCATCGCCGGCGCCGGCACGCGCGAGCGCATCGCCCGCAAGGACGCCGAGGCCGACGAGAAGATCCACGACTTCAACTCGGTCTACCTGTTCGACCCGCGCCAGCTTGAGGTCGACCCCCAGCAGCCTGACGCCACCGCCACGTTCAAGGCGCTCGGCGCGGGCTGTGATTTGGACGCCGCGCACGTGTTCACGGCGCTGGAGGCGCGGGCGCTGCGGCTGGCGGGTGAGGCGGCGACCCAGCCTGCGCCGGACGCCCCGGCAGACGCCGCCGGTGCGGCGGTCGCGGGCGTGGAGGTGTTCACGCTCCCCGACCCGTCGGCGGTGGCGTGCGTGCAGAAGCTGCGTGAGCGCGAGGACGCCCTCCGCAAGGGCGCGCACCTGACCCCCGAAGACGAGCCCACGGTCACGGCGGACACCTTCCGCCTGATCCGCGCGCAGAGCGCTCGCTTTGCGGCGCCCCTGCACGAGGTGTCGGGCATCAAGAAGGGCGACATCCACGCGTGGATCTTCCGCGCCGCCGACTGCCCCGACGACGACTGCCACGGCTTCTCCGTCCGCTGCACCGGCGACGACTGTCAGGTGATGCCGGACGCGCCGCACTACGACAAGATGGTGCCGCTGCCGTTCGGCGAGTACCTGCCGCTCGCCGAGACGTTCCCGATCCTGGCCGACTGGATCAAGGGCCCGGGCGACTTCCGCGCCGGCACCGAGCCGCTGGTGTTCGACGCGGGCGGCGTCCGCCTGTCGGTGCCCATCTGCTACGAGGCCATCCTGGGCTACGTCTGCAAGGAGTTCGACCACCCCGACGTGCTGGTGAACGTCACCAACGACGCCTGGTTCGGCCGCACCGCCGCGAGCGACCTGCACGGCATGCTCGCCGCCGCGCGCTCCATCGAGCTCGGCGTCCCGATGTTCCGCTCGGCCTACAGCGGCGTGTCCTTCGTGGTCGACCCGGACGGCCAGATCCACGACGAGACCCCGCTCTACACCAAGGTGGAGCGGGTGGTGAAGGTGCCGCTCGCGCGGGTCGACACCTTCTACGAGCTGTGGGGCAACTGGTTCGTTGGCGCGTGCGGCGCCACGCTGGCCTTCCTGCTGGCTGCGCGCCGCGCCAAAGCCTAGCGGTGACCTGAGGGGGGCCGCGGGCGGTCGCCGTGGGCGTAGCCGTGGCCCACGTAGCCGCGGTCGTGGTCTCCGTAGCCGTGCTCACGGTAGCCCTCGTGCTCGTAGCGCTCGACCTCCTCGTGGCGCTCGTAGCCGTAGGCGGGGCGCGGCGCGGAGACCGGGTAGCCGTAGTAGACCGGGCGGGCGGGCTGGTAGACGATGGGCCGCTGCCAGTACCCGGGGGTCCACTGCCAGCCGTAGGCGTTCCAGGACCAGGAGCCCGGGATCCACATGGCGCGCTCGCAGGGGATCTGCGGACGGTACTCGACGCGGACGGGCGGGGGGGCGTAGCTGCGCGGGCCGCCGACCACGACCACCGACGGGTGGGCGAAGGCGGGGGCGCTCCACAGCGAGAGCGGCACGACGGTGACGGCGGCGAGTCGGCGGAGCAGGGCGTTCATGAGGTCCTCCAGTGAAGTGGACGACCGTTCGACGCGCGCAGGCTGCGCCTTATTCGACGGCGGCCTTGGGGATTCGGGTCTGGAGCTTGCGGGCGACCTTGGCGGCGACCCGCGTGACCCACTCCACGTGGGCCCGCTGCGCGTCCGACGTCACGGGCGCGTCGACGTACTCCACGCGATCCTGGTGGAGGACGAGGCCCCGCCCCGGCGTGCAGAGGTCGATGAGCTCCTGAACCAGGTTCGGGTCCAGCACCTCTTCGAGGATGTGGACGTCGGTGGTGTGCACCCGGAGCGTACGGCCCTTCGCGTCCTGCAGGCGGAGCTCGCTGGCTCCGGCGGGCGCCTTGATGCGGTCGGGCTGGCCGATCACGCCGACCGGCCCCGCCTTGTCGCGGCGGGTGGCTTCGACGTGGGTGCGCACATACCAGGGGAGCTTGGCCCGGTGCAATCGGGACTCCACGCGCACGGGCGACCCTTCAAGGTTGCCGGTCGCGATGGGCAGGGGCAGCTCGCCCCAGCGCGCGGAGAAGTCGACCTGGAGCTTGAGCTCTTGGCCCAAGGCGAGGAAGAGTCGCTGCGCGCGGTCCGCTTGCACGCGACGCCACGCGCCACGCGCCATCGTGAAGATGACTCCGACCGCCACGATGATGGCGATGACTGCGCCGAAGAACTTCTGCACGACGACCTCAAGCGCCGCCGCGTATCGCCGCGGCTGCGAGCCGTCACACAGGAAGTGTTCGCCGTTGGATCCGGTCGGGACGCGATCAAGACGAATGTCGCCAAGAAAGGTGGTGCGGGCCTGGGTGGATCGGCGCTACTCTAAGGCAGAGGCCGGAAAGGCCTTCACAGAACGCTCCCCTCGCCGGTGTTCTACTCGCTCAAGCTCTTGCGTCTCCTCCATATCTTGCGGTGGTTCTCGACGAGGGGAGCCTCACTTTCTCCGGAGGCTGTGTCGTGGTGGTCCAGCCGATGGTCTTCCACGGTGACAGGCTGCTCCTGCTTGACCAGCGCGTCCTGCCCGGACGGGTCGAGTGGGTGGAGTGCCGCACGGCGGTGCAGGTCGCTGACGCGATCCGCCTGATGGTGGTCCGGGGCGCCCCCGCGATCGGAATCACCGCCGCCTACGGTCTGGCGCTGGACGCCGGTCGGTGCGCGGATCTGAACGAGGCCAGGCAAGCGTTGCTCGCGAGTCGGCCGACGGCGGTGAACCTGCGCTGGGCGCTGGATCGACTGGCGGTGCTGCCCGCGGACGCGCTCGCGGACGCCGCCCGAGCCATGCACGCCGACGACCTGGCGATCAACCAGGCGATGGGCGCGGTGGGCGCGGCCTTGTTGCCGCCGGATCCAACCGTTTACCACCACTGCAACACAGGCGCGCTCGCGACCGGCGGCTGGGGGACGGCGCTCGGCGTCGTGCGTTCGGTCCACGCGCAGGGGCGTCGGATCCGCGTGTGGGCGGGGGAGACCCGGCCCTGGCTTCAGGGGGCGCGGCTCACCGCCTGGGAGTGCCTCCAGGAGGGGATCGAGTGCACGCTGCTGGTTGATTCGGCGGCGGCGACGGTGCTTCCCCGGTGCGATGCGGTGCTGGTCGGCGCGGATCGCGTGGCCGCGAACGGCGACACGGCCAACAAGATCGGCACGCTCCAGCTCGCCATCCTCGCGCGCCACTTCGGAGTGCCGTTCTACGTGTGCGTCCCGCGTTCGACAATCGATGACGCGTGCGCGGATGGCGCCCACATCCCGATCGAGGCGCGCGATCCGTCCGAGATCCGCGGCTACGGCGGCGTGACCTGGGCCGCGGACGTGCCGTGCTGGAACCCGTCTTTTGACGTCACGCCCGCCTCGCTGGTGTCAGGCTGGGTGACGGAGCGGGGCCTGTGGACGCCGGGATCGGCTTGATCGACGGGGGAACGGTCGGGGATCGGCACGTTGCGCCGCCAACTCCGTGGGATACGTGGCTGAAAGCTCGCCAACGAGGTTGCCGTCATGATGCCCGGTCTTCCCGAACTCTTGGTCATTCTTGTCATCGTCTTCGTCGTCTTCGGCGCGGGCAAGCTCCCTCAGGTGTTTGGTGCGGTCGGTGAGGGCCTGAAGAACTTCCGCGAGGCCTCCCAGGCCCCGTCGAAGGAGCAGGACGTGACGCCGGTCGCCAAGCAAATTCCTGGCCGCGCGGCCGTGGAAGAAGCCGAGCTGGTCCAGAAGGAGAAGTCCGACTCTTAGTCGGCTTCCTCGCAACTTCCAGGAGCGCCCATGGTCACCGGAATCTCCGAGATCCTCGTCGTGCTGGTGCTGGTGATGGTGTTCTTCGGCGCGGGCAAGGTGCCCCAAATCATGGGCGCGGTGGGCGCCAGCGTGAAGACCTTCAAGGACGCCGCCAGCGGCGAGCCGGAAGACGACAAGGACAAGCCGCAGACCTGATCGGCTGGAGCGCGGCTCGGCACGCGCTCGCCACGGGATCGACAAGTCTGTTCGTCCTCATTGCGGGTGGAATTGCCCTTGTGCTAGGCTGTGGCCCCGTGCGGTCGACCGTCTGTTGAGGCCGTGGGGAGGGATGTCATGCGTCGCCTCTTGCTCGTCAGCCCCGTGTTCGCCTTGGCCTGCATCGTGCCGTACTACCCCGTGGTCCCCAAGGACACGGACGTGTCCACGGACGACACCACCGCGCAAGACACCGACGGGGCGGCCGACACGGACGTGACCGCGGACACCGCGGACACCGCGCTGACCCCGTCGGACGACGGCCCGTCAGACACCGACCTCGCGGCCGGAAACTACGGCTGCCACAACTTCGATCCGGTCGAGAGCACGGGCTGGATCCGCAAGTACTCGCTGAACACGGCGAGCGGTCGCGGCACCGAGAAGTGGACCGGCCTGGGCAACCAGACCATGCCCACCGGCACCGCGGCGGCGTTCGCCGACGGCTGGGCCTACAGCGTCGTGATCACCGGCCTCCCCGCGCTCAACTCGACGTCCACGTACTTCAACCGGTGCGGCGTCCAGGGTGATGACGGCGCGTTCGAGGTTGGGTTCACGCAGGAGAACTCGCAGAAGCCCACCTTCCCACTGAAGGCCGGCGCGCAGAACGCCCGCAAGTACCTCCCCGACGAGGTGTCGATGCACGGCGTGTTCGGGGCCAACCCGTGGCACGTCGACATGAAGTACGACATGAAGGTGCCGGCGTACAAGCTGATCCCTCAGCAGGGCTGGGCCTACGACAGCGCCAAGCTCACCTACGTCGGCGACGTGACGCCCATCGGCTTTGAGACGATCAACGTCCCGGTCTTGGGCGGCGACGTCGAGGCCTACCACGTGAACTACACGTACACGATGGCGCAGAAGAACTCGGCGGGCGGCTTGTTCGACATCTTCAACCAGCTGTTCGCGCCGCTGACCTCGCTGTTTGGCTTTCAGGGCAACGACCTGTCGGTCTCGGCGGTGGCGGACCAGTGGTACGTGCGCGGCGTCGGCTTGGTGAAGGAGGAGGTGTACCGCTACCCGGCCACCACCCAGGAGCTGATCCGCGAGAAGAACCTCACCCAGTGCAGCGGCCTCCCCCTCTGCCCATAGGGGCGAGTTACGTGCGGCCCTCCTAGAGGACCGATCATGCACAGGGAACTCGAGGTCGCCGTCGAGGCGGCGCGGCTGGCTGCGGCCGCCATCCTGGACGTGTACCACCGCGCGGATCACGGCACGGTGGAGAAGGCCGACGGCAAGGGCCCGCTGACCGAGGCGGACCTGGCGTCGAACGCGCTGATCGTCGACGCGATCCGCACCGCCTTCCCCGACGATGGCCTGCTGTCTGAAGAGACCGTCGACTCGCCGCACCGGCTGGAGAAGCGCCGCGTGTGGGTGATCGACCCGCTCGACGGCACCAAGGAGTTCACGCTGCGCATCCCGCAGTTCGTGGTCTCCATCGGCCTGGCGATCGACGGCAAGGCCGCGCTCGGCGTGCTGCTCAACCCCGCCACCGGTGAGCTGTTCACCGGCGTGGTCGGCATGGGCGCCACCTACAACGGCGAGCCCTGCACGGTGACCCCGCGCGCCACGCTTGAAGGCGCGCGCCTGCTGGTCAGCGCCACCGAGCACAAGAAGGGCTGGTTCGACCACCTCAAGGGCACAGCCACGCTGGAGCCGATGGGCTCGGTCGCCTACAAGTTTGGTCTGGTCGCCGCCGGCCTGGCCGAGGCCACCTTCACGCCACAGCCCCGCAACGAGTGGGACCTGCTCGGCGGCGTCGCCTGCGTGCTCGCGGCGGGTGGCCGCGCGTGCGACGGGTCGGGCGCCGACTACGTGTTCAACCGACCGGACCCGCTGCACATTGGCGTGTGCGGAGACAATGGCGTGCTCCACGAGCGCGTCATGGAGCTGATGAAGCCACGATGACCACCGACACCCTCCCGGCAGACGCCGCCGCGCCCAAGCGGCCCGGCCTCGGCCCTGTCCTCCTCACCGTGTTCCTCGACCTGCTCGGCTTCGGGCTGGTCATCCCGTTGCTCTCGTTCTACGCAGAGCAGTTCCACGCGACCCCGATGCAGGTCACGTGGCTGATGGCGACCTACTCGATCGCCCAGTTCTTCGGCGCGCCCATGTGGGGCATCGTGTCCGACCGCGTCGGCCGCCGCCCCGTCATGCTGATGTCGATCGCCTTCACGGCGGTCTTCCTCGGCCTGTTCGCGTCCGCCACCACGCTCTGGCAGCTCTTCCTGTTCCGCGCGCTGCACGGGCTGGCCGCGGCCAACATCAGCACCGCCCAGGCCTATGTGGCCGACGTCACCGAGGGGCCCGACCGCGCGCGCGGCATGGGCCTGATCGGCGCGGCGTTCGGCGTTGGCTTCAGCTTCGGCCCCGCGATCGGTGGCCTGCTGTCGCCCTACGGCCTGCAGTTCCCGATCTGGCTCGCCGCCGGTCTTTCTGCGGTGAACTTCGTCTGGGCGTTCATGCGCCTGCCGGAGAGCCTGCGCCCCGGCGCGTCCGAGGGCGGCCACCGTCGCACCCTGTCGCCCGCGGCGCTGGTGCACGGCCTGCAGCACCCGGTCGTCGGCATGGCGGTCCTGCTGGTGTTCGTCGCCACGTTCTCCTTCTCGATGATGGAGTCCACGTTCGCGCTGGTCGCTGAGCACATCTGGTCGATGGGCCCCAAGGACGTCGGCGGCATGTTCGGCATCATCGGCATCGTCGGCATTGTGGTGCAGGGCGGCATGGTCGGTCGCCTGGCCAAGCGCTTCGGCGAGGCCCCGCTCGTGCAGGTCGGGTACGTCTGCATGGCCGCCGGCATGGCCATCCTCGCGTCTACGCCTGCGGGCCCGGGCGTGTGGATCGGCTGCGCGGTGATGGCGCTCGGCAGCTCGCTCGCCACGCCCTCGCTCAACAGCCTGATCAGCCGCGGCGTCGGCCCCGACGAGCAGGGCGCGGTGCTGGGCGTGTCGCAGTCGTTCTCGGCGCTCGCACGCGCGACGGGTCCGGCCACGGGCGGCGTGCTCTACGCCCGCTGGATGCCCACCGGCGCCATGGCCGGCGGCGCGAGCCTCATGGTCCTGGCGCTGCTGGTCAGCCTGCCGGCTACTCGGCGGGCCGTGTCGGGTCGACCAGCGTAGGCACCGGCGACATCATCCGCTTCAGCAGCGGGACGTGCGGCTCCATCTCCTCACGTCCCCAGCGGATCGCCTGCATGGCGTCCTGCACCGGCGGGACCAGGTTGAGCGGCGACAGCGTGCGCGGGAATGGCACGTAGAGGTCGGCGAACTGGCGGTCGCGGTTCACGTTCGACTGCCGGACCAGCTGCTGGAACGGGAACCACGCCAGGCGCGTCATGGGTGAGGGCGCGAACCCGTCCAGCCCCAGCACGAAGCAGTTGCGGCGACCGCGGATCAGGCCTGCCGCCGCCGACTCCCAGGCGATGCGGGTGCCCAAGTTGCTGACCATGCCGCCTTCGCCCAGGCGCGTGATCCCGTAGGTGGCGTACAGCGCGTCGAGCAGCGCCGTCATGCGCGGGTCGTCGCGCAGCACGTCGTAGTGGATGACGGCGGGGATGGCGGCGCTGAACCCGGCGGCGTCGATCGTGTCGAAGTCTTCCGTGCCGGGCGTGCGACCGAGCACGATCTCCTTGAGCGCGTCGGGCGACGACAGGAACTCGCGCAGGATGCTCATGGCGCGCAGGCCGGCCTGGGCGCGGCTGGAGCGCGAGGTCTGCACGTCCGCCGACAGGAAGCTCTCGTAGAAGTGCAGGTCGTGCTTGAGCGCGTCCACCGTGATGCCGGTGGTGACCGTGTAGAGCGGGATCTCCATGTCCGACAGGCGCAGCGGGCGGCCGTCCTCCTCAAACAGGTGACCGAGCGCTGAGCGCAGGTACAGGCGCAGCGTGGCGGGCAGGCCGTAGCGGTTCTCGCTCTCCAGGACGCGGAACACCTTGGACCACGACAGCGTTCGCGCTGCCGCCACCAGCGCCGCCAGGTCAAATCGACGACGCTTGGCCCGGAACATAGACATCAGCGCGCCGATCGACGTGCCGACCATCAGCGCCGGCTCCAGGCCCGCGCGGTCGAGCGTGTCGAAGGCGCCCGGGTAGACGTAGCCGACGCCGCCGCCGCCTGCGCTCGCGACGAGCAGCAGCTTCTCGGAGACCTCAGCCTCCAGCGCGTCGCGCGAGAGCGGCATGTGTTCGAGCACGCTGCGACGCGCGGCGAGCGTGTGGTGCACGGCCTCGTCGGTCTGGCGGAGGGCCTCGCGCAGGTCCTCCTTGTCGATCAGGTGCGGCGACAGCAGGTCGCGGATGCGGTTGGCGTGGAGCGCCTGCACGCCGGACAGGTCGACCTCGCTCCCGTCGGCGTTTCGGACCACGGTGAGCCGGGCGAAGCTGATCGCGTAGCGGAGCTTGTCCACGCGCACACGCATCTCGCGGTCTTCCGGCGCGGCCAGCGCCAAGCGCACCAGGCGGCGCTCCAGCTTGTCGAACACGCGCCGACGCTCGGCGGCCCGGGGGGTGTCAAAGCCAGGGATGCTCACGCTTCACCCCAGAAGTCGGCGATGGCGGCGCTGGGATCGTCCGGGATGAGCGGCGTCCAGTCGGACGGCAGCAGCTCGGCGTGCTCGCGGAAGCGGAAGCGCTTGCCCACCAGCATGATCACGCCGCGGTCCTCGGGCCTGCGCACCAAGCGACCGGCGGCTTGCACCACGCGCGTCATGCCCGGCACCAGGCTGGCGTAGAGGAAACCCTGTCCAAAGCGAGCCTCGTAGTAGCTGCGCAACAGATCTCGCTCCAGGCCGATCGGGGGCAGGGCGGGTCCGACGACAAACACGGCGGACAGGGCACCGGCGGGGAGGTCGATGCCTTCGGCAAAGATACCCCCGAGCACCGCGGCGAGCACGACCGGAGTGCGTCCCTGACCCATTCTCGCCATCCAGGCGGCGCGGTCGGGCTCGTCCATGCCGCGGCGCTGGGCGAGCAGCTCCCGACCGGTCAGGTCCAGCCGCCCGACGACGTCGTCGAGCATGGAGAAGGACGAGAAGTAGATCGCGACGTTCCCCGGCACCTTGGTCAGCGCGCCGGACAGCAGCGTGGCGATCCGCGGCACGTCCGTCGAGCGATCCCGCCAGTCGGTCGACACGCGCGGCGCGATGATCACGCGGCGGTTCTCGGGCGGGAAGGGCGAGGTGATCTCGATGCGGTCGGTGTCGGCGGGGAGGCCGAGCAGGTCGCGGTAGAAGGCGTGGGGTGCCAACGTGGCGCTGCACCCGATGAAGCCGCCGAGCGCGCTCATCCAAGGGCGGAGCATCGGCGCTGGGTCCAGGCAGAGCAGCCGCACGGCGTCGGAGCCGGGCGTGTCGCGCACCAACGGCACGCTCTCGTCGCCCGCGTCCTCCGACGACCCAGCGAAGCGCAGCACCTGCCGCGCCACGTCCAGGTAGGGGTCGTCGGCGCCGGTGTGCCCCGCGCGCGCCCGCAGCAGCGCGTAGTCCAGGGCCAGCTCGTCCACCCGCGACGCCAGCCGACGCCACGGCGCCTTGTCCACCTCGGCCCTGGCCCAGCCGTCGTTCCACGGGCCGGGCGTGGCCTTGACCACCGCGCGCACCTGCTCGGCGACGCCTTCGGCCACGTCGGCGAACACCTCAAACCCTGGGCCCAGCACCCGCGCGGCCTCGCGCGCGCGCTCGGCGTCCACCCGCGGCGACGCGTGCTCGCGCGCGCGCTCCACCAGCTGGTGCGCCTCGTCGACCACCACGATCCAGTCCTGGGCGGTGGTGTCGCCGAACAGGCGCTTGAGTCGGCCGCCCGGCGAGAACGCGTAGTTCACGTCGCCGATCACGATGTCGACGTGCTCGGACGTGTCGAGCATGAGCTGGGCGGGGCAGACCTCGTGCTCGCCGCCGATCTGCATCGCGTGGTCGGGCGACAGGCCGCCGCTCGCGATCGCCGCCTCCACGAGCCTTCGGCCCTCGACCTTGTCGTAGTAGTCGCGCGCGAACTTGCAGGTGTCGGGCCGGCACGAGACCACGCCGTTAAGGCAGGTCTTCTCCTTGGCGCGCAGGCCCACCCACGACAGCTCCAGCCCGTGCGCCTTGAAGCGCTCGAGCGTGGCGATCACGCCCGCCTGCTGGGTGTTGCGCGACGTGCACCAGAACACCTGCTTGTCGTGCGCCATGGCGTAGGCGAGCACACCGTGCATCACCGCGCCGGTCTTGCCCAGGCCGGTGGGCGCCTGGACCAGCAGCCGGCGCCCCGTGGCGAGCGCGATGCGGACCGCGTCGGTGATGCGCTGCTGACCCTCGCGCCACTCGGAGAACGGGACGGGCACACGGCGCGCGCGACGCTGCGCGTACCAGCGCAGGCGCGCGTCGCGCAGGCGGACCAGCCGACCGGCGCGCCGCAGGACAAAGGCCTCGACCCGCGCGGCGTCCAGCACCACGCCCAGGATGTGCCGCGACCCGTCGAGCAGCGACACCAGCACCAGCCGACCGACCGGCTCCACGTGCCGCGCGCGCGACAGCATCCACAGGTAGAGCTCGAGCTGCGCGGTCCAGGCGGGCCAGTCCTCGGCGCGGGTGGGGGCGAGGCGGTCAGAGTCCAGCGCGGTGGCCTTGATCTCCTCGACCACCGTGCGGCCGCCCTCCTCGGTGAGCCCGTCGGCGCGGCCCTGGAGCATCACCGTCCAGCCGTCGACGGTGAGCGTCTCCTGGAGCGTGACCTCGGCCTGGTACGACGCGTCCGCCGCGCCCTGGGTGTCCTGCCACGCCACGTGCGCCGCGCGACCCGCCGCCATGCGCGCCTTCTGGGTCTGCGCGACCTCCATCACCAGGTGGCCGGAGGGCGGGCCGGCCTCGACCAAATCCCGCACGGACAGGGTGAGCGTTCGTGTCGCGTCGTCCCAGCGGATGGTCAAGGCGCGCGCGACTCCCGCGGGCCCACGCCCACCAGCCACGTGCTGTCGGTCAGCTCAAGCCGGTCGCCGACCCGCACCGACAGCGTGCCCTCAGGCGCCGCCGCGCTCTGCATGGCGTTGTGCACCGCCGACACGTTGGCCAGGACCTCGACGCTGCCGTCGGTGATCCAGCGCAGATGACGGCGTGACAGGCGGGGATCGCTGACGGCGGTGTCCTGGTAGAGCGCGGGCCCAGGCGGTCGGCCGGGGCTGGCGCGACCGACCACGTCCTCCGGCGCGAGGTCCAGGCGACGACCGTCCTCCGGCCCGCCGAGCACGGCCAGATCGACGGCGCGGTGCGCCGCGGGCGCCAAGCGTCGCAGCTGGTTCGGATCGACGAACCAACGCCCCCAGGCGCCCGTGTCGCCCAGCAGGGCGTCCCACAGATCGGATGTGGTGAAGCCCTCCGGGAGCGTGTTCGCCAGGGCGAGCAGGCGCGGCGTTGGGCGCGGGCCCAGGAACGGCGACTCCTCGCGCGGCGTGAGCTGCGACAGGCGGCGCATCCAGGCGTCCACGCGCGTGCGCATCTCGTCTGCGAGCGCATCCTGGCCCGGCGGCACGCGGGCGACCCACGCAGCGGCCAAGTGCTCCACGCCGACGAACCCGGCGTAGGGGTCGGCCAAGCCATACGCGCGGTCGATCAGGTCGGCGGCGTCGTGCGCGGGGGTGGGCCAGGACTGCGGGCGCCAACGGGGCGGACGCGGCGGGGTGGCGAGCACCTCGGGCGTGCCGACCAGCATGCGAAAGCGCCACCAGCGCCAGTCGATCATGTCTGGGTGGAGGGCGTGGACGGCCCGCCGCGCCGCCGCCAGCGCGACGAGCTGGTCCTGACCGCGACCGAGCGAGGTGTGAAGCGCGGCGACGAAGGCGGCGATCGCGGGGGGCGCCAGGCCACCGTCCGTGTGGATCGCGGCGTGCGCCCCGGCGAGGACCGATCGCGCCGCCAGGTTGCGCACCGCCCGACCGTCGCCGAACCCGCACGACGCCAGCACCACCAGCGAGGCCCCGGCGAGCAGCTGGTCGCCCGGGGTCCGGACCTCCGCGGTCAGCAGCGCGCCGCAGCCCATGTCGGCCGTGTCGCCGCCGAGCAACGTCACCACCCGAGGGCCCGCGCCGACGTCCAGGCCGCCCGGATCGGGCAGGCCGCTGGTCTCGCAGGCCTCCTTCAGCGCGTCGAGCGCGACGTCGAGCTCCGGCGCGTCCATGCCTAGCCGACCGACGACCACGTGCAGCGAGCCCGCAGGCGCCTCGCGCGGCGGGGGCGCGTGGCGGACCAGACGGACGACGGCGCCGCGGCCCTCGACCTCCAGCGGCTGGTGTCGGGCGCCGATCGCCAGCAGCTCCCAGGGCAGGGCGCGCTGCCGCTCGTCCGCGTCAAGCACGATGACGAGCGGCTCGCGGCGGGCCTCGGTGCGGCTGGCCGCGCGCCAGAGCACGTCGCCCGGCCCGCCGGACGCCTCGATCGCCTCGGCCAGCGCGCGGCTCACGGTGGCCTCAGCCTTGGACAACGCGGCGTCGCCGTCGGACGCGAGCAGGTCCTCGGTGGCGGCCGCCACCAGCAGCACGGACTCCAGCGGGACGTGTCCGTGACGAGCCGGCGCGCCGTGGGCTCCGATCGACAGCGTCCAACCGTTCTCGACCTCCCGCACGCGGATCTCGACGAACTCCATCCCCGGCCTCGCTCGCGCGGGGACGGTAGCATCCCCAACCGCTCCTGTCCGCGCCGATGCGCCACCGTTCATCACGATCGCGTGCGGAGCAGGTTGAGCGGGCTACCGAGCGGAGGCTGAGGACCGCGTGGACCCAAGACGCCTGCTGCCCTGTGATGACGCGCCGGTGCGCCCCTCGGGCGACTACGTCCTGTACTGGATGATCGCCGCCCGGCGCGCGCGCAGCAGCCACGCGCTGGATCAGGCGCTCCGCCACGCGCGGGCGCTCGGCAAGCCGCTGCTGGTCTTTGAGCCGCTCCGCTTCGACTACCGCTGGGCGAGCGTGCGGCATCACGCGTTCGTGGTCGACGGCATGATCGACAACGAGGCCGCGTTCGGCGCCGCGGGCGTGACCTACCTGCCCTACGTGGAGCCGTCGACCGGCGCGGCGTCGGGCCTGCTGGAGGCCCTGGCCGCGCGGGCCTGTGTGGTCGTCACCGACGTGTTCCCGGGCTTCTTCCTGGACCGCATGGTGAAGGCGGCCGCGGCCAAGCTGCCCGTGCGGGTGGAGGCGATCGACGGCAACGGCGTGCTGCCGATCCGCGCCGCGGAGGCGCCGTCGGTGTTCGCGCACGCGTTCCGACGCCACATGCAGCGCACGCTGCCCACGCTGGTCGACGACGCGCCCGCGCCCGATCCGCTGCACGGCTACGACCTCGGCCCGGCGACGGTGCCGCCGCTGACTCGGTGGGCGCCGACCGACCTGGCCGCGCTTCGATCGTCCGGCGTCGCGCTGCCGGGCCTGGACGCCACCGTCCGGGTGACCTCCACGCGCGGCGGCGCCCAGGCGGGCGCGGCCCTGCTCGACCAGTTCTTGCGCGTGCGCCTGCCTCGCTACGCCGACGATCGCAGCGACCCCGCCGCCGACGTGGCGAGCGGCCTGTCGCCCTACCTGCACTACGGCCACGTCGGCGCGCACGAGGTGGTGCGCGCGGTGCTGCTGCGCGACGGGTGGACGCGCGCGCGCTGGGCGCCCAAGCCCAACGGTCGCCGCGAGGGCTGGTGGAACGCGTCGCCCGAGGCGGAGTCGTTCCTGGACGAGCTGATCACCTGGCGCGAGCTTGGCTACGGCTTCTGCTGGCACCGCGCGGACGACTTCGACCAGTACGACGGCCTGCCCACCTGGGCGCTCGCGTCGCTGGAGAAGCACGCGGGCGACAAGCGTCCGGTCCTCTACGATCGCGCGCAGCTGGCCGCGGGCCGCACGCACGATCCGATCTGGAACGCGGCGCAGGCGCAGCTGGTCCGTGACGGCGTCATTCAGAACTACCTGCGCATGCTGTGGGGCAAGAAGGTGCTGGAGTGGTCCGCGTCGCCGCGCGAGGCGTTTGAGACGCTCATCGAGCTCAACAACCGCTACGCGACCGACGGTCGCGATCCGAATTCGTACAGCGGCATCGCGTGGACCTTCGGACGCTTCGACCGCCCTTGGGGCCCAGAGCGCCCGATCTTCGGGACGATCCGCTACATGTCCAGCGACGCCACCCGCAAGAAGCTCGATCTGGATGCGTACCTGCGTAAGTGGGGCTCGCAGCCTTCGTTGATCGTATAGTCCCGTGGGTCCCTGGAGGGTCGGTGAGTCGTCTCGTCCTGTTCTCGTTGTTCTTCGTGGGCTGCGCGCGCGCCGCCTCGCCTTCACCCACCGTCGACACCACGACGTTGCCGGCGGTCTCCACCGATCCCGCCGCCCCGCTCCCCCTGGATCCTGGGGTCCGAATCGGCACGCTGCCGAACGGGCTCACCTACTACATCGAGCGCAACAGCCGCCCCGCGAACCGCGCGGAGCTGCGCCTCGCCGTGAAGGCCGGGTCGATCGTCGAGGACGAGGACCAGCGCGGGCTCGCGCACTTCCTCGAGCACATGGCGTTCAACGGCACCGAGCACTTTCCCGGGCAGCAGCTCGTCGGCTGGCTTGAGTCGACCGGCATGCGCTTCGGCGCGGACCTGAACGCCTACACCAGCTTCGACGAGACGGTGTACCAGCTTCAGCTCCCCACCGACGACGACGAGATGCTCGCTACCGGCGTGCTCGTGATGCGCGACTGGGCCGGCGGCCTGTCGTTCGACGACATCGAGTGCGAGAAGGAGCGCGGCGTCGTGCTCGAGGAGTGGCGCCTGGGTCAGGGCATCCGCGAGCGCGTGCAGGCGATCATCACGCCGCAGGTGTTCTACGGCTCGCGCTACGCCGACCGCATGCCGATCGGCAGCGACACGACGATC
This sequence comes from uncultured Pseudomonadota bacterium, assembly GCA_903861005.1. Classification (GTDB taxonomy): domain Bacteria; phylum Myxococcota_A; class UBA796; order UBA796; genus CAIOSP01. The sequence continues at coordinate 50,268 of CAIOSP010000019.1, forward strand.
AAGGGCTTCACCTGCGACGCGGCCAAGAAGTTCTACCAGAGCTGGTACCGCCCCGATCTGATGGCCGTCGTGGTCGACGGCGACATCGACCCCGATCAGGTGGAGGCCTGGATCCGAAAGGCATTCACGCCGCTGAAGAACCCGGAGATCGAGGCCCCGCGCGTGTGGGATCGCATCCCCGACCACGATGAGACGCTGGTCGCGCGCATCGTCGACCCGGAGCTGACGCAGTCGGGCTTGGCGATCCTCCACAAGGTCGACGACGTCGAGGGCCAGGACCACGAGTCGTACCGCAAGTTCCTCCGCGACCAGATGATCTTCCTGATGATCAACGAACGGCTCGCCGTCGCGGCGCAGGATCCGAACTCGCCGTACCTGGGCGCGGGCGTGTCGATCTCGCCCGTCGGTCATCAGCGCTCCACGCAGGACCTGCAGGTCGCCCCCAAGGAGGGCCGCGAGATCGAGGCGCTGGAGGCCGCGTACCTCCAGGTGGAGCGCGCTCGTCGCTTTGGCTTCACGCAGGGTGAACTCCAGCGCGCCACCGACGAGATGAAGCGCAACATGCTCGCGTACTACGTCGAGCGGAACAAGACCGACTCCAGCGACGGCGTCGACGAGATCCTGCGCGTGTACCTCACCAACGAGCCCATGCCCGGCACGGCCTACGAGTACGCGCTGTCGCAGGTCATGCTGCCGTCGTTCACGCTCGCCGAGATGAGCGACACGGTGGCCACTTTCTTCGCGCCGCGCAGCCGCGTGATCGAGGCGCTCTTCCCCCAGAAGGCCGGCGTCACGCCTCCGTCCGAGGCCGACCTCAAGGCGATCCTCGATCGCGTGGCGGCGGCGCAGCTCACGCCGCCGGACGCCGAGGGCTCCGTCGCGCCGCTGATGGCCACGCTGCCCACGCCCGGCAAGGCGACGCGCATCGCCACCGACAAGGCGCTCGGTACGTCCACCTGGCGCTTGTCGAACGGCGTCACCGTGGTGCTCAAGCCGACCGACTTCAAGGCCGACGAGATCCAGTTCGACGCGTTCAGCCCGGGTGGCACGTCGCTGGTGCCGCGCGAGGACTACATCCCCGCGATCACCGCCACCTCGCTCATGCTCCGCTCCGGCGTGGGCGACGCGGACGCGGTCGCGCTGTCGAAGATCCTGGCGGGTCGCGACGCCGTCGTGGTGCCGACGCTCGGTCGGTTCGACGAGGGCTTCTACGGCGGCGCCAAGCGCGCCGATCTGGAGACCCTCTTCCAGATGCTCTACCTGGCGGTCACCGCGCCGCGCTTTGACGAGAAGGCGTTTGAGCTCGAGAAGATCTCGCGCACCGAAGCGCTCCGCAACCGCGCGGCCAACCCGGACTCCGTGTTCGAGGACGCGTGGGCCAAGGTGGAGTGGAACGACGACCCGCGCCAGACCAATTGGACGTTGGGCGACCTCGACAAGATGAACCTGGAGCGCTCCGCGCAGATCTACAAGGATCGCTTCGGCGACGTCGGCGACTTCACGTTCGTGTTCGGCGGCACCTTCACCGAGTCCGAGATCGTGCCGCTGCTCGAGCGCTACCTCGCGTCGCTGCCGACCAGCGGTCGTCAGGAGATCTGGCAGGACGACGGCATCCGTCGCGCCGACGGCGTGCACACGGTCGAGATGCCGCGCGGCCTGACGCCTCGCGGGCTGGTGCGCCTGGAGTTCCATGGGCCGTTCACACCCACCTGGGCCACCCGCAACGAGCTCGACGCTATGTCCTCCATCCTGGAGACGCGCCTGCACGAGGAGCTTCGCGAAGAGCTCGGCGGCACCTACGGCGTGAGCGTCGATCACTCGGTCGAGGAGATCCCCGCGGGCGAGTACACCGTGACGATCGAGTTTGAGTGCGACCCTGGCCGCACGGACGAGCTGCTCAAGGCGGCGTGGACCGTGATCGATGAGGTGCGCGGTCGCGTCTACCCGCAGTTCGCGATCGACACGATCCGCGAGAAGAACCTGCGCTCGCGCGAGACCGACTCGCGGACGAACGGCTTCTGGGTGGGTGCGATCGCCACGGCGCTCCAGCGCCACGAAGACCCGCACGACATCCTGCTCTACGACAAGCGCAACCGCACGCTGACCCCCGCGCAGGCCGCGGAGATGGCGAAGGTCGTGCTCGACAAGCAGACCTACATCCAGGGCATCCTGCGCCCGGACGCGCCGACGCCCTAAGCTAGCCGGCGTCGGCGACGCTGACGGGGGCTTGGCTCTCGCGCAGCGCGCGCCACTCGGCGACGACGACGTCTCCGCAGCGCGCGAACGCGGCGTTGAGCAGCGCGGTCCCGTCGTCCTCGGAGAGGGGATCGGGGTCCAGCGGCTCGATGGTGAGCAGCACGGGCTCCATCGCCACGCGGCGGTAGGCCTCGAGCGCGGTGTGACCGGCGATGATGAACGACACGCCCTGCTCGGGCGCCTCCACCACCACCACGGGCGGACGCGCGCCACGGTTGATGCGGGCGCTGAGCGAGCGGATCTCCGCGCGATCGAGCAGGTCGCGAGGCACGGTGCCGAGGAGCAGCGGGTCGTCCGTGCGGACCCGGTGCAGCCCGGTCCAGGTGAGCAGCTCTCCGCTGGAGCGCGACGGGTCGTCCGCCGTGGGCTGGTCCGGGTCGAGGTCCGACGAGGCCTGGAGCCCCAGGCGGTAGCGACCATCCGGCATCATCGCCAGCACGTCGCGCAGCAGGTTCGCGAGGGGCTCGCCGCTCTGCGTGTCCGGCAGGTCGAGCTCGTCCTCGATCGCGCCCAGGTCGTGCGCGCGGACGAACCAGCGGTCGGTTGCGTCGCCCTGGCGCATCCAGACCATGGCGACCGGCAGCTCGTCCATGACCATCGCCGCGTCCACGCCGTGCACGTGCAGGCGCAGGCGGCCGAGGCCGCCGCGGACGAGGACAGTGGCGGACTCAGAGCGGTCCAAGGGACACCGTCGCGGGAGGGAGGGAGGGGGGGCCCGACAGATGGTGACCCTAGCGACATCTCCCGGCCATTCCTAGCCACAGAGCACCGGTACCCTTGCCCGTTCCATTTCGTACGGGCCTTCAGGCCGTCTCAAGGCGTGCTTCCGCGTGAGTACGTTTCGTGACGTTTCTGGTTCAGTCGGCCTTCGGGACTCGGTCCAAGGCGGCCAGGACGGCGCTTCTAAGCGCAGCAAGGGCGTCCCCGTCCAGCAGGCGGCCCTCAGGGTCGGCCGCGCCTTGGATCAGTGAGCCGCGCGCGGCGTCGAGCAGCGCCGACGCGGGCAGGTCCGTAGGCCGCTTACGCGCGTCGAGGGTGCCCAGCAGTCGGGCCTGGGCGCGACCGTCCGCCATGTCCTCCAGCAGCACCGTGCTGTGCACGTGCCCGTCCGGACCCAGCGCGGTCAGGAAGAAGCGGGGCTTGCGCGACACGGCGTTGAACGGGTCGAGCGCGAACGCGCCCGCGTGCCACTGCAAGAACGCGTCCGCGCCGGACGCCCAGGCCAGCAGCGGGCCGGAGGCTCCGGCGTTCAGGTTGTAGGCCCAGGCCGCGGCGCCGCGCGCCCGGGCGCGCGCGATCCCGTCGACCAGGATGCGGCCGTCGCCGGACAGCAGCGCGGCGTCGAGCGAGTCGGCGATGGGCCAGTCGGCGGGCGTGGGCGTGGTGCCGAGCAGCTTGATCCCGGGCGGGCCGAGCAGTCGGATGGCGGTGGCCAGCTGGCGTCCCCGCGCGACGCTGTCGACGCGCTTCCAGCCTGCCTCCTCCTCCCAGATGTGGAACCATAGCGGCATGGGCGCGGCGCGTGCGACCTCAAGGAGCTGCCGGGTGGGCTCGACCAAGTGGTCGAGCATGATGGGCCCGTCGGGGTTGCCGTAGGCGGCGGGGCGAAGGGGGACCTTGGGGTCGGACCAGACCAGCAGCTTGCCGCCCAGGCGCGCCCAGCTCGCGAGCGCGTGGTCGATGATGCGCGTGTCGACCTTGTCCCCGTCGGTCGCGGAGTTTGGCCAGTAGGCGTAGCGCAGCGTGGCGGCGTCAAAGCCGTCGGCCGCCATCAGGCCGAACATCTCGTCGACCAGCCCGAGCACGGTGTCGCTCGCGTAGCCAGCCCGCAGCGTCGCCTCGGGCGGCACCTGCGTGAACAGGCCGGTCGGGATGCCGGCCTGGGCGACGGTGCCGTGGACACGCACGTCCAGGCGCACGGTCGCGGCCTGCCCGGCGCGGGTCAGCGTCAGCGTGACGTCGTGCAGGCCGGTCTTGCTGTCGGGCCGCGAGCGAACGGTCACCAGCAGCGCGGGCGGCAGGCCCTGGCCTCCCGCCCAGCGCGCGCCCGGCCAGAGCACGGTGGGGCGGGGTTGGAGGGCGCGGTCTTGGTGCTGCGCGGCGTCGAGCCAGGACGCCTCAGACACCGACACGTCCAGGTCCGGCGGGGCGTCGACGTGGACATCGCCCGGGCCATCGCCGCCGAACACGTAGATCAGCTTGGACGACCGGTCGTCGCGTGCAAGGTCGATGGAGACGGCGTCGTCGACCGTGGCGAGCGTTTGATCGGGCATGTCGTCGAGCGTCCCGACCTGCGCGCCGAGCGGCCCGGGCTTGGCCACCACCAACGACGCGCCCTCGTCGTCGGACGGCATGATGTGCTCGTGCCACCAGGCCTCGCGGGCGGCGTCCACCAGCGCCAGATCGACCTCGGCCTCGGCGTCGCGCGCGGCGGGCCACGCGACCAGCGCCAGCAGCGGGCGGCCGAACGGCGCCACCTGTAGGCCTGCGGGGCCGACCTCCACGCGCACGTGCCGCCACGGGAACGCCGGCGCCACCTGACGGTCCCACGCCGAGTCGCCAGGAAGGAAGACGGGGCGAGGGTTCGCCGAGAAGGACGGCGACTGAAGGAACGCGGTCCAGTCCGCGGGGGTGTCGACCCGGAGCGCCTGCTGGCCATCGACGGTCAGGCCGTACGGGTCACCGCCGGCCCACATGCGCGGCTCCTCGCCGGGGCGGCCCATCTCAACCCACACGTCCCAGGTGCCGGGCTCCAGCTTGAGGTGCAGCACGCCGCCCTCGGATCCGTCCGCAACCAACGCGTCCGGGTCGCCCTCCCAGAAGGGCTCGGTGGGGGGCTTCTCCCACGTCACGCGGGGGTCTTCGCACCCGTAGGGCGAGAGCAGCTTGAACCCATCCAGCAGGGGCGTCGTCAGGGTCCCGACGTCCAGGTGCAGCGGCTCGGCGGCGATGGCGTTGGCGAGCAGGAGCGCGATCATGTCGACTATGTATTCCATTCCTGCGGGGTCGGTCGTCGGAGTCGGCGGTCGTGGGCGTGCGTTAGGGTGTGGGCAAGGGCGGGTTGAATGTCCAAGCGCAGGGCCAGGCGGGTCGAAGAGCGGGGCGATCGGCTGTTGATCCCGGGCTGGGTCTTGGTGGTCGGCGCGGCGCTCGCGCTGGGCGGCGGCGCATACTGGGCGCGCCAAGTGCTCCCCGACGAGCTCGGCGGCGCCGCGAAGGTGGCCCCGCGTCTGACGATGGGCCCGCCTCGCTGGACCGGGACGCCGGCGCCCATCGTGACGCCCGAGCCGGAGCTGCGTGGCGGGTGCACGTGGCTGTTCCGCGTGCCGGAGCTCGGCGCGCTGTCCGACAAAGGGATGATGGACCACGCGGGCTTCCTCAACGCCAGCCCGCTCGAGCTGCTGCGCGGCGCCAACACCATGGCCGCGCACCAGCGGGGCGACGCCTGCGACAACGGCACGGCCCACACCACGCTCGGCATGGCCGTCCGCGTGGTGGGCGACGTGCACGCGTCGAGCTGGACACTGCGCTGGTCGAGCGCGACTGAGGTCCTGGCGAACCGCGGCAAGCAGGGGCCGCAGCCGCTCTGGTACGTCCTGCCCGGCATGAAGGTTGAGCTGCCGATCGAGGGTGCCTGGGACCCTGCGTGGGGCAAGCCGGTCGTGAACCTGTCGGCGGTGGCCACGCGCGCCGCGCACCCGGCCACGCTCACCTGGGGCGTGGCGTCTGCCGACCTCGCCGGCACGGACGGTCCGGTGCAGGTGCAACTCGTCGGAGATCCGACCGGGCGCACGCTGACGATCCAGGTCCCGGTGGACGGCCCTGCGCTCGCAATCCACGACCTGGCCTTTGGCGAAGGCGAGCAGGCGAGCGTCGTCCTGGGGACGCTCGCGGGGGCCATCGCGCCCGTCGCGACGGAGTCCGAGGCCACGCGCGGCGGTCCCACCGTCACCCGCGAGGGCGTGCCGGTGCGTACGCCGGTGAAGCTCGGCCCGCAGGGTAAGGACTGCCGCCACTTGGTGAAGGTGCCCGAGTGGGCGGGGATCTCCGACCTGCGCCTGTTTGAGACCTACGACCTGATCTCGGCGTCGCCGTTGGCGGTGTGGGAGGGCGACGCGCTCCTCACGCCGCACGACCGCGGGAGCGGCTGCACTGGCGCGTTCGCGCACGGGGGGAACAGCCTCGTGGTTCGCCCGGCGCTCGATCCAGAGACCCACGGCTACGTCGTCGGCTTCAACCCAGAGGCCGAGGCGTTCGTCGATGGTCGTGGCGGCGTGCGCACCACGCTGTGGTGGGGCTTGCCCGGCACCACGCTCACGTGGGCCTGGGACGCGCCGCTCGGTCCGCCGCCGCACGCGCTGACGGTGGACATGGTGTCGGTGGGCGGCACACACCCGGCCGTGCTGCGCTCGGGTGACGCGACGCTGGAGGTAGCACCCGCGGGCGGCAGTCAGCGCGCTCCGATCGCCGGGCCGACGGCGGACGGACCGTGGACGATGACGCTTGCGGTGCCGAACGACGGTCCCGTCGTGCTGGTTCGAAGCATCGAAGCACGAGCGCGGTAGTCAGCGCAGTACGACGGTCTCCCAGGCCCAGCTCTCGACCTTCGCGACCCCGCCTGCGGGCAGGTACAGGCACACACGCGCGGTCACCGAGCCCTCGGGGGCGTGCACGGTGAGCCGCGTGTCTCGCGCGTCGGCGAAGGGCTTGGGCCACCGCCACAGGTTGGCGCGACCGACGAAGTGACCGGCGGCGTCGTAGCCGCGCACGTCGAGCGTGGCGTCGTCGGAGAGCTCAGGGAGGGCGAGGCGCATGCGGATCCGCGCGGGCGCGTCGGCGGGCACCGCCGTGGTGCACAGGTGGCCCTGCGCGGGATCGACCGGCGAGAAGCGCAGGCCGGTGGCGTCGGAGCGCAGGTCGGGGGCGTCGCTGGTGATCCGGTCGGCGGCGATCAGCGCGGCGGCGTCGAGCGGGAGCGGCTGCGCGGTCCATGTCGGCGGCATGGGCAGATCGCTCGGCTCCACGGTGCCGACGGCCTCGACGCGGCTGACGGCCGGGCCGGTGTGCGGCACGGTGACGTGCGCGAGGTACACGCGGTTCGGTGCGAGCGAGGCCGCGGGTAGGAAGTCGAGGAGCGGCACGGCCTGCTCGATCGGCGCGTCGGCGATCAAGCGGATCCGCGCGCGCGGGCTGCTGCCCACCGGTCCACGCAGACTGAACACCACGGCGAGCGCGAGCTCCTTGTCGCTCGTCGACTCCACCTTCACGTCGTGCACACGCACGCGGTCCTGCACGACCACGTCGCCCTGTGAGAAGCGATCTTCCCAGGGCGGCTCGATCAGCTCGCGACGGAGGAAGTAGCGGGCCTCTGACGGCGGGTCGTCCCACTTGTCGAGCGGGGCGAATTCGTCGGCGAACGTGGGGCTGGCGCCGAGGCGCCACGCGTCGAACAGGGTCGGTGGCACCTGGACCACCTGGGGCTTGAACGCGAATGCGTACGACCACATGCGATCGACGTCGCGATCGTGCAGCGCGTGCGCGATCTCGCGCGTGCACAGCCCGAACATGTCGAGGATCAGGATGCGCCCATCGTCGTTCTGCCACATGGGCCCGCCCATGTCCGACATCAGCGCGATCTTGCGCTTCACGTGCAGCGCGTCGAGGATGGTGAGCAGGCGCGGCAGACGCAGCAGGCGATCGTCGAGCGGCGCGGTGGGCGCCATCATCATGCGCGCGTAGCCGACAGGCAGCACCGACGCGACGAGCGCCACGGACGCCACACCCGCGACGATCGCCGCACCCCGCGCGCGCGACAGCACGACCCGGTACAGCGCCGCCGCACCGCACGCCGCGGCGATCGCCAGCAGCGTGAACGTGGTCGACGCGAAGCGGTACTCCATCATCCAGTCGCCGCCCGACTGCAGGATGAACGCGACGCTGCCCAGCAGCGCCAGCCAGAGCGCGCCCACGCCCCGGCGCCACTGCGCGCGGTCGACCAGGGCGATCGGCGCGAGGAGCATCAGCCCCGCCTGACGCCACCGCACCAAGCCCTCGATCAGGTAGCGCCAGCCGCCCGACAGCGGGTCGAGGAAGCGCTGCGCCGCCGTCGAGTCGCGCGCCTTGGCGTAGTAGGTGTTCGGCAGCAGATCGTCGAACACGGCGACGTGAACGACCGTGTACGGCACCCACAGCACCGCCATGCCGGCCACGAGCTTGAACAGCCAGCGCCATGACCCGGTGCGCCACGCGCGCACCAGCGCGTCCCCGCCTGCGGCGAGCGTGTACACGAGCCCCTCGGGGCGGCTGATCGCCACGAGGAAGAACAGCGGCCCTGATCTGGGCCAGCGGTCCATCGCGCGGATGTCGCCTAAGTAGAGCCAGAGCGCGCCCAGGATACACGCCACGTACTGCGGGTTCTCCAGGCCGCCGATCGTCCACGCGACCCAGCTCCCGTTCGCGATCAGCGCGGCGGCGGGCAGCAGCATCGCGACGGACGCACGGTCGTCGAGCCGCCGCACGATCAAGCCCGACAGCACCAGCGAAGCCAGCGCGAACGCCCCCGACAGCAGCTTGGGTGTCCACAGCAGGTCGAACCAGCCGGCGCGGATGAACCCGGCCAGCAGCCACGTCCACGCGGGGTTGCTGTAGCCCTCGTTGAACTCAAGGTCGCCGGGGTTGGTCACGGGGCCAAAGCCCATCGCCAGGTTGCGCGAGTAGGCGAACGTGATGCCGGCGTCGTCCACCTGCCAGCGCCCGTAGGCTGCGGCGTGCCAGACGTAGAGCGCCGCCAACGGCAGCGCCGCGAGGATCAGCAGCAGGGTGGAGCGTCGGATCAGCACGCGCAGATCATTCCCGGTCCGGGCGCGAACCACAAGTGGCGAATTTGAGTCGACCTACGTGCTCAGGGGGCAAGCTCCAGGATCTCCAGGTCGTCGTTGAGCATCTGACCCGACTCCAGCAGCGGGGGCGCGTAGAGCCCAAAGTGCGCCTGGGTCAGCACCGGCCCCCGGTAGTCTAGCCCGCACAGCGCCTCAGCCTGCGCGACGTCCTCGCCGTCCCACCCGTCGAGGCAGTCGGGCCGCTTCTCGGTCGGGACGGAGGCGGGGTCGACGCGCGGGTTGAACCGCGCCGCGCTCACCAGCGCGCCGTCGATCCACGCGGCGAGCATCGGGCTGCCCCACGCGTTGTCCGAGCGGTAGTCGACCAGCACGGTGACCGTGAACCACTGCCGCTGCGGCGCGCGGATGGTGCGGGTCTGGAAGATGTCGTGCACCGACTGCCCGTAGACGGGCACGTGCATCAGGTGCGGCGTGCCCTCGCTGTCCAGGTTGAGCAGCTGAACCTGGTACCACTGGTCGTCCGCGTAGGACGACAGCGTCATCAGGCTCACCCAGTCCTTGTCGGCGCAGGCCTCCATCGGCATGTCGACCCACGCCTGGAATTCGATGCGGACGACGCCCGCGTAGGGGCCGTCCAGCTCGTCGAGCTGCACCGTGGGGTAGCCGCGGTGGTTGGTGTTCTCGCCGGGGACGATCTTGTTGGCGCCCTCGATCCACGCGCGGTGCGCGCGCGCGCCGGAGTGCACGTTCGCGGTGCTGAGCTCCTGGAAGGTGGTGCCCAGGTAGGGCGACGGCACCACGTAGAACGGCGCGAAGTCGACCTCGGACTCAAACGACGACCCGAAGGAGCGCAGCACGGGCCGCGCGTCACGCGTCGGGAATTCGGGGAGCGTGGGGTCGGCCTGTTCTTCGGCAGGCCACGTGTTGAGGGGCACCTCAAGGCAGTGTGGGCTGGAGCACGCCACCGCGCTCGCCGTCGCCGCGCAGGCCAACAAGGACGTCAGCTTGGACACGGCGGCCTCTAGTGTGTGGCGTGGAACGCGACGGTGTACGCGCACGGCAGGTCGTACCCGAGCACCGCCTGGTCCAGCCCGCACAGGCTCCCCTCGCAGGCGATGGTGAAGGTCTGCTCGCCGTGCATGGTGTGCGCGTCCGGGAATCGCCCGCTCACCGCGACCGTCCACGTGATGACGGTGTCCCCGGTGATGGGCACGTCGACCTTGCGGCGCTCCGGGCACGAGAAGTCGTGGCCGTCGAGCGTGCAGGGGAACTCCTCGCCATCGGTCGCGACGAAGCCCTGCGCGTCCGCGCTCAGGACACCAAACGTGGCGTCCGGGTCGCGGTACAGGTCGTCGGCGCAGGTGGTCTCGACCAGCCCGTCGTCGGTGTAGACCCACGCGCCCACGTCCGGCACCAGCGGGCCGTTGCACGCGGACAGCGCGAGCGGGAGCATCGTCGTAGGCCAGGATCGCATCCGTTCCCCCCCTCTCGTGGGCACGGTTTGGAGAGTACCACGACCTCCAGGCGAGCCCTACGCCGGCGCGGGTCGGGCGACGAGGCCGAGCCCCGGGGGGTGTACCCGCCGGTCTCCGACACCGGCGAAGGATCGGGTCCGAACGGGCCGTATCCACGTGTACGAAACAGTGTATCCGATTGGAGTACGTATCCAAAAGGACAACGAAACGAACGCCCAAACGCTCACAGTAGGAGTACCGCGTCCGATTGTCAGGCTACTGGTGCGGCATCCCGATGGTCGGGAACACCCCGCATCACGAACCCACTGGAGTCCACCATGATGAACCGCGCTCTGCTCCCCCTGCTCACGATGATCGCCCTCTCCACCGGCGGCTGCCTGGACCTGTCCGGCGCGCTCGGCGGCGCCTCCGCCGCCCGGGACGCGGCCGCGGTCGCGGGTGACACCGACGACAGCAGCGACACCGACGCGGTTGAGGCGGGCGACGACCATGGCGCGGGCGCGGAAGCCGGCGACGACAACGGCACGGGCGTGGAAGCCGGCGACGACAACGGCGCGGGCGTGGAAGCTGGCGACGACAACGGCGCGGGCGTGGAAGCCGGCGACGACCAGGGCGGCTCTGCGTTCGACGACCACGGCGTCGAGGTGGAGGCCGCGGAGATCTCTGACGCCGTCGAGGCCGAGGACACCGACGAGTCTGAGGACACCGACGTGTCGGGCGCGGACGCGGGCGCGGGCGACGTGTCGGGCGGCGGCGGCGGCCACGGCGGCGGCCACGGCGAGGGCGGCGCGTAGGTCACACGCGCGGTCGAGGTCTCGCGACGAACGGCGAGACCTTGACCGACGCGCGGGTGCGCGGTCGCTCCGCCAAGTCGTGAGCGACCGGGCGCTGCGCTCTACTGTCCGGCCACCATCGGCTCGATGACGATCTCGACGCGGCGGTTGTTCGCGCGACCTTCGGCGGTGGCGTTGTCCGCGATCGGTCGGGCCTCGCCGATCCCCACGGCCTGCACGCGGGCGGCGTCGTAGCCGCGCGCGATCAGGAAGCTGCGCACAGTGTCGGCGCGGCGCTGCGACAGGTCGAGGTTGTGCTCGTCGGAGCCCATCGAGTCGGTGTGACCTTCGACGATGACGCTGTGCTCCTTGGTGGCGAGCAGCGCGTCGGCGACCTGACCCAGGCGCGTCTGCGCGTCGGGCAGCAGCGCGGACTCGTCGGTGCGGAACAGCACGCTGCCCGAAAGCGTGATCACCAGGCCGCGCGTCTCTTCCTTGACCGCGGCGAGCTTGGCGAGGGCCGCCATCGCGTCGGAGGCGCGGGCCTCGGCGAGCGCGCGCGCGGACTCAGACGCGGTCAGCGCGGCGGCGGTGTGGGCCGCCACGGCCTGCGTCGCCGCGAGGTCGCTCTGCGACTCACCCAGACGCTCCTTGGTGTCGCGCATGATCGCGTCCTGGGTGCTCTGGTACTGCGTGTTCGACGCGGCGGTGTTGGACTCCTCGGCGACGCGCGCGGCGCACGCGTCGGCCAGCTCGGCCTTGCGCTGCGCCACGTAGGCCAGGTCCTTGGTGTGGTAGCCGCGGGGGTCGTGCTTGAAGGCCTCCTCGGCGTCCATCAGCGCCTCGTGCGCCTTGTGCACCTCAGCCGGCGCGAGCGTGGAGGCCTGGCCGGTGGCGGTGGCGGCGTACGCGCGTCGCGCGTTCGACAGCTCGGTGGGGAGGGTGGCGGCGCAGCCCATGAGGCTGGCCAGGACGAGCGCGATCGAGAGCTTGGCGTAGATCACTTGGCACCTCCGGGAGCGTAGGGGTTCTCGGCGCGAAGCTGACGGACACGCTCGACGGCGGCCATCGCCTCGGCCTTCTCGGCTTCGGCGCGGGACAGCGCGACGGCCAGCTCGGCGTCGGCTTCGGCGCGGAGCAGCAGCGACTTCGCCTCGTCCTCGTCGCCGGCGGTGTTGAGATCGGTGGCGGCCTTCAGCTCCTCCTTCGCGAGCTGCAGGTGCAGCGAAGCCTGCGGGTAGGTGGGCGCGCCGTGCTCTTCCGCAGAGCGGATGGCGGCGGCGGAGGACTCGACGTGCAGCGCCTGGGTGGTGGCACACCCGGCGGTGGTCGCGGCGAGGATCAACAAGACGGACGAGAGTTTCATGGACGGATCCTTCGGTGTCGATGGGTCGATCATCCGTGCGGAACCGGAAACAAAATGATGGGTGAAATCAGGACGCGCCGAAGGGCTCGGCGATCGCGTGCGGAGCGCGGCGATACCGCGCGCTCAAGGCTCGCGATAAGGGAGTGAGATGCGAAGCTCCGCCCTCCACAAGCTGCTGGTGCACTGCGCGCTGATCGCCTTCGCGGGCTGCTCGGGCGGCAAGGCTCCGTCCGACGTGCCCGCGTCCACCGACTCCGACTTGGTGCAGGACAGCGACGAGCCGATCGACACGGACCCCGCGCCGGATTCGGACTCGCCGGACTCGGACTCGCCAGACTCCGACGCCGCCGACACCGATCCGGCGGACACCGATCCAACCGACACCGACGACACGGCAGACACCGCGGACACGGACGCCGTCCAGGCGCCGGTCCAGCTCGGGCAAGGCTTCGTCGACCTGACGGCAGACCTGTACGCGGCCTACCCGCGCGTCACGCCGGCGCAGGACCCGGTCACCCGCACGCCCGCCATGCAGTCGGGGGGCTTCTTCGTCGACCTCGACGCGGACGGTCAGGACGAGGTGGTGCTCACCGGCACGCTGCCGCTAGGCTCGCCGGACTTCGCGGAAGCGTGGGTGCTTCGCTACGACGCGGCCACGCAGTCGCTGTCCCCGGATGACGCGCTGACCGACGCGCTGCGCAGCGTGCCGCCCCTGCTCGGCGGCATGTGGGACCTGGACGGGGACGGTCGCCCGGACGGGATCGGCGGCGCGGCCCCGTTCGTGGACGTCCGCTGGGGCACCCCGGACACCACCTGGGGCGACGTCATCAATTCCTCGGCGTGGCTGGTCGGCGACAACGGCGTCGTCGTCGGGGTCGCCGATCTGGACTCCGACGGATGGCTCGACCTGCTGCACGGACAGCCCTCCGGCGGCGCATGGGACTCGTTCCGCGCCGAATTCCAGACCGCGCCGCGCGTGTTTCAGAGCCGGGACGCGCGCGTGGCCAGCCAGGACCACGTGTCCGCGTATGTGGTGGGCGCGGCGCCGCTGCTCAGGCAGCCGGTGACGGTGATGGCGTTTGGGGCGCCGCTTCCGTCGTCCACGGACGGCCCGACCTTCTTCGTTCATGCGGGCGCCGACGCGGAGGGCTTCGCGCTGTACGCGCCGACCGACCCGACCCCCGCGAACAGCCTGTACAAGCAGAGCCCCGAGGTGGCGGGCCGCTCGGTCAGCTACCAGCGGCCGATGGGCGCGGCCGTCGCCGACCTGGACCGCGACGGTCGGCTCGACCTGACGATCAGCTCGACGGCCATGGAGCTGTTGGTGTTTCAGGACATCGGCGGCGCCACCTTCCGCGACAAGACGGCGCGGTGGCTGGCGGCCTCGCCGGCGCGGCTGGCGGTCGACACCGGCTTGCCCCAGTGGCAGCAGGTGATGCGCCCGTGGGGCGTCGTGGCGGCGGACGTCGATCGGGACGGTCGAAACGACCTGGTGGTGGCCAACGGCGACGACACCACTGAGTCCTTCCTGGCCACCGGGGGCTACCGTCCGACCCTGTTCATCCGCCGCGGCGCCGCGTTCGACGAGTCTGGGGTGGCCGCGAACCTGGACCTCCCGGAGAGCGGCCAGGCGCTGTCGTCGGGCGACCTGGACGGCGACGGGCGCGTGGACTTCGTGTTCGGCGGGCTCGGGGAGGCTCCGCGCGTCTACCTCAACCGGGTCGACGCCACGCCACCCGGGCTCGCGGTGCGCCTTGTTGGCACGTCCAGCAACCCGCTCGGGATCGGCGCGTGGGTCCAGGGCGTGGACGACGGCGTCACGTTCGACGCCTCGCTGATGGGCGGCACCGTCTCGCGCGGCCCGCTGTCGGAGCCGCTGGTGTTCGTCGCCACGGGCGCGGACGCGGTGCTCGACCAGCTCACCGTCCGCTGGCCGAGCGGGTACGAGCAGGTCGTGTCCGGCCTGACGGGTGGTGCGGTCCATCGCGTCGAGGAGCCCGTGACCCTCTACGTCGACGACGCCGATCGCCACCTGCCGGCGGACGGCAGCGCGCGCGTGGTCGTGTCGATGACGCCGCGGTCGCCGGACGGCACCCCGCGCTCCGGCGCCAACGTGCAGTTCCGCGTCGTGTCAGGCACCGGCACCGTGGTGGGCTCGCCCAGCACCACCGGCGCGACGACCCAGCAGTCCATCCAAGCGCCCAACGCGCCGGGGTGGGCCGTGATCGAGGTGCTCGTCGACGGCGTCGCGCTTCCGCTCCACCCGCGCCTGTGGTGGGACGCGGTGCCTTAGGTCGGCGCCCTCGAGCGCCGGTCGACGGCCCGCGACGTGCAAGGCGGTTGGGTTAGCGGATCGAATTCCGCGGGAGCGATCGCGTGTCGGAGTTCCTCAACACCATCCGCTGGGACGAGCTCGACGTGGTCGGCCTTCGCACCACCAGCGAGGGGCCGTTCGCCGAGGATGTGTTCTGGGTGTTCGTGATGCGCGACGGGCAGCGGATCGACGTGCCCAGCCTGCTCGTCGGCGACGACGTGATCGACGTGCTGACCGATCACCTGCCGGGGCTCGACTGCGCCAAGGTGATCCTGGCGATGGGCGCGGCGGCGGACCGGGTGTTTCGGGTGTGGGACCGGGCGCAGTCGCCGCGTGCGCTCGACCGCGACCGCCTCGCGCTGCGCTTTGTCGCGCTGATAGGCGACGGCGGCGGTCGCAGCGTGGAGGCCGCCAAGGTGGTCCAGCCGTTGCTGGACGCCTGGGCGGACCCGTCGCGCCACTACCACACGCTGGAGCACCTCTCCGACTGCCTGCGCGAGCTGGACGACGCGGCCATCCCAGACGACGAGACCCGTACGCGCGTCGAGCTGGCGCTGTGGTACCACGACGTCGTCTACGAGCCGCGCGCCCACGACAATGAGGCGAAGAGCGCCGAGCAGCTCGTGCGGGACGGCGCCGCGACGTTCTTGCCGACCGACCTTGTCGCGGGCGCTGCGCGCTGCGTGCGGGCGACCGCGCACCTCAGCCGCGCGCAGGGGCAGGCCCTGGCCCAGGATGAGGCGCTCACCGTCGACATCGACCTGGCGATCTTGGGGCAGGAGCCGCTGCGCTTCCTGGACTTCGAGCACGCGGTCCGCGAGGAGTATGCCTCCGTCCTGTCCGCGATCTACTTCTGGCGTCGGCGGGCATTCCTCCGCGGGCTGATCGCGTCGGGTCGGATCTTCCAGACCGACGCCCTTCGGGATCGGTGGGAGGAGCGGGCGCGGGAGAATTTGGCGGGTCTGCTGGCGTCGGAGCGCTACCGGTGGGCCTCCTGGCTGTCGGTCGGCTGACGGGCGCGGCTTGCCCCGCGGCACCTGCCGCGGATGGGATACCTTGCGCGTATGTGGACCCTCCTCGTCGCCGCCGCCCTCGCCGCCCCGCCCACCTTCACCGCCACGGTGCAGGTGGATCCGACCGAGCCTCGGCCTGCGCCGGTGGAGAGCGCCACGCGGGACGCGGTGAACCTGATCCAGCTCGACGTCATCGCGGACGGGTCTGTGGAGTCGGCCTGGGTGGTGGTGGACGAGGCTCCGCCGTTGTCCCCGCGCGAGCTTGGACCGCCGCCTCCGCCCGACCGGCCGCGCGTCGCGCTCGCCCATGACCGGCTGGTGGTGCTGGCGCCGCTGCTAGGCAAGCGCTTCGTCCAGACCTGGGTGCTCGACCCCGACGGCCTGGGCCAGCGCTGGTGGCGTTGGCGCATCGACGAGGGCGTCGTGACCGCCGAGCGCTGCGGGTACGACGGCGTGACGCTGGAGCGCGCGTCCGTGGTGCCCAGCCGTGCGCTCCCCTGCGAGCCCACCGATCAGATCCGGTCTGGCATGGGCAAGACCGGCTGGGAGGTGGGCTTCCCGCGCGACGGTCTGACGAGCGCGGCGCGCTTGGGCTGGTCGGTCACCGGTCCGAACAACGGGGGAGGAACCTGGGGCCCCAGCGGGCGGGACGACAACCTGCCCGAGCAAGGCCGAACGCTCGCGCTGCGCGCGCTGGGCGCGCGGGTGGACGCCGTGCCCGACCCGGACGCGGGCCTGTGGCACGTCACGGTCACGCCCAAGAAGGCGCTGCCCGGGACGTGGTCGTGGCGCGTGGTCGGCAGCGGCGAGGTCCTCGACCAGGGGACGATCGAGACGACAGGCGAGGAGGTCCGCTTCGACATGCCCTGGCGACATCGGCCCGACACCGGCCTGGAGATCCGCCCCGGCGTGGACGCCGCGGGCGTGGACCTCGCCTGGCTGCGGCCGCTCGGCGACCCGGCGTACCGGGCGTGGGTGCGCAGCCCGGTCGCGCAGACGTCGATCGAGCTCGGCTACGTGACGCCGGTGGACCGGTCTGGCGTGGTCGTCCATGTGACCGACGCCAAGGCGCGTGTGGTGGCCGAGACCAAGGTCGATCTGACCGCAGGGACCGGTGTGATCCGGGTGACCGGCGACTGGCCCGCGGGCGCGCTGCGGGTCGTGGTCGACGGCCTGATGCCCGACGCGTCGACCGTGGTGGTGACGCGGTGATCCAGGCCCTGACCGACGACGAGGTCGGGGCGCTGGGTGAGGGCCGCGCGGTGCTCCGCGAGGACGCCTTGGCGCCGGACCTGCGTCGGGCGTGCGCGGCGGCGGTGCGGTCGCTGCACCAGCACGGGGCGCTCGCGCCGGCCGGGATCGGTCGCGCGGGTCTGGTGCGGCCCGACATTCGCTCCGACAGCTTGGCCTGGGTCGACGACCGCATCGGCGAGGCACCCTTCGCGGGCCTTCACGCGGCGTTCGAGTCGCTGCGCGACGTGGTGAACGCGCAGGTCTGGCTTGGCCTGCGCGGGTTCAGCCTGATGGTGGCTCGCTATGGGGCCGACGGCGCCGCCTACGCGCGCCACCTGGACGCCTTCAAGGGTGATCCGGAGCGTCGCTTCACGGCGATCGTCTACCTGCACGACGCATGGGGCCCGGACGACGGCGGCGCGCTCGTGGCCTACGAGCCCGACGGCGCGCGCGTGATCACTCCGGCGCCGGGGCGCCTGGTGATGTTCCTGGCCGACCGGCTGGAGCACGAGGTGCGCCCGGCCTACGCCGAGCGGCTCACCGCGACCGCCTGGTTTCGCGCGACGCCCTAGACCTGCCCGCGCGGCCTCGTCGCGACGTGCGACGAGGCCGGGGCAGGGCGGGGATCAGGACGCGAAGATGCGCTTGGGGCGCTCGAGCTGCTCCATCTCGGTCTTGCAGTCGATGCACTGCGTCGCGACCGGACGGGCCATCAGGCGGGGGAACGTGATCGCCGCGCCGCAGGACTGGCAGGTGCCGTACTCGCCGTTCTGGACGCGCTCCATGGCCCGCTTGATCTTGCGGAGCAGGCGGCGCTCGCGGTCCGCCAAGCGGAGCGCGAAGTCGCGGTTGGACTCCGTCACGGCCAGGTCGAGCTGGTCGGCGTCGAGCTCACGCTGCTCGGTGAAGCTCTCAATGTTCTCGCGAGACTCGGACAGGATCTCCTCGAGCTGCTGAGAGAGCACGTCCCACAGCGTACGGAGCTCCTCGTTCGTGAGGTACTCGTCGTCCGGCAGGATCGTGGACTTCTCGGGCTTCTCCATGGAACCTCCGCCATCATTCATCAGGTAGTTGGACTTGCAGGCCCGGGATCATGGTCGGTCGGGAGCGATCCTGCAAGCGGGAAATCGGAACAGCCGGGCCACGATTCAGCGCGACGGCGCTCGATCCAGGATCAATCGCACCGATCCACCCGGGCCTTGGCCAGGGTGTACAGGTCCGTCACGTCACGGGGGGACAACGAGGCCGCGGTCCGGGCGGCGTCCAGCTCGGCCGCGGGGCGGGGCTTGAGGCCCGCGGCCAGGGCGGCGGCGCGCTCGGCGGTGCCACGGGCGCGGTCCACGCGCTCGGCGGGCTCGGTGGACCCAAAGAACAGCGGCTCGGCGGCCAGGTCGACGCCGGGCGCGACCAAGCCGACCACGCAGGTGCTCGACGGGTCCTGGGCCACGATCTGCAGCGGCATGGCGCCGACGTAGAGCACGGGCATGGCGGCGTCGCGGGGGCGGGCCAGGGCGGGGTCCACAGCCAGCACCACGAGGGTGCCGCGCGTGAACATGGGGTGCCCCGCGACGTAGTCGTACTCGAACCTGCCCTCGCCCAGCGAGAAGGGCTGCGCGTCCACCACGCGACGCACGCCCTGTCCGTGATCGGAGATCACCAGCGGCAGCGCGTCCTGCGCGAGCGCGGTCGACGCGAAGCCGAGCGCGCCGACCATTCCGAGCGCGCGGATCACGGGTTCCCGCAGCCGGAGTCGTACGGGTAGTTGATGACGATCGCCTCACCCGGGTCGGCGATGGCGTCGCCGTGCAGCTGGATGGAGTTGTTCGCCGCGTCGTAGGTCCAGCCGTTGATGGCGCCGTACGGAACGGCCACGCCGTCGACCGTGACGGTGATGGCAGCGGGGCTGGTGTTCACCGGCGTGTCCGACAGGGGGAAGCGGAACTCAAGGCCCGCCGCCACGTAGGACAGATGGGTGAGGAACGGGTTGATGTCGAGCTGGCAGATGTTGCTCCACACGCCGTTCGTGCCGTTGATCACCTGATGGTAGCGTGGCGCCGCGCTCACCAGCTGGATGGCACCACCGCAGCTGCCGGACTTGGGGCCGACCATGCCCGAGAACGTGACGTCGTCCGGGTTGGACTTCAGCGACTTGAGCCAGGTGATGTAGGGGGCTGGGTTGGTGGGGAAGTCGTTGGGATACGTCGGGGGCCCGTAGTCGGACGAGTCCTCCTCGTCCGAGATCACCACGACCGCGAGCGTGGCGTTCGAGCGGATCAGGCCCGCGTTCGATCCCGTGGAGAGCGGCGCCGACAAGGCCGCCATGGACGCCGACAGGCCCATCTCGTCGGGAGAGCCAGAGAATCCCTGGCTGGTCTGCGCGCGGAACTCGTTGACCGCGTCCGCGGGGGCGAAGGTCGAGCTCTTGATGATCGGGCCCATGAAGTGCCCAGACTCGGCGGGGTTGGCCATGTCCGTGGTCACGACGGCGATCTGGTAGTCCATGCCCAGGTTCACGAACGAGTTGATGAACGTGTTCATCGCGTTGCCGAGCTGGCGGATCGTGTCCGACATCGAGCCGGAGTTGTCGATGATCCACAGCACGTCGACCGCGGAGGCCGACTCCTGGATGAACAGCTCGTCCTTGAAGGCGGCGTTGGCGCCCTCACCGGCGACGCCCACCTTGACCGTCTTCTCGTCGGGGTCGTTGCTGGCCACGACCACCTTGACCTTGTCGTAGACGACGTAGTCGCCAGCCTCAAACCCGACCTTGAACTTGATCGACTCGCCTGGCGCGATGTGGAACGGGCCGGCCTTGTTGAGGGTGAACGCCGAGTTGCCCGCGCCGTCGAGCGCGAGCGAGGTCACGTTCAGCGGGGCCTCACCGACGTTCGCGACGGTGACCTCCTGATCGTCGGCGGCGCAGTGGGGCGGCAGCGAGCCGAACGACAGCGACGACGGCGTGACCTCGATGTCAGGCTGAAGCGCCGGGAGGGCCACGTCGGTGTCCGCGGGCACGGGGACGTCGGAGTCCTTGGGGGCGATGCCGATGTCCTGCGCGCAGGCGGCCAGGACGAACGGGACGAGCAAGAACAGACGACGCATGCAGACCTCTGGCCACGAGTCAGATTGGCAAGGGTCGAACGTAGCACAGACCAAGCCCGGTCCGCATCCGGATCATGCGGCCTCCGGACGATCGTTTGGCGAGCCAGGGGCATCCGCCCGCTGCCACGTCCGCCCGTGTCGGCGGTTAGAGGGTGACGTGCTCCCCAGACCGCTCGAAACCGAACCCCTGTCGGGCGCCGCGATCGCGGACCGCCTGCGCGCGCTCGACGCGTGGCTCAGCGAACACGCGCCGCTTTGGGAGCCTCGGCCCTTCGTGACCTGGCGACCGGCTTGGTGGGACGACGCGCCCGATCTGGCGTCGTGGGTCCAGACGGTAGGCGACGGACCGATCCAAGCCTTGGAAGACGATCTTAGTTCGACCGTGGGGTTGCCGGAGCGGCTGGCCTCACTCGCGCGGCAGGCTGCGGCGCTGACCGAACTGGCGCCGCTGGCGGGCGCCCAGCCGACGCCCCGAGGGCGTGGGGTGAAGTCGCGGAAGGGCGAACAGGTGGGGGGATTTTTGGCCGCCACCGAGCACGCGCTTCGCGGCGGCGACGCCGTGGTGGTCGAGTGGTGCGCCGGTCGCGGCCACCTGGGTCGAACCCTCTCCGAGCGCCTGGAGCGCGAGGCGCTGCTGCTGGAGCGTGACCCGAGCCTCTGTGCGCCCGCCCGCGGCGCCCCCGAGCGTTCCGGCGTGCGCCACGTGTGCGTCGACGTGCTCGACGACGCCGTGCACCACGCGCTCCCCGACCGTGGCGCGTTCGTCGCGCTGCACGCCTGCGGTCGGCTCACGGACCGGATGCTGGACGTGGCGCTCGCCCATGGCGCGAGCGCGATCGCGGCGGCTCCATGCTGCGCGCACCGCCTGTTCGGCGCGCTCCGTTACGCCCCTCGCAGCGCCATCGGCCGCGCGAGCGCGCTCTCCCTCGACGCCAATGCGCTCCGCCTGTCCGTGCTGGACGAGGCCTCGGTGTCCCCCCGGGATCGGGCGCGACGGCAGCGCGAGCACTGGCTCCGCGTCGCCGTGGACCTGCTCGCGCGGGAGGCCACCGGCGCCGACGAGCACTTCAGCTTTCCGAGCGCCGCCGCCGAGCAGATCGACCTGCCGCTCGTCGAGTTTGTCGACTGGGTCCGGCGCGCCCACGGGCTGCCTGTCCCGGCGGGCTGGGATCCCGATCAGGTGGGCCCGGCCGCGACCCAGCAGCTCCGGGTGATCCGCGCAGGCGCGATCGTGCGACGGGTGGCGCGTCGGCCGCTCGAGCTGTGGCTCGCGCTGGACCGCGCGCAGTCGCTGGTGGAGGCGGGGCTGGAGGTGTCGGTGGGCACGTTCTGCGCTCGAACGGCCACGCCACGCAACATCCTGATCGTCGGCCGGGCGACCTGACGGACTACCCGTCGATCACGTTGGGGAACATGGCCACCTGGGCGGTGATGCTGTTGGCGATGAAGCAGTACTTGTGCGCCTTCTCGAACATCACGACGACCTTGTCGTGGTCGGTCCCGGCGGCCACCGTGATGGTGGGGGACAGCACGATGCGGGTGACGCGCGTGACCTTGTCGAGCGTGTCCAGCTCGACGGACACGCGGTCCTCGTAGGAGAGCACCTTGAGCTGCGTCTTGGCGGCCAGCGCCAGGAAGGTCAGCAGGTGGCACTGCGCGAGCGAGGCGCCGAGAAGGTCCTCGGGGTTCCACCGCGACAGATCGGCGCCGTCGCCCATGCCGGAGCTGAGGGCGAGGTCAGGCTTGCCGTCGGTCGAGGCGGTGGCGGCGCGGGTAAACGGGGGCTGGGACGTGTCGCCGGTCCAGCGAAGAGAGAGCGGGTACGCGTGCATGGGAGCCTCGGGGAAGCGGGCTTTGTAGCGGCCTGCCTCCGCGGGTGCATGTCACGTCCGGTCGTCTAGCGGCGGCGGCGCAGCGCGATCAAGAGCCCCGCGACCAAGCCGCCCAAGCCCACGGGCCCGCCGCGGGTGTCGCAGGCGCAGCCCTGCTGGGCGTTGAGCGCGTCCACGGCGGCGTCGATGGCGGCGCGGTTGTCGACCATGAGCGTGGCCGGGCCGCTGGCGCCGGTCTTCTCGATGCGGTCGGACGCGGTGGCCGCCACCTCACCGGCGTAGTCGGCGTACGGAATGGTGCCGTTGACCACGTCCGCGGGCAGGTAGAGCTCGCGGCCGTCGGCCAGGACGAGCTTCTTGGGCGCCTTGGCGAACGTGTGGGCGCGGTTGCCGCACTCGGTGACCAGCGTGGCGTTGTGCTGGTTGTCCACCGCGGGCAGGTCCGGGTTGGTGACGAACTGCGGGTCGAGCGTCATCTCGTCCGCGGAGATGGACGACGTCAGGCGCGTCAGCCACGCGGACGACTCCAACTCGTCCTGGGCGTGCTGCATGGCGGGCACCCAGACCGTGGCCAGGCTGTTGGCGAGCGCGGTGCCGTCGATCTTCCAGCCGTTGGTGCCCGCGTAGCAACCCAGGCACTGGAAGAGCTGGACCTCGGTGATGCCGTTCTGGGCGAGCACGTCGTCGAGGGTGCCGTTGATCGCGGCGGACAGCGTCTGCTTGATGAACGGCACCGTGCCGGACGAGATGGGGATGCTGCCGTTCACCATCGCGTTCATCACGTCCTGGGCGTTCTCCAGGCCGTCGAGCGCACGCGGGTTGTACTTGCCGGGCGACCAGAACAGGTCGCCCAGCGCGCCGGTGGTGGAGGCGTAGTCGGTGGCGAAGGCCTGCCCGCCGGCCTCGTTGGCCGCGTCGGTGATCACCGCCGGGTAGTTGCTGCCCGCCTGGAGCCAGTCGACCGCCAGCTCGTTGACCTGCACGTGCAGGTAGTTGGACGGCACGGCGCGCGCGGGCCCGAGCACGTAGGGCTGCAGGCGCAGGTCCGGCTGCGCGGCGATGGCGGTGAGCTGCAGCGGGATGGTCAGGTCGGCGGAGGCCCAGGTGAGGGTGACCGGCACCAGATCCCCGGTGTCCGCGCCCTTCTTGAGCTTGAGCGCGACAAAGAACGAGCCGTCCGCGACGTAGGGCGCGAGCGCGGTGCCGACGCTGTCCGGGATGTTGTAGCCGTTGGTCTGGAGCCACTCGAGCAGCTCGGCGGAGTCCGTGGCCTGCAGCGTGGTGGTGTCGTACGGCCCGACGCTGCCGTTGGCGACGACCGTCACGCCACCCTCACCGTCGGCGCTGTCTTCCATGGCCCCGGTGAAGTTCTTGGACGGGAAGAGGTTCGGCGGCTGGTAGCAGGTGCCCTCGGTCACGTAGGTCAGGTTCCACCGAGGGAACGTGGCCTGCGAAAGGTTGAGGAACACGTCGTCCACGGTGGTGCCGATCACCGGCTCCTGCGGCACCGGCAGCACCCACGCGAACTCCGACGCCGTGCCCGTGTAGGTCACCTGGACCGACATCTCGACGGTGCCGTCGGACGGATGGGTGGAGAACAGGATGCGCTCGGCCGCCTGGTCGACCGGCTGCTGGGGCGACTGGCAGAAGAAGCCGCCGCACGCGAGGGCGTCGGCCCCCCACGCGAGCGAGGCCGCGAGCGCGGCAACACCGAGGAAGCGATTCGACATGTCAAACTCCGCCGTGACCCGGGCACAATGTAGCCTGATCGGGGACACGCCGCTGGACGTCGTGGGTCGCGGATCCGCTGCGATCGGGCTAGAGGCGGGGCCCCGAGGACTTGATGGCGACCGACAGCACCAACTTCATTCGTGCACGGGTGGAATCGGACCGCGCCGCTGGAAAGTACGGCGGCCGCGTCGCGACGCGCTTCCCGCCGGAGCCCAATGGCTACCTGCACATCGGGCACGCCAAGTCGATCTGTCTGAACTTTGGGTTGGCCACGGACTTTGGCGGCACCTGCAACCTCCGGTTCGACGACACGAACCCGACGACGGAGGACCCGGAGTACGTCGACGCCATCCTCGCCGACGTGCGCTGGCTCGGCTTCG
This sequence comes from uncultured Pseudomonadota bacterium, assembly GCA_903861005.1. Taxonomy (GTDB): domain Bacteria; phylum Myxococcota_A; class UBA796; order UBA796; genus CAIOSP01. The sequence continues at coordinate 74,582 of CAIOSP010000019.1, forward strand.
AACCCTCCTCGGTCTTCTACGCTTCGGACTACTTCCCGCAGCTCTACGTTTGGGCCGAGCAGCTCGTGACCGAGGGCAAGGCCTACGTCGACGACCAGACGCTCGACGAGATCCGCGCCACCCGCGGCACGGTGACCGAGCCCGGCACGCCCAGCCCGTGGCGGGACCGCCCCGTGGCCGAGAACCTGGACCTGCTCCGCCGCATGCGCGCGGGCGAGTTCGCGGACGGGGTCAAGGTGCTGCGCGCCAAGATCGACATGGCGCACACCAACATGAAGCTGCGTGACCCGATCCTCTACCGGATCCGTCACGAGCATCACTACCGGACCGGCGACGCCTGGTGCATCTACCCGATGTACGACTGGGCCCACGGCCAGTCCGACGCCATCGAAGGCATTACGCACTCGATCTGCACGCTCGAATTCGACGTGAACCGCGAGCTCTACGATTGGTTCACCGACGCGCTCCACATGGTGGAACCGCCCAAGCAGACTGAATTCGCCCGCCTGAACCTGGGCTACACGGTGATGAGCAAGCGCTTCCTCAAGCGCCTGGTCACGGACGGCACCGTCGACGGTTGGGATGATCCCCGGCTGCCCACCATCGCGGGCATGCGCCGCCGCGGGGTCACGGCCGAGGCCCTGCGCCTGTTCGCCGACAAGATCGGCGTCGCCAAGTCCAACAGCCTCGTCGACATCGCGCTGTTCGACTGGTGCATGCGCGAAGATCTGAACCGCCGCAGCGCCCGTCGTATGGCGGTCGTGGATCCCATCGCCGTCGAGCTGACCAACTGGCCCGCGGATCGGGTCGAGTCGTTCGACGCGTCGGACTTCCCGCCGGACGTCGGCCTGCCCGGTCAGCGGTCGATCCCGTTCGGTCGCACCCTGTGGATCGAGCGCGCCGACTTCGCCGAGGTCCCGCCTAAGGGCTTCCACCGCCTGGTCCCCGGCGGCGAGGTCCGCCTGCGCTACGGCTACGTCATCCGCTGCGACCAGGTGCTTCATGACGCCGACGGCCGCGTCACCAAGCTGCTCTGCACGGTCGACGCCAGCACGCGCGGCCACGCCCCGGTAGGCCGCAAGGTCAAGGGTGTCATCCACTGGGTCAGCGCCGTGCACGCCGTGCCGGCCACGCTCAACGTGATCGAGCGCCTGTTCACGGTGGCCGAGCCGGACCCGTCGGACCTGATGGCCTCGTACAACCCCGCCGCCATGGTCACGCGCTCGGTGTGGGTCGAACCGTCCGTCTCGGCCGACGCCCCCGGCGTCCGCTACCAGTTCGAGCGCACCGGCTACGTGTACCGCGCGCCGGAAGACGCCCATCGCGGCCTGATCTTCCATCAGATCGTCGGGCTCAAGGACGCGTTTGAGGACGCGACCGACGGCGCCGAGCCGGTGGTCGTGGTCGCGGCACCCGAGGTCGTGGATCCGAACGCCGGCGCCGACGCACAGGCCCGCATCCGCGCCGAGGCCCGCGCCCGCCGCATCGCCGAGGTGCCGGAGATCGGCGCCTTCCTCGCCGCCCACTTTGGCGGAGACGCCTCGGACGACGCCGCTTGGTCGGTTGCCAGCGACGCCACGCAGCGCGCGTGGTTCGTCGCGGCCCGCCCGTTCGGGTCCGCCAACGGCGTCGCGAGCTGGCTGTCGAACGTGCTCGTCGGACAGGTCGAAGACCTCGGCGCGCTCAAGTTCGACGGCGCCGCGTTGGGCAAGCTGGTCGGGCTGGTCGAGGCCGGCACGCTGTCGGCCGCGCTCGGCAAGAAGGTCCTGACCGAGATGATCACGCGCGGCGGCGATCCGGCCACGGTCGCCACGGCCAACGGCTGGGTGCAGGTCAGCGACGCGAGCGCCCTGGAGGCCGACGTGGACTCGGTCCTGACGCGCAACGCCGCCGAGGCCGAGCGCTACCGCGCTGGCGAGACCAAGCTGCTCGGCTTCCTGGTCGGGCAGGCGATGGCCGCCACCAAGGGCCGCGGAAACCCGGGCATGGTGCGCGAGCTGCTGCTCAAGAAGCTGGGCTAGGGCGCCCCCGTGGCCGATCGGCCCGTCCCGTCGGCATCTTGACCAACGCTACGGGTTTTTACGGACAGATCCGTTGAAGGTCGCGAGATCCTGAGCTACCCTTGTCCTGCGGCTTGGTGCTGCGGGAGGGACCGATGGCCGATGAGAACCCAGACGTGACCGTTGGGCTCCGTCGTCGGTTCCCGGACATGCACCCGGAAGACTGGACCATCCCGCCCGAGATGCCCGTCTACATCGACGCTGAGCCGC
>CAIOSP010000020.1 GCA_903861005.1 uncultured Pseudomonadota bacterium
CAGGCAGTCCACCGTCGTGTGCCAGCCGCCCTCGATCTGCGGGAAGTACGCGTCCGCCAGCGACTTGTCGGTGACCAGCGTGAGGTAGCGACGCGCGATCTGCATGTCGCTCTTGGCGAGCACCATCTCCATGTTGCCGAGGGTGGCCTGGAAGAAGGGCCACGCGGCGGCCATCTCCCGTAGCAGGCCTCGGTCCTTGAACGCGGCCAGCGCCTGCCCGGCGCCGTACCAGCCCGGGAGCATCACGCGAGCCTGCGTCCAGCTGAACACCCACGGAATGGCGCGCAGGTCCTCGATGCGATCGGACTTGGTGCGCGACGCGGGTCGCGAGCCGATCTTGAGCGTGGCGATCTCCTGTAGCGGCGTCATCTGGCGGAAGAAGGTCTTGAAGCCCTCCGTGCCATAGACGAGGGCGCGGTAGGTCTCGAACGCCTCGCCGGAGATCTGCGACATCGCCTCCATGAAGCGCGGCTGTTCGCGCTCCTGCACCGGCTCCAGCGACGCGAGCACCGTGGCGGCCGTCATCGAGTCCAGGTTCTTCGCGGCGCTGTCGCGCGTGCCGAACTTGGCGGCGATCACCTCGCCCTGCTCGGTGATGCGAATGCGCCCCTGCACGGTGCCGCTCGGCTGCGCGCGGATCGCCGCGAACGCAGGCCCGCCGCCGCGCCCGACAGAGCCGCCGCGGCCGTGGAAGATCTGCATCGCCGTACCCTGCTCACGAAACACCGCCGCGAGCGCGCGCGTGGCCTCGTTCAAGCTCCACACGGACGTCAGATAGCCGCCGTCCTTGTTGGAGTCGGAGTAGCCGACCATCACCTCCTGGTGACCGCGACGCGCCGCCGCCAGCTTGATCTCCGGCAACGTTAGCCACGCGCGGATGATCTGGGGCGCGCACCGCAGATCGCCGATGGTCTCGAACAGCGGCACGACCATGATCGCTGCCGTGCCAGGGTCGGCGGCCCGGAACAGCCCCGCCTCCTTGAGCAGCAGGTTCACCTCCAGCATGTCCGAGACGCTCTCGCACTTGGAGATGATGTAGGTGGTGATCGCCGCCGGACCGTACTCGGCGTGCGCCTGCGCGGCGGCCCGCACGATGGCGATCTCGGACAGCGTCTCGTCCGTGTAGGTCGCGTAGGCGCTGAACAACAGGCGCGGCGTGCCGAGCTCACAACGCAGCAGCGCCACGCGCGCGTCCTCGTCGAGCGCTTCGTAGTCGCGCTCCACGCCCGCGGTCGCGAGCAGCTCCGCCGCCACCCGCGCGTGCACGTCGGAGTTCTGTCGCAGGTCGAGCGTCGCCAGATGAAAGCCGCAGGTCTCGACGGCCCGAATGAGTCGGCCGAGCGCGCCGCCCGTCCACAGCAGCCCCGCGCGGCCTGCGCTCAGGGACTCCGCCATGCAGACCAGATCGCGACGGAACGCCTGCGGCGTCGGGTAAGGCTCGCCGCGGACAGTCGCACGTCGTGCCGGCTTCTCGCCGGTGAGGTGCTCGAACGTCGCCGCGACCCGCGCGTAGATCCCGATCAGCGCGCGGCGATACGGCTCGTCGGCGCGCCCTACGTTCGTGTCCCCTGAGGCCTCGGCGAGCGCCATCAGCTCAGCGCTCGGCGCAGCGAGCTCCGTGGAGATCGACAGCTCGGCGCCGAGCTCGTTGATCTGCTCAAGGTAGCTCCCCAGCGCGGCCGACGAGGCTCGGCTGAGCGCGTACTGGAGCGAGCCCGCCTGTACGTTCGGGTTGCCGTCCCGGTCACCGCCGATCCAGGTGCCGAGCCGCAGGAAGCTGGCCGGGCGGTGCGGCAGCAGCCGCTCCCAGCTCGCGTAGAGCTGAGGGAGGACGGGCAGGAAGACCTCGCCCAGGTAGGACAGCGCGATCTCGACCTCGTCGGAGACCTGGATGCGCTCGCGTCGCAGCGGGCGGGTCTGCCACAGCAGCGCGATCTGCCGAAGGATCGCCTCCTCAATCGCGTCGCCCGTCGCCGTCTCGGTGGCGCCCAGGTCACGCTCGCGCATCAGCGCGGCGATCCGGTTGCGATGGTCGATCATGCTCTTGCGCATGACCTCGGTCGGGTGCGCGGTGAGCACGGGCACGATCAGCGCCTGATCGAGCAGCTCCGCGACCTTGTCGGGACCGATGCCCTGTCGCTTCAGCGCCGCCAGCACCGCCGCGAAGTCTTGGCCTTCACCCGGCGTGTTCAGGCCGCCGGAGCGATCCTCGGCGAGGTTCGCGAGCATGGAGAACAGCATGAAGCTGCGCACGAACACGAGCGTGTCGTCGAGCGACAGCGCCTCCAGGTTTCGGTCCATCAGGCTGGCGTCGCCGATGCCGCGCGCGCGCTCGACCGAGCTGGCGCGGATGGCCTCGATGCGGTTGAAGATCTCCTCGCCGCCGTAGGCGCGGATCACGTCTCCCAGAAGCTTGCCGAGGTAGCGGATGTCGGGGTTCTGGGTCACGGAGAGGATGGTCATGAAGGAGTGTATGACTGCGGGTGCGGGGGGTCATGCGCAAACCACAGGCGGGCGCGGGAGGCGCGAAGGACGCGTCCCGTACCAGGCGACCCAACACGCCCGTGTCGCGGCATTCAGTTTGTCATTTCAGCCGTGCGACGCTTGACAGTTCTGGAGCGCTCGCCGGCGTCTGACGACGGATCCCGCTCGTGGACGGCGCCACACGAGCCTGGCGCACCGTGTGGCGCGTCGCTCGATGCACCCCCACCTCGCGCGCCGTCCGACCCCGTCCGCCGCGCCCACAGCGCCCTCCGACAGCGTCAAAATTCTCGGTGATACCGAGCCTCATCCAGAGGCTCCCATGAACGCGCTCCCCGATCGTGCACACCAGATCCACGCCGAACTTGTCGCCGCTCTCCGCCAACGCCGCGCCGCCGAGCACACCGCGTCGCGCTTGCTCCGCCAGGTCGCGGACGAGTCGCTGCACCACGCGCTCGGCTACGCGTCGATCTACGACTACGCCGAGCAGGCCCTCGATTTGACCGTGCGGCAGGCGCGAGGCTTGATGCAGATCGGCGGCATGTTGCCCTCACTGCCCGCGCTCGACGCGGCGTTCGCGGAGGGCACGATCTCCTGGACCAAGGCGCGCGAATTGATCCGTGTGATCACACCTGACACCGAGGCTGCCTGGATCGCTGCGGCGACCGCGAACACCAGCCGCGCGCTGGAGGCGATGGTGTCCAAGTCGCAGGTCGGCGAGGCGCCGCGGGCGCTCAAGGATGACCCACGTGGGTCAGCGCGAACGCGGTTCGTCGTCGAGATGGAGGCATCAGACGCGGCGATGCTGCGTGACGCGCTCGCGCTGCTGCGGACCCAGGCGAGCCTGCACCGCGTAGAGATGGACGAGGGCGCGGCGCTCGCGGCGATGGCGCAGCGGGTGATCTTCGACGCCGAGGGTGAGGGCGCGCCGATCGCCGAGCGCTACCGCGTGATCGTGACGCACTGCCCCACGTGCGGCGATGCCCACGCGGCCGACTCGGAGGTTAGCGAGACCGTCGCCGCGCAGGCAGCGTGCGACGCGGAGCTCGTCGATCTGCGTCCCGGTCCGCAGCACGGTCACCTCACGCACACGATCCCGCGCGCGACGCGGCGCGCGGTGCTGCATCGGGATGGGACGCGCTGCGCGGTGGCGGGCTGTCGCTGTCGGCTGTGGCTCGACGTGCACCACCTGAAGGCGCGCGCGGCGGGCGGGAGGCACGACGAGGAGAATCTGGTGACGCTGTGTCCGCTGCACCATCGGCGCGTGCACGAGGGGCTGTTGGCGCTGACCGTGGTTCGCGATCCGTGCGGGCGGGGCGGCATCGAGGCCGTGCACGCGGATGGACGGGTGGCGGTGCGGTGGCGGGGTTGAGGTTGGCTTGACGGGGCTGACGTCTTTGGCCGGACCGCGCGCCGAGGCGGTCGGGCGCGCGCCGAGGCGGTCGGGCGCGCGCCGAGGCGGTCGGGCGCGCGCCGAGGCGGTCGGGCG
>CAIOSP010000021.1 GCA_903861005.1 uncultured Pseudomonadota bacterium
CGCCTCACGCTCCTTCGCCGTCCTGTAACTTCGCATCGCTGACCTCCTTGGCGAGAGGATCGGCGATCATGTCGAAGAGCGTGAGGCGGGGTCCGCTGAATGCTTACGCTGTGCCGTGCACGGATCTCGCGCGTGTTCCCTGGAAGCTCATGCGGGGCGCGGGCGGTGGAGATCGATGGGACAAGACGCGATAGCTTCGCGCGTCCGGCGCCGTGCTGGGGCTGTCGGGGGCGCCCCCGTCGACCCACCTGACGGCTCCCCTCCACGGAGCTACGCATGCCATACTCGCTGAATTTCCGCTTTGACTCCGCGCCGTCCTCCGTGGACGCGCTCGGCGCTTCGGCTGAAGCCCTGCTCTTCACCACGCCGGACCTCGCGCTCCTCCGTGTACGACAGCTCCTCGAGGTGTTCGTCGCGCATGTCCGAAGCCAAGATGCGACGGCAGACAACTTCGAAGAGGGCGGCAGCCTCGGCCCGGTCATCGGCTCGCTGCTGCCCAATCACCTGAGGGCGGTCACGCAACACGAGCTCCGATTAATCGCCCGCGCGTGCAACGCCGCCGTCCATCACAACACGACCCGCCGCAGGGACGGCGCCTCCTACGCGAGGGCCGCGCGCGAGCAGTTGGCCGCGGTTCACGGGGTCTGGGCGCGGTGGCTCGGGGTACAGCGGACCTTCCAGCTGCCCGCCCCGGGCGGCGCTGAAGCGCAGCAGCTCGCCGCGCTCCACGTCGCGCTTGACCGAATCGAGCGGCGCGTCGACGTCGGGCGTGACTTTAGCGCCCTCGCGGACCTCGGCCTGCTCCCGGCCCCGCCGCAGGGTATCGGCCCCAAGGACCACGACCTGCTGGACCTGCGGGTGCTGAGCATCCGACGCGCCGGAGACAACCACGCTGGCCGAGAGGCCGGCCCGTTAGACCCGCTGGCGGAGCGGCTGCTGCGGTATGGCGACGGTCAAGCGCAGGAAGAGGCGCTCCACTACCTGAATCGGACGGCCGTCGGACACCTCAACGATCTCGCCTGCGACGACGCGCTCGCGGTTGTGAGCGAGTACATCGAGTGGCGGCAGGCGGTCGCGACGTTCCTGCCCAAGCGGGTCTCCGACCTGGGAGTGTCAGACCGCACGCTCGGCGCGCTCTTGGGCAGCGGAGCCCAAGCCATGGCGATGAACGCGTTCGCCGACCGCAGCACAGAGCAGTCCGACCAGGCACTCGCCACGTTCCGCGAGGCGAAGCTGTGCTTCATCGAGGCCGAGGATTTGGATCGCCAGGACACGTATCGCGCGCATGCCTTGATCGATCGCGTGCGCATCGGCGGCGCGCTCTCGGCCGAGGAGAGGGCCTGGCTGGAGCGTCGCGTCGCCGGCGCGCCCGTCGGCGCGCTCCCGGGCTCGGACACGGGCGCTCCCTTCCGCGTCGCGCTGGCCTTGAAGGCCCACTTCCTCCTCGACGTGCCGTACGCCGTAGAAAGGGTCGCGCAGGCGCTCTCCCCCGCGCTCACGACGCTCCTAGCGCGCGACGGGCTCTTGCCGCACCCCTACGAGAACATCGCAGGCTGGTTGCTGCAGACGCGATGCTGCCCGCGAGACGTTCGGAGCGCGCTGGAGGGAACCGCGGAGGAGGCCCCTCGCAAGGGGGCGGCCGTGCTCGGGTGGATCGCGCAGGTCTTCCTCGACCACGCGGCGGGCAGGCCCGCGAGCGTGGCCCCGGGGCGGCTCAAGAGGTGGTCCGAGCGCGTCGTCGATCGACCCGCGCTCGACGCGCTGCCGTTCAACTACGCCTAGCCCCGCCGCGCGCCCGCCCCATGCGTTCCCGTGCGAGCTTGGTGGGGGCAGGAGCGGCGCTGCTGCGGGAAGCGTCGGAGACGACCGGGAGCGACGCATGACGGCGGCGCTTGGCATCGCGCCCGCGGTGGGCGTCCTGGACGCCTGCGCGGCGTTCGGCGTTCCGCGGGCCACCGTGTACCGGCGACGGCAGCTGCGCGTCGTGCAGACGCGTCGCAGGCCGGGGCGAGCGCTGTCGGACGACGAGCGCGCGAAGCTGCTGCGCGTGCTGTGCAGCGTACGGTTCGTCGACGCGAGCCCCGCCGAGGTCTACGCGACGCTGCTCGACGAGGGCCTGTACCTGGCGTCGCCATCGACCATGTACCGGCTGTGCCCAGCGACGACTAGAATTCCACAGCGCGTTGCCTCACGAGGGCCTGCTACCGGCTTGCCTCACCGAATATCGCACCGGGACGGAGGACGAATCCAGCATCGGGAGATCCAAGTTGTCGATCGCCATGGAGCCAATCTCAGTGGACTCCGTCCGCCGATCGCCCGCGCCCAGCTTCGACCGAAGGGCGGAGTCGCAGGCAACCGAGCGCCCCGGAGCCACCCGGAGCCACGCGCAGCGCATCGCGAGCATGGCGGGGATGGCGAGGACGCGACCTTGCCTGTGACTCCGCCCAAGGTACCGCCGCTCCCGGGCGATCGGCGGACGTCGACTGGTCGGCAACTGCACTCAGGTGATGACGAGCGAGCCGTGAGCCCTTGAACTCGACACGGTCTCCGCGACGGCGACGGCCACTCGCGAGCGCTCGCCTTCGCCGTCTGCGAGCGGACCGAACACCAACTTCTTCGCTGCGGCGACACGCCAGTCGCGGACTCGGCGCTGCAACGTTCGCAACAGTCCGTCCGCGTGAGCCCTCCGTGTCAACAAGGGTTTATGCGCAGTGACCATGCCCGGAACTTCGGTCCATCCGTAGGTTGAGAAATTCGGCGATCTTCCTGTCGCCATCATGCGCTCCATTCCAAGAGTCGCTTCACGTATTCCTCGGGCGCGACGTGGCCGATCAATGGAGCCCGGAGGTCCGACACACGACGTGATCGTACCTGTGCGTCATGCCGACCCGATCCTCACGCCGCCAGAGCGTCGCGCTTCCGCTCCTCGAGCATCTGCTTGTAGGCGGCGGGCGTCAGTTGGTC
>CAIOSP010000022.1 GCA_903861005.1 uncultured Pseudomonadota bacterium
AGTCCGCCAGCGACGAAGACATCGACCACCTCCGAGGTGGCCCGAGTATGATCCGCCAGATCGGCGCCGGTTGCCAAGACACCGCCAAGCCGGGAAAGCTCAGCTTGGCCGATCCTCAGCGCCCTATCTGATCGGCATTGGGCCTAGAACGGAAGCGAGGCGCAGACCGTGTCGTAGACCGTGAGGTAGCGCCGCGCCGACTCTCGCCAAGAGAAGTCGCGCTGCATGCCGGCCCGGGTGATCCGCCCCCAGGCGCCTGGATCCCGGAGCGCGGCGAGCGCGCGGTCGCAGGACTCCATCAGATCGCCCGCGGTCGGTGCGTCGAACACGAAGCCGGTGGCGGCGCCGCGCGCGACGGCCTCGGGCTGCGCGTCGACCACAGTGTCGGCCAGGCCGCCCGTGCGCCGCACGATGGGCGGCGTTCCGTAGCGTTGGCTGTACATCTGGTTCATACCGCACGGCTCAAAGCGCGACGGCATGAGGAACGCGTCGGAGCCGGCCTCGATGAGGTGGGCCATGCGCTCGTCGAACCCGACGTACACGCCGACCTTGCCTGGGTAGGCGGCCGCGATCCCGTGCCAGCGAGACTCCTCGGCGTGGTCGCCGCTGCCGACGATCGCCACCTGCGCGCCGCGCGAGAGCAGTCGAGGGATGACCTCGGCGACCAAGTCCAGGCCCTTCTGCCACGTGAACCGCGCCACGGTGCCGAACACCGGCGCGTCCGCGCGGACCTCCAGGCCGAGCGCGCGCTGGAGCTCCGCCTTGGACGCCTGCTTCCCCGAGAGGTCGGACACGCTGTAGGTGGCCGGGAGCAGCGCGTCCGTCGCCGGATCCCACGCGTCCTCGTCGATGCCGTTCACGATCCCGTGTAGGCTGCCTGACCGGTAGGAGAGCAGCCCCTCCAGGCCCATGCCGCCGAGCGGTCGCTGGATCTCCCAAGCGTAGGTGGGGCTGACCGTGGTGATGGCGTCGGCGTAGTACAGCGCCGCCTTGAGGAACGAGAAGCGGCCGTAGAATTCGACGCCGTGCATGTCGTAGGCTGCGGCCGGCAGACCCACGGCGGTCACCAGGTCCGGCGAGAACGCGCCCTGGTACGCCAGGTTGTGGATGGTGACGACGCACGGGACGTGGTGCTTGCCCCACCACTTGAGGTACGCGGGCGTCAGGCCGGCCTGCCAGTCGTGCGCGTGGACCACGTGAGGCTTCCAGCCTTCCAGTCCCCGCTCGGCGATGTGGGCCGCGACGCACCCGAGCAGCGCAAAGCGCCACGCGTTGTCCTTGAACTCTTGGCCATCCGCGTCCACGTACGGCCCGCCGGGGCGAACATACAGTTCCGGGGCGTCGATGGCGATGACCGGCACGCCATGGGGCAGGGTGCCCATCGCGAGCCGCACGTCGCCGAACGGGCCGACGTCCGGCAGGACGATCCGCTCGGGGCCGACGATCGCGAGCACGCTCGCGTAGCCGGGGATGAGCACCCGGGCGTCCGTGCCCGTCGCGCGGAGCGCGGCCGGGAGCGCGCCGACCACATCGCCGAGACCGCCGGTCTTCACGAGGGGGGCGCACTCGGACGTCACATGGAGGACGCGTCGACCGCCGTCCATCAGGGCTCCGGATTTTGTCACGCGCTATCGCCCGGATGGACTTGGCGCGAGGGCTCGCTCGTGGGATGTGGCACGAGGCTTGCGACCGGCGTGCTCCGGACGATGCAACGCGGATGATGGGGGGCTCTTGGACGAACTGCTCACAGGCACAGGCGACGGAGGATCCACCCGAAGCGGTCGGGTGCGCGCCTCGCAGCACGCGCTGGCCCGTGACACGGTCGCGCTGGTGCTGGCTGGGGGGCGCGGATCGCGCTTGTACGAGCTGACCGAGTGGCGCGCCAAGCCCGCCGTGCCGTTCGGTGGAAAGTTCCGCATCATCGACTTCGCCATGTCCAACTGCGTGAATTCTGGGATCCGCCGTATTGGCGTGCTCACGCAGTACCAGTCGCAGAGCCTCAACCAGCACGTGCAGCGCGCCTGGTCGTTCATGGACAGCCGCTTCGGCGACTTCGTCGAGCTGCTCCCCGCGCAGGAGCGCGCCACCACGTCCTGGTACCTGGGCACCGCCAACGCCGTGCACCAGAACATGGAGTACCTGGCGCGCATCGGCAGCGAGTACGTGCTCGTGCTGGCGGGCGATCACGTCTACAAGATGGACTACGCCAAGATGCTGGAGGATCACGTCAACCGCGGCGCGGAGCTGACGATCGCCAGCGTTGACGTGCCGCTGGACGAGGCCCGCGGCTTTGGCGTGATGAGCGTCGACGACGATCAGCGCGTCGTGTCCTTCGCCGAGAAGCCCGCCGTGCCCACGCCCGCGCCGGGCCGTTTGGACGTCGCGCTCGCGAGCATGGGCGTCTACGTGTTCAACCGCCGCTACCTGCAGGCCGTGCTTGAGGCCGACGCCGTGGATCCGGACTCCAGCCACGACTTTGGCAAGGACGTGATCCCCAAGCTGATCGCGAACGGCGCGCGGGTGTTCGCGCACCGCTTCGTCACCAGTTGCGTGAACATGGCCGACGGTCGACCATACTGGCGCGACGTGGGGACGCTCGACGCGTACTGGGCGGCCAACATGGAGCTGACCGCGATCAAGCCCGACCTGAACATCTACGATCAGGCCTGGCCGATCTGGACGTTCCAGGAGCAGCTGCCGCCCGCCAAGTTTGTGTTTGAGTGGGAGCACCGCAAGGGCTTCGCGGTGGACTCGATGGTGGCGTCGGGCTGCATCGTCAGCGGCGCCACGGTGCGTCGCTCCATGCTGTTCAGCCGCGTGATCGTCCACAGCTACTGCACGGTGGAGGACTCGGTGCTGCTCGCGGGGGTGGACCTCGGGCGCGGCTGCATCGTGCGGCGCACCATCCTCGACCGCGGCTGCCAGCTGCCGCCCGGCATGCACATCGGCGTGGATCCGGACTTCGACCGCAAGTACTTCCGCGTGACCGACAAGGGCGTGGTGCTGGTCACGGCAAGAATGCTGCAGGCGGCGATCGAGCGTCGCTAAGCCTGCCGCGGGCGCGGCGAACGGCGTGTGCCTCGGCCCCCGCGTACCGCCGCGGCCCGTGGATCAGACGAGCGTCGCCTCAAGCGCGCGCGCGGCGCCCACCAGCCCTGGCTCAGCCAGCGTCAGCCTGGACGTCGGGACGTCCGTGAGCCACGCGGTCATCGGCGCCTTCGCCTCAAACGCGGCGCGGAATTCGTCGTCGTGGATCCAGCGCGCCAGGTGCCCGAGCACGCCGCCCGCCAGGAACACGCCACCGCGCGCGCCGGTCGCCAGCGCCAGATCTCCGGCGTGCGCGGCGAGCCAGCGCAGGAAGATCCGAACCGTGCCGAGCGCGTCATCGTCGCCGCTCGCGGCGGCCGCGGACAGCCCGTTGGGGGAAGAGTAGGGGCGCGCGCCCGCGCGCAGCGCCGCGTGCAGCCGCAGCAGCCCCGGACCGCAGAGCACAGACTCAGCCGACACCCGCGGAAGGTCCATCCGCAGCGCGTCGAGCGCGCCCGCCTCAGTGTCGTCGTGCGCGGCGAGCGTCGCGTGTCCGCCCTCCGTCGCGACCACGACCGCACCGGTGGCGGTCGGCACCACCAGCGACACGCCGAGCCCGGTGCCCGGCCCCAGCACGAGCTTGGGCGCGCCGGCGACCGGGGCGCGCGCGCCGCCGATCGTCGCCGCGTCGCCGTCCTGGAGCGCCGCGACCGCCCAGCCGACCGCCTCGAAGTCGTTCAGTACGAGCAGCGTGTCCAACCCGAGCGCGTCGCGGAGCGCGTCGGGCGCGAAGGACCACGGCCGGTTCGTCATGGTGACCGTCGCGCCGCCGACCGGGGCCGCGATCGCCAGCGCGAGCGCGGTGGGGCGACCGTCGACGCGCGCGAGGCCCTGGCGCAGCAGCTCGACGAGCGAGCCGGCGTCGTCCGCGTGCACCGTCCACGGATCGACCGGGCGGCCACCGCGCACTGCCGCGAAGCGCGCATGGGTCCCGCCCAGATCGACCGCGACCCGGACCACGACCTAGCCCGCCTTGGGCTGGCGAAGCGGGGAGTACAGGTGCGTCTCGTAGTCGAGCAGCATGCGCTCGCCGGAGAAGTCCTTCACGGCCATGGAAATCGCCGCGCGCATCATGCGGATCCAGCGGGGGCGGTCCTTCTCGTAGGTGGGCAGCACCTCGTAGGACAGGACGTGCTCGAGCGCGCCCAGGTCCTTCATGTCGTCGCCCTCGTGGCGGGCCTCGCGGCGGTCGCCGAACTGCCAGCCGTTCACGCCGTGCTCGCAGGCCTCGTCCCACCAGCCGTCGAGCACGCTCACGTTCAGCGCGCCGTTCGCCGCGGCCTTCATGCCCGACGTGCCGGACGCCTCCAGCGGGCGACGCGGCGTGTTCAGCCACACGTCACAGCCGCGGGTCAGCAGGCGGCCGAGCGCCATGTCGTAGTCGTCCATCCACACGATCGCGCCCGGTCGGCGCCGCGCGAAGGTGGCGATCTCCTGCACCATCGCGTGGCCGGACTGGTCGGCCGGGTGGGCCTTGCCGGAGAACACGAGCGCCATCCGACCCGACTCCAACAAGGGCGCCAGCCACTCCACGTCGCGCAGCACCAGCGTGGCGCGCTTGTAGGCGGTGGCGCGCCGCGCGAAGCCGACGAGCAGCACGTCAGGCTTCACCTTCGCTCCGTTGCGCACGTAGATCTCATCGAGGAGGCGCTGCTTGAGCGCCTGGTGCGCGTCCCACAGCGCGGCGTCGTCGCCCTGCGCCGCCGCAGCGATCGTCGGATCCTGCCAGGTGCCCATGTGCACGCCGTTCGTGATCGCCGTGATCGGCGCCGCGCCGTCGACGTGCGCCCACATGGTGCGCGCGGTGCGGCCGTGAAGCTGCGCCACCGCGTTCGCGCGGCCCGACAGGCGCAAGGCGGCCGGGGTCATCTCAAACGGCTCGCCGCCGATGCGGTGGAGCACCTCGCGATCGATCGGGCCGCCGGTCACGCCCTGCTCTTCGAGGCGGTCGAGCGGGTGGCACTCGTTGCCGGCCTGCACCGGCGTGTGCGTGGTGAAGACCACCTGCGCGCGCACGGACGGGAGCGCCTCGTCGTAGCTGGCGCCGCCGAGCATCTTCAGGCGCAGCAGCTCCACCCCCGCGAACACCGCGTGGCCCTCGTTGAAGTGGTAGAGCGACACGTCCAGGCCGAGCTCGCGCAGCACGCGCACGCCGCCCACGCCGAGCAGGAGCTCCTGCGCAACGCGATCGTCCCCGCTGCCGCCGTACAGGCGCCGGGTGATCCAGCGGTCCCACTCGTCGATCGGCTCCAGCAGCAGCAGCGGCGCGTTGCCGTGAATGTCGACCCGGTAGGCGGTGACACGCACCTCCTTGCCGCGGATCCGCACGGTGACCTCGACGCCCGTGGGGCGGAGCGCCTGGCGCGGCGTGGGGAGCCACGCGTCGATCGGGCGGCCGTGCTCGTCGAGCACCTGGTGCGTGTAGCCCTCGCTCCAGAAGATGCCGATGCCGACCATCGCCTTGCCCTGGTCGTGCGCCGACTTGAGTACGTCGCCCGCGAGCACGCCCAGGCCGCCCGCGTAGGTGGGCAGGCGCTCATCCAGGCCGAATTCCATGCAGAAGTACGCCACCACGTCGTTGAGATCGGCGAGCGGGTCGACTGGGATCATCAGAAACCTCGAGGCGATCAGGAGAGTTGGTGGGGGAGGAGGCGGCCGGACTGCATGACGGCGTCGCGAACGCGCCGCGCGAGGGCGGCGTCGAGCTGGCCTGGGCGGAGGCGCCACGTCCAGTTTCCGGTGGAGGTGCCGGGCACGTTCATCCGTGCCTCGCTCCCTAGCCCGAGCACGTCCTGCGCGGAGAGAACCGCCCAGATCGACGCCGAGTGGAGCGCCAGCTGGATGATCTCCCAGACCACCGCCCCGCGCGGATCATGCAGCGCCTGGCGCGCGACGGCGCGCGCTTCGGGCGTGAGCTGGTTCCACCAGCCGAGCAGCGTGTCGTTGTCGTGGGTGCCGGTGTAGACCACGCTGCGGACGGGGTGGTTGGACGGGCGGTGCGGGTTGGCGCGGTCGCCGTCCAGGCCGAACTGCAGCACGCGCATGCCCGGGTAGCCCATGCCCTCCTGCACCGAGGACACGTCTGGACCGACGTCTCCAAGGTCCTCCGCGATGATCGGCATCGCGCCCAGCCTCGCTTCGATCGACTCGAAGAAGGCGCGGCCAGGGCCCTGGATCCAGCGACCGTGGCGGGCGTCGGGCGAGTCCGCGGGCACGGACCAGTACCGCACGAAGCCGATGAAGTGGTCGAGCCGTAGCGCGTCGACCTGGCTGAACGCACGACGCAAGCGCCCGCGCCACCACGCGAAGCCGTCCTTCGCCATCGCGTCCCAGTCGAAGAGCGGGTTGCCCCAGCGCTGGCCCAACTCCGAGAAGACGTCGGGAGGCACGCCCGACACCGCCTTGGCGATGCCGTCCGGATCGAGTTGGAACACCTCGCGTGAGGCCCAGGCGTCGGCGCTGTCGTGGCCCACGTAGATCGGCACGTCGCCGAGGATCCGGACGCCGCGGGCCGTCGCGTAGTCGCGCACTGCGCGCCATTGGCGCTCGAAGATCCACTCGCGCGCGATCCACAGTTCGATCGCGGGCTTGAGGCTCTGCCGGGCTTCGGCCAGCGCGTCCGGCGTGCGACGGCGCAACGGATCCGGCCAGGACCACCAGGGGAGGCCGCCCTGCGCCTCGTGGAGCGCGGCGTACAAGGCAGCCTCACGCGCCCACGGGTTGGCGTCGGCGAAGCGCTGAACCGCGTCGTGCCAGGGATGCGCGACATCGGCGAGCAGCGCCTTGGCGGCGTCGAGCACGCGCGCCTGCTTCCAGGTCGCGGCGAGGACCGGATCGACTTGGCCGATCGGCGGCTCGGGCGACACGCGGTCGCGTGAGGTCAACAGGCCGGCCTCGACCAGCGGACCGAGGCCGATCAGCTCGAAGCTCCCGGAGAGCGCGGAGCCGCTGCTGTAGGGCGATCCGCCCAGGCCCGGAGGGCAGAGCGGGAGCACCTGCCACACGCCAAAGCCCGCGTCGTGCATCCAGTCGATCGCGTCGTAGGCGGCGTCCAGATCCCCGACGGGACCGTCTCCCGGCAGCGACGTGACGTGCAGGAGCATGCCCGCGGCCCGCGGAAACGAGGCGGGCACCGCGGGTTGGCGCAAGGGGCCGAGCGCTTCGCCCTCCTCGGCGAGGGTGTCGAGGGCGGCGCGCTGGTGCGGCGCGTGGACGGGGTTCGGCACACGCCGCGCGTGATCCACGTCCGCGACGAGGTCCGTCACGTCTTCATTCGATGGGAAGGCGGCCACCGCCTGCAGCAGCGGCCCCGAGAGGTCGACCCCGAACACCTCTTGCAGCAGCCCGACCGCGCACGCCGCGTGGCGCAGCAGAAGCCGTGACTCCAGGCCCGTCACCTCGTCGAAGAACCAGCCGCAGCTGGTGTACATCGCGAGCAGGTGGCGGTGGATCTCCAGCGCGGCGTGTGCCTCGTGCAGCTCCACCAGCGTGGGCTGGGCGAGCCCGCCGTGCTCGTGGAGCCAGGCGTGGAAAGCCTCATTCGAGCGGTCCTGCAGCAGCTCCACGTAGGCGTCGCGCGCGGCGTCGAAGTCGCGGAACGTGGCGCTGACCACCGGCGCGAGCGCCTCGCGGGCGCTGTCGCGCAGGGCGTCCAGCGCGGCCCGCAGCGGCGCGCGCCACCGCTGGTGGGTGCCAGGCGTGAAGTGGCACCCGCAGTCTGACCGCCAGCGCTCCACGCCGTGCGCGCACGACCACGAGGTCTGCTCGAAGATCTCGGCTTCCCAGCTCGGAGGCACCCGATCGAGGTGCGCGCCGTAGGTGGTGAGCCGCACGCGCCCGTCCTGCTCGACCACCTCCATCGCTCGCGCGAGCGCCATCTCGCCGAACTTGTGGTGGTGTCCGTAGGACTCTCCGTCGGTGGCGAAGTGCGTGAGGCTGTCGCCGCCGGCGCGCAGGGCTTCGTCGATCAGCCGTCGGCCAAGCGCCTCTCCGTCCCTCAGGCCGTCGCCGAACGCCACGTCCTGCGCCAGCGTCGCGTCGTAGGCGAACACGGCGATCGTGCGACCGCTGGGCAGCGTGACCCGCAGCGCGCGGCGCGTGGTCTCGTCGACCTCGGAGGCCTCAAGCCAGGTCTCGGACCCGATCGGACGGACGCGCCGAACCTGGCGCGGCGCCAACACCACGAAGCGGATGCCTGCGTCCACGAGCGCGTCGAGCGTGGGGCTGTCGACCGCGGCCTCGGGCAGCCAGAAGCCGTCAGGGGGGCGCCCGTAGCGCAGCGCGAAGTCGCGAACGCCCCACATGATCTCGGTCCGGCGATCGCGTGCGTCGCACAGCGGCAGGATGGCGTGGTGGTAGCCCTGCGCCATCGCGGGGCCGCGGCCGCGCTCGCGGGCGCACTCTTGGTCGGCGCGGACGAGCGCGTCGTGCACGCCGGCGCGGTTGGCCGCCAGCCACTGCAGCAGGGTGGGGCCGACGTCGTAGGACAATGACGCGTAGTTGCTGCGCACCGCGCGCCGCTTCCCGTGGCCGTCGAGCAGCCGCGCGGCGGCGTTGGGCGCGTAGCACTCGTCGGTGATGCGCTCGTTCCAGTTGCGCCAGGGCGTCGCCGTGGGCTCGTCGGGCCACACGCCGGTCCACGGATCTTCCCGGGTGGGCTGGTAGAAGTGCGCGTGCAGGCAGAGATAGGTCACGCGGTCCTCATGCCGGAGTCAGGAAGACCGCGCCCAGCGGCGGCAGGTCGAGCGCGAACGAGGCGGCCATGCCGTGCGCGGGGATCGCCTCCGCGACAAACCTGTCGCGGCCGAGCAGGCCTGTGCCCCCGTAGCCCGGGAAGTCCGTGTCCAAGAGCACCTTCCATGCGCCGCCGATCGGCACGCCGATCCGGTAGCCGGGGCGCGGCGTGGCCGTGTGGTTGGCGACGAACGCGACCGGCGCCTTGCCCGCCGTGTCCCAGCGCAGAAACGCGAGCACGCTCTGCTTGGCGTCGTCGGCGTCGATCCACTGAAAGCCCAGCTCCTCCGCGTCGCGCTCGTGCAGCGCGGGCGAGGCACGCATCAGCGTGAGCAGGTCACGCACCAGCAGCGCGACGCCCGCGTGCGCCGGCTGCGCCTCCAGCCCGGTCCAGTTCACGCCCCACTCCAGGCTCCACTCGTGATCCGGCGCCAGCTCGTCGCCCATGAACAGGAGCTTCTTGCCCGGCTGCGCGAACATGGAGGAGAGCAGCAGCCGCACGTTCGCGAAGCGCTGCCAGGGGTCGCCCGGCATCTTGCCGAGCAGCGAACCCTTCCCGTGCACCACCTCGTCGTGCGAGAGCGGCAGCAGGTAGTTCTCAGCGGCGCGGTACAGGCTGCGGAAGGTCAGCTCGTTGTGGTGGTGGGGGCGGTAGATCGGCTCGCGCGCCAGGTAGCGCAGCGTGTCGTTCATCCAGCCCAGGTCCCACTTCATGTCGAAGCCCAGGCCGCCGTCCGACACCTTGCGCGTCACGCCCGGCCAGGCCGTCGACTCCTCCGCGATTCGCAGCACGCCTGGGAAGCGCGCGCCCAACAGCTCGTTGAGCTCCGACATCAGGCTGACCGCCTCGTCGTTGGTGTTGCCGCCCCGCACGTTGGGGAGCCACTCGCCGGCCTCGCGGGAGTAGTCCAGGTAGAGCATCGACGACACGGCGTCGACGCGGATCCCGTCTACGTGAAACCGATCGATCCAGCAGCACGCGGACGACAGCAGGAAGCTGCGAACCTCCGGGCGGCCGTAGTCGAAGATGGCGGTGGTCCAGTCGGGGTGCCAGCCGCGGCGCGGGTCCGGGTGCTCGAACACGGGGCCGCCGTGCAAGCGGTACAGCCCGTGCGCGTCGGTGGGGAAGTGGGCGGGGACCCAGTCCAACACCACGCCGATTCCCGCCGCGTGGAGCGCGTCGATCATCCACGCCAGATCCGCCGGGTCACCCCAGCGCGAAGTCGGCGCGAAGAAGCTGGTGACCTGGTAGCCCCACGACGGCCCGTAGGGGTGCTCCATCACCGGCATCAGCTCGACGTGCGTGAAGCCCAGCGCCTTCACCCGGGCGATCAGGTGCGGCGCGACCGTGCGGTAGAGCGGGCCGTCGCCCAGCTTGAGCCCCGCCGCGAACGAGCCCAGGTGAACCTCGTACAGCGCGATGGCGTCGCGGCGCGCGTCGACCATGGGCCGACGCTTCATCCACGCCGCGTCCGCCCAGCGGTGCGCCTTGGGGCCAAGCCGGGACGCGGTGAGCGGCGGCGTTTCGGTCCAGGTCGCGAACGGGTCCGCCTTGTCGCGCCACACGCCGTCGATCCCGTGCACGCGCAGCTTGTAGCGGTCGCCCGCGCGGGCCTCATCGATCGTGGCCTCCCAGATGTCGTCGGCCACCTGGGTCATGGGGACGGGCCGCGCGGTCCAGTCGGTGAAGTCGCCGATGACGCTGACCGCGTCCACGTCAGGCACCCAGGCGCGAAACTGGCCGCCGCGCCCTTTGGCGCCACAGTCCGCGCCCAGCACCTCATGCAGTCGGTCGTGCCGTCCGCCGTGAAAGTGCCAGGAGTCGTCGGCGGTCCAGCTTCGCATCAGGGCTCGTTTGCGCGTTGTCCGAGGGGGGCGCAGTGAGGACGGTCCGGAGAGGCCGTCGCCATTGCAAGGCTCTTACGTCAGGATTTCGGGTTCCCCAAACCTGCTCGAGATCCGCTACACTGCGATCGTCTGGAGTGTGCAATGCGTGTATCGTGGATCCTTCTGGGATTGCTCGCGGGCTGTGGTCCTTTCAACGACGTCCGGTGGTGCAAGAGTCACCCGGAGGCCTGCCTCACCGGCGGTGGCGGAGACGACACCGACGTGGCGGCGGACGACGAGCTGCCCAAGGCGGCGAAGAAGGTGATGCAGGAGAACTGCTACAAGTGCCACGGAGACGGAGGCACCGCGAACGGCGGCTTCAACTTCAGCTTGGTCGTGCCGCGCCTGATCGAGACCGGGAAGGTGACGCCCGGTCAGCCGGACGCGTCGCGGATCTACGCGCGCGTTCGCGACGGGAGCATGCCACCTGGGCCCGACAAGCCCTCGGCGGCCGACCTGGAGACGCTGCGCCGCTGGATCGAGGCTGGCGCCAAGGATTGGGATCCGGACTTCTGCGCGGTGCGCGATCGCATGACGCCGGAGGAGGAGCTTGCCTACATGGTGGACGCGGTCACCAGCCTGCCCGTGTCCGAGCGCCGCAACGCGCGCTTCTTCGTCCTGTCCTACCTGTGGAACGACTGCGTCTCCAACGACGAGCTGGAGACGCTGCGCTTTGGCCTGTCCAAGGCGATCAATAGCGTCAGCATGGGCCCGCGCGTCATCCAGCCCGTGCCCGTGGACCCCGACAAGCTCATCTACATGGTGGACGCGAGCGACTACGGCTGGGACGAGCCCAATGCCAACGGGGTCGACGCCTGGGAGCAGGCGGTCAAGGAGATCCCCGTGGTGCAGACGCGCCCCGGTGGCCAGCAGCTGCGCACGCTCACGCACTCGCGCCTGCCGTACATGCCCGCGGACTGGTTCGTCCGTCACGCCACGCAGCCGCCGCTGTACAACGCCATCCTGCGCCTGCCGCCGACCGAGGACGAGTTCCTCGACGGCAACCCGGGCTTTCGCGGCTTTGGTGTCGACCGGGCCGCGGATCTCCAGGCGCACGGCGGCGACCCGGCTGCGGTGCAGGTGATGCGCGCGGGCTTTGTCGCCAGCGGCGTGTCGGTCAGCAACCGCCTAGTCGAACGGCATGACGCGGACACGCGCACCTCCGGCGCCTTCTGCTGGGTCAGCTACGACATGGCGTCCGAGGCCGGCGACGCCAACCTGCTCGCGAACCCGCTCTCGCCGGCCGACGGCATCGAGCTGTTCCGCCCCGAGCCCGACTGCCAGGTGGCGCCCGACTTCACCTTCCGCCATGACGGCGGCGAGTTCATCTGCACGCTGCCCAACGGCCTGAACGCCTACTACCTGGCCAAGAGCGACGGCACCCAGCTCGACGTGGGGCCGCTGTCGATCGTGCGCGACCTGGAAGGGCCGACCGCGCCCCTGGTCACGAACGGCGCCAGCTGCATGTTCTGCCACGCGCGCGGCATCATCGACAAGGCCGACGTGATCGGCGCGCACTGGGCCGACCACCGCGAGGAGCCCGAGTACAGCGCGCTCTTCCCGTCCTGCATCGCGGACTTCGTCGAGGCGATGTACCCGGGCAAGGACACCGTGCTCGCTCAGATGGCCGAGGATCGCTCGGTGTACCAGGACGCGCTCTACGAGGTGGGCATCCCCGACAAGCAGGAGACCGAGCCGGTGTTCGTGCTGACCCGCGCGTACGAAGACGACCTCAAGCTGCAGCGCGTGGCGGCCGAGCTAGGCCTGCGCACCGACGCCGACGGCGCGCTCGCCGACATCTCCGCGTGTACCGCCGAGATGGTGTCCGTGGATCCCGCGGTGTCGTTCGCGCTCACGCCACTGCTGAGCCGCGAGACCATCTCGCGCGCGGCCTTCATCGACGTCGCGGCGGACGTGATCTGCGGCTGCTCGATCGTGCCGCACGACATCAACCAGTGCGCCGCGTTCGCCGCCGCGAAGGCGCCGCCGGTGATCCGTCGCACCTACGCGCTGCCGCCGTCTGGCCCCTGCGGACAGGGCACGCCGGACTTGGACTGCGACGGCCTGACCGACGCCGAGGAGCGCCTGCTCGGCACCTCGCCCGACCTGGCCGACACCGACTTCGACGGCCTGACCGACGAGGAGGAGGTGAACGTTTGGCGCACAGACCCGCTGGTGTTCGACACCGACGGCGACGGCCTCCCCGACGGCCGCGAGGTCACGCTGGCGCTCAACCCGCTGTCCGCCGACACGGACGGGGACCGCCTCACCGACGGCGCCGAGCTCAACGGCGGACAGTCCGCCGGGTTCGGGCAGCCGACCTCGCCCTGGAACGCCGACACCGACGGTGGTGGCGTGCCGGACGGTGACGAGGTGGACGCGGGCACGGACCCCAACGATCCGCGCGACGACGGCGGCCTGAAGTACACCGACCTGTCGTGCGGCCCCGCGGGGATCGCGTGCTTGCCGGACCAGCGCTGCCTGCTCGCGGACCACAACCCCTACGACACCGTCAACGACGTGGGCGCGTGCGTGGACGTGGCGCCATGAGGTGGGCCCCGATGCTGCTCTTGCTGTGCGCGTGTGACGACCACCTGTTCCTGCCTGAGGGCGGGGAGATCGCCCCGGGCTGGTGCGGCGTGGAGCCCATACTCAATTCATCGTGCGCGCTGGGCGGCTGCCACGACGCGGCGACCGCCACCGGCGGCCTCGACCTGGAGACCGACGCGCTCACCGCGCTGGTGGGCGTGGAGAGCGCCAACTACCCCGGTCAGACCTACGTGGTCGACGGCGACTCCGCGACGTCGCTGCTCTACCTGAAGGTGGCGGGGACGGACGCGGGATCACGCATGCCGCTCGGCTCGCCGCTCGGCGCGACCGAGATCGCGGCCATCCAGGCGTGGATCGACGACGGCGCGACTGGCTGCGAGGTGGCTCCATGATCGGCCTGCTGCTCTGGGTGGGCGCCGCGCTCGCGGGCTTTGACCCCAAGTGTGATGGGCTCGCCAAGCCCGCCGACTACGACGACGTCGTGCAGTCGGACTTCTTGCAGAACTTCTTCGCGCTGTCGGCCACGTTGAGCCCCGTGCACGGCGTCGTGCCGCACGTGCCAGGTCGCGGCGCGCTCGGCGTGGACGTCGGCATCATCCCGCCGCTGAACTGCTACCAGCGCGCGGCCTACAACTACACCAAGACCGAGGACACCAACGCGAGCCCGTTCCTGCCCAGGCTGCGGGCGACGTTCGCATTCCCGACGCGTGGCCTGGTCGCGCCCTATTTGGGCGTCGCCTACATGGGCCCGATCCCGGTGGGTGGGCTGTACAACGTGACGTTCGGCGCTGAGCTGGGTGTGGCGTTCCGCGTGCTGGCGCCGGTGCAGCCGGGCCTGCGCGTTCACGGCAGCCTGCTGCGCTCCGTGGGCGAGATCGCCGGCCCGGTGAAGGACGGCGATCCGGTGGTCCAGGACCTGTACGTGGGCTCCACGGTGGGCGTGGACGCGATGATCGCGGCGACGCCGTTCACCAAGGTCGACCTGTCGCCGTACCTGGCGGTGGGCTTCACGGACGCGAGCACGTCGTTCGTGGTGGGCGACGACGGCGTGATCGTCGCCAACCAGCACCCGTACTTCGGGCCGACGATGTCGGTCGGCGTGGACGCGCTGATCGTCGACCACGTCCGCATCGGCGCTGAGATCTACATGGCGCCCGGCGGCTTCTCGCGGCCGAAGGGCCTGGGCCCGGAGACGTCGGATCGCGGATTTGGCGCCTACGGCCACCTGTACACGGGGCGCTTGCGCATCGCGTGGGAGTTCGGCGGGGCCAAGGTCAAGCTCGGCAAGAAGCACGCCGAGTCGGGGAGCTGACTCACAGGCCGGCGGTCACCACCGGCTTGAGCAGGAGCGACGCAGCCGCGCTGATGTGGTTGTCGTCGCGGTACATCCAGACGCCGTCGTGCTTGGCCTCGCACCGCGGCGTGCAGACCACCGGCGCCGGATCGACCACGCTCACGTCGGGGTGCGCGGCGACGATGCCGTCGATCAGGCCGTCCGCGAACACCGTCGCCGCCCGGTACTCGTCGAGGGTGGGCTCGTAGCCGAGCGGGCCGCGGTGGCCCGGCTCCTTGGTGGCGGGGTCGAGCTGCGGCCACTCGCGCAGGAGGGTCACCTTGGCGAACGAGCGGATCGCGTCGACCGTGGCCGGGAGCTGGCGCGTCATCGCGGCCTGACTCGACTCGCGCGTGGCGGGCCCGTTTTCGGACTCGGTCAGGAAGTGGGTGACCGGCTCCTGCACGCCGCCGTGCGACCAGCCGTTCGCGTACAGGCTCCAGCGCGCGACCAACACGACACGCTCGGGCGCCATCGCGCGGATGTCGTCGAGCACCTTCTGGCCGTAGCCGGGCTTGAGGCACTCCGCGGGTGACGCGACCGGGTCGTTCCCGTTGCGCACGCCGACGATCGGCGGACAGCTCGGCGCCGCGAGCAGGATCACGTGGACGCCGTGCTCCTCGCCGTAGACTTTCCACGCAGGCCCCCACGAGTCCGCATGGCTATCGCCCCACACCACGATCTTGCGTAGGCTGCTCACGTCGCCGCCGTGGTGGCAGATGCGCGCGGTGATCTCGTCCAGGTTGGGGAAGCCGCACATGTTCATCGCGTGCTTCTGCGAGAGCGCGGCGTCGATGCGCATCTGCACGCGGACCTCGTCGACCCCTTCACCCGGGCTGCGCGCGGGCAGCGCGCCGGTCTTGAGCAGCGCGGCGGCCGCTGCGACGACGAGCGTCGTCATCACCAGGCCCGGCATCACGCCCGCACGTCCGACAAGTCGCCCCCGTATCGGTCGCTCGAGCAGCGCCCAGGTGAGCGTCGCGAGCATGGTGGACGCGGCGATCAGGCCCACGCGCGTGGTGGGCTCGTCTGGGTTGAGCGCGAGCATCGCCGCGAAGGAGAACAGCGGCCAGTGCCAGAGGTAGAGCGGGTAGCTGATCCGCCCCAGCGCTTCGAGCGGCGTGGAGCCCATCACCACGCGGTTGAGCCAGCCGTCCGACCCCGCCGCGATCAGCAGCGCCGCGCCCACGGTCGGCAGCAGCGTCCACGGGCCTGGCCACGCCTCGCCGCGGCCCGACCCCACGAAAGCGGCGCCGACCATGCCGAGCCCGAGCCACCCCGCGACGGCGCGCAGGGGCCGCGGCGGCGGACCGACCAGCGCGAGCACGCCGCCGATCGCGGGCTCCCACAGGCGCGTGTGCAGCAGGTAGAACGCCTCGGTCGCGTGATCGCCGGCGCGCGTGACCGCGAGGCCGAACGACGCCAGCGCCACGAGCGCGGTGACCCAGGGGAGGCGACGACGCGGCGTCCACAGCAGCAGCGCCGGCCACACCAAGTAGAACTGCTCCTCGACGCCCAGCGACCACAGGTGGAGGAGCGGCTTCTGGTTGGCGCCCTTGTCGAAGTATCCGGCGTCGGACCAGGACAAGAGGTTCGGCACAAACGCAGCGCCCGCGAGCGTGTGGCGCGCGACGGCGGCGACGTTGATCGGGGAGAGCAGCGCCCACGCGGCGACGAGCACCGTCGCGAGCACGAGCGTGAGCGCGGGCAGCAGGCGCCGCGCGCGGCGCGCGTAGAAGTCGGCGAAGGTGAACGTGCCGCGATCCCGCGCGTCGACCACCAGCGTGGTGATCAGGAAGCCGGAGATCACAAAGAACACGTCCACGCCCGCGAACCCGCCCGGCGCGGCATCGGGGAACGCATGGAAGAGCACGACCGCGGCCACGGCCACGCCGCGCAGGCCGTCCACATCACGCCGGATGGGGTGCGCGCCGCTCACTCGGGCTCCGCACGGTCGGCGGGCTCGACGAAGCGCTGCACACCACCGACGATCGGAGTGTCGGTCGCGAAGCCGTGCACCAGCCCGAGCAGCGTCACGTAGAGCGAGCCGTCCTCGCCCACGGTGACGGTGCTGGCGCTGTCGTCGGTGACCGGCGCCGACCAGACCAACTCGCCTGTGGCGCGGTCGATCATCACGACGTCGCTGGACGCGGTCGCGGGTAGCTCGATCGAAAGCAGCGACTGGTCCGACGCGGTGAGCCGCGTGGTGGTGCCCAGGATGTGGTGGTCGGTGAGCGTGACGACGCTCGTCCACTGTGCGTCGTCGGGCAGGCGCGTCTCCCACACCACCTGGTCGCCGTCGAGCCTGCGGAGGTCAGCGTGTTCGGTCTCCAGCAGATCGGCGAGCTGTACGTCCCACAGATACTGCTCGCCGCCGTCCAGCACCGGCGAGGCGCCCAGCGCGGGCCCGCTCACGAGCGGCACGACGATCGCGGGCGCGCACACCGTTGGGTCGGCGTCGCCGTCGGTGTTCTGATCGCAGGCACCGATGTCCACGAGGCGCGCGCTGGCCTCCGCGGTAGCGGGGTTGAGCACCGCGGCCGAGGCGTTTCCGTCGGTGACCTTCACCCAGCGGCCGTCCGGGCTGATCGACGGGCTGGAGGCGCTGCCCTCCACGGTGCGCACGAACCAGCCGGGGGTGAGTGTGGGCGCGTCCGAAGGGCCGCCCCGCTTCACTTGCACCAGCGCGCCGGTGTGCGCGTCCGGACCGTAGCCGATCACGTACATCGTGCCGTCTGGGGCGACGCCGACGGTGTTGTCGGTGTAGTTGCCGCTCGACCCGGTGAACACGCTGAGCAGCTGACCCGCCCCGCCGAACACCCGCGCGAGGTCGGCTGAGATCGACTCGGGGAGCAGAGACCCCAAGTCGATCGGCGCTGAGGTGGCGCCGGGCTTGGGGAAGCCAAACGCGCTCGGTAGATCGAGCGTTGCGCGCGCCGCACCCGTGGCGCGGTCGAGCAGCAGCAGCGCGCCGTCCGCCGTCACCGTCGCGACCAAGCCATCTGGCGTGAACTGCGTCCCGTAGGCGAGCGACGGGGCGCCTAGGGCGTCGATGACGTCGTGGCTCCACCGCGTGCCGCCGTCGGCGTCCAGCGAGCGGACCGCGCCGGTGGTGGTCAGGTAGAGGTCGCCGTCCTCGTCGACGCTGACCGCGGCGCCGAGCGCGCCGGGCAATCGGACGCACCAGCGCGTCTCGCCGGTGGCGACGTCGAGCGCGAACACCGTGCAGGCGTCGGGCGTGGGCTCGCTGGTGGTGACGTAGGTGGTCTGCCCGTCTGGCGAGAAGGTGTTGGGCTGGGCGACGCCGTAGCCCTCCAGCGCGTGCCAGGCGGGCTCGTAGGCGTCGGCGAGATCGCAGGCGACTAGGTCGTTCTGCTGCGGGCCCGCGTGCACGCCAAGGTAGGGCGACGACGCGGGGTAGGGCGATCGATCCGTCGGGCGACAGGTGGCCTGGTGGACGGCCGCGTCGGACGAACAGGCCTGGACCACCAGCAGCAGGATCAGGGACCGCAACACGCGCCTCCGGCGTGCGTCGACACTACCACGCGGGTGCCTTCCTCGGTGCCGCCCCGTGCATCGGGGCCCAGGCAGGTCGCGGCCGGGTTAGTAGGCGGGACGCGAACACCGGCGTCAGGGGTTGAACCCTGGAGGCCGCGGAGGAACGGATGGCGGATGTGCACACCCTCGTGACCTGGATGTCCCACGCTTGGCCGTTTGGCTTGGCGCTGCTGGGCATGGTGCGGGTGGCCGACGATCGGGACGCGGACATGGCGCTGGTCGACGCGGTCCGCGCAGGAGACGCCACCGCCTAC
The DNA here is from genome assembly GCA_903861005.1 of uncultured Pseudomonadota bacterium. Lineage (GTDB taxonomy): Bacteria > Myxococcota_A > UBA796 > UBA796 > CAIOSP01. The sequence continues at coordinate 18,403 of CAIOSP010000022.1, forward strand.
CGGGGCCTGGTCGAGAAGTACCAGACTCGCGTGTACCACGTCGTCTACGGCATGGTCCGCAACCAGGAGGACGCGCAGGAGCTGACGCAGGAGTCGTTCGTCAAGGCCTACCGCAACCTGCACGCCTTCCGCGAAGACAGCCGCTTCTACACCTGGCTGTACCGGATCGCGATGAACCTCGCGATCGACTTCACCCGCCGCCGCGCGCGCGCCCCGGTGACCGGCTTGGACGAGGACGTCGCCGCCCGCGACGCCGACGGCGGCATCTCCGAGGCCCACCATGCCGACAACCCTCGCAAGGCGCTGGAGCGCAAGCAGCTCCACACCGCGATCATGAACGCCGTGGCCGAGCTCCCCGAAGACCAGCGGCAGGTCATCCTGCTCCGCGAGGTGGACGGCCTGTCCTACAAGGAGATCGCCGACGTGCTCGAGATCGCCGAGGGCACCGTGATGTCGCGCCTGTTCTACGCCCGCAAGAAGCTCCAGAAGGTCCTGGCGCCGCTTCAGGGCGGGGCGTGATTTTCGTTCGAATGGATTGCGTCACCAACCGTCGTAGGGACACTGGAGAGGACACGGCATGACCGACCGCCTGCTGCCGCTGCTCGTCCGACTGGCCGCTGGGGAGAACGACCCCGCGCTGATCGCACAGATCCGGGCCGGGCTGGCGACGGGGCCGCTGGCCGCCGCCATGGACGTCGACGTGCTGTTCGTGGACGACGTGACGGGCGACGCGGCCGCGCTGATCGACATGCTGTCGCCCCCGGGCGGTCTGCTGGGTGAGGCCATCGCGCGTGAGGCCGGTGAGCCTGCATCGCTCGGTGAGCCGTTCGCGCCGGGTCTGCCGATCGGCGACGCGCTCCGCGCTGAGGCGGGCACGGTCGAGGTGGCGGCGGGCGTGCTGGTCGCGGTCGGCGTGACGCCCGTCGACGCGCTGCCGGAAGGCTGGATCTCGGCGCTGCTGGACCGCGCGCTCCCGACCCAGCTGCACGTGCTCGCGGCGGAGCGGGTGATGCGGGAGCCGACGCTGCGGCACACGCTCCGTCAGATGGCGGACGTGGGCCGTGAGGTGCGTGAGGGCATCACGCGTGAGGCGGGCCCGACCGTGTCGCTGTGGGCGGGCGTCGCCAAGGAGATCGGCCTGCCCGACGCCGAAGAGGTCGTGGGCTGGGACGGGTCACTGATCCGGGAGGCGGTGGTCACGACCGCCGGTCGCGTGGACGTCACGACCAAGGTGATGGACACGATCCGCAGGGACGCGCGCGCCCCGGAGCTGCTCGACGAGGAGCCCGCCAACTCGGTGAACTGGCCCGTGATGCTGGTGCTGGCCTTCGCCGCCGCCGCGTTGATGGTCCTGCTGCCCAGGCTGACGGCGGTGGTGCCCGCGGTCGCGCCGGACCTGTCGGGGTTCGTGGCGCAGCCGGTCGCCTTCGCCGCCGCCGACGAGATCAACGTCGACCGCATCCAGTACGGCGGCAACGCCACGGTCTACGTCGAGACGCCGGAGTCCGCGGACGCGCCGCTCATCCTGTGGATCGACGATGGAGCGAACCTGTGATGCGCTGGCCAACCCCCATCCGCTGGATCCTGCCGCTCGCGCTGTCGCTCGCCGCCCCCGCGTCGGCCTTGGCGCAGCAGCCGCCGCCCGCGCACCCCGCGCCGGTGATGCCATCCGAGGTCCCGGCCAAGGTCGAGATCCGCGTGCAGGTGATCCGCGCGACCAAGGGCGGCGCGGGTGTGGACCCCAAGCTGTCGAGCCTGGCCGCCACGCTGGCCAAGTTGCCGTTCGACTCATTCACGCTGGTGCAGGAGGAGTCCTACCGGATCGCCGACGGCGCCGCGGTGGAGCTGCCGATCTCGTCCAAGCGCGTGGTGCGGCTGCGGCTCGGTTCGCACAACAGCACCGAGGCGCGCGTCGAGGTCACCTACACCCACGAGGACGCGGATCCGGTGGACATGCAGGTGTCGATCAAGCGCAATCGCGCCTTCCTGTCGGTGCTGAAGGGCGGCGACAACGGCGCGCTGCTGCTCAAGATCGACGTGGGCTACTGACGCGCTGACCCCGCGGGTTGGCCGGCGTTAAGGGCCGCGCAGGAGCGGCTCGACCATGCGCCTCGTTCTGTGTAACTGTCCGCCTTCGGACGCCGATCGGATCGCCCGCGCCGTGGTGGAGGAGGGGCTCGCCGCGTGTGTGAACGCGTGGCCGTTGACCTCGACCTACCGCTGGGAGGGCGCGGTGTTGTCGGAGCCCGAGACCACGCTGTGGATCAAGACCGCGGCCGATCGCGTCGACGCGCTCCGCGAGCGGCTGCTTGCCCTGCACCCGTACACGCTGCCCGAGGTCCTGGTGCTCGACGTGGACCCGGCGGCGAGCCATCCTGCGTACCTCGCGTGGGTGCACAGCAGCACCCGCGCCTCGGAGACCCGATGACGATCTTCCAGATGATCCTCGACCGCAAGATCCCCGCCGACATCGTGTACGAGGACGAGCACGCGATCGCCTTCCGCGACATCAACCCGCAGGCGCCCACGCACATCCTGGTGATCCCGCGGCGCGCGATCTCGGGCGTGTCGTCCGCCAGCCCGAGCGACGCGGCGCTGCTCGGCCACCTGCTGATCGCGGCGGCGGAGATCGCCCGGCAGGAGGGGATCGCCGGGTCGGGCTACCGCCTGGTGATCAACGACGGCAACCACGGTGGGCAGAGCGTGAACCACGTGCACGTGCACCTGCTCGGCGGGCGCATGCTCGGCTGGCCGCCCGGCTAGGCGACCTGCACAGTTTGGCTGCGCAATCCGTGACGCCGTGTCGCAGGCCGCCACGGGACGGAGCGGAATAGGGGAGACCCTCTTCCTTCGCAGGGGACTGGATGTCTTCGACCGTCCGAACGCTGGCTTTTTTGCCGTGTCTGCTGGGCGTGGCCTGCTCCTCCGGTCAGCCCGTTGAGGTGCGGTTCGCGGCGCGCTTCGGCGACGCCGACGCGGCCTGCGGTTCGACCTACGACGCGATCGGAACCACCGCGTCATCCGTCGAGCTGCTGGATCTGCGCGCGTACATCAGCGGCCTGAAGATCGACGGCGCGGGCACCATCGACGCGGAGGAGCCCTGGCAGTCCCAGGACGTCGCGCTGCTGGACTTTGAGGACAAGACGGGCGCGTGCACGGGGAACGCCGACCTGCGCGCCGTGGTGCGCGCCCACGCGCGGGCCGACTCCGGCACGCTGGAGTTCGACCTGGGCGTGCCGGAGTCGCTCAACCACCTCGACCCGGCCAAGCTCACGTCGCCGCTCAACGTGTCGTCCATGTTCTGGGGTTGGACGGCCGGCTTTCGCTTCCTCAAGCTGGACCTGGCGACCACCGGTCAGCCCGCGGGCTGGGTGGTGCACATCGGCAGCTCGGGCTGCGCCGGCGTGACGGGCGGCAACGCCGCGTGCGTCGAGCCGAACCGCGTCCACGTGACGCTGGAGGGCTGGACGCCGGACAGCACGGTCGTGATGGACCTGTCCAAGCTGGTGGCGGGCGCAGACGTCGACACGAACACCGAGAACACCGGCCCGGGCTGCATGTCCGAGCCGAACGACCCTGAGTGTGTGGGCGTGTTCGAGGCGCTCGGACTGCCGCTCGGCGACGCGCCCGCCGGGGAGCAGACGGTGTTCTCGGTGGAGGCGCCGTGAACGCCGCGTCGCTGCTGCTGGTCACGCTCGCCGCCTGCAAGACGGACGCGCCGCCGACGACGCCCTACACGTGGGACCTGCCGCCTTCGCTGCCCGAGCCGGCCGTCCCCGACGACAACCCGATGACCGCGGAGAAGGTGGAGCTGGGTCGCCACCTGTTCTACGACAAGCGCATGAGCTTCAACGGGACGCGGTCGTGCGGCACCTGCCACAGCCAGGCGGAGTCGTTCTCGGGCGGGGCGGCGTTCTCGCTCGGCGCCACCGACGAGCCCAGCGCGCGCAACGAGCCCAGCCTGCTCAACGTCGCCTACAACGCGGTCTACACCTGGGCGGATCCCGTGCCGGTGACGCTGGAGGAGCAGATGCTCCTGCCCATGTACAGCGAACACCCGGTCGAGCTGGGCCTCACCGGCCACGACGACGCGCAGTTCGCGCTGCTGCGCGCGGACAAACGGCTGGGCGAGCTGTTCTCGGCCGCGTACCCGGACGAGGAGGACCCGGTCGACCTGACGAACATTGTCAACGCGATCGCCAGCTTCGAGCGTACGATCCTGTCGGGTCGGTCGCCGTACGACAAGTACTTCGTCGAGGGCGACGTGTCGGCGATCCCGCCCGAGGCGGTGCAGGGGATCACGCGCTTCTTCTCGGAAGACCAGGAGTGCTACCACTGCCACGGCACCTACAACTTCACCGACTCGGTGACGCAGAAGGGCGCGGCGTTCGTCGAGACGCCCTACCACAACACCGGCCTGTACAACGTGGACGGGGCGGGGGCGTACCCGGCGTCGGACCAGGGCCTGGCGATGTTCACGCATGACCCGGCCGACATGGGCAAGTTCAAGGCCCCGACGCTGCGCAACATCGCGCTCACGGGGCCGTACATGCACGACGGCAGCGTGGCGGATCTGGACGGCGTGATCGATCACTACGCGAGCGGCGGGCGCGTGATCGCGGACGGACCCAACGCGGGCGACGGTCGCGCCAACCCCTACAAGGATCCGCTGCTCAAGGGGTTTGTGCTCGACGACACCCTGCGCGCCCAGCTCAAGGCGCTGATGCTGGCGCTGACCGACGAGACGGTGCTGCACGAACCGAACCTGTCGCCCGCCTTCGACTGCCCCGCCGACGTGCTGCCTGCGTGCCCCGCCACGCCGCCGAGCTTCATGGCCGACGTCGCGCCCCTCCTACGCGACAGCTGCGTCACCTGCCATGACGTCGGCCGGGGCGCCACGACCGAGCTGATGTCCACCTGGGAGCAGGCGCACGCGCTGCACGACAAGCTGGTCGAGCAGATCCACGCGTGCACCATGCCCGCGGACTCGCGCCTGCCGGACGCTCAGCGCGCGACGCTGCTCGAGTGGCTCGCCTGCGATGACCCAAACAACTGACGGGTGACGCTGGTCAGGTCGCGAGTGGGATCAGCGCGGCGCGTCGCACACGAACCAGTTCAGCAGCGTGCGGCGCTCCTCGTCGGACAGCAGAACGCCGTCCCTGGGCATCGCGCAGGTCGAGACAAGCTTCTCAGCCGCGTCACGGCGCGCGAACACCGCCTCGTAGGTGTCGAGAGGGAGGGTGGACAGCTGCGCGTCAGGCGCATGGCACAGCACGCACGCGTGTCCGAGGATCGGCTGCACCTGGGCGTAGGTGGGCGGGTTGGGCGGGCAGGAGGTTGGCGCGTCCGCGAGGCACGAGCCGCCGAACATCTGGCAGCCCGCGGAGGCGACGACCATGAGCGCGAGGACGGCGCGGGAGGTCCCGGTCCGAAAGCTACGGGACGTCGACATAGAACGCGACCTGCCCGTGCGGCGAGCTGGCGCCGAGCGCGCAGTCCTCAAACAGGTGGAAGCGCACCGTCCAGCGGCCCTTCTTGTCGAACTGCACCGGGCCGACGGTGTAGGTCCCGGCCGGGCCCTCCACCGTGGTCGCGCCGGTGTCGGGCGCGGCGTGGGTGTCGTCGAGGAACACGTCGGCGCGGATGGTGGCGCCGGTGACCGTCGCCCCGCCGTCGAGCGCCCACGCGGACACGGTGAAGGTCACGTCCTTGTCCCGCTCGATCGTCGAGTTGGTGAACGACAGGTGGTACTTGCAGGCGTCGTCCTGACCGTCGGAGTTGTAGAGCGTGTCGCCGAACACGTCCGCGCCGTCGTCGGCGCCCTCACACACGGACGGATCGATGGCCTGCACGGTCTCGCCGCAGTGGGTGTCGGGGTCACCTGCGACCACGCCGCCCGTCCCGCCGCACGCCGCGGCGAGTGCACAGAGCGCGAGCTGTCCGACACGAGCAGGGAGACGAGCCACGGAGACCTCCTGGAGAACGCGACGGCGGGTGGAGGAATAATCCATGTCTCGCGCGACGTGCAGGGGCAGCATGTCGCAACCGGACGAATCGGGGCACGCGGTGCGGAGCCGTCAGGCGGTGGCGAGCAGATCCAGGTCGGCGATGCGACGCGAGTTCATGTCCGCCAGGGCCATGATGGTGGCCTGAGGGTTGACCGCGGACGGGCTGGGGAACACGCTGGCGTCCATCAGCCACAGGCCCTCCGTGCCGTAGACCTTGCCGTTCACGTCGACCACGCCGCGATCGGCGCGCCCGCTCATGCGGCAGGACCCGAAGGTGTGATTGGCGGTCATGGTGACATCGCGCGCCTGGATGTCGTGCGACAGCAGGCTCATCGCCTGCTCCTTGGTGCGGATCTTGGGCGGTACGCCGCGGACGCCCGTGTAGACGTACTCAGCGCCCAGGTCGAGCATGGAGTCGACGACGCGCTTGAGCTCGCTCAACACCACCCACATCTCCTCGTTCGGCACCCAGAGCTGGGCGTCCGGCATGCCGTCGAGGCGGATGCCGACCTTGCCCGTCACCTTGGCCCGGTAGACGATCGGGATCATCAGCGCGCGCTTGAAGTCGGGGAGCATCTCGTACATGTCGGGGCCGACGCCGCCCCACTGCCCGCCGATCAGCGCCGACGGCGCCCAGAGCGACTCGAACTTCAGGCCGCGCACCCGGTCGCTGAACGCGCCGTAGCCCTGGGTCGCGCCGATCCACGGATCCACGGTGTGGTTCATCACGCCCATGGCGAAGCTGGAGATGTGCGCCAGGAACGTGCCGCCCACGCGCCCGCCCGCGGTCACGCCGCTGCGCTTGAGGATCACGGGCGTGTGCAGCGTGCCCGCCGACACGATGACGCGCGGCGCGCGCACCGTGAAGCGCGCGAGCTTGGCGTGGCCGTCCGGGTCGACGATGTGGCCCTCGACGCCGACGGCGCGGGTTCCGTCCATCAAGATCTTGTGGACCACGGCGCAGGTGTAGACCTCCGCGCCGTCTTGCACGGCGCCGGGCAGGTAGCTGCGGTCGACCGACTGCTTGGCGCCGACCGCGCAGCCGGTGAGGCAGTCGCCGGTGCCCTCGCAGCCCTTCACGGCGCGCGGGAGCGGCGCGCCCTTGAGCCCCGCGTGGTCGAGGATCTCGCGCGTGAGCACGTTGCGGCGACCGAACACCGACTCGGGCGTGGGCGCGGTGTGTGTGCGCGCGAACACGCGCTTGTAGGCGGCGTCGAGCTCGGGCCCGCGCAGGGCGTCGAGGCCGTCGGCCGCGGCCCAGTCCTCGCGGACCCAGTCGGGCAGCGGGAACATGATCGCCGAGTTGATGACCGTGCTGCCTCCGAGGATTCGGCCGGACATGGTGGGCCAGGCGCCGGTGCCGCGCAGCAGGCGCAGGCCGCCCTCCCAGTAGTGGCGCGCCATGAACGCGGGCCCGTCGCGGGTCATGTCCTTGGCGCTGATCTGGGGGCCGGCCTCCAGCAGCACGGTGCGCAGCCCGGCGGCCGCGAAGTTGGTGGCGGCGACGGCGCCACCCGCGCCGGAGCCGATGATCACGACGTCCGCGTCGACCTCGAAGCCCTGCCGGAGCGAGTCCAGGTGGTGAATCACAGCGACTCCTGGACGCGCGGCATGTCGGGCGAGTCGTGAATGGGCATGTCGAGCTTGTCGTCGAGGTAGGCGACGGTCTTGTACTCGCCCATGTGGCGCAGGACGCTCGGGTGCGAGAGGTACATCATCTGGAGCGTGGCGCGCAGCGCGTCTCCGAGGCCGCGGAGCGCGAAGATGCGGCCCTCACGCCAGGACGTGATCAGCGCGGCGCGGGCCTGGGGCGTGCGTCGCGAGAAGCGCCCCGACCACGGCGCCAGCGCCAGCGGCAGCAGCTCGATCCCGAAGAAGAGCAGCGGCAGCAGGAAGCGGTGGCTGGGCGGCAGCGAGCGGATGTAGGCGAGGTGCCGCGCGACCAGATCGGTGGTCACGCCGTCCGGCGCGCCGCCCGGGTCTGGGGGGTACAGGCCCTCCACCGCAGCGCGAAGGCCGGTGTGCCAGACGTTCTCGATCCAGATGCTGAAGGGCCAGGGCATATTCTGTCCAACGGGTCAGAATGTGTAGCACGCCGATGGGGGGCGAGTCTCCCACGAATCGTCGTGCTGCACCTGCCTCAGGCTGTGCGCGCGCCGCGGCGTTAGCGGAGCGCGGTCATCGCGGATCGGCCCGCGGACTTGGGGAGGTCAGGTGGCGGTTCGCAAGCTGGAGTGGGCGCTCGGGATCGTGTTGGCGGTCGGGGGCTGCAAGCCCGCCAAGGACGCCCCGACGGACACGGACGACGCCGAAGTGGTGGTCGACACCGACGTGGCCTCCACGGTGGAGTCCTTCTGTCTCCGCTTGAGCGCGGAGATCTGCGGCGGCCTGCAGGCGTGTGACTGTCGGTTCGACGTGCGGCCCTACACGGCCGACGCGTGCGTGGCGACGCGCGCCCAGGAGTGCGAGACCTTCCTGGCCACCGCGCTGCAGGCCGACCTCGACGCGGGTCGAGTGACGCTGGATTCGGACCGCGTCAACCGCTGCGTGGAGGGCGTCCGGGCCATGGCGGACAGGTGCTCGGTGACATGGACGGGCGGGCTCCCGGAGGTGTGCGCGTTGACGTTCACGGATGCCGCGGAGCTCTCGGCGCGGTGCGTCGCCCAGGGCGACGGGGCGGCGTTCTGCGCGGGCGGCGCGGGCCTCTGCACGTACTCTGAGCGTGAGCAGGCGGCGGTGTGTGTGGCGCTCCCGCTCCAAGACGAGGCCTGCCCGCAGGGTGTCTGCGCCGAGGACTTCCGCTGCGCCCAGGGCCGCGGCGTGTGTGTGGCGCCGGGTGGACAGGACCACCCCTGCTCGGAGAGCGCCGACTGCGGGGATGGCTTGGTCTGCGGCACCGGCCGGACGTGCGGAGCGCCGATCCCGGTCGGCGGACGCTGTGACGCCACGCCGCAGTGCGAGGAGGGGCTGTCCTGCGACGACGGCACCTGCGCGGCCTCGGTCCCGCTCGACGGCGGCTGCTACGGTCCGGTCGAGTGTGGCGCCGCGCGGTCTTGCGGGCGCGCGCCGGAGTCGCGGACCTGCGGCGCGCCGGACGGCTTCGGCCAGGAGTGTCGTGACGGCACCTGCGGCGACAGCCTGGCGTGCGCGTCGGCCACGCAGACCTGCGTGACGCTGCCCGGCGCCGACGAGACCTGCCTGGACGGGTTCGCGTGCGGCGACGGCCTGACCTGCGCCGACGGGCTCGGCGTGTGCGCGGTGCTCCCGGGCCTGGGCGACACCTGCGCGTCGGGGAGCCGCTTCTGCGACGACGGCCTCGGCTGCGACTTCAACACGAACACTTGTCAGGCTGGCCCGGGCGAGGGCGAAGACTGCCTGCTCAACCCGCCGGACTACGTGTGCGCGGAGGGCCTGGGCTGCGACTTCGGCACGATGGGCAGCGTGTGCGTGTCAATCGGCGGCGCGGGGAGCGTCTGCAACACCGATCGCACCTGCGCGTCCGACACCTTCTGCGACTTCACCACGCTGCTGTGTACCGACCGGTACGCGGACGGCGCGCCGTGCGCTCAGGGCGGCGAGTGCGCGGTCGGCTCCAGCTGCTCGCCGCAGCCTGAGGGCTACGTGTGCACGCCGATCCCCGCGCGGGGCGAGGTGTGCGTGGACGCGTGCGACCAGGGCAGCGTGTGCAAGGGCCCAGGCGGTCAGTGCGTGCAGACGTTCTGCGTCATCCCGTAAGCGCGGCCAGCCGACGCTGCGCGCGCGCCAGCAGATCCACCAGCGCTGGGTCGGTGATCGCCGCGGCGGCGCTGGCCAGGAACTCGGGCATGCCCTGCTCGCCGCGCGCCGCGTAGGCGGTGGCCTGCAGCGCCATGTCGAGCCGGTCGAGCTGGCGGACGAAGCGCGCCTCGTCGTCGGCCTGGGCCTCGTAGGCGTGCCAGGCAGCCGCGACGTGACTGGGCAGGCTGGCGGTCATCGCGGCGATCGCGTCGGACTCGCGGCGCGCCTTCTCGTGCGCGGGCACGCCGTCGTGTGGGGTCAGATCGCCCACGGTGGCCTCGGCCAGATCGTGCAGCACCGCGTAGGTCAGGGCGCGGGCGCGGTCCAGGTGCGCGGGCGCCAGCACGATCACCAGCCAGGCGACGCCCCAGCTGTGCGCGGCGACGGACTCGGGCCGGGGCACGCCCTTGCGAACCCAGCCTGCGCGATCGACGTCCTTGAGCTGGAGCGCGGTGAGCAGCGCGTCCAGCGTCGGATCGTCAGCCGGCATCCCGCGCCTCGGCGAGGGCCGGTCGCACGCCGATGCGGATCTCGCGGCCCAGCGCGCGGGCGAGCAGCTCGGTGCGACGCTCGGCCTCCCAGCGCTCCAGATCGGCGCCCTCGGCGGTCAGCGCGTCGATCTGCACGCGCTTGCGACCGACCAGCACGGCGATGTCCGACACGGCCTGGCTGTGGGAGCGGTCGAACGCGTCGGCGACCTTGAGGATGCCGGCGAGCACGCGCACGCGATCCTGATCGACCTTGTTCAGCTGCGTCCAGTCCGGGTGCGAGAGCTTGGGCTGGCTGCGGCTGTGGTAGCGCACCACGTTGGACAGGATGGCGATCTCGGGCGTGGTGAAGCCGGGCATGGGCACGTACTTGAGCAAGTACTGGCCGTGCTTGTGGTGGCTCTCGTCGGCGATGTGGTGGCCGATGTCGTGCAGCATGGCGGCGGCGTGAAGCAGCCCGCGATCCGCGACCGGGAGCTGGTGCAGCGATGCGGTGGCGTCGAACAGCGTGTCGGCGAGCCGGGCGACGTGGCGGCCGTGCTCCTCGTCCGCGCCGAAGCGTCGGAGGATGAGGAGCACCGCGCGCTCGCGCGGGTCGGCGACGCTGCCTTCCAGGTCCAGCTCCGGGCGGTGGCGAAGCATCCAGTCCACGACCAGACCGTCCCGCAGGGAGCGCTCGGAGGTGGTGAGCTTGTCGACGTCGAAGGCGCGCAGGATCTCGCGGACGATGACGGCGCCTGCGCCGATGGTGCGCTGACGGCGTGAGTCCAGGCCGGGCAGGGACGCGAACCCGTCTCCCAGGCGCATCCGCTCGATGAGCTTCTCGAGCTCCTTGCGGTGCAGCACCAGACCTTGGTCGTGCTCGGGCGGCACCAGGCCCGCTTGGAGCATGCACATGCGGGCGAGGGTTCGAACCGTGCCGCTGGTGCCGACGATCCCGCCGACGTCCGACGGGCGCACGCGGCGCAGCAGCGGCTCGAGGTCGCGGCGGATGCTGCGACGGAGCGCGCGGGAGGCGTCCTCGTCGGCGGTGGCGCCGAGCGGGTGGGTCTCGGCGGCGCGGATGTGACCGAGCGGCAGCGACTGGATGTGCCGGGCGTCCACGCCGTCGCACAGGACGAACTCGGTGGAGCCGCCGCCGACGTCGAACAGCAGCACGGGGCCGCGTCGGAAGTCGAGCTCACCGCGCGCGCCGAGCCAGATCAGGCGGCCTTCCTCGTGACCGGAGATCACGCGGACGTGGATGCCGGTGGCGAGCTTGACCGCGTCGCAGAACTTGGCGCCGTTGGTCGCCTCGCGCACGGCGGAGGTGGCGGCCGCGTGGATGTCGACCACGCCGAGCGAGTCGGCGACCTGCTTGAACGACTTCATCGCCTCGACGCCGCGGGTGAACGCGTCCGGCGCGATACGGTGCTGGGCGATGCCGCCGGAGCCGAGCATCACCTGCACGCGGGCGCGCTCGATCGTCGTGAGGCGGCCGTTCGGGTCGACCTCGGCGACGAGCAGGTGGAACGAGTTGGTCCCACAGTCGATGGCCGCGACCCTCATGCGGGCTCCGCGTGGGGGCCAGCGTGCTTGGGCATCAGGACTCCGGCCAGGTCGGCCGCGCGGGCGATGGTGGAGATCAAGTTGAACTCGCCCGCCTCCTCCGCGCGACGGTGCGCGCCGACCAAGTGGTCGACGGCGTGCGCCGGATCCAGCCGCGCGAGCGCCAGACCGGCCAGCACGGACCACTGCGGGCTGCCGTGCGCGTCCGCGAGCGCTTGCGCTTCGGCGGCGAGCGGGGCGCCCTGCTCGAGCTCGCCCAGGTCCGCGTAGGCGGTGGCCTTCTTCACGAGCTTCTCAGCGCGGACGAGCGGATCGGTCACGCCCTTGAGCAGGTCGGCGAGGGGGGCTTCGGCCACGGCGCGCTGCTCGACCAGCCGCTGGGCGTGCTCGGCGTCGCGCGCGATGGCGGTGACGATCTGGTCTTGTAGGGTGCGGACCTCCTCCAGGCCCGCGCGGTCGCCGAGCTTGCGGAGGATGCGGAGCACGTCGCGACAGACCTTGTCGGCCACGTCGCGGGACCCGGACTCCAGCGCGGCCTGCGCGTAGAGCGAGCCCACCCGCGCGCGGATGTCGGCCAAGTCCGTGGCGGCGGCCAGATCGGCGTCCTCCCAGACCACGCTCAGCGAAACGCAGGCGTCCGCCGGACGCCCGGAGCGCAGCGCGAGCAGCCCTTCAGCGATGCGTTCGTGGAGATCCATTCAGGGCTCGCGACGTGGTGGCAGCGGGTAACTCGGCGTGCGACGATCGCAAAAAACGACTCGCGGGTCGGTTTGGGGCGGGGTAGGCTTTTGGCACATGGGAAGGTCGCGATGGAGACGCGTCTGATCAGCCGTCGGGCGCTGATTCGAGGCGGGCTGGCGGTGGGGGCGGCGCTTGGCGTGGCCGCCACCGTCCGCCTGCCGCCGGTGGCGTCCGGCTACACCACGTTCTCCTGGCGCGAGATCGAGATCCTCGGCGCCATCGCCGACGCGATGTTCCCGGCCGGGCCGGTGCTGATCTCCGGTCGTGACGCGGGCGTGGTCGAGGAGGTCGACCGGATCATCGGGACGGGCTTCCCGCCCATGCACGCCATGGGCTTTCGCTACCTGCTGCGCACGCTGGAGTGGGGGACGGTCGCCACGTTCGGCACGTCGTTCTCTCGGCTGTCGGTGGAGGACGCGCGCGCCGTGCTCGACAGCTGGGGAGACCCGGGCCTGCTGCCGCGGCGCATCGCGTCCGACGTGCTGCGGACCGTGTTCGGGATGGCCTACTTCGCCAACCGCGAGGTGCAGCGCGCCATGGAGTGGCGGTCGCTGTGCGGGTCGGGGGCGGCGTGAGCGCGCTGTTTACCCCGGGGCGTCATCGCTCGGCTGAGGTCACCGGGGACCACCTGGAGATCGACGCCGACGTGGCGATCCTGGGCGCGGGCGCGGGCGGCTGCGCGGCGGCGGCGGCGCTGGCGGAGAGCGGGGTTCGCGTCGCCGTGCTGGAGGAGGGCCAGTTCTGGAACCCGGCGCAGTTCCGGCAGTCCTCGTCGTGGGCGCTGCGCAACCTGTACCAGGAGCGCGGCACCCGCTCGATGCGCGGCAACTCGGTGATCCCCATCCCGGGCGGGCGCGGCGTGGGCGGCAGCACGCTGGTGAACTCGGCCATCTGCTTTCGCTGTCCGGACCCCATCCTGGACCGATGGCACGACGAGTTCGGCTGCACCACGGTCACCAAGGAGCGCTTCCACCCGTACTTCGACCGCATCTGGGAGACGCTGGGCGTCACCACGCAGAGCGCTGAGATCCAGCGGCTGAACAACACCACCTTCAAGAAGGGCGCTGAGGCGCTGGGCCTCAAAGGTCACTTCCTGGCGCGCAGTGCGCCGGGGTGCGTGGGCTGCGGGATCTGCCAGTACGGCTGCCCGTCCGGCGGCAAGTCGAGCGTGGATCGCACCTTCCTGGTCGAGGCGCTGAGCCACGGGAACGTGGCGGTCTACGCCGACTGCATGATGACCGGGGTGGAGAAGTCCGGAGATCGGATCCTAGCGGTGACCGGCGATCTGCTCGACGCGGAGAGCCAGGCGCCGCGCGGCACGGCGCGGGTACGGGCCGACGCGTTCATCGTCAGCTCCGGCCCGATCATGTCGCCGTCCTTCCTGCTGCGGAACCACCTGTCGGACCCGGCGCACTGCGGTCAGCACCTGTGCGTGCACCCGGGGCTCGCGGGGATGGGGCGTATGCCGTTCGAGATCCGGCCCTGGCATGGCGTCACGCAGGGCTACTACGTGGACTGCTGGGACAAGGGCTACCTGCTCCAGACCTTCTCGGTCACGCCGGACCAGTACTACGGGCTCATGTCGACCAAGACCGGGGCCGAGTCCATGGAGTGGATGGCCAACCTCAAGTACATCTGCAGCGCGGGCCCGCTGGTGCACGACGAGGACAGCGTCGGGCACGTCACCTGGACGCCGTTTGGGCCCGACATCAGCTACTTCATGGGCGACGGCGACAAGCGCAAGCTCATCGATGGGCTGCGCATGACTGGTCACGTGATGTTCGCCGCGGGCGCCGAGCGCTTCATGCCGGCCGTGGTCCAGGGCCCGATCGTCCTCAAGGCGGGCGACATCGACGCGGCGCTGCCGCACAGCCTGCCGGCCAGCCACCTGCACGCCTACGCGTCGCACCCCATGGGCACCTGCCGCATGGGCAATGACGCCGCCACGTCGGTGGTCGACCCGCACGGCAAGGTGTGGGGCTGGCAGAACCTGCGCGTGGCGGACGCCAGCGTGTTCCCGACGAGCCTGGGCGTGAATCCGCAGGTCACCACCATGTCGATGGGCCTGATGATCGGGCACAGCTTGGCGGGGAAGATCCCGTAGGTTTCGACGCCGTGGGGCGAGGGCCGCGCGCGCCTCCGACCGTCGGGGCGCGCGTCGGGCCGGCGAACCTACTTGATGAAGCCGTGGGCGCGGAGGTGGGCGAGGACCTGCTCGGCGGACTCGTCGACGGTCTTGCCTTCCGTGTTCACGATCAGCTCAGCGGCCTCGGGGGCCTCGTACGGGTCCGAGATGCCCGTGAACTCCTTGATCTCGCCGGCGCGTGCCTTCTTGTAGAGGCCCTTCGGGTCGCGGGCCTCGCAGGCCTCGAGCGACGTGGCGACGAACGCCTCAATGAAGCGGCCGGCCGGGAGGAGGGCGCGCGCGGCGTCGCGGTCGGCGCGGTACGGCGAGATGAAGGCCGTCAGGACGATGGCGCCCGAGTCCGCGAAGAGCTCGGCGACGCAGCCGACGCGGCGGATGTTCTCGGCGCGATCCGTGGCGCTGAAGCCGAGGTCCTTGTTGAGCTTGAAACGGAGGTTGTCGCCGTCGAGAACGTACGTGTAGACGTCCTGCTCGAGCAGGAGCTGCTCGACGCGGCGGGCGATGGTGGACTTGCCGGAGGCGGAGAAGCCCGTCAGCCACACCACGCAGCCGCGCTGGCCGAGGATCGCCTCGCGCTCGTCGCGGGTGACGTTGGCGCCATGGAAGTGGATGTTCTGCGACTTGGTCTCGGCCATGGGGGTGATCTCCGCGCTGCGGGTCTTCCGCAACAGCCCGCGCGGGTATCCGATCGCGCGCGGCAAAGCCAAGACCGTTCGGTGAGATCGGGCGTGGTTCTACCTTTGTCGAAGGCGACGAAATAGGGGAGTCGAATAGGGGAGGATCCGTGTCTGGACGCATGATCACGATCGCGCTCGACGCGATGGGCGGTGACCACGGGGTCCGCGAGGCCATCGGGGGCGCTGCACGCCTCTCCCTCGAAGACACCGACATCCACGTGCTCTGCGTGGGTGACGTGGGCGCGATGGACGCCGAGTTCGCCTGCGTTCGCCACGATCCGTCTCGTCTGACGTTGGTGTCGGCCGGATCGTGGATCCCGATGGACTGCAAGCCGCGCGAGGCGCTCGACGCCCACCCGGACGCGTCAATCCTGGTCGCGGCGGCCCTGGTCAAGGATGGGTCTGCCGACGCGCTGGTCAGCGCGGGCCACACCGGCGCCACCGTGCTCGCCGCGGCGCGCACCTTTCGGCGGCTGCCGGGCATCCGCCGCGCCGCGCTCGCGTCGGTCTACCCGACCGCCCAGCGGCACGGGCCGCACCAGGATCCGTTCGCGCTCATCCTGGACGTGGGCGCCACCGTGTCCGCCAGCGCCGAGGATCTGGTCGGGTTCGCGGTGATGGGGTCGGCGTACAGCGCGATCGTGTCCGGCATCGCGCGGCCGTCGGTGGCGCTGCTGTCGAACGGGACGGAGGCCACCAAGGGCACGCCGGCGATCGTCGAGGCGCACGCGCGCCTGCGCTCCGGACCGCTGAACTTCGCCGGCAACATCGAGGGCCTGGACCTGCCGAAGGGCTCGGCCGACGTCGTGGTGTGTGACGGCTTTTTGGGCAACGTCGTGTTGAAGATGCTGGAAGGCGTGGGCGAGGTGCTCGCCAACGTCGCCGTCGAGGCCAGCGCACGCAGCCTGCAGTGGCGGATCGGCCTGTCGATGCTGGCCAACGGCCTGGAGCAGCTGCAGAAGCTGACGGACTTCAAGGTCTACGGCGGCGCGCCCATGCTCGGGCTCGACCGGGTGGTGATCAAGGCGCACGGTCGGTCCGAGGCGGGCGCCATCCGAAACGCGCTCAAGGTGGCCGCCAAGTCCGTCCGCGGTGACCTCATCGGTCGAATTGAAGCCGGCGTTCGCGAGATGCGCCTGGACACGGAAGGGGACACATGAGCGGTGGCTGGTCTCGGGAGACACGCGATCGTGCGTTCTACACGGCGCTGGCGGCCGCAGCGGCGTCGGTGGTCTGGCTGTTCTGGCCGTTCATGGAGGTGCTGGCGTTCGCGGCGGTGACCGCGGCGGTGGCCAGTCCCATCCACGCGGCGCTCACCCGTAAGCTCGGCGGTCGGCGCATGCTGGCGTCGCTGCTGATGGTCGGGCTGCTGCTGGTGGTGGTCGTGGTGCCGGCCGGCGCGCTGCTCTACCGAGCGACGCAGGAGGCCGTGTCGATGGCCAGCAGCTGGCTGGCGTGGATCAGCTCGCCGGCGTTCGACACGTGGCTGGCCTCGGCGCGGCTGGAGGTCCGGCAGGCGGGCTGGGTGCCGCGCGGCTGGCTGCCCGAGGGCGCGGATCCAGTCGACGTGCTGATCGAGCCGCTTCGCAACACCGCCACCACCTTGCTCGGTGACGTCAGTGGCAGCTTGCCGGCGGTGCTCAACCAGGTCGCGTTCGGCGTGCTCGACACGCTGCTCTTCGTGTTCACCGTGATCATCTTCCTCGCGGAGGGCCCCAAGATCGCGGACTTCGTGGAGCCGCTCGTCCCGCTCGACGCGCGGTACCAGCGCAGGCTGTTCGAGGTGTTCAAGCAGTTCGCGCTCGCGTTGGTGATGGGCACCAGCGTGACCGCCGTGCTGCAAGGCGTGGTGGCCTCGGCCGGCTACGCGGTTGCGGGGCTCCCCAACCCGCTGGTGTGGGGGGTCGCCACGTCGGTCGGCGGGTTCGTGCCCATCATCGGGACTGCGGTGGTGGTGGTGCCGGCCGTCGTGACGGTCGCGCAGACGCAGGGGATTGGCTGGGGCCTTGGCCTGATGGTGTACGCCATCGCGGTGGTCGGCACGGTCGACAACCTAGTCAAGCCGCTGATCATGTCGGGCCGCTCCAACGTGCACCCGCTGCTGATCTTTCTGTCTGTGTTCGGAGGCATGTACTGGATGGGCCTGACGGGCGTGTTCATTGGCCCGGTGCTCTCCAGCTTCTTCCTCGCGCTCGCGACGATCCACGCCGAGGACTACGGCGCGTTGCCGTCCGGGCCCGGGACCACAACCGCTGAGGATCAGCCGGTCACGATCGCGTAGCAGCCCTCGAGGGGCCGCACGCTCATGTCTGCAGAGTCAGGACCGCGGCGAAGACCCGGGGCGCGCCGAACATGCGGCGCGCCCGCTCGGGCTCATTCGTCGTCGTCGTCCTCGACTTCCCACTGACGCCACGACTTGCCGGACTCGCGCTTGGGACGGTCGTCCTTGGCCGCGGCCAGGCGAAGCTCGGCTTCGCGCTCGGACTCCTTGTCGCGCTTGGGGGCCGCGACCTGCTTGCGCGGGCTGCGGGCCTCGTCCCAGGCGCCCTCGTCGGCCGCCGCAGGCGGACCGCCGAAGCCACCGCCAGGAGGACGGCTGCCAAAGCCACCGCCCGCAGGACGGCTGCCGAAGCCACCGCCCGCAGGACGGCTGCCGAAGCCGCCACCGGGACCGCCAGGGCCACCGGCGCCGCCGCCACCGAAGGGACGACGCTCGCCAGCGCCAGCGCCGCCGCTGAACGGACGACGCTCGCCCTCACCGCCGCCGAAGGTGCGGCGTTCGCCGCCACCGCCGCCGCCGCTGTAGCCGCCACGATCACCGCCGCCAGCGCCGCCGTAGCCGCCGCCGCTCGGGGCGCCACGACCACCGCCGTAGCCGCCGCCGCCGCCGCCGCCGCCGTAGTAGGACGACGACCCGCCGCCGCCGTAGCCGCCGCCGCCGCCGCCATCGCGCGCGCCAAAGCGCTGCCCGTAGCCTCCG
>CAIOSP010000023.1 GCA_903861005.1 uncultured Pseudomonadota bacterium
ACAGGCCAAGGGCAACTCGGGCGTGTCGCGCCCCGGCACGCTAGAAGCGCCCCCCTGCGAGGCTCACGTGAACCGCAACCTGCTCCTTGGTGGCGCGGCCGTCGTCGGCATCTTCGCCGCGCTCATCGTGTTTCGGTCCCCGAACACCGGCGGCGCCGTCCCCGACGTGCGCCCCGCCGTCACGGCATCCCCGGACGAGCCCTCCCCCACGCGCCTGCACGGCGCGGCGGACGGCGAGGGCTCGCGGGCGGTCGGCGACAAGGTCGGCCCTCCCCGCCCCGAGTCCGTCGCCATGTCCGAGCGGCGCCTGCAGAATGACGCCATGCTGGTCGGCATGGAGTCGAGCGCCTGGACCCTGATCAAGCGCGAGATCGCCCGCGTCGACAACCCCGCGTCCAAGGGCTTCATGGATGAGGCGAGCGAGCTGATCCGCGGCCTGCGCGACGCCCGCCTGTCGCCTGACGGCGCCGACGTGCCCGCGCTCCAGGCCCGCCAGAAGGACATCCGCGACCGCATGCGCACCGCGGGCGTCACCACCGGCGTCATCGAGGAGCAGTTCAAGCGCCTCGACGACCTGGAGAAGCGCTACCCCTTGGGCGCCTCTGGCCCCGTCACCACCCCGGCCCCGGCCGGCGCCACGCCTGTTCCGCCTTCGGAGAACCCATGAGCCTTCCTCGCCGCGCCTTTGTCCTCGGGGGTCACCTCACCTCGTTCATCGGCAAGAAGCACCCGGACTTCCTCTGGAAGGGGCACCCGGAGTTCGGCCAGCGCGAGAACCCGGCGCTGGAGGACTACATCACCATGGCCGTGCGCGGCGCCCTCGCCGCCACCGGCACGCCCGGCGAGCTCGTCCAGAAGTCCTGGATCGGCAACTTCGCAGGCGAGCTGTTCAACAACCAGGGCCACCTCGGCGCCGCCCTCCCCGGCGCGGACCCGGGCCTGATGTTCAAGCCCGCCATGCGCGTCGAGGGCGCCTGCGCGTCCGGCGGCCTCGCGTTCGCCTCCGCGGTCGAGTCCATCCAGGCCGGCACCGACATCACCCTGGTGGCCGGCGCTGAGGTCCAGACCACCGCCACCGCGCGTCAGGGCGGCGACTTCCTCGCCCGCGCCTCGCACTACCGCCGCCAGCGCGGCCTGGACGACTTCACGTTCCCGGCCCTGTTCGCGCGCCGCACCAAGGCGATCTACGCGCAGGGCGACATCACCGAGGACGACACCGCGCTCGTCTCGGTCAAGGCCTACGCCAACGCCAACAAGAACCCGCTGGCCCACATGAAGGCTGTCGGCATGTCGTTCGACACCGCCCGCACTGCCGGCGACGCCAACCCCGCGTTCCTCGGCAACGCGGACCTAGCCCCCTACCTCAAGGTGTCAGACTGCTCGCAGGTGTCGGACGGCGGCGCCGCGATGATCGTCGTCTCCGAGGCGGGCCTGGCCAAGCTCGGCAAGCGCCCCGAGGACGCCGTCGAGATCCTCTCCATCGAGGTCGCCACCGGCAACCTGTACGAAGACGGGGACCTGTTCTCGATGCCGGTCACCGCCGCGGCCGCCGCGCGCGCCTACGCCGCCGCCGGGCTGCGCCCGGAGGACATCCAGATCGGTGAGGTCCACGACTGCTTCAGCGTCACCGAGCTGCTGATCTACGAGGCGCTCGGCTTCGCGGCCAAGGGTCGCGGCGGCACGCTCATCCGTGACGGCGTCACCCAGATCGGCGGTCGCCTGCCCATCAACACCGGCGGCGGCCTGATCGGCTTTGGTCACCCCGTCGGCGCCACCGGCGTGAAGCAGGTCCTTGAAGTCTGCCGACAGATGAAGGGCGAGTGCGGCGCGTACCAGGTTCCTGGTCAGCCCACCGTGGGAATCACGGCGAACATGGGCGGTGATGACAAGACCGCCGTCGTGTCGATCCTCCGTCACGCTTGACGAGGGCGGTCTGATCCAATAAGCGCGCGCGTTCCGAGGAGTTCCAGATGGCTAGCAAGACGAATCAGAGCTGGGTGCGCCGTGAGCTTCGCCGCGCCAACGCGGGCAAGGCACGCAAGGCCGCCCTCCGTAACAAGGGCACCACCCCCGCATTCGCCGTGCACACGCCGGACGCGGACGCGAACGCCCCCATCGAGCAGCTCTCGCCGTCGGCCCGCGCGATCAAGGCGTAGTCCGTCGCGTGGTGGCCCCACCCGGGGCCACCCGTGAAGGCGCCCGAAGCGCACGTGTCGGCAGCCATGGACGCGAGCCGACCTGACCCGGGTTAACGCCGAGCGGATGTCACCTCTCCCGCCCCCGATCGGACACGAGACCCTCCTGGCGCACCTCACCGGCGCCATGGCCGAGGACCGTCTGCACCACGCCCTCCTCTTCGAGGGCCCCGCAGGCGTCGGCAAGCACACGGTCGCGACCTATCTGGCGATGATGGCCAACTGCGAAGCGCCGGACGGCCGCCCTTGCGGCGTCTGCCCCACGTGCGTGCGCATCCAGGCCGGCAACCACCCCGACGTCATCACGCTCGCACCAGACCCGGAGAAGGCCACCAAGGTCATCCCGGTCGACGCCGTGCGCGAGTTGATCCGCGCCACCGGCTACCACCGGTACGGCGGGCGCAGACGGTTCGTGATCATCGACCCGGCCGAGGCGCTCGCTGCGGCCGCGTCGAACGCCCTCCTCAAGACGCTCGAGGAGCCGCCGGCCGACACGCACTTCGTGCTGATCGCCACGCGAGCCCGCGCGCTGCTCCCGACCATCCGGTCGCGTTGCCAGATCGTGCGCTTCAGCCCGATCCCGGTCGACCGCCTCGCCGCCTGGCTCTCCGCCCGCAGCTTGCCCGACGCCCGCGCGCTCGCCGTCGCGTCGCACGGCGCCCCTGGGATCGCCCTGGGCCTGGCCGCCGGCACGCAGACCGAGCGCACCCTCATCCGCGATCGGATGCTCGACGCGCTCGGCGGCGACCTCGCCCGAATCTACGACCTCACTGAGGCGCTGACCAAGGGCGAGCGCGCCGACTGGTCGGCCCGCGTCGAGTCCGCGCTTGAATTGCTCGAAGAGCTGCTCCGCGACGCCGTCGTCACCGCCTCGGCCTCCGATGTCCCGCTGCTGCACACCGACAAGGCCGCCGTGTCCCGCGCCTGGGCGAACGCCCTGTGGCCGGGTGGCATCGAGCGCCTGCGCCGCGCCATCCTAGAGACCCGCGGCGATCTGGCCGTGAACGTGTCGGCGAAGACCACGCTTGACGCCCTGTTCACCCGCACCGCCACCGAGCTCGGCAGCGCCCGAAGCGCGGGCGTGCTGCCCCGCTAAAGTGGCCCAGTCGCGTCGGCCAGGCGGCCCCAAGCCGCCCGTCGCAGCGAGGACAACCTCAGAATCGCTAAGCGCCGACGCCCCCGACGAGCGCGCGCACCGCCCCCACCAAGTACAAGCTGCCCGCGACGATCACCTCGTCGGCCTCCGCGCACACCTCATCGAGGCAGCCCCCGATCGGCCCGCCGTCGGACAGCGGCACGTCGATCGGCCCCAGCAGCGACGCGATCTCGACCGGCTCGCGCGCGTTCGGGTGATCGCAGCGCGTCAGCACGATCTCGTCGAAGTGCGGGAGCAGCGGGCCGAGCACCGCCCGGGTGTCTCGATCCCGCCCCATGCCAAACAGCAGGATCCGCTTCCCCGTCCGCGGGCGCCCCGACAGCCACGCGGCCAGCGCGTTCGTCCCGTCCGGGTTGTGCGCGCCGTCGACGATCAGACCAGGCCGCAAGGTCTCGATCCGCCCCTGGATCCGCGCCCGTGACAGCCCCGCGGTGATCGCCGCGTCGTCGATCGTGAAGCCAGCCCGCCGAAGTCGGTGCAGCACGCCCAGCGCCACCGCGGCGTTCGCCCCCTGGTGCGCCCCCTCCATCGCCAGCGTGACGGTCCCGGGCGAGCCATCCGGCGTCCCCAGCGTCCACCGAACCACGCCCTGCTCGTCAAGCCGCCGCTCGCGCCGAAGCTGCGCCGCGCTCCACACCTCGCAGCCCAAGGATGCCGCGCGCGCCTCGATCGCCGCGCGCGCCTCGGGTGGCATCACCCCCACCACCACCGACACGCCTCGCTTGAGGATCCCGGCCTTCTCCCCGGCGATCCCCGCCAGGTCGGTGCCCAGCTCGGCCGTGTGATCGAGCCCGATGCTGGTGATCGCGCACACCGTCGGCGACACCACGTTCGTCCCGTCCAGGCGGCCGCCCAGGCCCACCTCGATCACCGCCACGTCCACCGCCCGCTCCGCGAACACGCGGAAGGCCAGCGCCGTCAGGAACTCAAAGTGCGTCAGCGGCGCGTGGGCCAACCCGGCGCTGTTCGCCCAGGCCCAGCGCTCGCGGTCCGTCGACTCGATCGCCTCGGCGAGCGATGCGTCGTCGATCGGGACCCCGTCCAGACGCACGCGCTCGTTCACCGCCACTAGGTGCGGCGACGTGTTGGTGCCCACCCGATAGCCCGCGGCGACGAGCGCCTCGGTGACCATGGTGCACACGCTGCCTTTCCCGTTTGTCCCTGCCACATGGACCACCGGGTACGCCAGCTGCGGGTTGCCGACGAACGCCAGGAAGCCGCGCATGTCGTCGAGCCCGAGCCGCATGCCCGAGCCTTCGAGCGACGCGAGCACCGGGTGGGTGATCACGCGCCCGCGCCCCTGGGCGCCGCGTTCGTGAGCTGGCCGAGCAGCTGGGCGAGCAGCGCGCGCAGCTCCGTGCGCTTCACCACCCGGTCGATCATCCCGTGCTCGAGCAGGTACTCGGACGTCTGGAAGCCGACCGGCAGGTCCTGCCCGATCGTCTCCTTGATCACGCGCGGCCCCGCAAACCCGATCAGGGCGCCCGGCTCAGCCACGATCACGTCGCCCAGCATCGAGAACGACGCCGCGACGCCGCCCGTGGTGGGGTGCGACAGCACGCTGATGTAGGGCATGTGCGCGTCGTCCTTGAGCCGGGCGACCGCCGCGCAGGTCTTCGCCATCTGCATCAGCGACAGCACGCCCTCTTGCATGCGCGCGCCGCCGGACGCCGACACGACGACCGCCGGGACACTGCGCGCCCTCGCGCGCTCGAACACCCGGGTGATCATCTCACCGACCACCGAGCCCATCGAGCCGCCCATGAAGCGGAACTCGAAGGAGCCCACCTCGACGGGGATGCCCTCGATCACGCCGGACGCAGACACGAACGCGTCGTTCGTCCCCACTTGGCTGCGCGAGGCGGCCACGCGGCGCCCGTACGGCTTGCTGTCCACGAACGACAGCGCGTCCACGCTCACCAGATCGGCGTCGTGGAAGACTAGGCTGCCTTCGTCGCACAGCATCCGCAGGCGCACCGCGCCACTCACCGGAAAGTGATGCCCACAGGACGGGCAGACCTGTGAGTTCTGCGCCAGCGTCTCGTTGAAGATCGGGGTGCCGCACTTGTCGCACAGCGTCCACAGATCCGGCGCCACGGCCGAGTCCATCGGGCGGGCGCGGGCCGTGAAGGTCTTGGTGTTCTCGAACCAGCGTCGTCCGTCGGCCATCCGGCCATCCCTCGTCAGGCGGCCTCCGTATCGCCTCGCCCGTCACCGGGGTAGAGGCTCGACATGACACGCACACTCACCACCGTCCTCGGAAACGCGCAGGCCCTCGACGGCGGCGCCATGTTCGGCAATGCACCCAAGCCCATGTGGTCGAAGTGGCTGACGCCAGATGAGCGAAACCGCGTGCCGCTCGCGTGCCGCGCCATGCTGATCGAGGAGGACGGACGCCGCATCCTCTGCGAGACCGGCATCGGCGCGTTCTTCCCGCCGGCCATGCGCGAGCGCTACGGCGTCGTCGAGGACCATCACGTGCTCCTCGACAGCCTCGCCGCCCTCGGCCTGACCGACGCCGACATCGACGTCGTGGTGCTGTCCCACCTGCACTTCGACCACGCGGGCGGCCTGCTCGCGCCCTGGGCCGACGGCGCCGCACACCGCCTGCTCTTCCCCAACGCGACCTTCGTAGTCGGTCGAGAGGCGTGGGCGCGCGCGAACCACCCCCACTTGAGGGACGCTGCGTCGTTCATCCCCGAGCTTCAAGGCATGCTCACGGGGTCGGGCCGACTCGTCCTCGCGGACGCAGGGCCGAGCGATGTCCTGGGCGAGGGCTACCGCTTCCACACGTCGGACGGGCACACGCCCGGGCTGCTGATGCTAGAGGTCGCCATGCCGACAGGGCCCGTGGTCTACGTGTCGGACATGATCCCCGGCGCGCCGTGGGTCCACGTGCCGATCACCATGGGCTACGATCGCTTCCCGGAGCGCCTCACCGAGGAGAAGCGCGCCCTGCTGACCGACCTCGTGGCGCGCGGCGGTCGCCTCTGCTTCACGCATGACCCGGAGGTCGCCGTGAGCGGGATCGCGGTCGACGCCAAAGGCAAGTTCAGCGCGGTCGACCGCTTTCCGACGCTGACCCGGAGCGCCGCGTGAAGCTGGATCGAATCGCGATCATCGCGCCTTCCGGAGCCTACGACCCAACGCGCTTCGCCGCCGGCCTCGATCTCGCGCGTGAGGCCGGACTCACACTCGACGTGCCGCCGGATCTGCTCCAGCCTCACCGGTACTTGGCGGCCTCGGACGAGGTGCGCCTTACCCACCTAGTCGACGCCCTCACCAACCCCGACGTGAGCGCGGTGTGGGCCGCGCGCGGCGGCTTCGGCGTGACCCGCCTGCTCGACCGCGTGCCGTGGCACCGCGTCCAGCCCAAGCCCGTGATCGGCTTCTCCGACGTCACGCCGCTGATGGACGCGATGCGGGTCAAGACCGGCGCGGTTGGCCTGCACGGCCCCGTCGTGCACAGCCTGCTCGCCACCCGCCAGGAAGACAGGGAGCGCCTGTTCCACGTCCTCCGCGGTGGCCACATGGACCCGCTCTCCGGGGTGCCGTGGGTGTCCGGCACCGCGACGGGTCCCATCGTCGGTGGCAACCTGTCGATGATCGCGGCCACCTGCGGGACGCCCTGGCAGCTTAACGCCGCAGGCGCCCTGCTCCTCCTCGAAGACGTGGGCGAGCCGCCCTACCGCATCGACCGCATGCTCACGCAGCTTCGGCAGGCCGGCGTGTTCAAGGGCGTCGCAGGCGTGCTGGTCGGCAGCTGGGACGCCTGCCGCGTCCCGGACGGCGCGGTGTGGGCGCTGGAAGACATCCTCCGCGAACACCTGGTCGCGCTCGACGTCCCCGTCCTCGGCAACCTGCCCATCGGACACGGCGCCGAGAACGCGGTCGTGCCGATCGGAGGCCTCGCGGTGATCGAGGGCGACACCCTTCGAGTGCTGGCGCCGACCTAGAGCGATCCTGGCTGCCTCCGGCTGCGCGCCGATCTGAGCGGCGCCCGATCAGACCTCGCCGTCGATCCCGTAGAACCTCGCGGCGTTCTCGCTCGTCGTCCGCGCTAGCTCCGCCCCGGTCACGCCACGCAGCGCTGCGACGCGCTCCCCGGTCAGCGCGACGTACGCGGGCTCGTTCTTCTTCCCGCGGTGCGGGATCGGCGTCAGGTAGGGGCTGTCCGTCTCGACCAGCAGCCTGTCCTCCGGCACGGCCGCGGCGACCTCGCGCATCACCTCAGCCGTCTTGAATGTGACGATGCCAGGGATGGAGATGTAGCCGCCGCGCGCGGCGATCTCGTGCATGTGCGCCACTCCGCCCGTGTAGCAGTGGTAGAGAACGCGCCCGTCAAACGCCCGCTCCTCGTCGAGGACCTTCAGCGTCTCCCCGTCCGTCTCGCGATCATGGATCACGATCGGCTTGCGCAGGGACAAGGCCAGGCGGATTTGCTCGCGCAGGCACACGCGCTGCTCGTCGCGCGGCGACATGTCGTAGTGGAAGTCCAGCCCCATCTCTCCGATCGCCACGCAGCGAGGCTGGGCCGCCGCGTCGGTGATCGCGTCGACGACGCTCGCGTCCCACAGCTTGGCGTCGTGCGGGTGAAGGCCCGCGGTGAACCACACGTCCGCGTGCCGGGACGAGACCTCTCGGGCGCGCGCGATGCACACCGCGCCGTACCCGGATCCGATCGTCACCATTCGCGTCACGCCGGCCGCGCGCGCCCGCGCGACGACCTCGTCCACCCCTGCGTCGCCGCCGTAGGTGTCAGGGTCCAGATGGCAGTGGGTGTCGGTCCACATCGTTGTCCTCGGACGTGCTACGGGGAGGGGGGTCAGGAGACGCCGTTGTATCCCACTCGCGCCCATGACCGGACACGCACCCGCATCGTCGCCACCCTTGGGCCCGCCTGCGAAGAGCCCGCGATGCTCGACGCGCTGCTCCAGGCCGGCGTCGACGTGTTCCGCATCAACGCCAGCCACGCCGATCCAGACATCATCCGCGACCGGGTCGCCCGCGTTCGCGCCGTGTGCGAGTCCGCAGGCCTGATCGCGGCGGTGCTGCTCGATCTGCAGGGCCCCAAGATCCGCACCGGCGAAGCGCCCAAGCCGCTGCAGCTAGCGGACGGTGCGCTGCTCACTGTGGTGTGCGATGAGTCCTTCGTCGCCGAGGGCACCCGCATCGGCACCACGTACCCGGCGCTCGCCACGGACGTGCACCTGGGCAACCAGGTGCTGTTCTCCGATGGCAAGCTCTCCGGCGAGGTCGTCGCCGTGCGCCTGGACTCGACGCCGCACGAGGTCGACATCCGCTTGCAGGGCGGCGGTGAGCTTGGCGCGCACCAAGGCATCAACCTGCCCGGCGTCGACGTGTCCGCGCCCTCCATGTCCGACAAGGACCACGCCGATCTCCGGGCCGGGGTCGAGGCCGGCGTCGATTGGGTCGCGCTTTCGTTCGTCCGCACCGGCGACGACGTCCGCGCGCTGCGCGCCACGCTGCGTGAACTTCACAGCGACGCGTTCATCCTCGCTAAGATCGAGAAGCCGCAGGCGCTGGACAACCTGGAAGACATCCTCGCCGCCACCGACGCGGTGATGGTCGCGCGGGGCGACCTGGGCGTCGAGGTGCCGCTGGAGTCCGTGCCCGTCCACCAGAAGATCATCCTCGCGGCGGCGCTGCGCGCGGGCAAGCTCACGGTCACCGCCACGCAGATGCTCGACAGCATGGAGCGCAACCCACGCCCCACCCGCGCCGAGACCACCGACGTCGCCAACGCCATCCTCGACGGCACCGACGCCGTCATGCTCTCCGGCGAGACGAGCATCGGCAAGTGGCCGGTCGAGACGGTCCGCACCATGGACGCGATCGCGCGCGACGCGGAGAGCAGTCGCTTCTTCCACAGCGGCCGAATCGAAGATCGCCCCCCGCTCCCTGGGCCCGCGGGCGCCGCGTGTCGCGCCGCGTGCTGGGCGGTGCTTGAGGCGCCGCGTCCCATCCTCGTGTTCACCTGGTCGGGCTCCTCCGCGCGCTTCCTCTCGGGCCTCCGCCCGCGCGGCCCCATCTACGCGATGAGCCCCAACCCGCACGTCGTGAACGCTCTCTCGCTGGTGTGGGGCGTCACGTCACTCCCGCTCCCGGACGGCGTCGACAGCGTGGAGTCGATGATCGATGCGGGCGAGCGGACCCTGCTCGCCGAAGGGCTTGTCCAGCCTGGCGAGGAGATCGTGATCCTCGGCGGAAACGGCCCGGTCGAAGGCAGCACCAACTTCGTGAAGTTCCACGTGATCGGCGCCTGATCCGCAGGCTCGCCGTCGCGCGCTCGCGGTGAGCGTCCGATCCGGCTAGCCTCGCGCCGTGGAGGCTCCTTGCTCGCCCTGCTCTTCGCCGCCTTCTTGCAGACCGCCTCGGCCGGTACGCTCGCCGGGGTCACCATGCCCGACACCGTCGACGCTGGTGGGGACAAGCTCGTCCTCAACGGCCTTGGCCTACGCAAGATGCTCTTCATCGACATCTACGTCGCCGGCCTCTACCTCCCGACCAAGACGCATGACTCGGCCGTGGCGATCAACTCCGACGTCCACAAGCGCGTCGTGATGCACTTCATCTTCCGGCACGTCAGCCCGACCCAGATCAAGGACACCTTCCACGAGGGCATCCTCAACCAGCCCGGCGGTGACAAGCTCACCGCGCAGGTTGCCATCCTCGAGTCGTTCATGACCGAGGACGTGTACTCCGGCGAAGAGTTCACGGTAGACTACACGCCCGGCGTCGGCACCACGATCTACGCCAAGGGCGTGAAGAAGGGGACCATCCCCGGCGTCGACCTGATGAAGGCGCTCTTCAGCATCTACGTGGGCCCCAAGCCCGCCACCGAGGCCCTCAAGCAGGGCCTGTTGGGCAACGGCGGATGACCACGCCGCACTGGCACGACGCCTTCGCCTCTTGGTACGCCGACGCTGTCGCCCACGAGGCCGACGTGCCCGACGCGATGCAGCTGGCCACGCTCGACGCCGACGGACGTCCGAGCCTGCGCACCGTGCTGATGAAGGACCATGGCCCCTCTGGCCTCACCTTCTACACCAACCTGGGCAGCCGCAAGGCGGTTGCGCTGGGCGCCACGCCAAGGGCCACCGCCCTCTTCCACTGGAAGTCCCTGCAGCGGCAGGCGATCGTCGAAGGCGACGTAACGCCGGTCGCGGACAGCGAGGCCGACGCGTACTGGTCCACCCGGCCGCGTGGTAGCCAGCTCGGCGGCTGGGCCTCGCGTCAGAGCCAGCTCCAGCCAAGCCGTGAGGATCTCCTCACGCGTCTGGAGCAGGTCGAAGCCCGCTTCCACGGCGTGGACGTCCCCCGACCCACCTTCTGGTCCGGCTTCCGAATCGCGCCGCACCGCGTGGAGCTGTGGCAGGGCAAGCCCGACCGACTGCACGAGCGCCGCGTCTGGCGACGCCTCGGCGACGCCTGGGTCACCGAGACGCTCGACCCGTAGACCCTAGGGCTGGTACCAGCAGCCGATCGCCGCGTCCTCGAACGCGGTGTCGAGCGAGTCCAGCGCGCCCGATCCGTCGATGTCGGCGCCGCCGCAGCCGTCCACGCCGCAGGTCTGACCGTCGACGAAGATCGCGTCCAGCGCCGCGCGATCGGCGGCCGTCACCGAGCCATCCCCATCGAGGTCGGCGGGCTTGCAGCCGCGGGCCGCCCAGGCGCAGTCCAGCAGGTCCGGGCGCGACAGGCAGATCGGCATGGCCTGCCAGAGCTCCAGGTCGCCGATGCGCTGGTGGTGCGGGTTCTCGACCGCGTGCCAGTCGCTGCCTGCCGTGCGTGCTTCATAGGCGTCGCCCGCGCGGCGGATGGGCGGCACGTCGCCGTAGGCGTCGAGGTAGCGGTTGCGGATCACGTCGCTGCGGCCAGACGGGTGGTTCCCGAGCCCCACCAGCCCTGCGTCGACGCGCGCCTTGATCGTCGCGTCGTCGATCAACGGCCACGCCGCGGTCTCGGGCAGCGTCAGGATCGACTCGATGTTCGCGACCCGCGACTCCTCGATCGACATGTCGCCCAGGTCCTCGGCGATCACGTCCGCGCCCACGATCGCGTCGAACACCGCTGCCTCGTAGCGCTGCTCACCGTCGCGCGGATCTTCGGGCATGTAGATCACGTCGGCGAAGTGGCGCATGGTGTTGGTCATCGCGTGCGCCTGCTCGCGCGCGTCCTCGGCCATCGCCTTGTCGCCCACGTTCACCGCGTGGCGGTACACGCCGGTCATCGCCTCGACGACGTCGTCGTAGTCGTTCTGCAGCGAGCCCAGCAGGCCCTCCGCCGTGGCCGGGCCCAGGTTGCGCGCGAGGTCGAGGATCGGCTGACCGAAGATCTCGATCTCCTCCATACTGCTCCAGGTGTACCCGCAGAACGCGTCCGACAGGCCCGAGCAGGTGCGCGGCTCCTCAATCGTACAGGAGATGCCGCCCGTCCCCACCGCGTCGACGAGGAGTTGCTCGATGCCCGGCGACATCGACATGTCGGGCGGAGGGTAAGTCAGGCCGCCCGTCGCGATGGTCGCCGCGAGGAACACGTCCGGGCATGCCTGGAGGGTGCCCAAGTCCTGCCCCTCAGACAGGCCGTGCGGGCGGACGCCGCCGCTGGGCACCAGCGTGTCGTCGTCGTGGAACTCGTCGACGGTCATCACGGTGTTGCCGTTCGCCACCAACAGATCGGCGACGCGCTCGCCCGCCGCCACCGCGGCCTCAGCCGCCTGCCGCACGTCCTCCGACACCGTCGGATCTGTGGCCGCGGCCTGCGCGCTCAGGTGACCGAGGACCAGGTCCGGGAAGTTGTCGCGCGAATTGTGGTTGCCCCAGAACGCCCCCTCCCAAGGGCGCCCGTCTGGCACACGAATGAAGGAGGAGCAGCAGTCGCTGACGCGCAGGAAGCGCGGGTCGGGGAAGCTCATCGTGATCGCGTAGGTCTCCAGGTCCGCGATCGGCATGTGGCTGAAGAAGGTCTCGTTCGGATCCTCACGGTAGGTCCACGTGCCGTCCGCGAAGAAGGTGGCGAGCACCTCGTCCGTGATGTCGACGCCGGGCGCCGGGCGTGAGATCGGCGCGCCGTCACGACTGTGGGTCTGCGTACCGGCCGAGCCGTCGATCACGCGCGTCCAACCGGGCAGCGCCTCACGCGCGGTCATGCCGGGGATGCCCCCCACCGACTCCTGCCACGCCAGCCCCTGGAAGTGTCGGATCAGCGCGAGCTCGAGCGGCCGCCCACC
The DNA here is from genome assembly GCA_903861005.1 of uncultured Pseudomonadota bacterium. Lineage (GTDB taxonomy): Bacteria > Myxococcota_A > UBA796 > UBA796 > CAIOSP01. The sequence continues at coordinate 12,605 of CAIOSP010000023.1, forward strand.
AAACACCTTGTAGGCGGTCCACAGCGACTGAACCGACGTGCCGATCAGGTTGTTGTCGTGCGGGCCAGGCAGGATCTCCCAGTCGTTGCCAGTGTGCGCGATGTCGGCGCGACCGTTGACCACGCCAAAGCTCGCGTCGCCGAAGGTGCCAAACCGCTCGAAGGACACCAGCACCCGCTCGGTGCGCTCCCGGTAGTAGAGCTTGAACGCCTTGGCTGCGGCGACCGGGTCGACCACGTGCGGCGCCGCGTCGGTGTCCGTGATGGGCTCGTCCTTGGAGGTACAGGAGGCGAGCGTGACCAGCAGGGACAGCGACTTCGCGCGACGGATCATGGGCGCATCCTCTCGGTGAGCCCGACCACCTCGTCGAGCAGGCGTCGGTATCGGGTGAGCACGTCTGGTGCGATCTGCGCCTCGGCGACGCAGCCGGCCTCGCCCGGGCGGTGCAGGCAGTCGCGGTACTTACAAGGCAGCGGGCCCATGCCGGGGAAGTGATCGCGGGCGAGCTTGGGGTCCAGGCCGCCAGGGAGGAAGGTGCGGATGCCAGGCGAGTCGGCCAGCTCCACGCCGGGCTCGACCTCAAAGATCCGCGAGCCGGTGGTCGTGTGCTTCCCCTGCTCCCAGAACTCGCTGATCTCGCCGATCGGACCGACGTCGATGTCCGGCAGCAAGGTCTGCATCAGCCGCGTCTTGCCCACGCCTGAGTGCCCCACGAGCGCCCAAGGGCCCACCTCGCCGTGCTCGCGCAAGAACTCGCGCACGTCGTCCACGCCCTCGCCGTCGGTGGGCGTGCAGCGGATGACCTGGAGGCCGTGCTCCGCGCGCCACGCCAGGTCCGCCTCGATCTCGTCGGTGACACCAAGGTCGCCCTTCGTGATCACCAGCCCGACCTCAAGGCCAGACGAAGACCCGGCGATCCAGTACCGATCGATGAGGCCAGGGCGGTAAGGTGGCTGCATGGTGGCCGCGACGATCAGCAGGCCGCCTAGGTTGGACGCCAGCACGTGCTCGCGGCCGTCCATCTCCTGGCGAGTGAGGGTACGCTCACGGGGCAAGACATCGCAGATCTTGCCGCCTTCACCGCGAGCTTCTTCCCAACGAACCTGATCGCCGATCACCGCGCGGTGACCGGACAGGAAACACGCGCGATCGCCGTCGGCGTCACGCACCATCACCCGGCGGCCGAGCGTGGCGACGACGCGACCCGTGCGCGAGGAGTCAATCCGACGAGAGGCCTGACGCAAGCGTCCTCCGGGGCCGGGACTAGCGCGCCGGAGGCCCCGACGCGATACCCGGGCCGCACGGAGGGGCCTTGCGCCGCGACATCCTGGAGTTGGACACGTCGATCTCGCGCAGCATGGAGCCGCTGCGGTTGTCGCTCGAAGACGTCGAGGCCCTGCGCGTCCTGCTGGCGGGCGGCTCGGTGGTCGACTGGCACAAGGCCGCGTTCGCCGACCTCGCGTCGGTGGACCGACTGCTCCGACTCCACCTGATGGACCCCGACGATCCGCAGGATCAGGCCCGCCTTCGTTACCTCTTCGACGAGGCCGCCTCCTACGTCGAGGAGTACCTGCAGCTCCGCATCCCGCCCAAGCTGCGCGAGGTCGAGGACGTCCGCGACATCTTCCTGTGGGCGTCCAACGCTCAGGGGTTCCGCCGCACGCAGGTCCTGTCCTGCATGATCCTCAAGCTGATGCACGTGCTGCAGCACCTGGAGGCCGCGGATCTGCGCCAGCACCTGTCGATCTCCGACCAGGAGCTGCAGGACGCGGCGCACGCCTTGGTCGCGAACGCCGCCGATCGCATGCGGCGCAGCGGCGTGCCGCTCGTCGCCTTCCACGGCAACCGAAAGTCGCGCATGTCGGTGATCAGCAAGCTGCTCTCCAAGCGTGACGACGTCGCGGCCCGCATCTTCGACAAGCTGCGCTACCGCGTGATCGTGCCGCAAGAGACGGACGTCGTCGCGGCGCTGTCCTGGCTGGTGCGTGAGGTCTTTCCGTACAACCAGATCATCCCCGGCCAGAGCCGGAACAACCTGCTGGACCCGCGCGCGCTCGCCGACGCGCTGACGCCCGAAGAGCGCGAGCAGCTCCAGGCGCTCGTCGACGACCCCGTCCGGGCCGACACGCCGACCAACGAGTTCTCCGGTCGAAACTACCGGATGATCAACTTCGTCACCGACATCCCGATCGCGCTGCCGCCCGACAAGCTCCCGGACCAGGACCCGCTGCTGCTCGGTCGCACCGTCTACGTGACGGTTGAATTCCAGTTGGTCGACGAGCAGACCGCCAAGGACAACGAGGAGGGCGACAACGCGCACTCCAAGTACAAGCGTCGCCAGTTCGAGCGCGTCCGCGACCGCCTGACGCGCGGCCAGTACCTGCGCTAGGCCCAATGCCGATCAGATAGGGCGCTGAGGATCGGCCAAGCTGAGCTTTCCCGGCTTGGCGGTGTCTTGGCAACCGGCGCCGATCTGGCGGATCATACTCTGGCCACCTCGGAGGTGGTCGATGTCTTCGTCGCTGGCGGACT
>CAIOSP010000024.1 GCA_903861005.1 uncultured Pseudomonadota bacterium
ACGGTGCTCGCAAGGCCCGTCGCGTGGATCGCGACCAACGACACCGTTCCGGACTTGATTCAAGCGGAACGGGCCCCCCTTAACCGATCGGATCCGACGAGCGCAGCCGTCCTACAGCGTTCTTGACTGCGATCACGGCCCGGTCGATGTCGGCGTCGGTCGTGGACCGGCTGATCCCGAACCGCAGGCACGAAAACGCGAGGTCTTCCGGCAGGCCGAGCGCGGTCAGGACGTGGGACGGCGTTCGGCTGCCGGTGCTGCACGCCGATCCGGCGGAGCAGGCGACGTCGTGCCGCAGCGCCAGGATGAGGTCGGCCGCGCGCACGCCGGCGAACGAGACATGCAGGTTGTTCGGCAGGCGCGCGGTCATCGACCCGTTCACCTGAACGTCTGCGAGCGAGGAGATCCCGGCCCACAGGCGGTCGCACAGGCCGCGCTGCCGGTCGAGCTCGCCCGACTGGAGGTCCTTGGCCGCCAGCACGGCCGCCGCGCCCAGGCCGACGATCCCGGGCACGGGCAGGGTGCCGCTGCGCAGCCCGCCCTCCTGGCCGCCGCCAAATTGACGGGGAGAGACCGAAACCCTGGGCCGCCCGCGACCGCGGATCCAGAGCGCGCCCACGCCCTTGGGCCCATAGAGCTTGTGGGCGGTGAGCGACAGCATGTCGACCGGGAACGTCCGCACGTCGATGGGCAGCTTGCCCACGGCCTGCGCGGCGTCGGTGTGGAAGAGCACGCCGCGCTCGCGGCAGACCGCGCCGAGCGCCGCGATGTCGGACACGGCGCCGATCTCGTTGTTCGCGGCCATGATCGACACCAGCCGGGTGTCGGGCGTCAGCGCCGCAGCGACGGCGTCGGGGTCGATGCGGCCGTCGGGGCCGGGCTTGAGCAGGATGGCGCCCACGCCCCGGGCGGCCAGCGAGGCGATCGGGTCGAGCACCGCGTGGTGTTCGGTGGCGCCGGTGACGATCTGTCCGGTGGTGGCGCCGCTCGCGTCCAGAAGCCCCAGGATGGCCAGGTTGTTCGACTCGGTCGCGCCGCTGGTGAACACGATCTCGCGAGGCTCAGCGCCGATCAGCGCCGCCACCTGCTCGCGCGCCAGGTCGACCGCCGCCCCGGCCCGCATGCCGTAGCTGTGGACCTTGGACGACGGGTTCCCGAAGTGCTCCGTGAAGTACGGCAGCATGGCGTCGACGACCGAGCGGTCGCACGGCGTGGTGGCGTTGGCGTCCAGGTAGACTGGGGCGGACAAGATCGCCTCCGACCGGCACCCATAACCACGACCGGTCAGGCCGTGATGGTCTCGCCGCCGTCCACCCGGATCACGTTGCCCGTCATCCAGGCCGTGCCGGGGCCCGACAGCGCCACCAAGCAGGCGGCGACGTCCTCGGGCGTGGTGAGGCGGCCCGACGGGTTGCGGGCGGCGGCCGTCGCCGCGAGCGCCTCCCAGCCCGGGATCTTCTCCAGCGCCGGGGTGTGGCACAGGCCCGCCATGATCGCGTTGACCGTGACGCCCGCCGGGGCCAGCTCGACCGCCAGCTGTCGGACGTGTGACTCCAGGGCGGACTTGGCCGCGCTCACCGCGCCGTACGACGGGAACGCGACGATCGAGCCGCTGCTGGTCATGGCGAACACGCGGCCGCCTCGGACCAGCAGGCCGCGGTCGAGCAGCTCCTGGGTCCAGGCGACCAGGCTGTGGGCCATGACGTCGAGCGTCATCGCCAGCGACCGGGCGTCCATGCGGGCGTCCTTGTCGCCGACGAACGGCTTGAGCGTGCCGAACGCCAGGCTGTGCAGGAGCACGGCCACGGTGGCGTCCGGGGCAGCGGCCTGGAGCGCGTCGAGCGCCTCGGCGCGGCGGGCCGGGTCGGCCGCGTTGCCGTTGAAGAAGACGACGGGGATGCCCAGGGCCTCAAGCTCCGCGCGCACCGCGTCTGCGCGCGGCAGCGTGGCGCGCAGATCAAAGTGCACCCCAAGGATGGGGTGCCCGGCGGCGGCGTAGGCGCGCGCGGCTGCGGCGCCGAAGCCCGACGACACGCCGAGCACGATCACCCAACCGCGCTCGGCCATGACGACTACTGGGGGGGCGCCGCGGGGGGCACCGCGGGGGCTTCCGGCGCGGCCGGGGCGGCGGGCTCGGCGGGAGCGGTCGGCGCGGCCGGGGCCGCGGGCTCACCCTCGGCGGGCGTGGCGGCGGCGGCGTCCGCGGGCTTGAGGAGGTCCTCGAGCGTCGGGGCGTTGCCGTCCTTCCAGTCCAGCTTCACGTCGGTGTCGAGCGCCGTGATGTAGGCCTCGACCGCCTCGTTCTTGACCTGCTCCTTGAGCTGGTCGCGGACTTCGTCGAGCGGGGTGGAGTCGCGGCGGGCCTCGACGTCGATCAGCACGCTGCCGTTCTCGGCGGTCAGCGGCCCGATCAGGCCGGTGACGTCCGAGGCGAACAGCGCGGTGTCGATGAAGGGCTGGAGCTGGCCCTTGGTGACCCAGCCGACCTCGCCGCCCTTGGCGCCGGTGTTCTTGTCGAGCGAGACGTCGGCGGCGACCTTGCCGAAGTCCGCGCCCGCGGCGAGCTGCGCCTTGACGGTCTCCGCCGTCGCGAGGTCCTTGAGGAAGATCACGCGGACCTTGGCGCCCTGGGCGGCGTACTGGACCTTGTGGTCGTCGTAGGCCTTCTGGATGGCGGCGTCGGTGGTGGCTTCCTTGGAGACGCGGTCGATCATGGCCTGCATGAGGACGTCGCGCTGCGCCATGATCAGGCGAGCCTTGATCTCGGGGTCGTCCTGGAGCTTCTGGGCCAGGGCGCGGTGGTACAGCGCCTGAGCGCGGGCCATCTTGTTGAGGATGTCGGCGCCTTGGCCGCCCTTGACGATCTGGTCGATGTCTTCCGGACGGAAGCGGGCGAGCGCGGCGCGCAGCATGGCGTCCGTGACCTCCTCACCGTCGACGTTGACGAGGACCTTGCCGCCCGCGTTCCACGCGCCAGGGTCAGCCGGGGGGGGAGCAGGGCATGCGAAGAGCAGCGCGGTCGCGAGGATCAGAGGGAGTCGCACGGTGTACCTCTCAAAGTTCCGCGGCGGCTATCCCGCGATCCACGGCGTCACAACTCGCCACGTGCGCGACGTTGGCGCCCGGGTTGCATACGAGGGTTCGTGGAGGTGTCGTCGTGTGGCTCTTGTGGTTGTCGGTGTCGGCTTGGGCAGCGGATCCCGCGGTGAACGTGACCTGGAAAGGCGACGATGGCCGCCTGTTCATCCGCGCTCCCGAGGGCGAGCACGTCGCCCCGGAAGCCCCGTTTGACGTCAGCCTCGCCATCGGCACGCGCAACGTCACGCTGACCGGCTTTGGCAGCGACCTAGCGGCCGGCGTGCCGGTGGGCGCGGTCCGCGGTCTGCCGCTCCAGGGCACGCTCAAGGTCTCGTTCTGCGAAGACGGCGGATCGCGCTGCCGCCTGGCTGAGGTCGTGGTGTCGGGCGCGCTCGACACCCGGCGTCGCGGCACGGCCGCGCTGGTCATTGGCTCGGCGGTCACGGACGACGACCAGGGCTTCCCCGCGCAGGCCGACGCCAGCCGGGTGTTCACGTCGGCGGTGGAGCAGGCCAAGGCCCGCAACCTGCCGATCCTCCTCGACTTTGGCGCGGTCTGGTGCCCGCCCTGCCAGCTGATGGACGTCGAGGTCTTCCGCGCCACGCCGCGCGCGTCCGTGGTCGACGCGTTTGTCATGGCGCGTATGGACGTGGACGACCCCAGCTCCTGGGACCTCAAGGACCAGTACGCCGTCGGCGGCTACCCCACGCTGGTCGCCATTGACGCGACCGGTCGGGAGCTCGGGCGGCAGGTCGGCTACCGCGGTCCGGACGACACCATCACCTGGCTCGACGCCGTGGCGACCGGTCGCTACGCCCACAAGCCCGGCGACCCCACGCCGGAGGAGGCCGCGGGCCTGGCTTGGCGCTCCGTGCAGGAGGGCCGCGACGCCGCCGCCGCCGAGTACCTCAAGGCCGCCGCCGCGCAGCCTGAGCTGGCCACCTTTCGTCTCACCCGCATGCACCTGACGCCCAACCTGGACGACGCGCAGTGGCTGGCCACCCGCGCCCCGGGCCACGCGCTCGACTGGGTGGGGAACGTGGGCGACCTGGGCAAGACCCCCGAGGGCCGCGACGCGGTCCTGGGCGCCATCCGCGCCGATCTGGCCACGGCCCGCGCGCTCGACGCCGCGGACCTGCTCTACGCCGCCGCGGACTTTGCCCGCGACGACGCCGAGAAGCGCATGCTCTACGGCTCGGCCGCCGCGCTCGTCCGCACCCAGCTCACGGGCGACCCCAACCACGACAAGGGCCACTTCGACTGGCTGTCGCTGCTGACCGAGCTGTCTGGCCGCCCGGACGACGCGATCAAGCTGCTGGAGTCCGCCCGCGACACGTTTCCGGACGAGCCCACCTTCCACACCTACCTGGCGCGCGCCCAGCTCCGTCAGGGTCACGCCGACGAGGCGCTCGCCGCCGCCGATCGCGCGTTCGACACCGCGTGGGGCGACAACAAGCTCACCGCCGCCAAGGTGAAGGTGCAGGCCCTGCTGCTCCTGAACCGCAAGCCCGAGGCGGTCGCGTTCGTGGACGCGCTGCTCAAGGAGATGCCGGCGCCCGCGCCGGGCGTCGAGGTGCGGACCAAGCGCTACCGCGACGAGCTGACCGCGCTGCTCTACGGCGATGCCCCGACGCCTTGATCGGCTTCGGCCGGAAGACCTCGCCGTCGACGCGCTGATCGCGGCGCGTCGGCTGCTGGGCTGCCTGCTCGTGCGGGACGACGTAGTCCTGCGGATCACCGAGGTCGAGGCCTACCGCTGGCCTGACGACACCGCGAACCACTGCCGAATGGGCCGGACGCCGCGCAACGAGCCGATGTGGGGCCCCGCGGGCCGGGCCTACGTGTACCGGTGCTACGGGATCCACGCGATGCTCAACGTCGTGACTGGCGGGGTGGGCGAGGGCGCCGCCGTCCTGATCCGCGGGGCGGACGTGCTCGCTGGGGAAGACATCGTGCTCGCCCGACGCGGCGGCAAGCTCGACCTGGCCGGCCCCGGCAAGGTGGGCGCCGCCCTCGATCTGCACCCGGCCTGGAGCCACCATGACCTCGGTGAGGCGGGCGGGCTCGAGCTGCGCCCGGGTCCCGCGCCGGCGCGCGTGCTCGCCGGTCCGCGCGTGGGGATCGACTACGCGTCGCCGGACGACCGCGCTGCGCCGTGGCGCCTGGCCTGCGCCGACAGCCGACAGGTGAGCCAGCGTCGGGCCCTCCGCGACGTGGATTGACGACGCCACGCTTGCACCAGGGCGAGGATCCGGCGAGGCAGCCGGACCGGAGTGCCCATGTCTGAGCCCGTTGTCGTCCAGCTGTTCACCGACTACGCCTGCCCCTGGTGCTACCTGGGCCGCGCGCGCCTGAAGCAGGTGGGGGCCGAGCAGCCGATCACCATCAAGACGGTGCACTACCAGCTGTCGGCCGACTCGCCCGCCGAAGGCCGGGAGCTCGGGCCGTACCTGAAGAGCCGCGGCTACGATGTGCGCGAGGCCACCGCGCGTCTGGCCGCGCTGATGGACCGCGAGGGCCTGGAGTGGAACACCGCCCCGGACCGCATGGCCTACAACACCCTGCGCGCGCAGCAGCTCGCGGTGTGGGGCGAGGCGCAGGGCGCGGGTGAGGCCATCCACGACGCCCTGTTCCGCGCCTACCAGGTCGACGATCGCAACATCTACGATCTGGACGTGCTGGCAGAGATCGCGGCCTCGGTCGGGCTCGACCCGGTCGCCGCGCGCGCCGCGATCGTCGAGGGCAAGGCCGCCGAAGCGGTCGCGCGCGATCAGGCCACCTCGCGCGAGATCGGCGTCTCCAGCGTGCCGACCTACGTGGCGGGCGGCAAGGGCGTGGTGGGCGCCCAGTCGGTCGACGTGCTCAGACAGCTGGTCCGCGCGGCGGCGTCCGCCTGATCGTGGCGCCTAGGTCCGCGGAAGGGCCTGGCGCGTTACCAGGACGCCCTGCGAGGCTCCGGTGACCCGCTTTCACGAAGCCGTGCACGGCGTCTACTTCGACGACCTAGACCCGTACGGCATCCTTCACAACGCCCGCTACCTCCTGCTCTTCGAGCGTACGCTCGGCGCCTTCTGGGCGCTGATGGGGTTCGGCGGCCTGCAAGACAGCCCCGATCGCTACCACTTCGTTCGGTCCAACCACGTCAACTACGACCGCCCCATGCGCGGCGTGGGTCACGTGCGGGTCCGGGTCTGGGTGGAGAAGCTTGGAACATCGTCGTTGACCTTCGGGTTTCGGATGATGCCGATGGACGAGGACACCGACCTCGCGACGTCGACCCGCACCGTGGTGCGCGTGGATCCTGTGACCAACCGCCCGACCCCGTGGACCGACGACTTCCGTCAGCTCATGGCGCCGTGGCTGACGGAGGGCCGGTGAGCCTGTTCTGGATGTGGTTCGTGGCGAGCGCGCTCGCGCAGGACCCGGGCGCGACGGCGCCCCCCGTGGCCAGCGTCGCTGAGCCTGGCCCCGACGTGGTGTTGGAGGACATCCCCGAGGACGCCGACGGCGACGGGCAGCCCGACTACATCAACATCACGGTCGTCGGCGCCGCCCTGGCGGACGCGCGCGACAACGTGGTGCGCAAGCTCGAGAAGCTCGGCTGGAAGTCTCGCCGCGCCAGGGACGGGCGGATCATCTTCCGCGGCCCCGAAGGCTGGATGGGCAAGGCCACGCTGCGCGCGTCGGGTGACCTCGACTTCAGCATCCCGGCGATCGCCTTCCCGGCGCCGTCGGAGTCGGGAGGCACCTACAACTACAACCGCGCCACCGACGACGGCTACCACGGCGGCAACCAGGGCCTCTCGTCCACGCCGTTCCCCGGCAAGGAGAAGGTCGCCGCGGTGCAGGCCGAGGTGCGCGCCGCCATCCATGACGACGTGCTCCACTACCGAGAGGTGCTGCAGCACGCGTACTTCTCCAAGTACATCAGCGAGCTGCCCACGCGCCTTGAGGCCCTGTGGAACATGGGCGAGTCGCTCGACGGCGGCAAGCCGATCATCGACCCGGCGGCCCGCCGCGCGGCGCTGCTCGAGTTCTGGTCCTCCCGCACCGACACGCCGGAAGGCCGCACGGTCAGCCGCTCGCTGGAGATCTTCCTGCGCGAGGTGGTGATGGCGTCCGACACGCCGGTCACCCGCGACGAGGCGAGCGCCGCCGAGCTGCGCCGTCCGGACGGCCGCAAGCTCGACATCTTCTAGTCCTCCGCCGCTCGGTCGCTCGGCCCTGGCGCTCATCGCGGGCCGTGCGTCACGGGGTAGGGGAGCGGGCCGACCCGAAGGCCGGCCCGTCGTCGACTACGGGAGGCCGCAGCCGAGCGCGCCGTTGCAGGTGTCGACCGCGCTGGTCCCGAAGCCGAACGTCCCCGCGGCGGTGGTCACGTCCTGGTTGACGTAGCCGCCCGACATGTTGTCGGTCGGGTCGCCTGACGGGCCCATGTCGCACTGGAGCAAGTTGAAGTCGGCGAGCGCGCCATTCAAGAACACGCCCGCGCCCGTGTTCGGGTCGTCGGTCGTGTTGGAGGTGATGGACGCGGCGTCGTCCAGCGTGGTGCCGCACCGGGCCATGCCCGCGTCGACGTACACGGCGCCGCCCTGGAAGGCGTAGTTGTTCGTCACCGCGGTGGTGCCGGCCAGCTCAAGCTCGACCCCGCCCACGTTGTTGTGCATCCACACGGCGCCGCCCGCGCCCGCCAGGTTGGAGTCCACGGTGGTGTAGGCCAAGCGGACCGCCGAGTCGAGGATGTACAGGCCGCCGCCGAGCGAGGCGGGGCTCATGATCCCGAACTTGTCGAGCGACCAATTCATCGACACCGAGCCGCCCGTCAGCGCGGTGGTGGTGTGGTTGAGGTACAGACCGCCGCCGCGACCGCCGTCCGCCTGGACCACGTTCGAGTCGAACGAGCTGTCGAGCGAGGAGAACAGCGAGTGGTCCGCCCAGACGCCGCCGCCGACCGAGCCCGACGAGTTGTCCTGCACGGAGCAGCCCGTGAGCGTGAGATCGGCCTGGTAGGAGGCGATGCCGCCGCCGTGGACCTCCGCGGCGCCTCTCACGACGGTCACGCGGGTGAGCGTGGCGGTGCCGCCCTCAAAGCTCAGGCCGCCGCCGTCGCCTAGGGTGGTGTTGCCGTCGAACGACGAGTCGACGATGGAGTAGGACGTGGTCGTCGAGGAGTAGACGCCGCCACCCGAGATCGCCGCGACGTTTCCGGTCATGGTCAGCCCTTCCAGCGTGGCCGCGGCGTTCGTCGTCAGCGCGAGGCCGCCGCCGACGTACGAGCCGTTGCTATCGAAGGTCACCGAGTTGAGGGTGACTGTGCCAGACGAGGCGAGCACGCCGCCGCCGTGGCCGTACTGAGCATAGTTGTTGCCGTTGACCCCTCGGGTGACCGACAGGTCGCCGATGGTGGCGATGCCGCCGCCGCCGCCGCCCGTGCCGCCTGCGGTGGTGGACCAGGTGACGTCGGTGTCCACGAGGGTGCCGATGCCGGTCGAGCTGACGTAGATGGCGCCGCCGGAGTCGACGGCCTCGCAGTGGGTGATCACCACGCCCGTCGCGGTGAACTTACCGCCGTCCACGTAGACGCAGCCGCCCGCGCCCTCGCTGTAGCCGCCATCGACGGTCAGCGTGGACAGCCGGACGTCGCCGAGGAACGCGTTGACCACGCGATGCGTGGAGGCGCCACTCAGCACGATGTCCGCCGCAGAGCCTTCGCCCTTCACGAGCGTCACGCCGACCGGGTTCGAGGAGAGCTCCACGTTGTAGGTGCCCTTGCAGATGTGCAGCGTGCCCTGGGGCAGGTCGTACACGCCGGTGAAGAGCGTGGTGTCGTCGTACCAGTTGCCATTGATGTCCTCGACGGACACCAGGCCGTCCTCGTCCGTGCCCGTCCAAGCCGGGGCGTCGCAGTCGTTCTTCTGGCCGTCACACAGCTCGTAGGCGCCCGGGTAGACGCGCGTGTCCGAGTCGTCGCAGTCGCCGTTGAGCGTGACCTGGCCCTCGACCACCGAGCAGGACGGGGTGGCGGTGCCCTCACCGTAGCCGTCGCCGTCCGCGTCCACGTAGTAGCTGGTCGCGTCGGTGGCGTTCTCGTCGACGCCGTTGACGCAGTTGTTGTCCAGCCCGTCACAGACCTCGGCCGCGCCGGGGTGCACGAAGGCGCGCGTGTCGTCGCAGTCCGTGTGGTCGGTGACGGTGCCCACTGGCTTGGTGCACGCCTGCTGGCTGGCCGACGCGTCGCCGTACGTGTCTGCGTCCACGTCCGCGTAGAACGTGGACTTCACGCCCTCGTCGATCGCGCTGTCGCAGTCGTTGTCCTTGGTGTCGCAGGACACCTCGACGGCCTCGTAGGAGGCGATGGACGCGTAGTTGGGCTCGACGAAGCCGTTCACGCCGTCGCAGACCTTCTTCGCGCCAACGCACACGCCGGCCTGCTTGTTGGCGGCGGGCACGTCCGCCGGCGCGATGTGGTCGTCCGCCGTCAGGCTGCAGTCGTCGTCGACGCCGTTGCAGGTCTCGGTGGCGTTCGGGTGGATGGTCGCGACCGAGTCGTTGCAGTCGGTGTGATCGAGGACGTAGTTTGGAGGCGCCGTGCACGCGTCAACCGTGAAGATCGTGTTGCCGTAGGTGTCGTGGTCGGTGTCGGCGTAGAACGTGGTCTTCACGCCTTCGTCGATGAGCGTGTCGCAGTCGTCGTCCGTGCCGTTGCACGCCTCAAGCGCGTTGGGGTGCGTGGTGAAGACGGTGTCGTCGCAGTCGGTGCCGTCGAGGGAGGAGCCCTCGGGCAGCGTGCAGGCCTCACCGGGGGACGCCACGTCGCCGTAGTTGTCGCCGTCGACGTCCTCGTAGAACGACAGCTTCACGCCCTCGTCGACGCCGTTGACGCAGTTGTTGTCCAGCCCGTCACAGACCTCGGCCGCGCCGGGGTGCACGATGGAGCGGGTGTCGTCGCAGTCGGTGCCGGTGGCGACGTAGCCGTTGGGCACCGTGCAGGCGGAGGCCGTGGACGTGGCGTCGCCGTAGGTGTCGGCGTCGACGTCCGCGTAGAACGTGGTCTTCACGCCCTCGTCGATGCCGTTGGTGCAGTTGTCGTCCACCCCGTTGCACAGCTCGGTGGCGAACGGGTGCACCGCGGAGGCGTTGTCGTTGCAGTCGGTGCTGTCCGCGACGTAGCCCTGGGGCTCGGCGCAGGCCTGGACCGCGCCGGTCAGGCTGCCGTAGAGGTCGCTGTCGGCGTCCGGGTGGAAGGTGAGCTTCACGCCCTCGTCGATGCCGTTGGTGCAGTTGTCGTCGCGGAGGTTGCAGACCTCGGTGGCGTTGGGGTGCACCGTGGAGCGGGTGTCGTCGCAGTCGGTGGCGTTCGTCGCGTAGCCGGCGGGCAGGGTGCAGGCGTCCGTGGACGAGCCCGCGTCACCGTAGGTGTCGTCGTCCGCGTCCGCGTAGAAGACCGTCGTCAGGCCCTCGTCGATCACGGTGTCGCAGTTGTCGTCGACGCCGTTGCACGACTCGGTGGCGCCCGGGAACACGGCCACCGCGTGGTCGTCACAGTCTTCGCAGGCGGGGACGCCGTCGCTGTCCGCGTCCGCGTAGCCGGTGGAGCCGTCGCAGTTGTAGTCGACCGGGTCCGTGCAGTTGGTCTCGGGCGCTTCAGGGTGGATGAAGTCCACGGTGTCGTTGCAGTCGGTGTTGTCGGTGACGTAGCCGAACGGCGCGACGCAGCCGAGCTGGTGGACCGCCGCGTTGCCGTAGGTGTCGCGGTCTGCGTCTGCGTAGAACGTGAGCTTCACGCCTTCGTCGATGCCGCCGACGCAGTTGTCGTCGACGCCGTTGCACAGCTCGATGGCGCCGGGGTGCGTGGTGTCGACCGAGTCATTGCAGTCGGTCTTGTCGGCGACGTAGCCGGCAGGGACCGTACAGGCCTGGGTGCTGTTGGACGGGTCGCCGTAGTTGTCGAAGTCGCCGTCCAGGTAGAACGTGGACTTCACGCCCTCATCGACGCCGTTGACGCAGTTGTCGTCGCGGAGGTTGCAGACCTCAACCACGCCGGGGTGGACTGCCGCGAGGGTGTCGTCACAGTCGGTGCCTAGGTCGGCGTAGCCGCGGGGAGCCTGGCACGCGACGACGGACAAGCTCGGGTCGCCGAAGTTGTCGTTGTCGTTGTCCAGGTAGTACGTGTTGCCGTCGGTCGGGTCCTCGTCGACGCCGCCGAAGCAGTTGTCGTCGACGCCGTTGCAGGTCTCATCCGCGCCCGGGTGCGTGGTCACCACGCTGTCATTGCAGTCGGTGCCGTCGAGCACGTAGCCGGCAGGCGCGCCGCAGCCGCGCGTGGTGAACGAGGGGCTGCCGTAGGTGTCGCCGTCCAGGTCGCGGTGGTAGCTCAGCCCGTCGTTCGTGCCTTCGTCCTTCAGGGTGTCGCAGTCGTCGTCCTTCTGGTTGCACGTCTCCTGCGCGTTGGGGTGCACTGCGCTGTCGGTGTCGTCGCAGTCGGTGGACGCCGGGTAGCCGTCCAGGTCGAAGTCCGGATCGACGATCACGCCGGAGTCGGTGTCGCCCGGGTCGGTGTCTTCCAGGTCCGTGTCGGACTCAAACGCCGTGTCGCCGACCGCGACGGACGTGTCGTCCGTGTCGGGGGCGACGTCCGTGTCAGGGCGATCGGTGTCGATCGTGTCGCTGTCGTCGACGTTGGTGACGTCCAGGCCCGTCTCACCGGGCGGCAGATTGCCGGAGTTGCACGCGGCCAACAGCAGCAGTGCGAAGATCGAACGGGTCAAAGGAACCTCCGGCGCGGACATGGAGCGGCATACAACGCTTAACCTTTGCATGATCCCGCGTCGCTTGGCTAGCCCAACCGCGCAGGGCTCGGCCCCGAGCGCGTGCGGCGCCGTGCAGCATGCGTGGATACGCGCGGATCGCGGAGTTGCCATGAGCCCGACCCCCCCCCACGCGGATCCGACGCCGCCCCTGTCCGGCGGGCAGAAGGTCATGTTCGCCCTGCTGACGCTGCTGCTGTTCTGCGGCGTGGCGGAGGCGGTGTCTCGGGTGGTGCTGGGCGCGTCGCCGCCGGTCTACCTGCCGTTCAACGAGGTGGAGCCGTTCATCCCCGATCCGTCCGATCCGGGCTTTGTCATCACCAACCCGCGCTTGGGCGAGCCGTCCGGGCCCGACCCGGTGATTCGCCCCCAGCGCTTTGCCGTGCACAAGGCGCCCGGCACGTTCCGCGTGCTGCTCGTCGGTGGCTCGTCGATGTACCAGATGTACGGCGAGCGCGACCTAGGCCTGCTCTCGACGATCGCCCGCGCCGCGGGCGTAGACCCAAGCGCGATCGAGCTGATCGGCGGGGGCGCGAACAGTCAGGGGAGCGCGGGGGATCTGCGGATCGTCGACGCGCTGCTCCCCAACGACCTGGACGTGATCGTCGTCTACAGCGGGCACAACGAGTACGCCGATGACATGGTCAACCTGGTCGCGGCGCAGGGTGGCCACGGCCTGGACGCGGTGATCCATGCCTCCGCGGCGCTGCAGCTGGTGCAGCGCCAGGTGGACGCGTGGCGCCTAGCCCGGCTCAAGGCGGCCCGCGCGCTGCCGACGGTCGGCCCCGGCGCGCAGACGACGCCGATCGCCGGGCCTGACGGCCCTAGAGACGCGGCTCCGGCAGGTGGACACGTGGTCAGCGCGTCGGACCTCGCGCCGGTCGCCGACGACGAGATCAAGACCCCAGATCAGCGCTTTGCCACCTTTGACGCGAACCTCCGTGCGATCGTCTCCCATGCGCGTCTGAAGGGCGTGGACGTGCTGCTGTGCACGCTGCCGGGCAACTTTTACGCGCCTGCCTGGCCTGTGGAGACCGACAAGTCCCGCATCGCCGAGTTCGTCCGCCTCCAGCAGCAGGGCCTGTACGAAGATGCTGCGCGCTTGGCCGACGAGGAGCTGGTGAAGTTCGGCCACCTCCAGGCCACCTCTGCGGAGAACGGGGTCATCCTCAACGTGGCGGCCAGCGAGGCCGTGCCGATGGTCGACGTGCTCGCCGTCGTGAAGGCGCGCGAGCCGCACCACGTCGCCGGTGAGACGCTGCTCGGCGACCATTGCCACCTCAACGACGCCGGTCGCAAGCTGTGGATCGAGACTGTGGGCCCCGTGATTGGGAACACCGTGCGCGAGCGCAAGGCGCCGCCGACGCCCTAGACCGTCGGCCGACGCGCCTCGGCGATCCACACGGGGCGGACCAGCTTGAGGATCTCGAACCAGCCGAGCGAGCCGATCGCGGCGGTGACCGAGCCGAGCAGGACGGTGGTGTTCGGCCACGCCAGCTTGAACAGGTCCCGCACCGGCCCGATCTCCAGGATGGCGACGATGCCGATCGCCGCGCCGATCATCACCGCCCACGCGGCCTTGTTCGGCTGCCCGAGCGAGCCGAAGGCGGTGCGCGTCCACGAGCGGTTCACGGCGATCAAGCCGATGTTACCGGCGATCAAGGACGCGAACGCGGCGGCGCGTGCGGCGTCCTCGGTGCCCCCGGTGCGCAGCTCCCAGGTGTGCGCGAACAGGCTGACGGCCAGCACCGTCAGGCCCTGGAGCAGCGACACGATCACCATGCGGCGGTCGAACATCGGCTCGCCCTTGCGGCGCGGCGGACGGTCCAGGATGTCGGGCTCTTCAGGCTCCGCCTCGAACGCGATCGAGCACGCCGGATCGATCAGCAGCTCCAGGAAGACCACGTGCACCGGGGAGAGCAGCAGCGGCCAGCCCAGCAACACCGGGATCGCCGACAAGCCGACGATCGGCACGTGCACGGCGAGCACGAAGGCCATCGCCTTGCGCAGGTTGTCCTGGATGCGGCGGCCGACACGGATCGCCGCGACCAAGCTTGGGAACGCGTCGTCGGTGAGCACGAGCGCGGCCGCCTCGCGCGCGACGTCCGTGCCGCGTCCGCCCATGGCGATCCCAATGTCCGCGGCCTTGAGCGCCGGCGCGTCGTTCACGCCGTCGCCCGTCATCGCGACCACTTCGCCGCGGGCCTGGAGCGCGCGCACCAGCCGCAGCTTGTGTGTGGGCACGGCGCGCGCGAACACCGACGTGTGTTCGATCACCTTGGCCAGCGCGTCATCGTCCATCGCCTCCAGCTCGGGACCGGAGATCACCCGGTCGATCACCAAGCCCGCCTTGCGCGCGATCGCGACCGCGGTCTCGGGGTAGTCGCCGGTGATCATCACCACGCGCATCCCGGCGCCGCGCGACGCGGCGACTGCCGCGGGGACATCCTCACGAACGGGGTCCTCGAGCCCGACCAGGCCCACCCACTCAAACGTGTAGTCGTGCGCGTTGGCGGGCAGCTCGGTCGTGCTCTCAAACTTGGCGCGCGCCACGCCGAGCACGCGCAGGCCCTCGGTCGCCATCGCCATCACGTCGGCCTTCACCATGGCGTGCGAGGCCTCGTCCATGTGGCACAGGTCGACGATCGCCTCAGGGGCGCCCTTGGTCGCGACGATCCAGCTGGTGCCGTCGGGTGAGCGGTAGACGTGGCTGATCGCCAGCAGCTCAGGCGACAGCGGGTACTCGCGTGCGATCGTCCACCCGGGGTGTAGGTGCTCCGTGCCCTTCAGCGCGCGACCGCCCAGCTCGTGGAAGGCGCGCTCCATGGCGTCAAACGGGTCGTCCTGGCTGGCGAGGATGCCCACCTCCAGGGTGTCGTGCGCGATCTCCGGGAGCGTGTTCGTCGACTCCTCCACGTTCACGGTCTGACCGCCCGCCACCAGCCGCGTGATGCGCATCTGGTTGCGCGTCAGGGTGCCAGTCTTGTCCGAGCACAGCACGGTCGCGGCGCCCAGGGCCTCGATCGCCGCCACGCGGCGCGTCAGCACGTGGTGGGCCGAGATCCGCCACGCGCCCAGCGCCAGGAAGATGGTCAACACGACCGGCAGCTCCTCGGGGAGGAGCGCCATGGCCGTGGAGATGCCCGCCAGCAGGCCGGCGATCGGGTCGCTGTGGCTCCAGCCGTACCCAGCCGCGATCAGCGAGGAGAGGCCCACACCGAAGATCGCGAGCTTGCGGACCAGGCCGTCGATCTCCTTCTGGAGCGTCGTGCGGGTGGGCTCGACGCTCGCGAGCGCGGCGCCGATCCGACCGATCTCGGCGCGGGGGCCGGTGCGGGTGACGCGCGCCGTGCCGCGGCCAGACACCACGAGCGTCCCCGAGAACACGTGGGGCCGGTCCTCGCCGCCGGGCGGTCCGTCGTCCAGCTCGCCCTCCTTGGCGGCGCGCTTGCCCACGGGGACGGACTCGCCCGTGAGCAGAGACTCGTCGCAGCGGAGGTGGCTGGCCTCGATCAACACCCCGTCGGCGGGCACGCGGTCGCCCTCCGCCAGAAGCAGACAGTCGCCCGCGACCACGTCGCGGCCGGCGATGCGCACCGCCACGCCGTCGCGCACGACCCGCGCGCGCGGGCTGGTCAGATCACGCAGCGCGGCGACCGCTTTCTCTGTCCGACGCTCCTGGTAGACGGTCAACGCGATCAGCGCGCCCACCCACCCGAGCAGCGTCCCGGCCTCGGCCAGCTCACCCAGCGCCCCGTAGGCGATCGCCGCCACCACCAGCAGCGCGAGCATGGGCTCCTTGATCGCGTCGATCAGGAACGTCAACACCGAGCGTGCTTTCTCGGCCTCCAGCTCGTTGGGGCCGTCCGCCGCCAGTCGCTTCTCGGCGTCGGCTTGAGTGAGCCCAGTAGGCAGGGTGGGGGAGGGCATTGTGGTGGCCATGACATGTCCCGGGGTGCGTTCTCAGGTTGCACCGCGCGTGCCGGGTGTCGGCAGCGCCAAGCTGAGCCGATTGCTGTCATGCGCCTGCAAGTCCGTCGCCGGATCGGTTTCGGACGGTGTAGGAAGGGGCAATTGAGGTGAGATGATGCGACCCGCGACGTTCTTCCTGGCCGTGCTCCCCGTTCTCCTGCTCGGCGCGTGCAGCGGCCCCGCCGACCCGTTCGAGGACACCGACACCACCGGCGGCGCGGACACCGACATCTGGCCGGCCACGGCGGCGGACTACAAGCTGCACAACGGCACCTTCATCACCACGTTCTCGTTCCCCGACGTGGCGCACGACGACCTGTGCTGCCGCGACTTCGGCGACATCAGCCGTGACTTCATCAAGAACGGCACCAACAACGCGGACAACGCGCTGGCCGCCATGGACGCCGTGCTCTCCGCCGCCTCCAACGGCAAGGTGGACCTGGTCGGCCCGATCAACACGGCCATCCGCGTCGGTCGCTACGTCCCCCTGCTCGACCACGTCGACATCCCCTCCACCAGCGGCAACTACCAGCTCGCCTACTTTGGCGGCGCCCCCGCGGAAGGCACGACGTACGACATCGCCACGACCGGGGACGGCGAATTCCTCCTCGGGCCGGAGTACTTCGACGGCGATTCGGGCAAGCCCAAGCTCCTCTTCGGCAGCGCCGCGGTCAGCGCGGGCACGCTCACGGCCTCGGAGGGCCACTTCGAGATCCCGCTGCCCGTGCTGTGGGGGCGCGTGCTCCTCGACGTGCAGCGCGTGCAGCTGACGGCGGACGTGGCGATCGTGGACGGCGGCGTGACGCTGACCAACGGCGAGATGTCGGGCTTCATCAAGGTGGACGACTGGTTCAAGGCCTACAATCAGGTCGTGAACGAGAAGTGCGGCTGCGCGGCGCTGACCTCCGACGTCTACGGTCGCGGCCCTGACGGCTGGGAAGAGCACTGCCTCGACACCCCGCAGGGCACCTGCTCGGGCGCGGACGCCGTCACCTGCGGCGTGCTGCTGCTTAGCAGCATCAAGGACGGCGGCATCTGCAAGGGCATGTTCAACGCGGTGGCCGCCGCGGCGGATCTGAACTTCGACGACAACGACCAGACCTACGAGGCGCTGAGCGTCGGCATGCGGTTCAGCGGTGTACAGGCCACGTCGACCGGACTCTTTTCGGGAGACACCGACACGCCCTAGGGCGTCGCTGGCACGACCGGTGCACCGGTTCTCATCGGATGTTCATGCAATCCCCATGCTTCGCTTCGCAGCGAGCACCTAGGGAGCGACATCCACAAGGAGAGAACCGATGGACCCCGCGCACCTGCACCTGATGGTCAACCATCTGCCCATCTTGGGTTCGATGTTGTCTCTTCCCCTGATCGGCATCGCGGCTTGGCGCCGCACCGAGAAGGGCGCGTCACTCGCGTACGCCACGCTGCTGACCCTCGGCGCCGTGGGCGCGGTCGTGTCGCTGCGGTCCGGTGAACCGGCCGAGGAGGTCATCGAGGACATGCCCGGCGTGTCCGAGCGCTGGATCGAGGAGCACGAGGAGCGCGCCGAGACCGCGACCGTGCTCGCCGTCATCACGGCGGTGGGGGCGCTCGGCGCCCTGGCCTACGGCTGGAAGCGCGAGGAGGGCACCCCGGCGGTGCTGACCGGCGCGGTGTTCGTCGGCGCGCTCGCCACGTCGGGCGCCATGGGTTGGACCGGCCTGGCCGGCGGTCAGATCCACCACCCAGAGCTCCGCGCCGCGGGCGATCAGGCCGCGGGCGGAGATGGCCGCGGTGGCGAAGCCGGGGAGACCAGGGAAGAGGAAGAAGAAGAGGGTGAGCGCTGATGCGGATCCTGGTCGTCGAAGACGAGCGCAAAATCGCCGGGTTCCTGTCCAAGGGCCTGGGCGAGGAGGGGCATGTCGTCCAGGTCGTGGGTGACCTGGCGACCGCTCGCACCAGCGTGGGCATCGCCGACTTCGACCTGCTGCTCGTCGACCGGATGCTGCCCGACGGCGACGGCTTGGCCCTCGTCCGCGAGCTGCGCCGCCAGGGAAACCACACGCCGGCCATCTGCCTCACCGCGCGCGACCGCGTGGAGGAGCGGGTGGAGGGGCTTCACGGTGGCGCCGACGACTACATCGTCAAGCCGTTCGCGTTCGACGAGCTGCTCGCCCGCATGGCGGCGGTGACGCGGCGCGGCAGCTCGGCCTCGCCCATCCTGCGTGTGGGAGACCTCACGCTGGACCCCGACGCGCACCGCGTGGAGCGCGCGGATTCGTCCCTTCAGCTCACCGCGCAGGAGTTCTCGCTGCTGCGCTACCTGATGGAGAACGTGGGTCGCGTCCTGTCGCGCACGCGCTTGCTCGAGCACGTCTGGGACCTGCACCACGACCCTGGCACCAACGTGGTCGACGTGTACATCGGCTACCTGCGCGCCAAGGTGGACAAGGGCTTCGAACGGCCGCTGATCCACACCGTCCGCGGCGTCGGCTACGTGCTTGAGGACCGGCCGCGTTGACCGAGCAGACCCTGGTCGAACGGGTCGTCCGAGCCTCGATGTGGGTGCTCGTCATCGCCGTGCTCCTCGTGGGGCTCGGCACCGCCTCGCTGCTTCACGGGAGCGAGGTCCGATCGATCGACCGGGCGATGTTCGCTGCCGCCAACGCCTACGGTACGCACACCTGGGAGCCCGAGCACGGGCACTCGCCGATCCAGGTTCACGTCGCGACGCCGGGCGACCCGCTGCTCCCGCCGCAAACGGACGACGAGGACGAGGGCGACGAGCGGCCGGTGCTCTACGAACGTGATGACCTGCGCGTGCTCGTGCTCACCGTCGAGTCCGACGAGCACCACGCGCGCATCATCGTCACCTCGCCTGCGCCCACGCTCGTGCGCACCATCGGGCCCTTCCTGGCGGCCTACGCGTTGGTGTCGTTCCTCGTCCTGTTCATCTCCTCCAACGTGCTCCACAAGGCGCTGGCCGCCGCGGTCGATCCGCTGCGTGTCGCGCGCGACGACGTCGAGCGCGCGATGGCGGGAGGGCAGGGGCAGCGCGTCACACCTCAGGGCCCGCGAGAGGTCCACGACCTGCTGACCGCGATCGACGACCTGATGGTCCGAC
This sequence comes from uncultured Pseudomonadota bacterium, assembly GCA_903861005.1. Taxonomy (GTDB): domain Bacteria; phylum Myxococcota_A; class UBA796; order UBA796; genus CAIOSP01. The sequence goes on from CAIOSP010000024.1 coordinate 18,964, forward strand.
GCGACGCCGCGTTCGCCGCGCAGGCGCGCTTCACGGCCGAGGCCGCCCACGAGCTTCGCACGCCGATCACGTCGCTCCTCGGCGGGATCGACGTGGCGCTGCGTCGGCCGCGCTCCGCCGAGGAGCTGTCGGAGACGCTGCGCGACACCCGCGAGGACGTGGCGCGTCTGGCCGATCTGGTCGAGGGCCTGCTGCTGCTGGCGCGGGTGGACGCGGGCCATGCTGAGCACGCCCGCGAGCGCGTTCACAGCGCAGAGATCGCGGCGGAGGCGGCGCGTCGCGAGGAGGCGTCGATCCGCGACGGCGGCGGCACGCTCGCGATCGACATCGAGGCGGACGGTGAGGTGTCCGTGCACCGCGCGCTCGTGACCGCGGCGCTCGCCAACCTGCTGCGCAACGCGTCGGTCCACGCCCGCGGCACGCCGGTGACGCTGCACGTCCGACGCGACGGCGCCCGCCTGGTCTACGTCGTCGACGACGGCGGACCGGGCGTGGCGGCCGAAGATCGGGAGGCGATGTTCGACCGCCTCGCGCGCGGCAGCACGGCCCGACCGGACCGCGGCGGCCTTGGGCTCGGCCTGCCGCTCGCCCGCGAGATCGCGCGGCGCCACGGCGGCGACTGCGGGTTCGTCGAGGCCTCGCACGGCCGCGTCGCGCTCTGGCTGCCGATCGCTGAGTAGCGCGACCCGTTCGCGTGGATCGGAGGGTGGTCGACGCGGCGCGGGTCGCGGTCGACCGCGCCGCTCAGCCCGCGCGCTGCCGAGCCCGCGCGTACCTCGGCGCGCGCGCCGCTCAGCCCGCTCAGCCCGCTCAGCCCGCGCGCCGCTCGGCCTCGATCGCGCTGCGCTCCGCCTCGCTGACCGGCACGACGTAGTCGCCCGAGAAGCACGCGTCGCACAGGTTGGGGCCGAGCACCGCGCGCGTGCCCTCTTGCGTGAGGAAGGTGACGCTGTCGGCGCCAAAGTACGTCGTGAGTGCCACCTCCAGGTCCTGGCCCTCGAACTGCGTGGCGACCAGCTCGGCGCGCGTCGGCATGTCGATGCCGTAGAAGCACGGGTGGGTGACGGGCGGCGAGAAGATCGCGATGTGCAGGGACTCAGGCTTGAGCGCGCGCACCATGCCGACGATGCGGCGCATGGTGCTGCCGCGCACGATGCTGTCGTCGACGAGCAGCACCTTGCGCCCCTCGAACATCTCGCGGATCGGGTTGAGCTTGAGGCGCAGCGCGGCGTCGCGCGAGGCCTGGTCGGGCATGATGAAGGTGCGGCCGGAGTAGCGGTTCTTCACGAACCCATCGCGGTGCTGGATCTGCAGCTCGTCGGCCATGGCCATGGCGGCGGTGCGGCTGCTGTCGGGCACTGGCACCACGATGTCGGCCTCGTGGCCGCGCTCGCGCCACTCGCGCGCCAGGCGGCGGCCCATCAGCCAGCGCGTGCGGTTGATGCGGCCGTCCTCCATGTGGCTGTCGGGGCGGGCAAAGTAGATGCGCTCGAACGCGCAGTGGCGGGGCTGCCCTTCGCTGACGGGGATCAGCACCGGCTCCTGGCCCGCGCGCAGCAGCGCCACCTGACCGTAGGGCAGGTCGCCGCGCTTCTCGATCTCCAGCACGTCGAGCGCGACCGACTCGCTCGCCACCATCCACGCGCCGCTCGACGACTGCCCGTACACGCCGGGGCGGATGGCGTGGGGGTCACGGAAGGCGACCATCGTGGGCTGGCCGTCCACCTCGACGATCGCGACCACCGAATAGGCGCCGCGCACGCGGGCGTGCACCTCGCGCACCGCGGCGACCACGTCCTCCGTGGTGTGACCGGCGGGGCGGCGGTTGGTCAGCGCGCAGGCGAACGTGAGCAGGATGGGCTCGGCGTCGCAAGACGACAGCACGACGTGACCCTGGTCGCGCAGCCAGGCGGTGACCTCGGGGACGTTGGTCACGTTGCCGTTGTGGGCGAGCAGGATGCCGGGCGAGCGGGTGCGGAACGGCTGGGCGTCCTCGGCGGTCGAGACGGCGCCGGCGGTGGGGTAGCGCACGTGCCCGATGCCGGCGTTGCCGTGCAAGGTCGGCCACGCCTGCTCCGGCACGGCTTGGGGGATCATGCCCAGGCCCTTCACCAGGTGGACCCGGCGGTCATCCCAGGTGCCGATCCCCGCCGCGTCCTGGCCGCGGTGCTGGATCATCTGCATGCCAAGGCCAATCTGGGCGGCCACGGGGGTGCTGGAGATCATGCCCACGAACCCACACATCACGGCCTCCACGGCTGGCGGCGGATCTAGCGTCGCCCAGGACAGCGCGCCGCGCGGGTTCGTCAGACGACCGTCACGCAGCGCGGCGCGCGCGTCGCCGACATGGGCTCGACTCCGTCTATTGCCCCACAGTGCGTCGCTCGCTGGCCGCTTCCCTGGTCGCTGCCGCGCAGCGGGAACCCGACACTTGCGATTCGCGATAAGGCCCCTCGGTGACGACTTCTCCCCCCGGCAACGACTCCGCGCGCCTGCGCTTCGAGATGCGCCAGCTCCTCGGATCTGGCAGCTTCGGTGAGGTTTATCTCGCGTTCATGTCGAGCGCGGGCGGCATCCGCCAGGAGGTCGCAGTCAAGATCCTGGCCCAGAACCTGGATCCGCGCAGCCAGCCCGTCGAGCGCCTCCGGGACGAAGGCCGCCTGCTCGCGTCGCTCAACCACCCCGTCATCCTGCAGGTGCGCGACCTGGTGCTGCTCAAGGGCCGCATCGGGCTGGTCACCGAGTACGTGCCGGGCGCCGATCTGTCCCGCGCGCTCGACGTGGGCGGCCCCATGGCATCACGGGTGGCGCTGCAGATCCTGGGTCACGTCGCGGACGCGCTGGACACCGCCTACCACTCGCTCGCGTCGGACGGGAAGCCGATGAAGCTGGTGCACCGGGACATCAAGCCCGCCAACATCCGCGTCACGCCGCACGGCACCGTCAAGCTGCTCGACTTTGGCATCGCCAAGGCTCAGGAGCCCGAGCGCGAGACGGCGACGTCGCACGTCGTGTTGATCGGCAGCCTGCCCTACATGGCGCCGGAAGTGCTGCACATGGACGTCGACGACGCCGACATGGCGCGCGACGTGTTCGCGATCGGCTGCACGCTGTTCGAGGCGCTCACCAACGAGCTGTACTTCGTGAGCCTCAAGCGGGCCGAGCTGCGGCAGCGCTCGGCGCGCCCCGAGCGCTACGCCACCTGGAAGTCGTCGCGCCTGGCGCAGATCAAGGACCCGACGCCGGGCCTGATCGAGTTCCTCGATGAGCTGCTCGCCTACGCGCCAGGTGACCGCCCCACGGCGCGTCAGGTGGCCGACCGCGCGTTCGAGCTGTCCGACCAGGCCTCGGGCCCCGCGCTCCGCAAGTGGGCGAAGGAGTTCCCGTGGCCCGCGGACAACCTGTCGACCGGCGCGTGGACCGGCCGTCGGGTCGCCGAGACCACGATGGTGCCCAAGGAGGGCTACGAGGGCATGCGCGAGCTGGAGGCCGACGAGCCTTCGGACCTGGTGCCCGCCGCCCAGGCGCCGCTCGGCGTCGAGGCTGGCCTGTCGCTCACCGACAGCGCCAGCGTGTCGATCGCGTCGGCGCCCGCAGCAGCGGTCGAGCCCCGGCCCGTCGCGCCCAGCCAGCCGCCGCCGGCGCTCTCGCAGACCGTGCGCGTCGCGACCGCCGCGCCGGTGGAGGACCCGGTGTCCGGACGAGGCCTGTCGCTCGCGCTGGTCGGCGCAGGTGTGACGGGTGTCGCTGGCGTTGCGGGGCTGCTGTTGTGGGCCTCGCTGTCGTCGGCGCCCGCGCCTGCGGACCTGGCGACGCCGCCCCCGGAGGCCACGGCGCCCCTGATCGCGCCGGACGCGGCGGCCATCGCGCCAGCGCCGACTCCGGCGCCCACCGCGACCCCGAGGCCTGCTCCTGCCGCGGCGCCCACCGCGACCCCGAGGCCTGCTCCTGCCGCGGCGCCCGCCGCGAAGCCCGCGCCCGCGCCGACGCCCGCCCGCGCGCCAGCCC
>CAIOSP010000025.1 GCA_903861005.1 uncultured Pseudomonadota bacterium
GAAGCGGCGCGCGAGCGCGTGCAGGTTGGGCGTGAACTCCTCGCCGAACAAGAGCTTGGACGGGTCGGCCTCCACGTCCATGTCCAGGTCGGACAGCACCGAGTCAAACGTCTTGTTCTCCTTCACGATCAGCACGACGTGTTTGATCGGGGTCTCATCGCCCGTGTGCACGGGCACCGGGAACATCGGGTCGATCGCGTCCTCGCAGCTCATCGGGTAGAATTTCGCCGGCCGCTCACGCAGCGCGGCGACCTCGCGCGTGGTCGCCTCCAGATCCAACGTCGCCGGATCGACGATCGTCAGGTTGCCGTTGTAGAGGATCGACGGCTCTTGGGCGTCGCGGTTGGGGCCCATGTCCAGGCCACGCATGTTCGCCACCACCACGCCGTGCCTGGCGGACACGCCGATCGCGTTGGGCGACCAGCCCACCGGGAAGGTCCCCTGGAGCGTGAGCGTCGTTGGGTCCAGCGACGCGACGGCGGCGTCGCTCGACAGCGTCACGTAGAGGTGGTTTGCGTCGAGCGCCAAGCCCGTGGGACCGACCGCGCCCAACGGCGCGCCCTCGTCGTCCGCCACGTCCTGCGCGACGGAGGTGCGCGCGAGCTCAGCGGCCGTCTGTGCGTCGTAGGCGACGACCTCGTCGGACGAGGAGAGCGCGGCCCACACCGTCGCGCCGTCGGTGACCAACCCGTCCGGGCCGCCCAGATCCGGGATGGAGGCGACGAGCGCGCCGTCGGTCAGATCGAGCACGTCGATCGCGCCGTCTTGCAGGCTCGCGGACCACAGGCGATCCTCAGTGGCGACCAGACGGAACGGGCGCGATCCGGTGGCCAGCTCGCCGGTGACGCGCAGCGTCGCGACGTCGATCACCAGCACCCTGGGCAGGGTGTAGTCGGCGACGTAGAGCGTGGTACCGTCGGGCGACACGGCAAGGCCCGCCGGGAACGCGTCGAGCGCGAGGTTGCGGCCAAAGCGCAGCGTTCCGTCCTCCGCGACCGCCGCCACCGACACGTCGCGGCCGTTGCCGCCCGCCACGAACAGCGTGCGTCCGTCGGGCGTGAGCGCCATGCCGATCCCGGTGTCGTCGCGCTGCACCCACTGGATGACCTCGGCGGACGCGATGTCCACCACCGCCAGGCGTCGTTGGTTGCGTCCGATGTCCTGCACGTAGGCCACGCGCCCGGTCGGATCGACGAGCACCTCGGTGGGGCGGCCGCCGGTCTCCACGATCTGGCCGACCGGCGCGAGCGCGCGGCCGTTGGGCAGCAGGATCGGGTCGCGCGACGCCATGGTCAGCAGCGCGTCGGCGGGGGGCGGCGGCGCCTCACACGTCTCGGGGCGGGTGTCGCAGGCGAGCAGGAGGAGCAGGCAGGGAACATGTCGCATGGGGCTCACAGGGGGTGGACCCACGGGGGCCAGGAGGTTCGCGTACGTCGAGGATACGCCGAAACGCGGCGGTCGGGTCAGGTCAGCGCGGGGATCTCGAAGCGGTAGACCTCTTCGCCGGAGTCGGCGCGCAGGCGACGCACGGTGAGCGCGCCGTCCGGGGCGACGTCCACGGTGGTGCAGCCGAACTCACGCTCTACGAACAGGCGCGCCGCGATCAGATCCGGCGCCTCCTGCGTCGCGCGGTAGATCGACTCGTCCGTGTCGTAGAGCAGCGCGCCCGCCGTGCCGTCGACAACCCAGTCGATGTCCGCCCAGCGGAAGTGCTCATACCCGTGTGCGTGCCCGGCCAGTCCGAGCCGCACCTTGCGGTAGGGCGCCAGCTTGGGGAGTACGACCGACTGCACCAGCGCGGTGGCGTCGTAGTAGCGGGAGAAGGTGAACAGCGGGCGGTGCCAGCCCAGGATGACGGCTTTGACGGTGTCGTCGGCCTCCGCGGCGGCCAGCTGCGCGTCGATCCAGTCGTACTGCTCCTGCGTGTCGTCCGCGAGGCCGTAGGTCTCGCTGTCGAGCATCAGGATGAGCGCGCAGCCGACGCGGATCGCGTGCGCGCGCTCCAGCGACGCCTCACCCTGGCCCAGGAACAGGCGGTCGAACATCTGGTCGAGCTCGCCCTCCTTCTCGATCTCGTGGTTGCCGAGCGCGGTGTGGAAGGGCGCGATGCTGGTCAGCGGCACGAGCGAGTGGAAGAAGCCCTGCCAGGTGTCCGCAGGGTTGTCGGCGTACTGCATGTCGCCGCCGTGCAGGAAGAGGTCCGGGGCCTGGGTGGCGAGGACCGCGACGGTGGCGTCGGTCTGCGGGAACATGGTGTCGGCGATCCAGCCGATCCGGACGGGCTTGTCGACGCCGGGTGCGGCGCGGAAGGTGCCGGTGAAGGTCTGCTCCACGGTGGGCACGCTCCACGCGTAGACCTCGCCCGGGGTCAGGTCTTCGAGCACCAGCTCGTGGAGCACGTGCAGGCCGGGCAGGTCCGGGTCCGCGTCGCCGATCAGGACCGGGTTCTCATAGGTGAGCTGGGCGCTGGCGCGGGTGGGCATCCGGCGATCGGTGCCCGACATCGTCGTCACGTAGACGGCGACCTCGACGTCCGCGAGCGTCTCGAAGCGCAGCCGCGCGCTCGTCGCGCCGATCAGAGACACCCACGGTGCCTTGCTCAGGGCGACGTCCGGCTTGGTGGCGTCGGTGTCGGTGTTCGGCGTGTCGGAGTCCGGGCTCGGGGCGCAGGCGGTGACCACGCCGCTGGCGATGGCGCGGAGCAGGTCACGGCGGGACAGTGGCACGCGGACTCCAATTGGTCCCGTGCAGGTACCCGAGCGGCAGCGGTCACTCGGTGACGGTTTGCCAACGCACGTGGAAGATCCGCGCGTCACAGAGCGCTACTCTGCGGTGTCGATCGGCTCGCCGCGGGTGTCCGCTCCCTCGGGGGCGTCGCTGTCGTCCGAGCCGTGCCCGCTGTGCTGCCC
>CAIOSP010000026.1 GCA_903861005.1 uncultured Pseudomonadota bacterium
CTGCCCGAAGGCATCCGAGTCACCAGGTTCTCTTAAAGGAGGTGATCCAGCCACAGGTTCCCCTACGGCTACCTTGTTACGACTTCACCCCAGTTGCCGACTAAGCCGTAGGCGTTGCCTTCCCTTGCGGGTTGGGCTCACGACTTCGGGCTGAGTCAACTCCCATGGTGTGACGGGCGGTGTGTACAAGGCCCGGGAACGTATTCACCGCGGCATGCTGATCCGCGATTACTAGCGATTCCAGCTTCATGGAGTCGAGTTGCAGACTCCAATCCGAACTGTGCCGACCTTTCAGGGATTTGCTTCGCCTCGCGACTTCGCAGCCCTCTGTAATCGGCATTGTAGCACGTGTGTAGCCCCAGACATAAGGGCCATGAGGACTTGACGTCATCCCCACCTTCCTCCGGTTTGTCACCGGCGGTCCCGCTAGAGTCCCCAACTAAATGATGGTAACTAACGGCAGGGGTTGCGCTCGTTGCCGGACTTAACCGAACACCTCACAGCACGAGCTGACGACAGCCATGCAGCACCTGTCTTTTGGCTCCCTCGTGAGAGGGCACTCTCGGCTTTCACCGGGATTCCAAAGATGTCAAGCCTGGGTAAGGTTCTTCGCGTTGCTTCGAATTAAACCACATGCTCCACCGCTTGTGCGGGCCCCCGTCAATTCCTTTGAGTTTTAATCTTGCGACCGTACTCCCCAGGCGGGATGCTTAATGCGTTAGCGACGTCAATGAGTCGGTAAAAGACCCATCAACTAGCATCCATCGTTTACGGCGCGGACTACCAGGGTATCTAATCCTGTTTGCTCCCCGCGCTTTCGTCCATGAGTGTCAGTATCGGACCAGGAAGCCGCTTTCGCCACAGGTATTCCTCCTGATATCTACGAATTTCACCTCTACACCAGGAATTCTGCTTCCCTCTCCCGTACTCAAGATGTGCAGTTTCGAATGCAGTTCCAGGGTTGAGCCCTGGGCTTTCACATCCGACACACACACCCACCTGCGGACGCTTTACGCCCAGTGATTCCGAGCAACGCTTGCACCCCCCGTATTACCGCGGCTGCTGGCACGGGGTTAGCCGGTGCTTTCTTGTAGGGTACCGTCATTGATTCTTCCCCTACGACAGTGCTTTACGACCCGAAGGCCTTCATCACACACGCGGGCTGGCTGCGTCAGGCTTTCGCCCATTGCGCAATATTCCCCACTGCTGCCTCCCGTAGGAGTCTGGACCGTGTCTCAGTTCCAGTGTGGCTGATCGTCCTCTCAGACCAGCTACCGATCGTACCCTTGGTAGGCCGTTACCCCACCAACAAGGACTAAATAATCGGACGCAGGCTCATCTTCTGGCGCCTTACGGCTTTGACCCATAGGCCATATGCGGTATTAATCGGGGTTTCCCCCGGCTATCCCCCACCAAAAGGCAGATTCCTACGTGTTACTCACCCGTCCGCCGCTGAAGGCCGAAGCCCCCCGCTCGACTTGCATGTGTTAAGCCGCCCGCTAGCGTTCGCTCTGAGCCAGGATCAAACTCTCCAAGAATTTGCCTTCAAGCTCTGGCCGAAGCCAGTTGCTTTGAGCTCGACTTGTGGTCGATTGGCTCTCTATTTACGCAAGACCGCCGCCGGACGTGCCGACGACAATCTCTACCACTACGACCACTTTCGTGGTTTGCCATTTACTGATTGCTTTTCAAAGATCGACCGGTGCAGGCCGAAGCCTGCGCCGCGATTCCGTAGACCGAAGTCGACGGGTCAGTCGGACGAGTCCGTCAGACGCCCGGCCATTTATCGGGCCCTGGGCGGGCCGTCAACCGTGTGCGCAACGCTTTCTTGTTCGTTCTCTTGGGAGAGTCGGATGTCCCGTGTTTTTTTCGAGAGCGATCTGGTGGCATACGACGTGCATGCGGCCGCAGCGCACTCAGGCCATGCACAAGGCACAGCCCGGGTTAGAAGTCCTGCCCTCGCGGAAAGGCCGACTCGGCTCTACCGCGCCCCACGACACCGGCCCTTTCCCCAGGAACCGCCACGCCATGTCAAACGCTGCCCCGGTAGTCCTCGACCAAGTCGTCGTCCGCTTTGCCGGCGACTCTGGCGACGGCATCCAGATCTCGGGTGACCAGTTCACCCGTACGTCGGCCCTCGCCGGCAACGACCTCGCCACCTTCCCAGACTACCCCGCCGAGATCCGAGCGCCTGCAGGCAGCCGCGAAGGCGTCAGCGGGTTTCAGATCCAGCTCGCGAGCCACCCGGTCTTCACCCCTGGTGACGTCGCGGACGCTCTGGTGGCGTTCAACCCCGCGGCGCTCGTCACCAACCTCGGAGGCCTGCGCGAGGGTGGCATCATCATCGTCAACTCCGACAAGTTTACCAAGGTTGACCTGGAGAAGGCCCGCCTGGTCACCAACCCGCTCGAGGACGGCACTTGCGACAAGTTCCGTCTGGTGCAGGCCCCCATCGGCAAGCTGACCAAGGAAGCCGTCGAGCCCTTCGGCCTCAAGACCAAGGAGATCGACCGCTGCAAGAACTTCTTTGCGCTCGGCATGGTGTACTGGCTGTACGGCCGTCCGCTGGATCCGACCGAGGAGTGGCTGCGCAAGCGCTTCAAGCCGCCGTTCCTGGACGCCAACCTCGCGTCCATGCGCGCGGGCCACGCCTTCGCGGAGACCGCCGAGCTGTTCGAGGGTCCGTTCATGGTCCCGCCCGCGGTGATCGCGCACGGCACCTACCGCAACGTCACGGGCAACCTGGCGATCGCGCTCGGTCTGGCCGCCGCCGCGGTGAAGAGCAAGACCACCGTGTTCTACGGCAGCTACCCGATCACGCCGGCCACCGACATCCTCCACACCTTGGCGCCGTTCAAGAACTTCGGCGTGGCCACGTTCCAGGCTGAGGACGAGATCGCCGCGGTCTGCGCGGCGATCGGCGCGTCCTACGGCGGCGCCATCGGCGTCACCGGCACTTCGGGCCCCGGCTTGGCGCTCAAGCAGGAGGCGATTGGCTTGGCGCTGATGGCCGAGCTGCCGCTCGTGATCATCAACGTCCAGCGCGCCGGTCCCTCCACCGGCCTGCCCACCAAGACCGAGCAGGCTGACCTGCTGCAAGCCATGTACGGCCGCAACGGCGAGTCGCCGGTCGCCGTGCTCGCCCCGGCCACCGCCGCGGACGCGTTCGACGTCACCCTGCAGGCCGTCCGCCTGTCGGTGAAGTACCGCACCCCCGTGGTCGTGCTGTCCGACGGCTACGTCGCCAACAGCTCCGAGCCCTGGCTGCTCCCGGACATCGACGCGCTGCCCCCGATCGAGGTCGTGCACCCGACGGATCCGGAGACCTTCCAGCCGTACCTGCGCGACCCCGAGACGCTCGCGCGCCCCTGGGCCATCCCTGGTGTGCCCGGCCTGGAGCACCGCATCGGCGGTCTGGAGAAGGCCAACATCACCGGCAACATCTCCTACGACGCGCACAACCACGAGAAGATGTGCCACCTGCGCGCCGAGAAGATCCTCCGCATGCGCGCGGACATCCCCGCGACCGACATCCACGGCGCCGCGAACGGCACCTTGGTCCTCGCGTGGGGCAGCACCTTCGGCGCCATCCGGACCGCGGTCGACCAGTGCCTCGCGGAAGGCCAGGCCGTCGCGCACGTGCACCTGCGCCACCTGAACCCGCTTCCTGCCGACCTGGCCGACATCATGGCTCGCTACCAGCACGTCATCGTGCCGGAGCTCAACATGGGCCAGCTGTCCAAGATCCTGCGCGCCGAGTACCTCGTCGACGCCATCCCGTTCACCAAGATCCAGGGCCAGCCATTCCGCGTCGCGGAAGTCAAGGCCCGCCTCGACGCCCTCGTCGCGAACTGAAGGAGCACCGACCCATGAACACCACGCCGGTCGAGTACAGCAAGAAGGACTTCATGTCCGACCAGACCATCCGGTGGTGCCCCGGATGCGGTGATTACTCCATCCTGAGCCAGGTCCAGACGGTCTTCGCCGGTCTCGGTCTCGCCAAGGAGAAGTACGCCATCGTCTCGGGCATCGGCTGCTCCAGCCGCTTCCCCTACTACATGAACACCTACGGGTTTCACACCATCCACGGCCGCGCCACCGCGGTCGCCACGGGCCTGAAGCTCACCCGCCCGGACCTGTCCGTGTGGGTGGTGACCGGCGACGGCGACGGCCTGTCGATCGGTGGCAACCACATGGCCCACCTGCTGCGCCGCAACGTCGACCTGAACGTGCTGTTGTTCAACAACCGCATCTACGGCCTGACCAAGGGCCAGTACAGCCCCACCTCCGAGATCGGCAAGAAGACCAAGTCCTCGCCGATGGGCAGCATCGACCACCCGTTCAACCCGATCGCCTTCGCGCTCGGCTGCGGCTCGTCGTACATCAGCCGCTCGGTGGACGTGTTCGCGGCTCACCTTCGCGACACCCTGACCGCCGCGAACACCCACTCCGGCACGTCCTTCGTGGAGATCCTGCAGAACTGCAACATCTTCAACGACGGCGCCTGGGACAGCATGGTCGACAAGGAGCACCGCGACGGCCGCGTGCTCTACATGGAGCACGGCAAGCCGCTGGTCTGGGGCTCTGAGGACAACAAGTACGGCTTCATCCTCGACGGCCTGTCGATCAAGCCGGTGAAGCTAGGCGAGACGTACCAGGAGACGGACTGCGTGCTTCACGACAAGCACAACCTGATCCTGGCGACCATGCTGGCCAACCTGGATCCGTCGGACGGCGCCCCGCTCGCGGTCGGCACCTTCTACCAGTCCGCCAAGAGCACCTACGACTCGATGTTCTCCACGCAGATCGCGGACGCGACCAGTCGTCTCGGCGCCGGTGATCTGGCGAAGCTGCTGAACAGCGGCGAGACGTGGACGGTCTGAGGCCTGTTGCCGCGCTGACGCCGCACGACGCCCAGCGCGTCGTCGGCGTCCTGTGCGACATCGATGACACCCTGACCTGGGAGGGCCGCCTCGTCCCCGAGGCGTTCGCCGCCTTGTCTCGCGCGCAGAAGGCAGGCCTGAAGGTGGTTCCGATCACCGGTCGCCCCGCGGGCTGGGTGGATCACGTCGCGCGCGCCTGGCCTGTGGACGGCGTGGTCGGCGAGAACGGTGGCCTTTGGTTCTGGCATGACGGGCACAAGCTCCAGCGACGCTTCTTGCAGCCGGTGGACGAGCGCCTGGCCAACCGGGAGCGTCTGACCGCGCTCGGCGCGCAGATCCTGGAGGCCGTGCCGGGCACCGCCCTCGCGAGCGACCAGCCCTACCGCGAGCTGGACGTGGCGATCGACTTCCGCGAGGATGTGCCGGAGCTGGGCGAGGCCGCGATCGACGCCATCGTGCGCGCCTTCCACGACGCCGGCGCCACCTGCAAGGTGTCGTCGATCCACGTGAACGGCTGGTTCGGCGCGTTCGACAAGCTGACGGGCTGCGCCCACCTCCTCGCTGAGCGGTGGGGCATCCCCATCCAAGACGCCGCGAGCACCTGGATGTTCGTCGGCGACTCCGCGAACGACGAGCCGATGTTCCAGCGCTTCGACCTGTCGGTGGGCGTGGCCAACGTCGCGCACTTCCTGCCGCGCATGAGCTCGCACCCCAAGTTCGTGACCGAGCGCGTCGGTGGCTGGGGCTTCGCCGAGGCGATCGACGCGCTGCTGGACCGGCGAGGCGGCGCGTAGACTCGACCGGGCGCACAGGCGGTCGCTACGCCACCTTCGCGGGCACCGTTCCCGTGGCGACCCACTCGTCCACCGACGCGATCACCTCGGCCGCGACGCGCGACCCGAGGTCATGCGTGAAGCCTGCGCTGTGCGGGCTGAGCCAGACGCCCGGGACCACCGCCTGCGCCGCAAGCCGCGGGTAGGGCTCGATTGAGAACACGTCGGCGGCCACCCCCCGCAGGCGCCCGTGCGCGACCGCGTCGACGGCGGCGTCCAGGTCCAGGCACTCGCCGCGGGCGGTGTTCACGACGACCGCGTGCGACCCAAGCGTCGCGAGCCGTGTGGCGTCCATCAGCCCGCGGCTGGTCGGCGTGAGCGCGCAGTGCAGCGTGACGGCGTCAGCACCTGCGAGCGCGTCGTCGAGCGCCCACGCCCCGGCGATCGCCGGATCCACGCCGCGCACCTGTGCACCGAACGCCTGCAACGCGCGGGTCATGTGCTGGCCGATCACGCCCAGGCCGACGACGACGACCGTCGCGCCGGACAGGCCGCGCGGCGCGATGCGGGGCAGCTCGGGCCGGGCCCACCGCCCGTCACGCGCGGCCGCGGCGAACAACGGCTGCGCCCGCATCAGGCCGATCATCGCGCCGACCGCGTGCTCGACGACGGCGTCGCGTCGGGCCCGCGGGCTTCGACCGACCGTCACACCGCGGCGGCGGGCCGCGTCCACGTCCACGTGGTCGTGGCCAGAGGTGGTGGTGAGCACGCAGCAGCCACCGAACCCGGCGAGCACCGCGTCCGTCACGCGCACCTTGCTGTTCACGACCAGCACGTCCGCCCGATCCAGCCCCACGGGCGGGCGGATCCGGTCCTCAACGAGCGACCAGCTGCCCCCGAGCGCCTCGACGCCGGCCCTCTCGGCCGCCATGTCGGCGTCGGTCTCGTAGGAGGAACGACCCCAGCGGAGCACGTGCGTCACAGCTTCTCCTCGGACGCGGCGGAAATTGGTCCGCCGTGGTCCAGCGACACGCGGACGGGGTCCGGGTGTCGCGGTAGGACGGTCGCCTGTCGGAGAGCACTTGTCCAAGCCGAAGTTCCGGTATCTGTGCCGCGAGTGTGCCCACGAGTCCGCCAAGTGGGTCGGGCGCTGCCCGTCGTGCAAGGCGTGGAACAGCATCGAAGAGGAGGCGGTCGACGACCGCCCGGTGAAGCGCGCCGCCCCGTCGCTGTCCATCGACGACCGCCCCGTCCGCCTGCCGGACGTCCCCGCCAGCGGAGGCGGCGAGGTGCGCGTCCGCACCGGCCTGGGTGAGCTCGACAACGTGCTCGGCGGCGGACTGGTCGCGGGCAGCCTGGTGCTGGTCGGCGGCGATCCAGGTGTCGGCAAGTCCACGCTGCTGCTGATGGCGGCGGATCGCTTCGGAAAGCGTGGCCTCGACGTGCTCTACGTCTCCGGCGAGGAGTCGGTCCGCCAGATCCACCTGCGCGCCAAGCGCCTGGGCGTGGAGGGCGAACGCGTCCACCTGCTGGCCCACACCGACATGACCCACATCGACAAGATCGCGCGGGAGCTCAACCCGACTGTGATCGTGATCGACTCGGTGCAGACGGTGCACGTGCCGCACGTGGGCTCCATCCCGGGCTCCATCACGCAGGTGCGCGAGGTGGCGCACGCCGCCATGGTGCTCGCCAAGTCCACCGGCATCTCCATCCTGCTGGTCGGCCACGTCACCAAGTCGGGCGATCTGGCGGGCCCCAAGGTCCTGGAGCACGTGGTCGACACGGTGCTGCACTTTGAGGGCGACGATCGCTCCTCGCTGCGCGTGCTGCGCGCCGTGAAGAACCGCTTTGGCCCAGCCGGAGAGCTCGGGGTGTTCGAGATGGTCGAGGACGGCCTGGCCGAGGTGCCGGACGCGTCCGCCCGCCTGCTGCGGGAGCGCGACGAGGGCGCGCCGGGCACCGCCGTCGTCTGCACGACCGAGGGAAGCCGGGCGCTGCTGGCCGAGGTGCAGGCGTTGGTCGGTCGCCCCTCGCCCGCCACGCCCGCGCGTACGTGCATCGGGATCGACCGCAACCGGGTGCTGATGCTCGCCGCCATCCTGGGCAAGGTGGGCCTCGCCGTGCACGATCGCGACCTGTTCGTGAACGCGGCGGGTGGTGTTCGGCTTGAGGAGCCAGCGGTGGACCTTGGGATCGTCGCCGCGGCCGCGAGCGCGCTGCTCGATCGCCCGCTGGATCCGCGCACGGCCCTGTTCGGCGAGCTGGGCCTGGTCGGCGAGGTCCGCGCGGTCCCGCACGCCCGCCTGCGCGCCCGAGAGGCGGCGCGGCACGGGTTCCGCCGGTTGGTGGTGCCCGCGGGCGCGGACGTGGGCGACGTCGGCATCGACGTGGTCCGGGTGCGCACGGTGCGCGACGTGCTCGACGCGCTGGGTCTCGGGCGCTCTTCCTAGAACGCTCCACGGTTCGACGGCGTGCCTAGGCCACGCCTCCTGCCTCCGAATCGCGGCGGACGCTCGACACGCGCGCGTCGCTTCATCGGGTCGCGCCGGGGCCGGGCACGCCCCTTGCGCAGGAGGCGACCGATCCCACGACACCCTGACAGAACGTGCCAGGACAGTCCTAGGGCCACCCGTTAGATCCTGAATGAATCTTCATTCACCGACCGAGGGATCCATGAGCACCCAGCGCTACGTGGCCGACGCCACCGACATCCACTTCGTCCTCTTCGAGCAGCTGAAGATCCACGAGGTGTTCGCGAACTTCCCCGCGTATGCCGGGTTTGACAAGGACACGTACGAGAACGTCGTCGCCGAGATCATCCGCGTGTCGGAGGAGGTCTTGGGTCCGGTCGACAAGATCTCGGACCGCCAGGGCGTGAAGTTCGACGGCGTCGGCAACGTCACCACGCCGGACGCCTTCAAGGGCGCGTGGAGCGCGCTGGCCGAGGGCGGCTGGATCGGCATCGACGCGGCGGCCGACGTCGGTGGCTCGGGCCTCCCCCATCTGATCGGCCTCGTCACGCACGAGCTGCTCGCCGGCTCCGCGATGGCCTTCGCCATGTACCCGGGCCTCACGGCGTCCTGTGCGCGCGTCGTCGCCAAGTTCGCGATGCCCGCCCAGCGCGAGATGGTCGCGACCAAGATGTTCACCGGCCAGTGGGCGGGCACCATGTGCCTGACCGAGGCCGCCGCGGGCTCGGACGTCGGCAGCAACCGCTGCGCCGCCAACCGCACGGACGTCCCCGGCGAGTACCTGCTCGAGGGTGAGAAGATCTTCATCTCGGGCGGCGACCAGGATCTCACCGAGAACATCATCCACGCCGTGCTCGCCCGCACGCCGGACGCCCCGGCCGGCACCCGCGGCCTGTCGCTCTTCCTCGTGCCCAAGGTCAACTTCGACGCGGAGGGCAACCTCGGCAGCCGCAACGGCGCGTTCGTGTCGGGCATCGAGCACAAGATGGGCATCATGGGCTCGGCCACCTGCACGCTCGTGTTGGGCGCGGACGGCCCCTGCAAGGGCTACCTGTTCGGCGCCGAGGGCGAGGGCATGCCCATCATGTTCCACCTGATGAACGAGGCCCGCATCGGCGTCGGCAATCAGGGCCTCGGCAAGGCCTGGGCGGCTTACCAGAACGCGCTCGCCTACGCCAAGGACCGCACCCAGGGCAGCTCGATCGACCAGTTCAAGAACGCCGATGCGCCGCGCGTCGCGATCGTCGCGCACCCCGACGTCCGCCGCAACCTCATGCTCCAGAAGTGCCGGATCGAGGCGCTCCGCGGCCTGATCTACCGTATGGGCTTCTACTCTGACGTCGCCGAGCACACGACCGACGCCGCCGCCAAGGAGCAGGCGCAGGACCGCATGGAGCTCCTCACCCCGATCGTGAAGGGCCACGGCACCGACGTCGGCTTCGAGTGCACCGTGCTCGCGCTCCAGATCTTCGGCGGCGCTGGCTACACGCAGGAGTACCCGGCCGAGCAGCACGTCCGCGACGCCAAGATCACCTCCGTCTACGAAGGCACCAACGGCATCCAGGCGATGGACCTGGTCGGCCGCAAGATGCGCATGAAGGGCGGCGGCCTGGTCATGGGCTGGATGGCGGACGCGCAGGCCTCCTGCGCCCGCGGCCGCGACGCCGGTCTGGCCGCTGAGGCCGACCTGATCGAGAAGGCCGTGCAGACCACCGGCGCCACCGCGATGCACCTCGCGGGCCTCGGCGGCGCGGGCAACCTCGCCGGCGCCATGGTCAACGCCACCCCGTTCCTCGAGCTGATGGGCATCGTGATGCTCGCGGTCGAGTCGCTGGAGCAGGCGATCGTCGCCAAGGCGGTCATCGAGCGCGACGGCGAGACCACGCACCTCTCGGGCAAGTTGCTGAACGTCCGCTTCTACGTCCGTAATATTCTCCCCAAGGCCACGGCGATCTCGAAGTCCATCCAGGGCGACGACTACGCCTGCCTCGACGAGCGCCTGTTCGCGTAAGCGCGCTCGCCTTCGGGCGGGTGGAACGCAAGAGCCACCGAGCGCCGCGAGGCACCCGGGGGCTTCGTGTCTCAGGCAAGCGCGGCGCCGACCGAGGGCCGGCGGGCCACGTAGGCCTCAGCTCGTGTAGATCAGGACCTCGGCGCGCTTGCGACGGAAGGCCTCAAGCTCGGGGCGCCAACCGGCGAGCAGCGGCGCGGTCGGCAGGCCCCGCTCCAGCGTCTGGCGGAAGACCACCGAGCCGGTGAGCAGGTCGATCGCCTCGCGATCGCGCACGAACTCGTACGGGTCCTTCCGCCACGCGAAGCGCGCGGGGTCGGCCCGACGGGCAGCCTCGAGCGTGACGATGCCGAGCAGGAAGGAGTCGACGAGGTTGCGGTCGAGGACGTGAACCTCGACGCCCCCGCACAGCTCGCCGGCGTGCTTCTGGAAGCCGGGCTGGAAGGCCGCCGGGCGAAAGCCAATGCCCAGCAGGCCCGCGTCGGCCGCGACCCGATCACACCAGGCGGTCAGCTTGACCGGGTCGATCCAGGGCGCGCCGAACAGGTGGAAGGGGCGCGTGGTGCCGCGGCCCTCCGAGAAATTGGTGGCCTCGAACAGGCACATCCCCGGGTAGATGAGCGCGGTCTCGACCGTGGGCATGTTGGGCGACGGGTAGACCCACGGCAGACGGGTGTCCTCGTACCACATGCTGCGGTTCCATCCGTCGCAGGCGATGATCTCGACGTCGCAGCGCACGCCGCAGAAGCGAACGAAGTAGCGCGCTAATTCGCCGACGGTCATACCGTGGCGGACGGCGAGCGGGTAGGCGCCGACGAAGCTCTCGAAGCCCTCGCGGACGACGTTGCCCTCGACGCTGATGCCGTTGATGGGGTTGGGACGGTCGAGGACCATCACCTTCTTGCGCAGCTTGCCCGCCACCTCCATCACGAAGCCGAGCGTGGCCTGGTACGTGTAGAAGCGGGCGCCGATGTCCTGGATGTCGAACAGGATGATGTCGAGGTCGGCGATGTCCTCGGGGCGAGGACGCAGCGACTCCTCGGACTTGCCATACAGGGACACCACAGGGATGCCGCTCACCGAGTCGCGGGGCTCGTCGACCGAGACCATGTCCTGGGCAAAGGCCCGGACGCCGTGCTCGGGGCCGAACAGCCGAACCACGTTCACGCCCGCGATGCGCAGGCGATCGATGGCGTGGCGCAGCCGCGAGTCGACCGCCGTGTGGTTGCACACGAAGCCAACACGCGCGCCGTGCAGCGCGTCGAGTCGCTCATCCAGGAGAACTTCCAGTCCCGTCCGCATCGCAAGCACCCCCAAGGCCTACCCTTCCACGCCAGCCAACAACTTGCCAACCGGATCCCACCCCGGCAGCGCCACCCCGTCCAGCTCGACCACCGGCGCAAGCACCCGCGTCGTGCTGGCTACATAGAGCCCGTCCCAGGGGCCTGCGGCAAGCGCTCCCTCGCGATGAACACGCAAATTCAACAGCGCCGCGCGGTCGATGAGCTCGTTTAGCGTGGTCGAAGCCAGGATTCGGCCGTCATGGGGCGCGGTCCAGATCACGCCATCCACCACCGCGACGATCGCGGCGGTCGTGGCCTCGGTGAAGCGGCCGTGCGCGTCGACCCGCAGGACCTCGTCCACGCCGGAGCGCTTCACTGCGACGATCCACGGCGCGCGGCTGGTGTGCTTCACTGCCCCACCCAGGAACGGGTCGTCCACGTGTGGGCCGCGGACGGCGCGGACCGACCGGAACAAGCGTCCCTCCTCCAGGTCTTCGGCGACGATGACCCTGGCGCCGCCACCGGTGAGCGTCAGGCGGATCCGACAGCCGCCGCCGTGCGCGCGGGCCAGCGCCGTAAGCTCAGCTTCCAGCAACGACCGCGCAGGCATGGGGATCAGGGCCGAGTCCGCGCTCTGGGCGAGCCGGTCCAGGTGCGCGCCAAGGCGCGGGATCTGCCCCTCATCGGCGCTCATCGTCTCGAAGATCGCCCAGCCGACCGTGAACGCTGGGTCCGTCACTGGCACGCGCGCCTCGGCCAGCGGGACGATGAGTCCGTCCAGGCTGACGATCGTCCCGGCCATACACCCTCCCCGCCGACGCAGCCAGAGCATGGCGCGCCTGCTAGCGTTATCCTGGCCACGCGCCGCACGCGCCGTCCGGGTCTGATGCCAACCACGCGGTCCCGCCTCCGCCGACACCTGACCCGCCTGCTCGCCCGCCGACGCGGGTCGGCCGCGGCGCTGCGTGACCTGGAGCAGCTCAACGAGGTCCTTCGGTTCTCGCTGCTCTTCACACTGTTGATCCTGCTCCCCGTGGTCTTGCTGGCCCTGCTGGCCCTGCGCTCGATCCAGGCGGAGGAAATCGTCGTCGACGCCGGCAGCGAGCAGCGCGCCGAGGCGATCACCATCCAGGTGCAGGACAGCCTGCGCTCGCTGCTCGACGAGTTTGAGGACGAAGCCCGCGCCAGCATGTCTGACGGCGACGCCGCGCTCCAGCAGATGCAGGCGATCGGGCTGCGCGGCGCGTTCCGCTTCGACGCGAACGGCGAGTTGGTCAGCCCGTTCGTGTGGCCGGGGCCCGACGACACCTGGCCCGACACCACCGCCGCGTACGAGCAAGCCCTCACCCAGGCCACCCGCCTGGATCGCGAAGGGGGCAGCGCCGAGACCCAGCGCGCCTGGGAGCGCGCCACGCGGCTGGCGACCGCCCCCGCCCACCACGCCGAGGCCCGCCTGGGCGCAGCGCGCGCGCTCGCCCGCGCCAACGACCCGCGCGCCGACTCCGCGCTCGTCCTGACCGCCAACGAGTTCCCCACCCTGCGCGACCGCCGTGGCGTCCGCGTGGCGGACATCGCCAACACGCTGCGCGCCGATCTGGCCGAGCGCACGAACCGCCCCGAGGACGCCGCGCGGATCCGTCGCGGCATCGTGGACCACGCGCTGGCCGCGGACTGGAAGATCGGCTTCCCGGCCGACGGGTTCGTCGCTGAGCGCGCGCTGGAGGCCCTCGCGGGCACGATGGACGAGTCCGCGCGCAAGCTGGCGCTCGATCGGGTCCGCGCGCGCGCGTCGCAGCTGTACGAGGCCGCCGCACTCGCCGACGAGCTGCGCGTCGCGTCCAAGCGCCAGGGCGCCGAGGGCGAGTTCGTCTACACGCCCGAGACCAAATCCCTGTGGGCGTCCGTGGCCTGGAAGGACGGCGCGCTCGCGTTTGCGTTCGACTACGACGCGCTGCGCGCCGAGCTGCAGCACCACGTGGTCGACGTCGCCAACCGGATCGACAGCAACCTCTCCGCCGAGCTGCGGGCCGCCCGCGACACCGTGGACGGCACGCTCGCGCGTCGCAGCCTCGCGCCCGATCTGCCTGCGCTCGACGTGATCGTCCGCAACGCGGACCCCACCGCCCTCATCACGCAGCGGTCCCGGTCTGGCCTGCAGCGACGGCTGGTGATCGCGCTGGCGCTGCTCGCCGTGTCGATCGGCGTGTTCGCCGCGGTGCGTACGGTGGGCCGCGAGGTCGAAGGTGCGCGCGCCAAGGCCGACTTTGCCGCCAACGTCAGCCACGAGCTGCGCAGCCCGATCACCCAGATCCGCCTCAAGGGCGAGGCGCTCCAGCTCGACCTGGTCTACGACGACGCCGACCGTCAGGCCCACTACGACGCGATCGTCCGCGAGTGCGAGCGCCTGTCGCGCCTCGTCGACAACGTGCTCGACTTCTCGGCGATCGAGCGCGGCGTCAAGAAATACACGCTGCGCGCCGAGGACCTGGGCGAGATCATCGTGCGCTCCGTGGAGGCCTGCCGCTCCGCCGCCGACGCCGCCAGCCTCAAGCTCGCGGTCAGCCTGCCCGACGCGCTTCCGGTGGTCTGGGTGGACCGCGAGGCGATCGGCCAGGTGATGACAAACCTGCTTTCCAACGCGATCAAGTACGGGTCGGACGGCAAGCTGGTGGAGGTGGTCTGCCGCATCACGGTGGACGGCGCCGAGGTCAGCGTGACCGACCACGGCATCGGCATCGGACCGGACGACCAGGCGAAGATCTTCGAGCACTTCTACCGAGTGCAGTCCTCCGAGGTGCGCAGACGCCGCGGAACCGGTATTGGCTTGACGATCGTGCGTTACATTGTAGAAGCCCACGGCGGCACCATCGCGGTGCAGTCGGCGATCGGAGAGGGCAGCACCTTCACGGTGACCCTCCCCACACAGCCGCCAAAAGGCGCGGGAGGTTGATTCATGCCCCGGATCCTGTTTGTCGAAGACGAGGAAGCGGTCCTCGAGACGATGAAGCGGTTCTTCACGCGAGAGAACTACGACGTCTTCGGCGCCCGTAGCCTCTCCGGGGCACTGGACATCGCCCGCCGTCACCCGCCCGACGTGGCCGTCCTCGACGTCATGCTCAACGAAGGCCCCGAGCCCGAGCACGACGGCTTCGACGTCTGCAAGGCCCTGCGCGACGAAGAGTACGACGGCCCGGTGATCTTCGTGACCGCCCGTACGTCCGAGGCCGACAAGCTCACGGGCTTCGACCTTGGCGCGGACGACTACGTCACCAAGCCCTTCTCGCTGCTCGAGCTCAAGGCGCGCGTGTCGGCCGTGCTCCGTCGCACCGGCGGCGCCCGCTCGATCTACCGCTTCGGCGACATCGAAGTGGACCTGGACAACTACGTCATCCGCCACACCGATGGCGAGGAGCGCCTGTCCAACCGCGAGCAGGAGCTGCTGCGCTACCTGATCGAGCACCGCGGCACCGTGCTCCCGCGCGGCGAGCTGCTGACCGGCATCTGGAAGTACTCGCCCAACGTCACCACGCGCACCGTGGACACGCACATCCTAAACGTGCGCAAGAAGCTCCGGGATGACGCCGCGAGCCCCCGCTTCATCGAGACGCTGCACGGCGTCGGGTACCGCTTCATCGCCTCCGAGGGATGAGCCTTGCGGCCGCGCGTCTGGCCTGCGCTCGCGCTCGTGGTGACGGGCGCGGTCGCCCTCGCCGGTGAGCCGCCGGTGTCGTGGTCCGAGGTCCAGCGCGCCCAGGTCGACGAGTCGATCGACGGCGACGAGGCCGCGGCGGTCCAACGCTACGAAGACCTGGTGCACAACCGCCTCACCGCCGGCGATCCGAACCTGTCGGACGCGCTGTACTGGCTCGCTGCGGCGCGCTGGTCGCTTGGTGACCTCAAGGGCGCGCGCGACGCGCTCGACCAGTGCATCCGCTCCGGCGTGAACAAGGGACGCTGCATCGACCTGCGCAGCCACATCGACTTGGAGGAGGACAGCGTCCGCGTCACGCCGCTGACCTGGACCTTCGACACCGAGGACCACGGGTTCTTCCACCCGCGCGAGGACTGGGACCGCGGGTCGATCCGCATCGTCAAGGACGGCGACGGCTCGGTGCTGTCGTGGATCACCCAGGTCGATCCGCTCGTCCCCGACAAGCTGGTCGTGGGCTTCAAGGACCCTTCACCCGCGCCGTCCGTGATGCGCCTGACCGCGACGAGCGTGAACCTGTCGGCCACGCTGGAGATCACGCTCGTGGACGCCTACGGGCACGTGTTCTCGCCGCGGCCCGCCACCTGGATGCTGCCCCTGGGCACGCCGACCACGATCGAGCTCCGCATGGACAGCGTGACCGACCAAGCCGGCGAAGGCGCCAAGCTCGTGCCCTCGCAGCTGCACCGCCTGATCGTGCGGGACATCACCGGCCGCTATGGGAACGTCGGCGCGAACGAGATCCGCGTCGACACGTTCACCGTCCGCTGAGGCGGCGGTCGGGCCCCGCGTCCGTCAGCCTGACGTACGGAGCGCGTGGAGGGCCCTGACGGCGTCGTCCAGCAGGGCGGGGACGACCTGCCACCACAGGGCGTCGCCGGCACCGCCAGCGGCCAGGACGGCCACGCCAGCG
Organism: uncultured Pseudomonadota bacterium; assembly: GCA_903861005.1. Lineage (GTDB taxonomy): Bacteria > Myxococcota_A > UBA796 > UBA796 > CAIOSP01. The sequence goes on from CAIOSP010000026.1 coordinate 16,047, forward strand.
TCCGAGAGCAGCGCCTCGCCGCGGGCGGACAGGTCAGCTCGCTCGCCCGCCGAGGAGCCGACAGCGGTCACCACGGCGATGGGGGCCGCGACGGCGCCGTTCGGCAGCGCGAGGCCGCCGTGGGCGTTGCGGACGTCGACGTGCAGCATGCCTCCGACGCGGCGCCGCACGCGGCCGCCGGAGCGGGAGATCGCGGCGGAGACGTCGAGGGGCTGGTCGCCCAGCGCGACGGCCACGAGCTGGTTGTCGCCGGTGACCGCGGTGATCGGGGCGCCGTCGACCGCGGCGGCGCGCAGGCGCGTGCCCGAGCCCGGCCCGAAGGTGGAGGACGCGATGATCTCGATGCCATGGTCACGCGCATAGCGGACGGCGTCCTCGAACAGCACCTTGGCGCCGCCGCGGGCCAGCTCCAGCGCCTCGTCCAGGCCCATCGCGTCGATCTTGGCGGCGTCCGTGACAACCCGCGGGTCGCTCGACCACACGCCGTCCACGTCCGAGCAGATCTCGCACCAGTCGGCCTTCAGCGCGGCAGCGAGCACGACGGCGGTGGTGTCCGAGCCGCCGCGGCCGAGGGTGGTGACCTCGCGCTCGCGGCTGACGCCCTGGAAGCCGGCGACCACGACCACGTTGCCCGCGGCCAGCTCGCGCTCGATGCGGTCCGGGCGCACCTCGACGACGCGCGCGTCCGCGTGCCGCTCGTCGGTCACGATGCCGGACTGCGAGCCGGTCAGCGACACCGCGGGCACCCCGGCCTCGCGCAGGGCCATGGCGAGCAGCGCGACGCTGATGCGCTCGCCGACGCTCACCAACATGTCCAGCTCGCGACGATCGGGGCGCGCCGCCACCTGATGCGCCAGCGCCAGCAGCTCGTTGGTGGTGTTGCCCATGGCGCTCACCACCGCCACGACGCCTGCGCCCTCGGCCCGAGTGGCCGCGATGCGCGCCGCCACCGCGCGAATGCGCTCCAGGTCTGCGACCGACGACCCACCGTACTTCTGCACGACCACGCGCATGACCCAACTCCCGCGACCGCGTCTGACGTGCCCGCCTCGTAGCCTCACCGCGCGAGCGCGTCACCGGGGCCATGCTTGCGGAGCGGGCCTGCGTGGCGTACCTGGGTGCGTCCGGTCGCCGTGTGGTGACCGAAGAGGGGCAAGTCGGTGATCCGCCACTTCCTCAACCCGCCCAACTGGTTCACGTCGGCCAGCCTGTTCTGCAGCAGCTACGCCATGATGCTGCTGCTCCAGACCGGCCCCAACCCGCCCTCGCACGTGCTCATCCGCGCCTGCGTGCTGGTCGTGTTCGGTGGCATCTTCGACATGCTCGACGGCCGCGTCGCACGGCTCACCCGTCGCTTCACCGAGTTCGGCGTCCAGCTCGACTCCTTGGCGGACATGCTCGGCTTTGGCCTGGCGCCCGCGATGATCGCCTGGACCTGGAAGCTGCACACGCTGGGGCCCATCGGGGTCGCGGCCTGCTTCTGGTATGTGCTCGCCGCCGCCTTCCGCTTGGCACGCTTCAACGTAAATTCGGGGCGCAGCACCTGGCCTTACGCGGGCCACAGCCAGGGCCTCACGTCCACGCTGTCGGGCGGCATCCTGGTCACGACCATCTGGATGTCGAACGGCTACCTGGTCAACATCCTCCAGATGCCCGCGGGTGCGGTCGCCGGGCTGGTCGTTGTGCTCGGGCTGCTGATGGTGTCGTCGATCCCGTTCCGCAACTTCAAGGACGTGAAGGCCAACCCCAACGCGCGCCGCTGGCTCGGGTTCGCGCTGGCATCCTGCCTGACGGGCGCCGTGGCCTTTGACGCCAGCATGTGGTGGGGCGTGGGGGCCGCGCTTTACTTGGTGTGCGGGCTGGCCGACGGCATCGTGGTGCTCGCGCAGCACCGCCGCTTGGCGCTCATCGCCGGGGACGACGAAGAGGACGAGATCGAGTAGGTCAGGCCGCCCCGCGCACCAGCGCGATAGACGAGCGCCATGACCAACAACGACGCCCTTCGCAGCATCGCCTACCTCCTCCAGATCAGCGACTCCAAGGTCGTGGAGGTCGTGGCCCTCGGCGGCGGAAACACCACCTTGGAAGACATCCTCGCCTACATGAAGCGCGAGGAGGATCCCGAGCACGTCCCCTGCCCGCACAAGGTGATGGCGCACTTCCTCAACGGCCTGGTGATCTTCAAGCGCGGCCGCTTGGAGGGCGCGCCCGACGCGCCGGTCGAGGTGCCGGTCACCAACAACCTCATCCTCAAGAAGCTCCGCGTGGCGTTTGAGCTGACCGACGACGGCATCGCGACGATCCTGGCCAAGGCCGGGCTGTCTGTGTCCAAGTCGGAGCGCAGCGCGTTCTTCCGCCGACCAGACCACCGAAACTACCGCGAGTGCGGAGATCAGGTGCTGCGCAACGTGATCAGGGGCCTGACCCGCTGACGGCGACCGCAGGCGGCTCGATCGCCTGCAGCGCCTTCACCAGGCCGGCCGCCGCGATCGCGTGCGCCTCGGGCGACCAGTGGGTGACCTCCAGCAGGTCGACCCCACGATCGCGCGCGTCGCGCAGGACCGGACGCAGGTCGAGGCAGCGCACGCCGTCGAGCGCGCACGCCGCGTCGAAGGCCGGGGCGCGGAAGTCGGCGTCCAGGTCACGCACGTAGGGCAGCGTGCCCGGCAGATACGCCCAGCAGCAGCTGCGCTCCCGCCGCGCGCGACTCGGTCGCCATCGCCGAGAGGATCGCGACGGCCAGGGGTGTGGCCTCAGCCCAGTCGCGTACCGCCCACTGTCCGGTCGCCGGCGCGAGCAGGTCCAGGCTCCGCACACGCCAGCAGTCGAGGCGGCGCAGCTCGTCGGCGCCCGGCACCGGAGCGCCGGTCACCGCCAGCGCGCCGTCTCGCGGCGTGGCTTCCGCGCGAAGTGGAAGTCGAACAGGTTGCGCTCGAGGTCGTCGCCGACAAAGCCGACCACCACGACGTCCGGGTGCAAGCCGAGCCCGACCTCGCGCAGCGTCAGCAGCGCCTGATCCTGGCCATAGCCGTTCACGCCGAGGTTCACGATCTCGGTGGAGGGCAGCGCGCGCTCGGCGACCGACAGCCAGACGTCCTCGTCGTTCACCTCGGCGCCAAACGTGAACGAGTCCCCGACCGCCACCACGCGCCGTGTGCCCCCCGGCGTGGGCAGGCTCACCTCGCCCCGCCGCCGCGCGCCGATCGCGTGGACGGTCTCGGTGCGCGAAGGGCCGCCGATGGTCCAGGGCCGGGTGCGCGTCCCCGGCGCGTTCGCCCAGCCCCGCGTGGCGCTCCACATCTTCTCGGGCGTCGCACCCTCGGCGATCTGGCCGAGCAGCACGGCTGGCCGCACCGCGTCGCCCAGCACCGGGAGGTGGAGCAGACCGCCCGCCAGGGCCGCGCGCACCGTGCCCTCGAAGAGCGCCGCGGCGAGGCACAGGCCCGCAGCCCCTCGTGCCCCCGCCGCCAAAACACCACGCCTAGCCATTCGAGTCGTCCCGCGTCCGGCGCCACCCTAGCACACTCGGCCGGGGCGCCGAGCGCGGTGGCCGGCGGATCGTCGCCGCTCCAAGGTTCCGCTCCCGCTGGCACGGGTGGTGATAGGTCAGCCCTCCGACCCTTGGAGGCCGCCATCACCTGGCTGAAGCGCAAGCACGCCGGTGCGCCTCCCCACGCGGTCGCGCACCACCGTCGTGGCGTCGCCGCGAGATTCGCCAGCCTGCGCGCGACCGGCGGCGGCGCGCTCACGGCGTTCCTGGCCGTGCTAGGGCCGGGCCTGCTCGCCGGGCTGTCGGACGACGACCCCGCGGGCATCACCACCTACTCGGTGCTCGGCGCGGACTTCGGCTACACGCTGCTCTGGATCATCCCCGCGTCGACGGTGCTGCTCATCCAGTTCCACATGCTCGCGGTCCGCATTGGCGCGGCGACGGGCAAGGGCTTCGTCGCCTCGATCCGGGCGCGGTGGGGCAAGAACTGGGGCTACTTCGCTGTGGTCGGCCTGCTGTTCGCCAACTTCGGCACGATCGTCGCCGAGTACGCGGGCGTGGCGGCGGCCGGCGAGCTGATCGGCGTGCCCGCGTGGGCGAGCGCGCCGGTGGCCGGGGTGCTGATCTCGTTCGTGGTGGTGCTCGGCTCCTTCCACCGCGTGGAGCGCGTGCTGCTGGCGATCTCGTCGCTGCTGTCGCTGTACCTGGTCGACGGCCTGCTCGCTAAGCCCAACTGGGGCGAGGTCGCGCGTCACTCGCTCATCCCGTCGATGCCCACCAGCACGGCAGGCTGGATCGCCATCGCCGCGGCGCTCGGGACCACGCTGGCGCCTTGGGGCCTCGCGTTCATCCAGTCCTACGCGGTCGACAAGAAGATCACGGTGGCGTCGCTGCGCTGGGAGCGCGTGGACGTGCTGATCGGCTCGATCCTCACCGGCGTGATCGGGCTCGCGATCGCCGTGTCTTGCGCGGCCACGCTCCACGAGGCCGGCGTGCACATCGAGGACGCCGGCGACGCGGCGGTCGCGCTTCAGCCGCTCGCGGGCAAGTTCGCGACCGTGTTCTTTGGCGCGGGCCTGCTGGGTGCCTCGCTGCTCGCAGCCGCGATCGTGCCGCTCGCCACGGCCTACTCCATCGCCGAGGGCACGGGCGAGCCCGCCTCGCTCGACCTGGACTCGCACCACTTCCAGTGGTTCTACGCGGCGTTTGTCGGCCTGACGATCGCGGCGGTGAGCGTGGTGTCGCTGCCCGGCCTGCCGCTGATCCCGCTGATCTACATGAGCCAAGTGGTGAACGCGGTGCTCCTCCCGCTCCACGCGATCACGCTGGTGGTGCTGTCGAGCGACGTGTCCATGATGGGCGAGGCGCGCTCGGGGCCCTGGTCTCGCGCCGCGGGCTGGGTCAGCGTGGTGCTCATCGTCGCCTGCGTCGGCGCGCTCATCGTGAGCTGGCTCGGCTGAGCGGTGCGCGTCGGCGGACAGTGCTAGGCACCGCTCACCCCGCTTGAGAGGTGTCCATGCTCGCTTTGATGCCCCTCTTGCTGTCGACGGTCGCGTTCGCGGACCCGCCGGCCCCGGACCACGTCGCCCTGACGTTCGGCTGGCGAGTCGGCATGAAGGCCGTCGTCACCGCCACCGAGGTGCGCGACAACGGCGCGGGGCCCCTGCCCGCCACGGCGCTCAGCGCCGCGCTCGAGGTCCGCGACGCGGGAGAGGGCGCGCTGGAGCTGCGATGGAGCAAGGCGAAGCAGTCCAAGGCGAGGAAGGACCCGACGCTCGCGGTGATGCTCTCCGCCTTCCACGGCACGATGCCGGCCGAGAAGGTGGATGCCACCGGCGCCTGGAAGGGCTTGGTCGACCCGGACACGGTCCGCCTGACGCTCGCCAAGATCACCGACATGATGAGCGCGAAGCTCGCCGGAGACGTCGGCGACGACCCGAACGCCCGCGCCGCGCTCGACCTGCAGCGCACCGTGCTGGAGCACACACTCTCGCCACAGGTGATGTCCGGCCGCACCGAGAAGTCCTGGAACGACGAGGTCGGCTTCTGGCTCGGCGCCGACCTGGAGCTGGGCAAGCTCTACGAGTTCGACGCGGACCAGGCGACCCCCTCCGGCGGTACGCTCAAGTCCCACATCGCCTTCCGGGCCCTCGAGCGCGCGCCGTGCGCCGCGTTCGAGGGCGCGCCGTCCTGCGTGCGCCTCACCCTCCACACGGAGTCCGACCCGGACACGGTCCGCGCCATGACGCTCCAGGTCATGCAGCCCGCCCTCGCGGCGATGGGGCTGCCCGCCGACGCGCTCACCGAGGCCCGCGACGAGTCCACGCTGGTCGTGCTGGTGGAGCCGTCCACCCTGCGCCCGTGGAGTGCCGCGACCGAGCAGCGGACTACGGTGACGGTGGACGCGCACGAGCCGAGCGGGCGACAGACGACGACGCGCGTGACGACGCGCACCAAGTCGTGGGCGTGGAAGTAGGTCGGCTCAGCGGCCCGCTCAGCGCTCCGCCACCCCGATCCGCTTCGCCACGCTCTCCACCCAACCGGTCCGGAACTTCTCCGCGATCAGCGCCTCCTCAGACGCCTTCACCGGCTTGCCCTCGGTCCACACGTCGCGGAACCAGGCGAACGCGGTCTGCATGCGCACGTCGCGGATCGGGTCCTCGATCGGGGTGCGCAGCGCCGACGCGATCATCGCGGCGACCGATCGGTCGTGGTCCTCCAGGCGATCGTAGCTGTAGGCGAGCGACTCCATCTCGTCGGCGGTCGGCAACTCGTCGTAGGGGATGCGCGTCCACTCCTCCAGCAGCGGGATGTTCTTGTTCTGCGTGTCGGTGTGCAGGTTGAGCGGCGCCCGGTACTCGATGCGCATGTTGTCGTCGGTGTTGCGCTCGATCCCCTGGGTCATGCCGTCGATCTCGTGGTGCGCCAACGTCCAGTGCGCGAGCAGGTCCGTCGGCTCGTCGATGTCGACGCGCGCCAGATCGTCGGCCACGCCCTTGTAGGCCCACAGGCGGCTGGCGGCCCTGACGGTGGGCGTCATCGGCGCGTCGGAGCCGAGCAGCACTAGGTCGGCGTTCTCGGCGGCGCCGTAGACCAGAACGTACCTGTAGTTGTCGCTGAAGGTGGCGAGCAGGCTCTTGAGGTCGTCGTCGTCCATGGCGTAGAGCTGCAGCCACTGCGACCAGACGCCGCCGGGCTTCAGGCGGGTCTTGCCCATCTGGAAGAACTCGGCGGTGAACAGGTTGGAGACGCCGGTGAGCCAGGGGTTGGACGGCTCGCTGACGATCACGTCAAACGATCCAGGCGCCGCGCGGAGCAGGTGGTTGCGGCCGTCGTTGAGCGTGAGCTGCAGCCGCGGGTCGTCCAGGATGGCGTGGTTCCAGCGCGAGAACAGACGCGTGGCGTCCACGATCGCGGGCTCCAGCTCAGCCACCTGCAGGCGCTTGATGTCGCTGACCTGGCTGACGGCGCCCGCCGTGATGCCGCTCGCCAAGCCAATGACGAGCACGTCGTCGACGTGCTTGGCGTACTGAAACGGCAGCACGCCCACCATGATCTGGGTCGACAGGTCGAAGTGCGTGCTCGCGTCCACCTTGCCGTTGTTGGCGAGCCAAGTGTTGTCCTTCTCGTTGTCCTTGAGGTGGCCCACGGTGACCACGCTCGACAGGCCCTCTCGGTAGTAGAGCAGGTCGTGCGGCGCGACCGCGAAGTCGATCAGGCCCTGCCGCGTGTGGTTGTGGAACTGCGACACGTAGACCGGCATGCCCGCGGTCATCAGCAGCGGGTCCCAGCTCGGCGGGAACACCACGCTCACCGCGGCGGTCGCCAGCGCGCCCGCGATCACCGCGCGGCGAGCGCGCACGTCGACCGCCTGCGTCCCCCGCCACGCGAACAGCGCCGCGAGCCCGTTGCAGCATGCGGCGAGCAGCACCGTGTCGCGCACCCACAGGTGAGGCAGCAGCACAAAGCCCGCTAGCGCAGCACCAAACACACCGCCCGCCGTGTTCCAGGCGTAGATGCGACCGACCGCGCCGCCGACCTCGTCCGCGTTCGTCAGCGCGCCGCGCACCGACAGCGGGAAGGCGACGCCCATCAGCAGCGCGGGCGGCGTCATCACCACGCCCGCCAGCAGGAGCGACACCAGCCACACGAAGGTGCCCGCCTTCTCGGCGTCAAACGCGTCGAACAACCCGACGTACCAGAACGGCATCTGCGGGTAGAGGTGCATGGTGAGGATCGACGTGGCGGCCACGCCGACCTGCACGCCCGCGAGCGCGCGCAGCACCGCGTCCGTGCCGCCGCGCTCCCGCAGGCGATCGCCCCAGCGCCCGCCGACGCCGCCGCCCGCCGCGATGCCGATCAGGAAGGCGAGCAGCATGGTGCTGAACGCGTAGACGCTGCCGCCCAGCATCAGGGTCAGCACGCGGTACCAGGCCACCTCGTAGACCATGGCCGCGAAGCCCGCGACCATCGTGCTCAGCGACGCGGCGCGCACCACGGCGGTCATCGGCGCGCGGGGGCCGTCCTCAGTGACCGACAGCGGGATGTCGGCCGTCTGCCAGGCGACGCTCAGGGCCGCCAAGCCGAGCAGCACGTTCGCGCCAGCCGCCAGGCAGGTCGTCGTCCACAGGCCAAAGCCGGGCAGCAGCACAAAGCCCGCCAGCGCCGTGCCGAACACCGCGCCGGTCGTGTTGACCGCGTACAGGCGCCCGATCACCTCACCCGCAGCACCCAGCCGCTCGGTCGCAAAGCGCGCCAGCAGCGGGAGCGTCGCGCCCATCATGGCGGTCGGGACCAGCAGCAGCGCGCCGACCATCGCGCACTGCGCGGCGCCGTAGGAGATGGGGCCCATGCCGCCGAGCGAGAGGTAGACCGGTCGGATCGCCGCGACCAGGCTGGGGAAGGCCAACGCGAACAGGCCGATCCCGATCTCCAGCGCGCCGTAGACCGCCAGGGGACGTGCGATCTGGTCCACCCGACGCGCCATCAGCGCCGCCCCGATCGCCAGCCCCGCCATGAACGCGGCCAGCACGGTGGCGATCGCGAACGTCGACGTGCCGAACACCAGGTGCAGGTCTCGGCTCCAGACCGTCTGGTAGACAAGGCCGGTTGCGCCGGACACAAAGAAGAGCGGCGCCAACGACGCGATGGCGACCTGACGGCGTAGGGCCGCGTCGACCTCGTCCATGGCGACTCCCGGGTGCGGTCCACCCTTGACCCGCGCGGTCGCCCGTGGGAAGGGGTGCGTCTCTCCCCGAACGGTCGAATGTTCCCTCACGACAAGCTCGACTGGCAGATCAGCCGGATGCAGAAGCGCCTCGCGGACGGTGGTGACACCGACGGCCGCCTGGAGCTCGCGCGCGCGGCCATCTCCAAGGCCCGCTTCCATGATGGCGGTGAGTCCTGGCTGACCGAGGCCCTTGGCCAGGTCCGCAAGGTGCTCCACCGCGAGCCCGGTCACCCCGCCGCCCTGGTGCTTGGCGCGCTGTCGCTGGTCCTGCTGGACCGCGCGGAGCCCGCTGAGCGCTACCTGGACGAGGCCAAGAACACCGCGCAGGAAGACCCGATCCTGCACCTGACGCTCGGCGAGCTCGCCCTGCAGCGCGGGGACGAGGCGTTCGCCGAGGCGTGCTTCGAGACCTGCTGCCGCCTGTCGCCGGACTCGTGGGAGGCCCACCTGCTGCTGGGTCGCCTGCTGGCCCGCGTGTCGGCGCGCCCGGGCACGCCCCGCCGCCGCCAGGAGCACGCGCAGTACCATCTGGTCCGCGCGCTCCAGCTCGATCCGTCGGACCACGAGAAGCCGGCCCTCCTTCACGATCTCGCGCTGCTCTGCCTGCGCACGCACCGCGTGGCGGACGGCCAGCGCCTGCTCAACCGCCTGCTGGAGCACGACGGCTGGCAGGCCACCGCGCGCTACCACCTGGGCCGCGTCGCCGCGCGCATGGGCCGCCACAAGAAGGCGATCCTCTACTTCCGCCAGTACCTGCAGGAGTCGAGCGAGGAGCGGGCCGACGTCTGGACGCGCATCGGCGCCAGCTACCTGCACCTGGGTGAGCCCGCGCACGCGCGCGAGGCCTGCAACCGCGCCCTCGCCCTCGACGAGCGCGACCTGGACGCCCGCTGGATCCTGGGCTCGGCGCTCTTGGCTGAGGGCCAGTCCGACGACGCCGTGCGTGTGCTCCGCGAGATCCTGGAGCTGGCGCCCGACCACGAGGACGCGTTCGCCGAGCTGGTCCGCCTGCGCACCGGCGACGGCGACATCCGCTGGCTCCGTCAGGCGCTGCGCAGCGAGGTCGCGGTCTACGATCGCCTGCCCGCTCACGCCCTGCGGACGGACCCCAAGACCGCCCGCGAGGTCGAGATCGATCCGCGCAAGTCCACGCGCGCCCGCATCGACACGCTGATCCGCGGCCTGGGCCGGGTGGACACCGACGTCGCCGGCACCGTGATCGGCGCGCTCGACCTCACCACGGACGAGGGCCTGCGCTTCCGCCTGTGGGACGGCGTGCTCGACCTGCTCGCCAAGCGCCGTGCGGGCGAGATCCGCGAAGTGCTGTCCGACGCCGGCCACCACTACAGCGCGGGCGCCGGCCGCGACGTGCTGACGCTCGCCCACCTGCTGCCCGAGGACCTGCTCACCCGCGGCCTGTCGGTCGGTGAGGAGGACCTTCGCCGCGCCGCGGTGGAGCGCCACGGCCCCGCCGACGACGTCGCCGCGCACCGTCGCAACATCGCGCTCGAGCGCCACGAGGCCCGCGCCTGGCAGGCCATGCTGCTGCTCGCCGTCGCCAGCCAGCGCACGCCGTCCGCCCGCAACCTGCTGGTCCGCTGGTCGTCCGACGCCGACGCCGAGCTGGCCCTGGCCGCCCGCGCAGGTCTCGCCATGTGCGGCGACGAGGACGCCTCCGCCCAGCTCACCAAGCTGGCCGCCCAGCACGAGCTCGATCACCTCGCCCGCCGCGCGCTCGCGCCGGCGCCGTCGCGTCGTGGGCCCGAGCCCGCGCGTCTGGTCACGGATCGCGATGACCTGGTCTGCGCCACGTGCGGTCGCCGCGGCACGCAGGTCCCGCACATGCTGGTCGGCCAGGCCACCGCCGTGTGCAGCGTCTGCCTGTCGAACATCGCCGAGCGCGCCGACGATCTGCGCACGCGCGACCCGGACGTGGCCTGCGCCCTGACCGGCGCCACCCTGCTCGACGCCGACGCCATCTACGTCTACCAGGGCGTGCCGATCAGCTCGGCGTGCCTGGAGCAGAGCCTGGGTCACGAGGAACGCGAAGCGGTCGCGTCGTACCTCGCGGCGCTCTGAGGACGCGCGTGGCGCGCCTGTGTCGCGTCGCCGCTGAGGTGCGGGTGACGCGCATCGCCCGCGCGCTGGTCGCTCTGCTCGCGTGCTTGGGTCCATTCGCCCACGCCGAGCCCGACCTGCCGTCCTACAAGGACGAGGTCGTGATCGCCGCGTGGACCGACGTGGACGCGGCGATCACCGCGTCGTGCGACTGGCCCGAGGGGTCGGACGGTGTGGGCGTGCCGATCCACTGCGACGCGGACCACCTCCGCGCGGTGATCGCGGGCGCCCAGTCTTTCGAGCGCACCGTCGTGCCGGACGGGCGGATCCGCTACCTGATCGGCCTGGCGCACCGGCACCTGGGCGAGGTCGACGCGGCGGAGGCCGCCTTCGGCGAGGCGCTCAAGCTCGCCCCCAACCGCGCCGAGGCGTGGTTTGACCTGGGCGAGCTGCTCGCCGGAAAGCGAGACTGGGACGGCGCCCACGACGCGTTCACCCACGTCACCACGCTCATCCCGTCGGGCCCGCGGTCGTGGCCGGGCTGGCTGCAGCTCGCACAGGCCGACGCGCAGAAGCGAGACGCCGTCGCGTTCGAGGCCCACCTGCGCAGCGCGCTGCGCTACGGCATGAACATCCAGGTTATCGCCGGGGACGCCGCGTGGAAGGGCTTCCTGGCGGATCCGACGATGGGGCCGACCGTCGAGCGTATGGTCACGGTGTACGGCGGGCCGGAGATCTTGGCGTCGCTCAAGGGCGACGCGGCGCCGTAGTCCTCTCGTCCACGCCGCAGACCACGTGGCGGCGCGCGCCCGCTCAGTCCCCCTCGTCCGCGTCGCGCGCGAGCCGCCGAAGCGTGGCGCGCAGCGTCGCCGCATCGTCGTCCAACAGGCCCTCGACCAGCGCCTTCTCCACATCCAGCGCCACCTGATGCAGCCGGGTCGCGGTCGTAGCACCCTCGTCGGTCAGGCCGACCGAGGCGCTCAAGGACGCCATGCCTGACATGACGATGGACTCCACGCACGTCGTCGCCGAGGGCGACCCGGTCAGCATCCGCTTCGTGACCAAGGCCAAGAACGTCGGCAAGTTCATGGGCGCGCCCGCGACCCGCAAGAACGTGGTGATCACGGGGCAGTTCACTCGCCGCATTCAAGGCGACCGCGTCATGCAGGCGTGGCGGAGCACCGACCTGCTCGGCCTGATGACCCAGATGGGGTTCGGCACCCTCCTCGGCTACACGATCGCCGCGGGGCTGTTGGGCAAGCAGTCACCACCGCCGCCGACGCGCCGCCTGACCTGACGGTCGCCCCGTCCCCGCGTCCGTTGACCCAGAAAGCACGAACGCCTCCCCGGTCCCGAAGAACCGAAGAGGCGTCGCGTCGCGGAGGGCCGCGCGGCGGGACTAGAAGTCCATGCCGCCCATGCCACCCATGCCGCCCATGCCACCGCCGCCGCCGCCGCCGCCGCCGCCCGCGGGGGCCTTCTGCGGGATCTCGGCGACCATGGCCTCAGTCGTGAGAAGGAGCGACGACACGGACGCGGCGTTCTGCAGCGCGGTGCGAGTCACCTTGGTGGGGTCGATGACGCCCATGGCGAACATGTCGCCGTAGACGTCCGAGCGGGCGTTGTAGCCGAAGCCGTCCGCGCCCTCGAGCACCTTGTTGATCACGACCGCGGGCTCGAGGCCGGCGTTGCTGATGATCATGCGCAGCGGCTCCTGGATGGCCTTGCGGATGATCTCCACGCCGAACTTCTGCTCGCCGGTGACGTTGAGACCGTCCAGCACCTTGCCGGCGCGGATGAGGGCGACACCGCCGCCGGGGAGAATGCCCTCCTCGACCGCGGCCTTGGTGGCGTTGAGGGCGTCCTCGACGCGAGCCTTCTTCTCCTTCATCTCGACTTCCGTCGCGGCACCGACCTTGATGATGCCCACGCCGCCGGCCAGCTTGGCCAGGCGCTCCTGGAGCTTCTCGCGGTCGTAGTCGGACGTGGTGTCGGCCACTTCGTTCTTGATCTGGCCGATGCGGGCCTGGATCGCGTCGTGGTCGCCGCCGCCGTCGATGATCGTCGTGTTGTCCTTGGTGATGGACACGCGCGTCGCCTTGCCCAGGTCGACGATGGTGACGCCTTCCAACTTGAGGCCGAGCTCCTCAGCGATCAGCTTGCCGCCGGTGAGGATGGCGATGTCTTCCAGCATACGCTTGCGGCGGTCGCCGAAGCCAGGGGCCTTCACGGCGCAGACCTTGATCAGGTTGCGGAGCTTGTTGAGCACCAGGCCCTGCAGGGCCTCACCGTCGACGTCCTCGGCGATGATCAGCAGGGGGCGCTTGAGCTCGACGATCTTCTCGAGCACGGGGAAAAGATCGCGGAGGCTGCTGATCTTCTTCTCGTGAACGAGGACCAGCGGCTCTTCCAGCACGCACGCCATGCGGTCGGCGTCGGTGATGAAGTAGGGCGACAGGTAGCCGCGGTCGAACTGCATGCCCTCGACCACCTCGAGGAGGGTCTCAAGGCCCTTGTTCTCCTCGATCGTGATGACGCCTTCCTTGCCGACCTTGTCCATGGCTTCCGCGATCTTGGCGCCGATCTCCTCGTCGCCGTTCGCGGAGATGCTGCCGACCTGGCTGATCTCCTGGCTGTTGGTCACGGGGCGCGAGGCGTTCTTCAGCTCGCCGACGATGGCCTCGACGGCCGCGTCGATGCCGCGCTTGAGCTCGATGGGGCTGTGGCCCGCGGCGACGAGCTTGGTGCCGTGGCGGAAGATGGCCTGGGCGAGCACGGTGGCCGTGGTGGTGCCGTCACCGGCGACGTCGGACGTCTTGGAGGCGACCTCCTTGACCATCTGGGCGCCCATGTTCTCGAACTTGTCCTCGAGCTCGATCTCCTTGGCGACGGTGACGCCGTCCTTGGTGACGACCGGCGCGCCCCACGACTTCTCGATGACCACGTTGCGGCCGCGCGGCCCGAGGGTCACCTTGACCGCGTTGGCGAGGGCGTCGACGCCGGCGAGGATCTTCTTGCGGGCCTCGATGTCGAAAACGATGTCCTTGGCGCTCATCTGAAACTCTCCTGTCGCGGCCAATGGCCGTCGACGCTGACTTGGATGGGAAGGGGTGGCGGCGCGCGGCCCGGTCAGGGCCCTTGGCGCCGCAGGGGCGATCAGACCTCGACGATGCCGAAGATCTCGTCTTCGCGGAGGACGAGGCGGTCTTCGCCGTCGACCTTGATCTCGGTGCCGGCGTAGCGGCCGAACACGACGCGGTCGCCGACCTTGACGGTCAGGGGCTCGACGTCGCCGTCCTTGGTCAGGCGGCCGTGGCCGATGGCGAGGACGATGCCCTCAGAGGGCTTCTCCTGCGCGGCGTCAGGCAGGAACAGGCCGCCCTTGCTCTTGACCTCGCTCTCCGCGCGCTTGATCAGGATCCGGTCGTACAGGGGACGAACGTTCATGGTGTGATTCTCCTTGCGGACACGGCGTTCGCGCGTGGACGCTTGATGGGATGGTGTGATGAGGGCCGTGCGGCGAGCGGTCCCGGGATCTTGTGGACCCCGCGACGCGTCGGTCCGCGTCCGGTGCGCAACGGTAGACACCCACGCTATGGCGTCAAGGGCGGATCCAGCCAAGCCGCGTCGACGCACAGGACCGAGCCTTGGAACACGCGCGCGAGGGCCGGATCCGACGTACACCCTGCGCCCTGACCGCAGCGTGCCCGCTTGACAAGAAGGCCCTATACGCATAAGCGCCGCCGGTTCCCCATCGCCGTTTGCACGGCAAGGATGACGCATGGCTCGCATCACCGTCGAAGATTGCCTGGACCAGCTGCCCAACCGGTTCAGCCTCGTGCTGGTGGCCGCCGAGCGCGCCAAGCAGATTGCCCGTGGCTCCCAAAGCCTCATCGAAAACGATGAGGGCAACAAGGAGATCGTTATGGCGCTGCGTGAGATCGCCGCCGGCAAGTTCCTCGTGGACCACTCTGACGTCGTCGCGCACGACGAGTGGCTGCCCCGGGATCGTCAGCGCCCCGTGGACGACTCCGAGCTGCCGCCCTCCGCCGACGAACTCCCGCCCGAGGCGTGATCTTCGGCCGCGTCCGCGACCCAAACCCGACCGGGGCGTTAGGCGCCTCTCGGGTACAGTAGGTTCACCTCTCGCAGTCGAGGCATCCCATGGCTACCAAGTCGACCAAGAGCGCGAAGAAGCCTGCGGCAAAGAAGCCCGCGGCCAAGAAGCCTGTCGCCAAGCAGCCGATTGCCAAGAAGGCGGCCCCCAAGGCCGCCGTCGCGAAGAAGGCGGCCCCTAAGGCCGCTGCCAAGAAGCCGGCCGCCAAGCCGGCCGCCAAGACCGCAGCAAAGAAGCCTGCCCCCAAGGCGGCAGTCAAGACTGCCGCCAAGACCGCAGCAAAGAAGCCTGCCCCCAAGGCGGCAGTCAAGACTGCCGCAGCCAAGCCCGCCAACAAGGCCGCCGCGAAGGCTGATCCGGTCACGGCTCCTCCGGCCGAGACCAAGCCCGCCAAGGCCCCCGCCAAGGAAAAGACTGTCGTGGAAGTCTCCGTCCCTACGCCGTCCAAGAGTGAGCCGGTCAAGGCGGTCGAGGCCGTTGAGGCCGAGCCCGTCAAGGCCACCGCCCCCAAGGTCGAGGCCCCCAAGGCCGCGCCCGCCAAGCCCTCGCTCCCCCCGCCCGCGCCGTTCCGGCCGCCCGTTCGCGTCGACAAGCCCAAGGCTGCGCCGCGCATGGATCCGTCCAAGATCGTGCCCATCAAGCCCCCGCCCACCAAGCCCGCCGTCCCCCGTCCGGACGTGGTCTTTGTGTCGCCGGTCTCCGTCGACCCCGAGTTTGGCTGGGACGTCCGGGTGCTCGAGCACCAGGCGCGCCGCGGCAAGCTCAACGGCGCTGACGTGAAGGCCCACCTGAGCACGCTGGCGGATGATGCCGCCGAAGGTGTGGAGGCGGACGCCCGCTTCAGCACGCCGTTCGCCGACAAGGGCCGCCGCTAGGTCTGTCACTTTCCTGTCGTGTTGAAGGTTTCCTAGTCGTCTTCCGTCTCATCGACGTCGCTGCACCAATCGGTGCGCGCGGACCCCAACCGGGGTCGGAGACGAGAGGACACCATGAACACGCAGGCCACCGACCGCACCTACACGCCCCACGCTGACGACGATCTCAAGCGGCTCGCCCGCCGGGATCGCCGCGCGGCCATGGCGGGTGTGGTCGCACGCTACCGTCCGCGCCTCCTCCGCCATGCGGGCGGCATCGTCCGCGATTCGGACGTGGCCGCGGACATGGTGCAGGACGTGTTCATCAAGGCGATGCGCGAGCCCCGCCTGTTCGACGCGGAGTTCCGCATCGGCGCGTGGCTGCACCGCGTGACGGGCAACCTCTGCCTGAACCTGGTGCGGGACGGCCGTCGCCGCGCAGACATCCTGGCGGACATGCCGACGCGGCGAGTGTCGGACCCCGATCAGGTCAGCGCGCTGCTTGACGACGAACGTCAGGCGCGCGTGCAGCAGGCGATCGACCAGCTCACGCCCGACCACCAGCGGATCCTGCGCGAGCGCTTCTACGCGGACCGCTCCTACCAGGAGATCGCCGACGCGCTCGAGCTCAAGCTCGGCACGGTGATGTCGCGTCTGTCGCGGGCCAAGGACGCGATCACCATGGCCCTGGACGGGGCCGCGCTCGACGCGTGACCCCGGCGCGCGACGGCACCGGGCGGGCACGAGGGCCCGCCCGCACATCGTCCACCGGTAGGACAAGCCCAACGCCGCGTTTCAACACGTGTACGCGGAATGATCCGATCGCGGCGCGCGTGTGTTAGATCGGCTCTTCCTGGAGCCACGCGTGGCCGTCACCGCCCGAAGCACCCCCGCCTGCCAGAACGTCGTCGGCCTGGCCGAGCAGCGCGCCACCGCCCGAATCGCGGTCGGCGCGGGCTCGGGCGAGATCGCGGTCTACATGCTGGACGGGCACCTGGTCGGCGTTCGCGCGAACGACGACACCACCGTGCTGGTGGACCGTCTGCACGCCAAGGGCCTGGTGAACGCGGAGCGCGCCCGGCAGCTCCACACCATGCAGTCCATGTCCATGCCCATCCTGGGCCGCGACCACGTGGACCCCATCCTGTCGCTGCTGGTGGAAGAGGTCGACGCCGCCACGTTCGAGCCGATCATCCGCGAGCGGTTTGAGGAGAACATCGCGCGCTTCGTCGGCCACCGCGGCGCCCCGCGCATCGAGCCCGGCTCGCTGCCATGGACCTTCAACCTACTGATCGGCCAGGAGACCATCCACTTGGTCGAGCGGGCCGCGCGCTCCTGGGATCTGGCGCAGAGCCTGGAGGACGCGCGCCTGCTCGTCCTTGGCCCGTCCGCCCCCTCCGAGCCCGCGCAGGTCGCGGTCGCCAAGCTGGTCGCCGCCGGCCCCACCGCCGCCAAGGACGCCGCCGCGGCCACGGGCCTGGAGCCTGTCTCGGCCCGCGCCACCGTCGCGCGTATGATCGTCTCCAGCATGCTGGTCGACGCACCCGACCGCGAAGAGCGCCCGACCAACCTTGAGGGCGCGCACGAAGACGAGATGGAGGCCTTCTCCGGCTCCGAGGACCGCCACCGCGGCGGCGCCAAGGGCGGCACCTTCGTCACGGACCGCCGCAACCTCGACCGCGTCGAGCTCGACCCAACCGAAGACCCCGGCACGCGCGAGCCGACGTACTCGGCGCCCACGCTGTCGGAGTCCGACGCCAAGGAGAAGATCGAGGTCGCCAACGAGGTGCTCTCCGTCCTCACCCAGGCGATCGACGAAGAGCGCGGCGGACACCGCGGCGCCGCCGTCATCCAGATCCTGGTGGATGGCCGCCCGCGCGCCTACATCCCTCTGTTCGACAGCATCCGCATCGGCCTCACCGGCGTGCTGCCACCCAGCGACCTGATCGCGAACCTGCGTCGCCGCCCCGGCGCCGAGCAGCGACGCATGCTCAACCAGGGCCTGCTCGACCTGCTGGATCGCGCGCTCGACAAGGCGGCGGACGAGCTGGAGGAGAGCCGATTCGACGACGCCCTCTCCAAGGTCATGGGCTACCGTCAGCGCATGGGCCTCTAGCCGCGCGCTCGCGCCCCTCTCCCCCGGCGACGCGCGCCGTTCGAGGCGCGTCGCCCGGAGCCTGCGCCGCGCTCGGCGACGCTCACCGCCGGTCGACCGACCCGTCGATCGACTTGAGCGGGCGCCTCGTCAGAAGGTCACGCTCCAGAGCGAGAACATCCGGTAGTAGGCGCGCGTGTACGTGCCGTTCGACTGGTTGTACACGCTGGCTGCGTTGAGCGGGATCAGGTTCCCGCTGCCGTCCGACATGATCTCGCCTGTCGCGTCCACCTGCGCCGCCAGACCGGCCGCCTCGAACTGCGTGACGCCGGGCACGAAGCCCGCGGGCAGTCCGATGTTGCCGCCCATCACGTTGGCCGTGGGGAAGCCTGCGCCGAAGAGGAGCGCCACACCGCCCGCGGACGTCAGCGCCGACTGCTGCGCGGCGGTGACGCCGTCCGCGACCGAAAACTGCCAGGTGCCGCTGAGGAAGCCGGCGTGCGGATCGTTTGTCCACACCGCAGGGTCGAGCGAGCAGCCCTGCGTGATCCGACCGGTGTACAGGCCCACCTCCAGCGCGTAGCCGAGGATGTCCGACAGGCCGTTGCGCCAGGTGCGGAACGCGCGGCCCTTGGTCGAGCCCGCGACGTAGGCGCTGTTGAACGCCGCGATGTCCAGGTCGTACCCGAGCACGCACTCCGAGCCCGCGGCGTCGGCAAGCGTGACGTAGAGCGCCGGAGACACCGTGGCGCCGGCCAGGGTGAGGTCGATCAGCGCGCCCGACGGGTCGACGCCCAGGTCGTACTGGAACGACGCCGACACCGGCACGAAGTAGCTGCCCGAGCCGCCGCCCGTGTCGACGGTCACGTCCGTGTCCACACCGCCGCCGCCGCCGCCGCCCGTGTCGACCACGACGTCCGTGTCTGCGCCACCTCCGCCGCCGCCGCCGCCGCCGCCGCCGCCGCCGCCGCCGCCGCCGCCGTGATCGACGGTCGCCGAGCTGTCCGTGTCGTCGGCGCCCGCGGGCTTGACCGGGTCCTTCCCACCACACGCGCACAGCGCGATCGAGAGAGCCACCACCAGGTCACGGGTGCGAAGCATCGGATCCTCCAGGCGCCGTCGGGCGGTCCCCATCCGCGGTCGCGCCGGTCGTACCACCGCGCTCGACCGACCCGCAACGTTCTCGACGGGCTTCCCGCGGGGCGCGTGGACGCGGTAGAAGCGCCGAATGTGGACCCTGCTCGTCGCCGCCGCCTTGGCCGCCCCACCCGCGCTGTCGCCGGGTGAGGTGCCTGCGGACGTGGCGCAGGTCGCGGAGAGCGTCCGCAACCTGCCCCTGGCCGAGCGGATCGCCGCGATCTCCGGCAAGTTCCTCAACGTGCCATACCTGCATGACCCCGAGGGCGAAGGCGGCGGGCACGACCCCGATCCGCCCGGCCGCTACGACGTGTTCGACTGCCTCACGTTCGTGGAGGAGGTGCTGTCGCTGTCGTTGGCCGCGGATCCGGCGGACGCGGGCGTGATCCGGCGCGCGCTTCGCTACGGCGACGCCCCGGTCGACTACGCGCACCGTCGGCACTTCATGGAGGCCGAGTGGCTGCCCGGCGCCATCGACGCGGGCTTCCTGCGCGACGCGGCAGGCGACTACGGCGAGACGGTCACCCTGTCGAAGGCGCTCACGGCCGCGCTGTGGGTGTCCTGGGGGGGCCGGGCCCGCTTCGACCTGCCCGACGACCGACTGCCCACCGGTACGATGACGCTGCGCGTGCTCCCCTTGGCCACCGCCTTGAAGGTGGCGTCCAAGATCAAGCCGGGCAGCCTGGTCACCGTCGTGCGCATCGACCGCTCCGGCGTGCCCTACTGGATCACCCATCTGGGCTTCGTGCTGCCCGGGCCCGCGCCCGTGCTTCGCCACGCGAGCCACATGGCGTCCGCCATGCGCGTGCAGGACCACGATCTCGGCTGGTACATCCGCAACCTCGGCACCTGGCCCAACTGGCCAGTGCTGGGCGTCGCGATCTTCGAGCCCGTCGAGCAGGGCCCGCCGCGTCGCGCGCCGTGAGCCTGGGGCCGCGCGCGACCGCCGACCGCTCGGCCTGACTCAGCCGACCTGGATCCCGGCGTCGGTCACGCGCACGGTCGCGTCGGCCGACACCGTGGCGCGCAGCGTCTCGCCGCTCACCTCGATGATCACCTCACACTCGGGCATCAGCCCTCGATAGGGCTGCCGCCAGACCTCCTCCTCGCCCGGGAGCAGGTCGCAGGTCGACATGGTCATGCGCAGCGGGCCGCCCTTGATCTCGTAGTGAATCTCAACAGCCGTGCCGTTCACGATGCGCAAGCGCTCACCTTTCCAGCGCAGACTCTACGGGATCCGACAGGATCCGCTGCGGTCTACGCACATCCGTGCTAGCATCCGGTCAAGAACGTATCCACCGGCCACTGGCCGAGGTGCCCATGATCGCCACGCGCATCCTCTTCGTCTCCGCAGTGCTCGGCGCCGCCCTGGCCTGCAATCTGGATCCCAAGCAGGTGATCCTGGACAACGGGGACACGGGCTTTGACGTCACCACCGACACCGACGTGGCGGCCGACACCGACGGCGGCGTGAACAACGGCGGCAACAACCCGCCCCACGCCAGCGCCGGCCCCGACCAGACGCAGAACGTGTTCCCGGGTGACCTAGTCAGGCTGGACGGCTCCAGTAGCTCGGACATCGACGGCGACTCGCTCGACTTCGCGTGGACGGTGCTGTCGCGCCCGGCGGGATCGGTGTCCTCGCTGTCCAACGCGGACTTCCCCGACCCCAACCTCTACGTCGACAAGTCGGGCGAGTACCTTGTCCAGCTCGACGTGAGCGACGGCTCGCTCCACGCCACGGACACCGTCCGCATCGTCGTCACCCAGGACAACGAGCCCCCGCACGCGGACGCCGGCTTCGACCAGTCGGTCACGCTCGGCGCGCTCGTCCAGCTCTCCGGCGCGGCCTCGTCTGACCCGGACAGCGACCCGCTCGAGTACCACTGGGACTTCCTGTCCAAGCCGCCATCCAGCGCCGCCCAGCTGTCGGGCGCGTCCCTCCCGGCCGCCGCGGTCAGCCCCACGTTCGTCGCCGATCAGCCGGGCCTCTACACCATCCGCCTGGTCGTGAACGACGGCCTGCTCGACAGCCAGCCGGACATCGTCTCCATCTCCTCCACCGACCCGGGCAGCGGCGCGTCGGGCGGCGGCGGCGGCGGCTCCAGCGACTGCCTGAGCTGCGCGGCCGAGGCCGGCGGCATCACGTCCAACGCCTGGACCACCGGTGACGTCGCGGGCGGCTTCGGCCTGCTCGGCCTGCCGGTTCTGCTGGTCGCCTTCCGCAAGCGGAAGAACGCCTAGTCGGGTTCCAGCGCGCGTCGCCCAAGGCCAGTCGGCCGGGCGCTCCCACGCATGGGGAGCGCTTCGGCGGCTTGCTAGGTGAGGCTCACTGGTTGTCGTCGAAGTGGGCGAGCGACCAGACGGCCTCGTTGTCGATGTCGCGCGAGAACGAGATGATGCCGAAGCCCGACACCACCCAGTAGGTGCCGCCGATGGGCGTGTCCGCGCCGCCATCGTCCAGCGTGAGCTTGTAGCAGGTGGGGCGCGTGGTCTCGTCGGGCCAGTAGGCCTCGGCCGGACAGAGCTCGTCCGCCGCGTACTCGCCCGTGTAGGTGACGCCGCCGGACTCGACGCCGGTGGTCTGCTCCTTGATGAGCATCAGGCCGTCCCACGCCTTGACGGCCGGGTCGAACACGACGCCGCCCGCCTCGTGGAAGCGCACGCCCTTCACCGACTCAGTGGAGAGCTTCCAGGTGTCGTGGATGCTCTCTTCGTAGTCGCGCAGGCCGGTGCCGTCGGAGTCGGCCTCGCAGACGCCGCCGTTGTTGAAGCAGTCCGCCGTGAAGTCGATGGCGTAGATCTGGATGTCCGTGCCCTCTTCCTTCTCCGTCTCCGTGCGCTGCGTGCCGATCATCTTGAACGGCACAGAGGTGTCGGACGACTGCCAGGTCCAGGTGCGGACGGTGTCGTACTGGAAGAGCTTGTAGATGGGCGCGCCGTCGTAGCCTGTGAGCGGCGGCGGACCACAAGCGACGAGGAACAGAAGCGAGCCGAGGATCACGGGGCGCATGCGGACTCCACGTCCGGCAACCCGCCGGATCGCCTCGCGATGTACCATCTGGACAGGCTGATCGCCACGCGATTGCGACCGGCTGACGGACCGTTCACGCCCTAGACCGGCTATGCTGCCGTCTGCCTTGTGGAGCCCCCGTGCGCGCTGCGCTCGCTGCCGCTGCCTTGCTGGTGTCCCTGCCCGCGCACGCCGCCTCGACGCTCAAGGTCGGGGCCGGCGGCTACGGGTCGCTCGCCGCCGCCGTGTCGGCCGCTCAGGCCGGTGACACCGTGCTGATCGACCCGGGCACCTGGGTCGGCGGCGTCACGATCGACAAGGACCTCACGATCGCGGGCCTGAACGCGCCCGTGATCACTGGCGACTCCACCGACATCTTCCGCGTCACGGCCGGCACCGTGGTGTTGTCTGGGCTGGTGCTGCACCCCGACGGCGGGCGCGGCGTGCGCGCAGATGGCGGCCACGTCTCGCTCGTCGGCCTGACGATCGAGGACAACCCCAACCCGCGCAACAACAACGTGGTGTCCGACGGCGCCGCCGTGCGCGTGTCCGGCGCCACCACGCTCGACGTGTCGTCCTGCGTGTTCCGCGACAACAAGACCCAGTACGTGCTGTTCTACAGCATCCCCGGGTACGGCGGTCACCTCTACGTGAATGGCACGTCGCGGGCGGACACGGTCGTGCACATCACGAACACCACGTTCGACGCGGGCAGCGCCGAGACGGGCGGCGCCATCTACGCGCGCAAGGCCACGATCGACATCACGGACAGCGTGTTCACGAGCAATGTGGCGCAGGACGCGGCCGGGACGCTGTACGCGAACGACGTCGCGCTCACCGTGACCGGGTCGGACTTCTCCGGCGGGCGAACCACCGGCAGCCGCACCGACGGCGCGACCCTCTACCTGGACAGCGCCACCACCACCCTGACCGACACCACGATCACCGACGGGCGCGCCACCCGGAACGGCGGCGCCATCTACGCCAACGCCGGGTCGCTCACCTTGGACCGCGTCATCCTGACCGGCAACCACGGCGTCGGCGGCGGCGCGGCCTACCTGACCGGCGCTGCGGTCCTGCGGGTCACCGACACCGCCACCTGCGGCAATGTCGCCACCGGCGCGGGCGGCGCGTTCAACCTGGGCGGCGGCGTGGACGCGCTCTGGACGCGCGTGTCGTCGATCACCGACAGCGGCGCGGGCGGGTTCCTGTCGGCGCAGGGCGCCGTGCTCACCCTCGATCACGTCGACGTTCTCGACGCGGGCGGCTCGGGCGCGGCGGTCGTGGCGAGCGGCGGGACCGTCGCGGTCCGCGACGCACTGATCGCCTGGTCGGCCGCCAGGGGCCTGGACGCCCCCGGCGCCACCGTCGACTACGACGCTTTCTTCGGCAACGTGGGCGGCGATTTGTCCGCGGGGACCACGCTCGGCGCCGGGCCGGTCAGCGGCGACCCGCTCCTGGCCCGCTACCTGCGCGACGGCGTGTGCGGGAACGACGATCTGCGGGTGTCGCCCACCTCCCCGCTGATCGACGCGGGGGACCCCGCCGAGCTCGACCCGGACGGCTCGCGGACCGACATCGGCGTGATCGGCGGCGCCGACGCGGACCCGAACGTGTTCGACGACGACGATCGCGACGGCTTCATCCAGGCCTACGACTGCGACGACCTCCAAGGCTTCATCCACCCGGGTGCGCTCGAGATCTGCGACGGCCTGGACAACGACTGCGACGGCGTGATCGACGGGCCCAACCCGGTGTCAGCGAGCACTTGGTACACGGACGCGGACGGCGACGGCTACGGCATGGACGGCACGGAGGTCCTGGCCTGCGATCAGCCCGACGGCACCGCGCCGTCGGCGGGCGACTGCGACGACCGGAACACGACCGTGCACCCCGGCGTGCCCGAGGTCTGCGACGGCATCGACAACAACTGCGTCGGCGGCGCGGACGGCTCGGACGCGCAGGGGCAGCTCACCTGGTTCCAGGACGGCGACGGCGACGGCCATGGCGCACGCGGCGCCTCGCTCACGTCCTGCGGCCCGCCGGACGGCTTCGTGCTCGTCCCCGACGACTGCGACGACACCAATGCGGCGATCGCCCCGGGCGCGGTCGAGCACTGCGACGGCGTCGACGAAGACTGCGACACAATCATCGACGGCCCCGACCCGGTCGGCGCGCCCACCTGGACCTACGACGGCGACGGCGACGGGTTCGGCAACCGCAAGGGAGGCAAGGTCGACGCCTGCGCCGCCCCCGACGACTACGTGCGCGAAGAGGGCGACTGCGACGACCAGGACCCCGACGTGCACCCGCGCGCACCCGAGTCCTGCGACGGCACCCTCGACAGCAACTGCGACGGCCTCACCGGCAGCACCGACCATGACGGCGACGGCGTGATCGCCTGCGAAGACTGCGACGACGCGGACGAGAACGCCTTCCCCGGCGCCCCTGACACGCCCTACGACGGCGTGGTCACCGACTGCGAGAGCCTGTCCGACTTCGACGCGGACCGCGACGGCTACGACGCGATCGCCTACTCGGGCGACGACTGCGTCGACGACGACCCGACCATCGCCCCCGGGCTGACCGACGTCCCCGACGACGGCGTCGACCAGGACTGCAGCGGCGAGGACGCCGTCAGCGGCACCGGGCCAGGCGCTTGCGGCTGCGACCAGCAGGGCCTGGGTGGCGTCGGCATCGCGTGGCTTGCGATGGCCATGGCGCGCCGCCGGAGCCGGCGATGAGCGGCGTCGTCCAGACCCTGGGCGCCCGCTGGGCCACCCATGGCGCGCGGCTGGTCGCGGGGGATCAGACGCTCGACGCGCCGCAGCTGCTCGACCGCGTGCGGCGGGCGATCGGCTGGCTCGAAGCGCAAGGCGTCGGCCATGGCGACCGCGTGCTGATCGGGGCGGAGCGTGAGATCGCGTTCCTGGAGGTGCACCTGGCGGCGCTGGCGATTGGCGCCTCGACCGTGCCGGTCCACCCCCGCGCCACGGACTACGAGCTCGACCACCTGCTGCTGGACGCCGCGCCCAAGGTCGTCATCCTCCCGCGCCCGCGCACCCAGGACCAGCACGACTGGGCGGACCTGCGCGCCGCGCTCGACACCGCCGCGCCCGCGCCGATCCCCGGCGTCGACGACCACCGGGCCGGCCCGGTCGCCGCCGACGAGGCCATCCTCTGCTACACGTCGGGCACGACCGGCCGCCCCAAGGGCGCGCGGATCCCGCACCGCGCGGTGCTCGCGCAGGCTGAGGCGCTCGCCCAGGCCTGGGACGTCACCCACGACGACGTGCTGCTCCACGCCCTGCCCTTCTTCCACGTGCACGGGTTGATTGTCGCGCAGCACACCGCACTGTTCGCGGGCGCGACCACCGTGTGGGTCGACAAGTTCGACGCCGCCGAGACGCTGGCCGCGCTGCACAAGCACCAAGTCACGCTGTTCATGGGGGTGCCGACCTTCTACACGCGCCTGTTGGCGCTCGACGAGCTCGCGCTGCCTGCCAGCCTGCGCCTGTGCACCTGCGGATCGGCCCCGCTGCCGTCGACGGTGCACGAGTCGTTCGAGGCCCGCACCGGCCACGCGATCCTCGAGCGCTACGGCATGACCGAGGCCGGGATCGTCATCAGCAACCCGATCGACGGCGCCCGCGTGCCCGGCTCGATCGGCCAGCCGCTGCCCGGCGTCACCGTGCGCATCGTCGACCCCGACACCGGCCTGGACGCGGCGCCAGGCGAGCTCGGCGAGCTGTGGCTCCAGGCCCCGACGACGTTCCTCGGCTACCTCAACCGCCCCGAGGCCACCGCAGCCATGCTCGCGCACGGCTGGCTGCACACCAACGACCTTGGCCGACGCGACGGGGACGGCCGCCTCTGGCTGGTCGGCCGCCGCGACGACACCCTGCTGATCGGCGGCTTCAACGTGTACCCGGCCGAGATCGAGGCCGCGCTGCGCGAGCACCCGTGGGTCGCCGACGTCGCCGTGGTTGGGCTGCCCGACAAGGACCTGGGCTCCCGCATCGTCGCCACCGTCGTCCCGCACGGCGCGCCCAGCGCGGACGCGCTGTTGGGCTTCCTCCGCGAGCGCTTGGCCCCCTACAAGCTCCCGCGCGCCCTCGCGTTCGCGGACGACCTGCCCCGAAACGCCATGGGCAAGGTGCAGAAGCGCGACGTCGCCGCGGCCTGGACCACCATCACCGTCCGCCCGGCCAACTTTGACGAGGCGGACCGCTGCGCCGCGTGGAACATCGCCATGGCGCTGGAGACCGAGGGCGTCACTCTGGATGCGGACCTCGCCCTGGCCGGCGCACGCGGCGTCTTCGTCCGCGACGGCGTCGACTACTTCATCGCGACCGTCGCCGGCCTGCCCGTCGGGCAGGTCATGGTCACCCGCGAGTGGAGCGACTGGCGCTGCGCCGACGTGTGGTGGCTGCAGTCGGTCTACGTCCTCCCCGCGTGGCGCGGGCGCGGTGTGTATGCGGCCATGCATGCGGCGGTGCGGGCTCGCGCGGTCGAGGCGCGGGCGGCTGGGATCAGACTGTACGTTGATCATCGAAACAAGCGGGCGCAGGCGGTGTATCGGGCGGTCGGGATGAACGGGGAGCACTACGCCACGTTTGAAGAAATGTTTGGCGGACCGGCATAGCGCCAGGGCGGGTGCGGCTGGTTGTGGGAGCATCCCACTTCGCGCCCCTGCGGGGCGGGGCTTCTTGTGGGGACGGCCCACCGCGCGCCCCTGCGGGGCGGGGCTTCTTGTGGGGACGGCCCACTTCGCGCCCCTGCGGGGCGGGGCTTCTCGTGGGGGCGGCCCACCGCGCGCCCTTGCAGGGAGGGGCTGATTCGCAGACCCGGCCTGCGGCGCGTCGCTCGCCATTCCCGTGCGGGTTCGATTTGGTTGTGGGGTCGTCCCACTTCGCGCCCTTGCAGGGCGGGGCTCTCTCGCAGACCCGGCCTGCGGCGCGGCGCTCGCCGCTGGGGCCGGTCACCCGGGACAGCGGGCCCTTTGGCACGCCCCTCGGGGAGCTGCGGCGACGTCCGGCTCCGGCAGGCCTGATCGCAGGGATCTGCCTCCGCGGACCTGGAAACGGTCCGCTGCGACAGATCCCTGCGCGGCCAGCCTGCGCCTGACAGCGCTGCGAAGGGCGCGCCTACGGGCCCTCATCGCGGGTCCGTGGGGTTTGTTTTCGGGCCCATTGCCGGGTGTTGGCGGCGCGGCGGCCCGGGTGCAGCGCGGGGCAGCGCGGGGCAGCGCGAGCATTGCGAACGACGCGGGCGGCACGGGCGACGCGGACGCGGGCGACACCGCCGAACACCTCCCACCCTCCGCGTCGCCGGTCCCGCCGACACCCGCCACACCCCCAAAACCCCACGGACCCTCCGAAAGGGCCCGCTGGCGCGCCGCCCCTTCGACGACGTCAGGCGCAGACTGGCCGCGGCGGGGTGCGCGCGTGCGGACCGTTAAAGGTCCGTGCGCGCGCAGCCCCGACGATCAGGCCAAGTCGGAGCCGGGCGCCGCCGACGGATTCAGGCGCGCTTGTGGGCCCGTTCCAGGGGGTGCCCGGCCCGAGCAGCGAGCGACGCGCCGCAGGCCGGGTCTGCGAATCCTTCCCCACCCGAAGGGTGCGCCGCAGGCCGGGTCTGCGAATCCTTCCCCACCCGAAGGGTGCGCCGTGGGACGCCCCCACAACAAGCCCCACCCGCCAGGGTGCGCCGCAGCCCGGGACTGCAACAGAGCCCCACCCGCAGGGTGCGCCGTGGGACGCCCCCACCCCAAGCCCCACCCGCAGGGTGCGCCGGTGGGCCGCCCCCATAAAACAAAGATAGGCGCCGCCAACCTATGGAGCGTACCAAAGTGCTTCCCGCCCGCACCTGGAACCCCGACGTCCGCGCCGCCCTCGACGCCCTGATCGCCAACCCGCCCGGCGCCCAGCCGGCGATCGCCGTGCTGGACTGGGACGACACCGTGATCGCGGGCGATGTGTCGCTGGCGCTGCTGAACTCGGTCGATCGCGCGACGGGCACCACGCACCACGACGACTACTTCAGGCTACTGGCTGCGCACGGTCGGGCGGTGGCGTACCCGCAGATCACGCAGTGGTTCGCCGGCCACACGCGCGAATCCTTCCAAGCGCTCGCCGAGACGATGCTAGATGAGTCGCTGGAGAAGGGCGTCGTCGCGTGGCGGCAGGAGATGGTCGACCTGATCGACGCGATGCATCGCGCCGGGTGGGAGGTCTGGGTCGTATCGGCCTCGCCGTCGGTGGTGGTGTCGGTGATGGCGGCGCGGGTCGGCATCCCGGGCTCGCGGGTGCTGGCGATGTCCTTGCAGACCGGTCTGGACGGTCGGTTCACCACGGAGGTTGTGCAACCGGCCACCTTCTGTGAAGGCAAGCTCGAAGCCGTGAAGCTGCACATCGGCCGCCCGCCGACCTTTTGCGCCGGGGACAGCCGGTCGGACGCCGACATGATGGGCTACTCACTCAGCGCGCTGCTGATCGACGGGCACGACGTCGACCTGCGGGCCGAGGCGATCGCCCGCGGCTGGTGGCGGCAAGCGGGTTGGCACCATACGGCCGCAGAGCCTGGCGTGCGCGTTTCGTCCGCCTGATCCGAGCGACGTTGAACGCCCACCTGCTGACCCTAGAGTCCCTCCCTGCTGCCATCGCCCAGCTGGCCGCCGCGCCGGTGCTGGCGATCGACACGGAATTCCACACCGAAGGCCGGTTTGCGCCCGAGCTGCTGCTCGTCCAGGTGCACATCCCCGGCGGCGACACGTGGCTGATCGACCCCCTCGTCCCTGGCCTGCTGGCGGCGCTCGGGCCTGCGATGCTCGGCGGCTCGACCTGGCTGGTGCACGCGGGCTTTCAGGATCTTCGCCTGCTCTCCACCGCGCTGGGCGGCGTCGCGAATACCGTTCTCGACACGCAGATCGCCGCGGGCCTGCTCGGCACCTGGTACCCGGTGGGCCTGGCCGATCTGTGCGAGCGCTGGCTCGGCCGCCGCCCTCAGAAGTCGGCGACCATGTCCGACTGGAGCCGCCGCCCCCTGACCGCAGAGCAGGTGGCCTACGCCGCCGAGGACGTGGTCGAACTGCCCGAGCTCTGGGCTGCGATCGCCGCCGACGCCGAGCAGCGAGGCCGCATGCCCGCCGTGTTCGCCGCGTGCGCCGAGGCCCGCGATGGGGCGCTCGCGCCCGCGGATCCGGGCGAGCGCTGGCGCGAGATCGCCATGGGCGGCGACCCCGACCGCGCCGAGGCCGCCGTGATGTGCGCGCTGGTCGAGTGGCGCGACGACCAGGCCCGCCGCGCCGACCGCCCGGCCAACTTCATCCTGGGCGACGGCACGCTGCGCCAGCTCGCGCGCGCCCGACCCACCCACGTCGAGCAGATCGCCGCGAACCGTCGGATCTCCCCCAAGACCGTCGACCGCTACGGCCGCGCCATCCTCCAGGTGATCGCCGCAGCCCTGGCGTCGGACCCGACCACCTGGCCTGACCCCGTCCGTCGTGGTGCACGCGAGGCCCGGGTCGCAGACATGCTGGAGCTGGCGACCACCGTCCGGGGCCACGCGGAGAGCTTCGCCACCCGACTGGTGCTGCCCCGTCGGCTGGCCGAGTCGCTCGCCCGAAACCCGTCACACACCGCCCCGCTCCTCGGGGTATGGCGTGATGCGCTCATCGGCGATCTCGTACGGGACGTGCTGGACGGCCGCGGAGCCCTCGTCATTCTCGACGGGGAGCTAGGGTTTGATCTTCACTTCCGTCGTTCCTGATCCGAAAGCGTTTCCCAAAGGCTCGTCACGAATTACCGCACCTGATGTACGATGAGTCGCCTCCGTGCCGATTGGGCACGCAGCAAGCTCGTCGAATCTCCTGGAGCCCGAATGCCCACTGGCGGTCGCTTCCGAGGCGTACTCTTCCTCGTCGCCTCGCTCATCGGCGCCCTCACCGTCACCTTCATGATCTACGGCATGATCAAGAAGGCGTCGGAAGGCGTGAAAGTCACCCAGGGCGTGAAGTCCGAGAGCTCTGACGTGGTCGTCGCCGCCGTGGACATACCCCCGGGCTGGACCATCAAGACCGACCACCTGGCCAAGCGCCAGATGCCGGCCGACTACGTCCCGTCCGAGGTCTACCGCACGGCCGATGAGGTCGTGGGCCGCGTGGCCGCCGAGCGCATCCTCGCCGGCGAGTTCATCCGCGACGAGCGTCTGGCAGACCCTGAGGCCGGCGTCGGCCTGCCCGCCATCATCCCCCGCGGCATGCGCGCGCTCCAGGTCCCGGTCAAGGACGGCGCCGCGGTGTCGGGCTTCCTCAACCCGGGCAACTTCGTCGACCTGATCACGGTCTGCGCCAAGGCCGAGCCGCCCGAGGTCCGCACCCTCCTGCAGTCCGTCACGGTGCTCGCCGTCGACGACCGCATGACCGATCTCGCCTACGTGGACGCCTCCGGCGGCCGCAAGCGTGGCAACCGCATCCGCAGCTCGGTCACCATGGCGCTGACGCCTCAGCAGGCCGAGCTGGTCAAGTACGCGTTCGGCCAGTGCCGCATCACCCTCGCCCTCCGCAACGACATCGACGTCACCAACGTCGAGTCCAACACCCCCTCTGCGCCCCCTGCGGCCGCCGGCACCGCCGGTGACCCGCCCGCGGACGCAGCGCCCGCCGCACCCTGATCGGCCCGCCGGTATACAGGCTCTTACGCAACCGGCACCCGCTCTCCGAAGCACACTCCAAGCTGTCGAGGACCCAGTCCATGCTCAAGACCATCGCAACGATCACCGCGCTCCTCGTCGCCGGCGTGGTGATTCCGGGCCCGGCTGCGCACGCGCAGGAAGAACGCTCTGACTGGCTCGACATCGAGCTCGGCAAGAGCATCGTGCTGGAGACCCCGCGCATCCCGCGCGCCATCTCCATCACCAACCCCAAGGTCGCCAACGTCGTCCAGCTCGGCACGCCGACCAAGTGGCAGGTCCAGGGCCTTTCGCTCGGCACCACCGACTTGGTCATCCAGTTCGCCGAGAACGTCCCGCCGATGATCTACGAGATCACCGTGCACCAGGACCTGTCGGACATCGTCCGCCGCGTCGACGCGGTCGTGCCGACCAACCCGCCCCGCGTCTACCCCCTGGGGCCGCACATCGTGGTCGACGGCCAGGTGCCGGACCTCGACACCCTCGAGCGTGTCGCGATGATCGCCCAGATCTGGGACCCCGAGTTCGTCAACCTGATGACCGTCACCGGCGACCATCAGGTTCAGCTTGAGGTCACCTACGCCGAGGTCTCCCGCACCGGCCTGCGTGAGATGGGCCTCAACCTGATGTGGAACGCCGCCCAGCAGGGCGCTGGCATCCTCCGCGGCTCGTCCGGGGATCTCGCCGGCACGCCGGGCATCGGCTCGTTCGCCGACTCGGCGGTCCCCTTCGCCAGCTCGGCGTTCAACTTGTACGCGGTGGTCGGAGGCGTCGCGAACGTCGCGGGCGTTCTGTCGATCATGGACCGCTACGGCCTCGCCAAGGTCATCTCGCAGCCCACCCTGATGTCGCTGTCGGGCCAGAAGGCGGAGTTCCTCGCGGGCGGCAGCGTGCCGCAGATCCTCCCGTCCGCCAACGGCGCCACCTCAGTCACGTACAAGGACTTCGGCACGCACATGACCTTCATCCCGACCGTGCTCGGTGATGACGTCGTCGACGTGCAGGTCGAGCTCGAGGTGTCCTCCCTGGACCCCGCGCTGGGTGTCTCCGTCAACGGCTCGACCATCCCGGGCTTCAACTCTCGCAAGGCCTCGACCCACATCCGCTTACGCTCCGGCATGACGTTCGCCGTCGCCGGCTTGCTGTCGGAGAAGGTCTCCATGACCCGTGACGAGGTCCCTGGCCTCGGTCGCATCCCGGTCATCGGCGCGCTGTTCCGCAGTGTGAAGCACACCCGCGAAGAGACCGAGATGATTGTCTACGTCACGCCGCGCTTGGTCCGCCCCATGGCGCCCGGCGAGGTCCCGGCGCTCCTCGGCACCACCGAGAACAACAACCCGAGCGATCTCGCGTTGTTCCTGCTCGGCATGGACCACCGCGCGCACTCCCGCACCGCCACGCCTACGGGCGAGGTCGGTCTGCAGCGCTGATCTTCCCTACCCCCACCACACCAGGTCCGTACCCCGTGGAGACGCATCCGTGAGGCACGAAGGCAATCCGCATTCGGCAGCTACCGTCGTCATCGTATCCGTAGAGGATCCGATGATGGAGACCATCCGCGACACGCTCGCGGCTGAAGCGGTGCTCCCCAACAGTTCTGTCGAGTTCGGCGAGGGGGTCGATCTCGCGCTCCGTAGTCTTCCCGACGTCGTCCTCGTCGGCTTTGACGAGTCACCCGGTCAGGCGGTCGAGTTCGCTCGCCTAGTGAAGAAGGAGAAGGCGCGCTGCACGTTGATCGCGCTCTCCCGCACCCGTGACGCTGAGCGGATCCTGTCCGCGATGCGCGCCGGGTACGCGGAGTTCATCGTGCTCCCCGACGACGCGGACCAGCTCCGCTTGGCCGTGCAGCACGCTGCCTTCCACCCGGAAGACGTCGAGGGCAAGGGCCTAGTCGTCGCGGTCATCGGCGCCAAGGGCGGCGTCGGTGCCACGTTCATCAGCACCCACCTGTCGTCGGAGCTCGCGGCCATTCACCGTGTGCTCTGCATCGACGCGAACTTCCAGATGGGTGACATCGCTCCGGCGATGGACATCATCCCGAAGGACACCATCGCCGACCTGCTGGCGCGCGCCGCCAACATCGACGAGCGCATGCTGACCGGCTCGGTGTTCGTGCACCCGTCCAAGGTGCACTTCCTCTGCCAGCCCGACGACATCGATCGCATCGGGGATGTGTCGCCTGACGACATGTTCAACGTGATCAACGCGGCTGCGCACGGCTACCAGTACGTCATCCTCGACGTTGGCAACCACATCGACCCCGCCACCTCGGTCTGCCTCAACGTGGCCGATCAGGTGCTGCTGGTCACCACGCCCGACGTCGTCGCCGTCCGCGACGCGCACCGCATCCTCAAGGCGCTCGTCGCCACCGGTGTGGAGAAGAAGCGCGTGCACGTGGTCCTCAACCGCGTGCCCAAGCAGCCCTTCCTCACGCGCGACACCATCGAGTCCAACTTGGGCCTGCGCGTGGTCGGCTCCGTGTCGGACGACGCCCGCCGCGTGGACCACGCCCTCAACGAGGGCAAGCTGGTGCGCGACGTGTACCCGAAAGCCGAGATCGTCACCGAGATCGCGCGCCTCGTCGGCCTGCTCTCCGAGGACCCGGACGATCTGCAGCCGGTGAACGAGACTGAGGAGAAGAAGAGCATCTTCTCCCGCTTCTTCAACCGCGGGGGCTGACGCTAGATGGCAACCAATCGGATGATCGACCGGTTCGCGCCGCCTGGCAAGGCCAAGGCGGCGGCTACGCCGACCTCGGCGCCGACCGGTACCGTGAAGACCTCGCCGGAATTCGACGAGATCAAGCGTTCGATGCACAACGAGCTCCTCGACACGCTGGACTTCGAAGAAGTCGCAAACACGGCGAAGGAAGAGCTCTATGAGCGCATGCGGCAGTCTCTGACAGACCGCATGGAGTCGCGCAACCCGGCGATCACCCGCCCCGAGCGCGAGCGCATGGTCCAGGAGATCCTGGACAACATCCTGGGTCTGGGCCCCATCGAAGTCCTCGTCCGCGACCCGGCGGTCAGCGACATCCTGATCAACGGCCCGAAGAACGTCTTCGTCGACCGTAAGGGCAAGCTGATCAAGACAAACGTCGTCTTCGAAGACGACAAGCACTTGATGCAGATCATCGAGCGCATCGTCGTGGCCGTCGGTCGTCGCGTCGACGAGCAGACCCCCATGGTCGACGCGCGCATGATCGACGGGTCGCGCTTCAACGCGATCATCAAGCCGCTGTCGATCGACGGCGCCGCGGTCTCCATCCGGCGCTTCGGCAAGGTCCCCATCCTGGCTGAGGACTTGATCGCGTTCGGTTCGTGCCCGCGTCCCATGATGGAGACGCTGCGTGGTGCGGTCCACTCGGGACTCAACACCATCATCTCGGGCGGCACCGGCTCCGGCAAAACCACGCTGCTCAACGTGTTGTCGGGCTTCATCCCGCCGACCGAGCGCATCATCACCATCGAGGACTCGGCCGAGTTGCAGCTGCAGCAGGAGCACGTCGTCCGCTTGGAGACGCGCCCGGCCAACATCGAAGGCAAGGGCGAGGTCACCCAGCGCGAGCTTGTGAAGAACTGCCTGAGAATGCGCCCTGACCGCATCATCCTCGGTGAGATCCGCGGCGCCGAAGCCATCGACATGCTCACCGCCATGAACACCGGCCATGACGGCTCGCTTGCCACCGTGCACGCCAACAACACGGCGGACGCGCTCGCGCGGTTCGAGACCATGGTCGGCATCGGCATGCCCAACATGACGCCCCGCGCCATCCGCGAGACCATCGCGCGCGCGCTCGACGTCATCGTGCAGCAGACGCGCCTGACGGACGGCAGCCGCCGCGTCATCGCGATCACTGAGGTCACGGGCATGGAGGGTGAGATCATCACCACCCAGGACATCTTCGTGTTCCAGCAGGAGAGCGTCGACAAGAACGGCAAGGTCCGCGGCCGCTACAAGGCTACGGGCGTCCGTCCACGCTTCGCCTCCACGCTGGCTTCGCACGGGATCCACCTCGCGCCTCAGCTCTTCGAATTTGAAATGGAGGTCTGATCTTGATCCTCCTCGCCGCCGCCGCAGCCACAGCCCCGACCAAGTCCAGCGCGTTCCTGACCGTGGTCATCCTTGGCCTCGTGTTCATCGCGTTGGTGTTGGCTGGCCAGTCCATCTACTGGTACTTCCGCGGGCAAACCGACAACGAAGAGCAGCGCGTTCGCCGCCGCCTGGGCCTCGACACCGCCCAGCTGCAAGAAGAAGAGGCGCTCTCCAGCCTCCTCCGTGAGCAGGCGGCCGACTCCATGCTGGAGTCGCTCGGCAAGATGGGCGAGGAGATGTCGCAGACCCTCAAGGGCGCCGACGATCCCCGCACGGTCTCGCAGCTCGTCGTCACCATGATCGGGTTGAGCGGCATCGTTGTCGCGCTGTTGATCCCCTTCCTGGGCCTCAAGGCGCTGATGGTCGGCGCCCCGCTCGCTTACCTCCCGTACATGCTCGTCAAGCGCAAGGCGGCCAAGCGCAGCGTCGCGCTCCTGTTCCAGCTGCCTGACGCGCTCGACCTGATGGGCCGCGCGATGCAGGCCGGCACGGGCCTGTCCGAGACGTTCAAGCTGGTCTCCGAGGAGACCAAGGATCCGCTGGGCGTCGAGTTCGGCCAGGTCTACGACGAACTCCGGTTCGGCCGTGACTGGCGCATCGCGCTGGAGGATCTGGTCAACCGCTTCCCCGAAGTCTTCGAGCTCCGCCTCTTTGTGTCGTCGATGCTGCTGCAGCGCGAGACGGGCGGCAACATGATCGAGACCGTCGGCCGCCTCTCCAAGCTCATCCGCACCCGCCACGGCTTTGACGCCAAGGTGAAGGCGATGACGTCTGAGGCGCGCGCGTCGGGCCTCGTGCTCGCGGGCATGCCCGTCGGCGTGCTCATGCTCGTCATGCTCGCCAACTTCGACTACCTCACGCCCATGTGGCGCACCGGCGCAGGCCAGACCGCGATGGTCTACTGCGCGGGCTCCTACGGGATGGGGATCTTCCTGATGCGCACGATGTCGCGCGTGGACGCCTGATGATCGCCGCAGCCTTGATCGCTCTGACCGTGTCGGAAGTGCTGTCGAAGATCATCATCGTCTTCGTCGTGTTCACCGTCGTCGCGGGTCTCGCGTTCTCGCTCTACACGATCATGTTCCCCGAGCAGACGGCCGCCGATCGTCTCGAGAGCCTGACGTCCGCGTCGGAGCGTGTCGAGGCCGCGGACATCGCCTACGACCACCGCAGGCTCACGCGATGGGAGGCCATCGCCGAGCGCCTGGGCGAGCTCTCGCAAGGCAGCACGCAGACCTCACAGTCCACGGTCGACGCGAACGAGGAGCTTCGCAAGGTGCTGCGCTACGCGGGCTACAAGCACCGCCGCGCGCTGGACCAGTTCAACGGCTACCGCCTGATCGCCACGTTCGGCGCGCCCGTCCTGCTCTCGCCACTGTACTTTGTGCTGAGCGTCACGGCGACGTCGCTCGCGATGTTCCTGGCTATGCTCGCCGGCTACCTGCTGCCCAAGCTGATGGTCGAAAGCCAGGCGTCCGCGCGCCAGGGCAGCCTGCTCCGCGCGTTCCCGGACGCCCTCGACCTGCTCGTCAGCTGCGTCGAGTCCGGCCTCAACCTGGACACCTCCTTCCGTCGCGTCGCCAATGAGATGCGCACGATCGCGCCCGCGCTCGCCAAGGAGTTCGTGCTGGTCAACAGCGAAATCACCGCCGGCATCGAGCGCGTGGTCGCTCTGAAGCACTTCGAAGAGCGCACCGGCCTGGAAGAGGTGCGAAGCCTCGTCAACATGCTCGCGCAGTCCGAGCGTTATGGTTCGTCCATCGCCGACTCGCTGCGCATCTACTCCGCGGTCTCCCGCGAGAAGCGCATGTCCCGCGCCGAAGAGCTCGCCGGTCAGGTGGGCTCCAAGCTGACCATCATCATGATCGTGTTCTTCCTTCCCGTGCTGATGGTCATCCTGCTGACGCCCTCGATGATCCGCATCTTCACCGGAGACCTCTGATCCGCATGCCGTTCACCGCGCGAGCGCTGTTGTTCCTGTCGCTGCTGGCTCCGGCCGCGGCGTCGGCGCGCCCGCCCGCGAACGGGCCGCAGATCGAGGCCGCGCCCGCGTGGCAGTCTGAAGACGGCAAGAAGAAGGTCTGGCGCGACATGGCCCACTGGTACGCCGACAACGGCATGCCGGACCAGGCGCTGGAGATGGTCTCGCGCCTCAACGCCGAGGGCGAGTCCACCCCGGAGATCCGGCTCATCCAAGGCATCGCGCTGATGCGCCAGGGCGTGCCCGACGAGGCGCGTAAGGTGCTGGAGGCCGTCGCCAAGGAGCTCCCGAGGGACCCTCGGCCGCTTGAGAACCTCGCCGTGCTGTACGCGGACGGCGGCGACGTCACCCGCGCGATCACCACGCTAGAGAAGGTCATCGACCTGGGCGACACTGGCGCGGGCCCCGCGAACAACCTCGGCTTCCTGCTGATGGGCCAGTCCCGCTGCGCCGAGGCCGTCCCGCACCTGGAAGCCGCCATGGCGGCCGACCCGTCCTCGGCCCGCTACCGGAACAACCTTGGCTTTGCTCTGGTCTGCGCCGGTGACCCCCAGCGTGCGCTCCAGCTGTTCCGCACGACCGGCTCCGAAGCCGACGCGCGCTACAACATGGGCGTCGCCTACGAGCGCCTGGACAAGCTGCCGAGCGCCATGCTCCAGTACCAGGCCGCGCTCAGCGCGGCCCCGACGCACGAAGCCGCGCTCGCCGCGCTCGCGCGTCTCAATAGCCCTGAAGAATCCAGTCCAGAAACCGATCCCAGCACGGGAGTTCCCCAATGAACCGCGTCTTCATCCTGCTCGCCGCTGCTGCCCTCGCGGGCGGTTGCAAGCCTCCGCTCCACCTGAGCTACGACTACGGCCGCGCCTACGTGGAGACCCTCCGCGTCCAGGCCGACCTCACCCGTCCCAGCGTGCAGTACGCGGGCTACTCGCTGTACGGCCCTGAGGCCGCCCGCATCCGCCTGAACGTCGAGGAAGCCTCGACCGCCAAGGAAGACGCGGTCGGCGAACTGAAGGCCGAAACCGGCAAGTAGACCCACCGCATGGCTGACGCCCGCGACGCGCGCAGGGATGGTGGTTGGCGCGCGCCGACCGCCCTTGTGCTGGGCGTGCTGGCCGGAGTGCTCGCCGCATTGACCATCTTGCCCACGGTGGTCCCGCTCACGCAGCGCGTGGCCGGCGCGGAGCATGAGGCCCTGCTTGCCCAGACCATCGCGGCCAGCCGCGCGGTCGCTGTGCTCCAGGAGCGGGAGCCGAACCTCCAGCCGGGCCTGGCTCGTCGTCTGGGCGTGGACGGTCTGACCGTGATCGACGTCAAAGGCGACGCGGTCTACACGGACGGCTCGCCCCCCACCGCCGCCATCACGGTCCTCTGCCCCCCGGGCGAGCGGCCTGGTCGGCTGGTGACGCTCCAAGAGGAGCGTTGGGCCGTCGCCTGCGAGCACGTCGGCACGTCGCTGGTGATCTCGTCGCGCAAGCCCGGCGAGGACCCCACCAAGCGCCTGGGCTCGCTCGTCGCCGCGCTCGCCTGCATGGCGGGCATGTCGACGGCGTTCGGCGTGCTGCAGGTGCTCTCCCCGTTGAGCGGCATCAAGGCGGGCCTGGAGCAGGTCGTCAGCGGTGAGCGCGGCGTCCAAGTGTCGAGCACCGGCCTAGCCGAGCTCGACGAGCTGGTCGACCGCGTCAACAGCGCCGCGCGCGCGATCGAGGATCGCGAGGACGCCATCCAGGGCCGCCTGCAGGTGGTCCAGGAGATGGCCCGCGTCGTCGCCCACGAGATCCGCAACCCGCTGCAGGCCATGGAGGTGCAGATCTCCCTGATCGCCGAAGAAGCCGACCCTGAGGAGCGGAAGTTCTACGCCAAGGCCATCCGCGAGGAGATCCGCTCGCTCGAGTCCGTCGTGTCGCGCATGATGCGCGGCGGCGCGCACTCGCCGGTGAAGGTCGCCGCCCC
The DNA here is from genome assembly GCA_903861005.1 of uncultured Pseudomonadota bacterium. Lineage (GTDB taxonomy): Bacteria > Myxococcota_A > UBA796 > UBA796 > CAIOSP01. The sequence continues at coordinate 54,761 of CAIOSP010000026.1, forward strand.
GATCAGCGCCATGCTGCACAACCTCGTCAGTTTCCACCGCCCCAACGCCAAGACCCGCGGCGTTCGCCTCGAAGAAGGCGCGATGTCGCACGTCGAGATCGAGTTCGACAAGACACTGATGGCCCGTGCCATCGAGAACCTGCTCGTCAACGCCCTGGCGTTCGTGCCGCAGGGGCACGGGCGCATCCTCGTGTCGTCCTACGACACGCCGACCGAGGTCATCATCTCAGTCGACGACAACGGCCCCGGCGTCTCTCCGACCATCGAGGGCCAGCTCGGCATCTCCCCGGTCACCCTGCGACCCGGCGGCCAGGGCCTCGGCCTGATCATGGTGAAAGGCGTCGTCGCCGCGCACGACGGGTCCTTTGAGTACTCGCGCTCCGAGCTCGGCGGCGCGCGCTTCCGCATTCACCTTCCCAGACCCACGTCCCAGCAGGGGTGAGCCTTGAGAATCCTGGTCGTTGACGACACGCACTCCATCGCGGACAGCTTCGCGCGCGCGCTGAGCAAGCGCGGCGACCAAGCCGAGGCGGTCTACAGCGGCGGCGACGCCATCCAGCGCATGCTCGACGAGCCGCCCGACCTCATCCTCACCGACATGACCATGGAGCCGATCGATGGCTTCGCGGTGCTGGAGGCGGCGCGCGCCCAGCGGCCCCCGATCGAGGTGATCATGTTCACCGGGATCGGCGGCGTCGACATGGCCGTGCGCGCGATGCAGCTGGGTGCGCGCGACTTCCTCACCAAGCCCATCAGCCTCGACCAGCTCGCCGACCGCATCGACGCGGTCCGTGGCATCGGCAAGCCCGCCTCGCACGCCAACGATGAAGCGGACCAGATCCCTTTCTTCGACCACTCCCCCGCGTCCCGCCAGCTGCGCACCATGCTGGAGCGGGCCGCTCAAGCGCCCAGCCACGTGTGGATCGAGGGCGAGATCGGCTCAGGTCGCGGTCAGGCGGCGTCCACGCTGCACCGCCTGTCCCACGCCAGCGGACCGCTCGTCACCGTGGAGCCGAGCCGCGGTATGGAGTGGCCGACCCACGGCACCGTGGTCCTCTCCAACGTCGACGACCTGCCGGACGACCTCCAGCGCGACCTGGTTCGCCAGCTGAGCCGAGTCAGCCCGTCACTGCGCATCTTCGCCACCGCCGGGCCGGAAAGCGACGAGCGCGTCGCCAAGCTCGAGCTGCGCCCCGACCTGTACTTCAAGCTCGGCGTGATCAAGGTGTCGATTCCGCCGCTCCGCGAGCGCCGCGAAGACATCCTGCCGATGCTCCACGACGCGCTCGCCCGCTACGCGCGGCGCTACAACCGCCCCATGCCCGTGCTCGAGCCGACCGACGAGTCGCGCCTCTTGCACCACACCTGGCCCGGCAACGTCCGTGAGCTGCTGTCGGTGGCGGAGCGCGCGGTCGTGCTCGGCGCCGACGCGCTCCAGTCCCACCGCACGCGCGTCGCGCCCTCGCACCTGCCGGTGCTGGGTCCGAACTTCCGCATCGACGACTACATCGACCGCCACCTCAAGGAGATCCTCGAGGAGGCCCTGCGCATCGCCGGCGGCCAGAAGAAGGAGCTCCCGGCCCTGCTCGGCGCCACGCGCCAGAACATCGACCAGAAGCTCATCCGCTCCGGGCTCACGAGCCCGCTGAAGCCGCGCTGAGGCGGCGCGCGGCGCCCGCCTAGGCCGCGGGGTCTAGGGCCCGACGATCGGGAAGAGCGCGCGCGCCCGCAGCAAGGTGGGCGTGTTCAGCGTGGTCTGCCCCTCAGGACCGTACCAGTTCGGGAGGGCGCCGGTGATCTGGTCGTAGGGGACCGCCACGGACACCTGCACGAAGTTCAGCCCGCCCTCCTGCACGATCTCGGAGTCGACGCTGCACGCGTTGCCCGTGCCGCACGGGAATCCGAGCTCGGCGAGGACGGTGCGCACGGCAGCCGCGCCCTGCGTCTGGGCCAGCTGGAACGTGTGCTGGTTGGAGCCAAAGCGAGCGGCGTCGCGCGTGGCGGCCTTCACCGCGGCCAACTGCGTGAAGTAGTTGCCGAACTCGATGCTCGCGAGGAGCATCATGACCATGATCGGCAGCGTCAGCGCGAACTCCATCACGGCGGCGCCGCGACGAGCCCGGAGCGGTAGACGGCGGCGCTCAAGACGAGGGGTGATGGTCATCAGTCCGACTCCTCGAAGATGGCGACAGCGCGACCGGTCATGGTCCCGGGGATCAGGCGGCCGTTGGTCTCCCAACCCCACTGCTCCCGGAAGTACGTGGTTCCCCAGCCGGAGTCCTCGTTGTAGTCGCCGAGAAATCCCGTCAGGCTGCGGTAGTTGGTGGTGATCTCACACACCAGGCGCGGCGGGTTGTTCGGCGGCAGGTGCTTGTCGTCGACCGACATCTCGCAGTCGTAGACGGCGTCACCGCAGTCAATCCCGCCCTGACCGGCGAGCGAATTGAGCATCACCGCGTACGCGACCGCAGGGACGTCCTCTTGCTCGGGGTCGCCCTGACCAGCGGCCTGACAGCCCGCGCGCGCGGCCGCGCCGACCACGCCACGCTGGTAGAAGTACCAGGAGTAGTCGAAGATGGCGCAGAGCATGAGCAGGTAGAACGGGAAGGTGACGGCGAACTCCACCATCTCCGACCCACGACGGGCACGGCGCAGCTGCGCGCGGGGGGCACGGTTCCGCATCAGCGCACCACCTGAACGCGGAGGTCACGGGCGATGTCCGCGAGCGCGGCGGAGACCTGATCGCCGCGGTTCACGCGGCGGTAGAGCCCACGGCCGGTCGTGAACGTGCCAAGCTGCGCGTCCGACTGCGAGCCCGCCGGCGCGATGGCCACCACGTGGGTGACCACCGAGTCCTGGTCGAGCGCCTCCAGCGCCGCGGAGGTGTCGGCGAGGAAGATGTTGTTGCAGTCAGGGATGTCCGCCGCCAGCACGTTGGGGCCGCAGCGGGGGAAGGTGCTCGTCAGCAGCACGACCGTCGGCTCGCCGTTGGTGGATCGGTTGGCCAGGATCTCCCGCGCGCGGTTCAGGCCAGGCGCCGGGTTCGAGCCGGCCTCGTAGTAGGCACGGTCCTCGTACATCTGCGGCGTGTTGGCCGGGTTGTTGTAGCGAGGCTCGCCAGACTCGGGCACCGGCTGCAGACCACACGCCACCGATGGGATGGGACGATCGACGCGGCGACGGATGCTGTCCGGGCGTGACTCGTAGGGGTTGCCCGCGTGGCACTGAATGGGGCTGCGCACGCCGTTGGCCGCGTGCATGACGCGGTCGCGGCGAGGGTCCATGCCCAGGAAGAGCATGTTCTCAATGAAGAACCACACGCGGCACTGCGTGACCGTGTCGAGGGACCCATTCCAGTTGGCGGCGCCGACCGCGTTGACGCCGAGGTTGCCCCAGTAGTCGCGGTACATGCCCTGGACCGAATCGCTCGACGAGTCGTAGGGCCAGTAGAACTGCCCCTCCACGTTCGGGTTCGAGGGCCGCGGCTCAATGGCGTAGTAGTCGACGTACGGCGCCGCGAGCTCCAGGTCCTCACCCGCGTTCGTGTGACGGTACGCGTGCAGGAACGCGTCCGAGCCCACGTTGCACGGCTCCACGCGCGCGAGCGTGGTGCGCGCAAGCTCGTGGTCACGGTGCACGGAGATGAACGGCGAGGTCGCCTCCTGCGGCGAGAAGCTCGACGTCAGCTGACCGGCGTCCGCGTCGTACAGCTGCTGCGGGTTGCGCAGGTCGTAGATCCAGCCAGCGCCCGCGTAGGCGACGACGGCGAAGTTGTCCCCCGGGACGCCATTGTCGACCAGCGCGTCCAGGAAGCTCTGCATGCCCGTCTGGATGCCCTCGATGTCGCCCTCGGTGAAGCGGCTGGTGTCCACCACCACGACGATGTCGCGGTTGCGGAACGCGGCGCGGACGCCGACGCCGAGCTTCATGCTCGAGAACCTCTTGCTGTCCGCGCTGTTGCCGGACGCGAGCCCCAGGGCGGAGCCAAAGATGGTGCCGATGCCGCCGGACGACTGCACGTTGACGGTGATCGCCTGCGGGATCGTGCCGTCACGGCGGAGGTCCCAGCGGGCGTCGAGCGTGCTGCGCTGTGCCTCCCAGTTCCAGCGACCCCAGTCGATCGCGACGTCGAAGGTCTGGCCGCCGCCGGCGACGGTGTTGGCAGACGACGCGATGGACGAGGCCGTGAGGGAGACCTTGTTCGCCGCGATCGCGCCCGCGGCCTCGGCTTCCTGGATGTCGGCCCCGTCGCGGATGGCGGCGAGCGCAGCCAGCGCACCCGCTTCGGCCGCGTTCTGGCCGTCGAGCTTGGCGACCTGCATGCGGCCGCCGTCGATCGAGAAGGCGAGGTACGAGAGCATGATCGAGCATGTCAGCACGAACAGGATGGTGTAATTGCCCCGGCGGTCTCTAAATTCCATCCGAGCCTCCCAATACGCCTCAGATCGTAGCACGTCTTCCGGAGGGCGCACGCCGGATTTGTGGTCGATCGAGCGGTGAAATTTTTTTGCCGCCCGCAAGAAAATGTGCCTACCGGCAGATCCCAGGGGAATCGCTCCTTGCCAACGATTCGTCTAGCGATGGTCCTGATGGTCGCCGTGGCGCTGGTCCACGCCCGGCCCGCGCTTGCCCACACCTTGGGCAATCGGCACGTCTCCCAGCTCTTTGAGATGGAACTCGCCCCCGACGGGGTGGTGCTGCGGCTCACGGTGGACGCGCCGCCCGAGCAGTGGGCGGCCTATGGCGGCGGCGCGGATCCGATTCAGAGCTCGCTGGATCGGCTCCACCAGGGCCTGATGGTGATCGTCGACAACGCCACCGTGCCGATTCGGGTGACCGACGCGCGCCCCATCTGGGACCTGGCCGGCGGCGCAAACAACCTGCAGGTGGTGGCGGTCGCAGACGTCGATCTGCGCGGGCGCCACACGCTGCGTATCGGCAACGCGAACCTGTCCGACACCCCGAACTACCTCAATGACGAACTCACTGTGCCACCCGGCGCCGTGATCCACAGCACGTCGCTGCTACGCAAGACCGCGACCGGGCAACTCGCGGATCGGTCCGGAGTCTGGGCGCAGTACGAGGCGCTCCGCTCCGTCTCGATCGACGCCACGCTGCCGCAGGACCCGCTGACGCTCGCGTTCGCGGCGCAGCGCCGGGGCGTGTGGACGCTGGCCCAGGCGCGCGAGCGGTCCGCGTGGGAGGCCTGGTCCGCCGGGCAGGACACGCCGGTGACCGTCGCCCTGGCCGCGCTGATCACCGCGCTGCTCGCCGCGACCGGAACCCGGCTCGCGTCGTCACGGGTGGCGACGGGCCTCGCGGTGCTCCTCCCCTCCTCCCTCTGGGTGTTGTTCGCGGGCGAATCGCCCTTCCGCGCCGTCCTGCTCGCCACATGGGTGGTCGGCGCGATGATCGGCGCGATCTGGGGCCGCGGCGCGGTCCGCGCAGGGCCCCTGGTCTACGGCGCCGCGCTGGTGGGCGCCGTCATCGCCGCGGCGCGCCTGATCGGCTAGGCGCCCACGCGAGGGCCGGATGACCGAAGACCCGAACCGCTCCGACGCGCCGATGGACGCGGCTGTCAATCCTCGCACCGCCATCGGCGTCACGCTGGGCTTGGCTGTGCTCGGCTACCTCGCGTTCGCGGTGTGGAGCGACCTCAAGCGCACCACCGACGCGCTCGGCACCTTCCGCTGGTCGCTGTACCTGCCGGTGCTCGCCCTCACCTTGGTGAACTACGGCCTGCGCTTCGCCAAGTGGTCCTGGCTGCTCAACCACCTGGGCGTGAACATGCCGCGCAAGGCCAACGCGTGGGCGTTCACGGCGGGCCTCGGCATGGTCGTCTCTCCCGGCAAGGCGGGCGAGCTGGTGAAGCCCTGGCTGGTCCGCGAGGTCACGGGTGTGCCCATGGCGCGCACGCTCCCCGCGCTGTTCACCGAGCGCATGACCGACGGCGTCGCGGTCGTCGTGCTCTCCGCGTTTGGCGTGTCCACCTTCGTGCCTGACAGCACCGGCCTGATCCTGGGCACGCTCGGCACGCTGACCGTGGGCCTGGTCGTGTTCAGCATCTACCCACTGACGGACGCCATCCTGCGCGTGTTCGGGCGCCTGCCGCTCGTCGGTCGCTTCGAGGCCAAGCTGACGGAGATGGTGCACTCGCTGCGCACCTGCCTCGGGCCCACGGCGCTGGTCGTCACGCTGATCTTGTCGATGGTCGCGTGGTTCGCCGAGTGTGTCGGCTACTGGCTCGTCTTCCAGGGCCTCGGCGTCGACTGCTCGATCGAGCTGGCCACGTTCCTGTACGCGTTCGCCACCGTGTTCGGGGCGGCCATGCCCGGCGGTCTGGGCGTCGCCGACGCGGCGCTGGTCAGCGGCGCCATCAAGTTCATCCCGGGCCTCGACCCCTCGGTCGCGCTGGTCGCTGCGCTGCTGATCCGGTTCGCGACACTTTGGTTCGGCGTGCTGCTCGGCGTCGTGCCGCTGCTGCGCCTGGACGCCGTGGTCCGCGACGGCCGCGCTGAGCTCGCGGCCGCCTAGCCCTCCCCTCACCGTCCGAGGTGCGCATGTTCCTCGCCGCCGCCATCCAGATGACCTCGACCTCAGACGTGGAGGGCACGTTCGCGCAGGCCGAGTCGCTGATCCGACGCGCGGCGGCGCGCGGCGCCAAGCTGGTGGTCACGCCTGAGAACACCAACTTCCTGGGCCCGCACGACGCCAAGGTCCGCAACGCGGAGCCGGTCACGGGCCCGACGATCGCGCGGTTCGCCGCCCTCGCGCGCGACCTCGATCTGACGCTGATCGTCGGCAGCTTCAACGAGCTCGCAGACGACCGCACGCGCTGCCACAACACCACGGTCGTGCTCGCGCCAGACGGGTCGATCCAGGGCAGCTACCGTAAGGTCCACCTGTTCGACGTCGACGTGTCGGCCGACGTGCGCTTCCAGGAGTCCACGACGGTGGAGCCCGGCGACAAGGTCGTGGTGATCGACACGCCGCTCGCCCGCATCGGCCTGTCGATCTGCTACGACCTCCGCTTCCCCGAGCTCTACCGGGCGCTGGTCGACCGCGGCGCCGAGGTGATCACCATCCCGGCCGCGTTCACGCTCCACACCGGCAAGGATCACTGGCACACGCTGATCCGCGCGCGCGCGATCGAGACGCAGACGTGGGTCATCGCACCCGGGCAGTCTGGCAAGCATGACGACGGCGGCCTGCGCCACAGCTACGGTCACTCGATGATCGTCGACCCGTGGGGCGTGATCGTCGCCGAAGCGTCGGACGGGCCAGGCTTGGCCGTCGCCGAGATCGACCTCGACAAGATGCGCGCCGTCCGCGCCGCCATCCCGGTCTGCAACCACCGCAGGCTGTGACGGGCGCCGCTTGACACGTCGCCGGGCTCCCGTCCCGGGTGAGACCTACGATGTGCCGCCGGGCTCCCCATGGGCCGAGGTCCGCGGCACCGTGCACAAGCTGAGCACCTCGACCACACGCGCCGGGTCCGGCTCTCGCGTCGTGTGCGTGCTCGCGTATTGCGGGTGCACGCCGGAGCATAGGTTGCGCGCCGGGCAGCCCTCACACGCCGCGAAGGGGTAGATCCGCACGGCGTTCAGGTTGGGGATCAGCCGGATGCGCAGGCCGCGGATGTCGTCGGGATCCAGCTGACAGGGCGGCAGGTTGGACAGCGCGATCTCGGTGCGCACGTGCTCCACGGACTCGCGCGCCTGGAGCAGCTGCGCGGTGATCTGCGCGAACTCCGGGAATTGGCTCTGGTAGGCGGTGTTGCCCTCGAGGGAGTCCGGGTAGAACACCCGCACCGACAGCCGCTCCGGCGTGTAGCGCGCGCTCAGCGCCGCGATCGTCGCGCCGAGTGAGCCCACGTTCCGATCGGTCACCACGATGCCCAGCTTGAACGCCACGCCGAGCGCCGCGAGGTTGTCGATCGCCTGGAACACCGCGGCGTGCGCGCCTGGGTTGCCGCACATCGCGGTGAAGGTGGCGGCGTCGTTCGCGTGGACGGTGAGGTCGAACACGATCGCCCGCCCGGCGAACTGCCGGGCGAACGTGCGGTCCGCGAGCTCAAGCCCTGGCGTGTGCACCACGAGCCGCATGCCGCGCGCCGCGACCAGCTCCAGCATCGCGGGCAGGCCCGGGTAGCGGAGCAGATCGTCCGACCACATCGTCAGCTCCGGCGAGGGCATCGCGTCCAGCGCCCGCGCGAACTGCGCCAGGATCGACGCCTGAGTCGTCGCGTCCGGCGGCGGCAGATCGCGGGGCTCGTCCGCCGCCGTGCGCGGGCAGAACACGCAGTGCATCTGGCAGGTCGCGTGACGGCGATCGAGCTCGATGCCGAGCACGTCCCGAGAGACGATCGCCACGCGCAGGTCCACGTCGGCGCCGCGCCCCACCGTGGCGCCCACCAGCCGCGCCAGCACCGAGCGATCGTGGCGCGCGGGGTACCCGTGCTGCCCGTCGTCCAGCCAACGACGCAGCTGCGTCAGGTCCTCGTCGACCCGTCGCCGCAGGGTGTCGAGCGCGGGCGTCCGTCCGGCCATGAACCGCACGTCGTGCGAGAGTACCACCCGCACCCGCGTGCCTCCAGGCGCCTCAGCCAGCTCGAAGCGAAGCTCGGTGCGCGCGCGCCGCCAGTCGCGCACCCACACCACCAGGCTCCCCGGCTCGTAGGCCATGAGGGTCCACGTCGCCGGCAGGGTCACGCCGAGCCGTTTGCGCCACACCCGCGCCTGCGCGCCCACGCGCACCGGGCCTTGGTCCAGCTGCCGGGACGCGACCACACCCGCGCGCCACGCGTGAATCAGATCGCCCGACGACAGCGCCGCCGCCACCAGGGCGGGCGGTCGACGAAGGACGGTCTCTTGATCCAGCTCGACCTTGGCCAACTTCGCTCCGTTCGCAACGGGTACTCTGCGCGCGCCTCAGCCGCCCGTGCCGCCGACCCGGGCGTGCTCGAGCTCCCACACCCGCTTGAACTCGGCCAGCGCCTGATCGGCGTCCGCAACACGCGCGTCATAAGTCGCCTGATCGGGGACACGGCCCTGCACGAACGCGTCCAAGACCGACGTGTACACGTCCAGGTAGTGTGTGCAGGCGTCCAGATAGGCCTGACGCGCCGCGCGCTCGGCGGGGTCGGGCGGCGCCTGGACCAGCAGCTTGCGCGCCTCCACGGGCCGACGAGCCACGCGCAGGAACGAGTCCAGCATGCGACGCCGGACCATCTCCTTGCTGAAGCCTTGGTTGAACGCGAGCTGGCCGTAGAGCATGCGCAGCATCGGCAGCGCATGCCCGTCGTTCTCGACCTCACGGCTCCACATGCCCGGGTCCGGCTGCGCGGCGCCCGATGTGTACCCCATGGGGATCGCCGAATTCCACTCCAGCACCGCGGCGTCCGTCGCGGCGAGGGCGTCGTGCACGTGCTTGCGGGCGTTCACCTGCTCGTCGACAGACTCTTGGAGCGTTCGCCGGGTGTAGTCCAAATCGTCGGCGACGCGCGCTAGGTGCGTGAGCAACACGTCGGTCGAGCGATCGTGGCTGGCGATGGTCTTCAGCGCCGCGTCGTAGAGCGACCCCGCCTCGCCACAGGCCTCGTTCAGCTTGGCGTCATCGAATGGGAGGCCCTGCGCGCGCACCGACTCTGCCGTCAGCGGATCAAACAGCGCGTGGCAGCGAGCGGCGCTGCTCGTGACCGACGCGAGGAACGGCGCAAGACCCACGACGAACGCCTCGTCGTCGGCGTTTAGGACCGAACGCATGGCCCCACCGTGCGACGCAGGCTCCGACAGCGCTTGCGACGGCGCCTGGGCCGGCGCGGACGCCGCAGGCTCAGGCGGGGCGCCCGCGCACCCGCCCAACCAAGCCACAAGCAGCCAGCGCCCGATGTGCCGCATTCCAACCTCCGCTCGCCGTTATCCCACGGACTGTGGCGGGCCCAGGCGCGCTCACGCCGTGGCGTCGAGCAGCTGCCTGAGGATGGCCACCCCGCGGCGGGTGCGCTCCGGCTCCACGGCCGTGTAGCAGAGCCGCGCGTGCCGCGGGTACGGACCAAAGCTCGTCCCCGGCGCGAGCAGGATCCCGCGCTCCACGCACAGGCCCAGGAAGGCGTCCACGTCCCGGTCGCCCAGGTCGAGGAACAGGAAGGTGCTGCCCTGCGGCGCAGGCACGCCCAGCATCGCGGCGATCTCCCGCCCGAGCGACGCGTAGGTCTCCCGGGCGCGCGACACCCAGGCGTCGCCCTCAGCGCCCAACGCGCGGAGGGCGGCGATCTGCGTGACGTGCGGCGCGCAGTAGTACGTGTAGGTCGCCACCTTTCGCGCGGCGGCGATCACCGACGCCGGGCCCACCACGTAGCCAACGCGGTTTCCGGCCATGCCGTAGGCCTTCGAGAAGGACCAGGCCGAGATCGTGCGCTCGGGCGCGAAGGTGCGCGCGTAGGCGTGCCCGCCCACGTACGACAGGTCCTCGTAGACCTCGTCGGAGATCAGCCACAGGCCCTGCGCGCGCGCCCAAAGCGCGAGCGCCTCCACCACGTCCGCGCCCAGCACCAGCCCCGTAGGGTTGTTGGGCGTGTTGAAGTAGATCGCCACCGTCCGCTCGGTCCGGTAGCGGTCGAGCGTCGCCGCCACGTCCGCCGCCGTGATGCCCTCGCCCATGAACGGCACCGCGACCGGCACCCCACCGTATAGCCGCGTGGTGCCCGAGATCAGCGGCCAGGCAGGCGACAGGATCATCACCTCGCCGCCCACCGGCACGATCGCGCCCAGCGCCACCAGGTACCCGGCGGTCGCCCCCGCCGGGATCACCACCTCCTCCGGCGCCACCGGCACGCCGGTCCGCGCCGCCACCCGCCGCGCCACGGCCTCGATCAGCCCCGCATGGCCAGGCACCGGCGTGTACCGGTTGTGACCCGGGTCGGTGTCCAGGTGGATGTCCTCGGTGCGACAGCCCTCAGGGGGCGCCATCCAGGTGTCGCCAACGTGAAACGGGAACGTCTCGCCCTTCACCTCGCCAAAGCGGGCCAGCAGCGACGAGTAGACCGCACCCGGGAGCGCAGCGATTCGAGGGGCGAGCGGGGGGGTCGACATCCCAACCTCAGATCAGGTGAACAGCGCCTGGGCCACGTACCCAAGCCACGCCGCGATCAGCAGCCCGCCTTCCAGGCGAGAGAGCGTGCCGCCGCGCAGCACCAGCGGCAGCCACAGCGCCGACATCACGCCCGCGGCCGCCACCTCACGCCACAAGTTGTGGTCGACGAGCACGATCGGCTCCAGCATCGCGGCCAGCCCGAGCCCCATGCTGACGCTCAACAGCGTGGTCGACAGCGCGTTGCCCACCACGCCGCTCGGCGACTCGGTCGAAAGAAGCGCCGACAGCAGGTCGTGCGACCGCAGCGCGAGCGCGACCGCGGTGGCCGCGATCACGCGCGCCGACGTGCCTAGCTCGTCGGCCACGCCGATCGCCCCCAGCGCGACGAACCACGCGCCGCCCACCACCATCGCGCCGCCCACCACCGTCACGGCCAGGTCGACCACAAAGTCGTCCGTCGGCGCGCGCGCGGCGGCGCCGTCGTCTTGAACCCGGCCGTCGATCGCGTCGCGCAGCACCAACAGCGTGTAGGACACACCGATCGCCACCATCGAAAGGCCGTCGATCCGCCCGATCACGCCGTCGTGCAGCGCGATCGGCACCGCGGCGCTCAGCGCGAGCAGCCCCGGCACCTCACGGCGCACCAGCTCCCGCGACACATCGGCCACGCCGCGGAGCGCCGCCACGCCCACCACCAGCGCCAGCGACACCACGTTGGCGCCCAGCACTGCGGCCATGGCCAGCGTGCCCTCACCCGCCACCGCGGCCGTGGTGGACAAGCCAACCTCGGGCGCCAGCGCGCCGTACGCCGCGACCGTGACGCCGATCACCACGACCGGCACCTGCAGCAGCAGCGACAGCCGCACCGCACCACGGAGAAACATCTCCGCGCCGCCGAGCAGCAAGACGAGGCCGACGATGGCGGACAGCCAAACCAAGAAGCTTCCCCCGATCCGCGTCTCGTGTACAATCGGACACGGTCCGACGCCACGCTGATCCGCATCTGCACGATCTGTCCGAGCTACAGTCCACCCCGATCGTGCCGATCCCCCATCATGCAGGAGTCCCACTCGATGCCGTCGCCGCACCCGCGCGCCCGCGCTGCGCTCGCCCTGATGCTCGTGACGCTCGCAGGGACGGCGCACGCCGAGCCCGCCGACGACGCCCGCCGCCACTTCAAGGCCGGCCTCGAGGCCGCTGCCGCCCAGAGCTACCAGGCCGCAGTCGACGAGTTCCTGGCTGCGTGGGAGGCGATGCCGCACCCCGCCACCGCGTTCAACATCGCGCGGTCCTACGAGGACATGAACGACAACCAAGCCGCTGTGCTCTGGTACGAACGCTTCAAGGCCCTGAGCCCCGACAGCATCGACGCCGACGAGCCCCTCCGGCGCGCGCGCCTCGCGCTGGCCGGCAGCGTCGCGCCGGTCGAGCCGCCTGCCGCCGCGCCTGCCCCCGACTCGGTCGAGCGCCTCACCGCCCTGGACGCCGAGCGGACCGCGCTCGTGCAGCGCCTCGCCGAGCGCGGCCTGATCACCATCGCGCCGGTCGCCCCCGAGGCCGCGCCGCCCCCTGCCGAGCCCACGCCGCCGCCAGCCGCCGCGCCGCCCACGGTGGTGGCCGAAGACACCGGGAACAGCCGTGAGTCGCTACAGACCGGCGCCTACGACTCGATGATCGTCACGGCGTCACGCTACGCGCAGGACCCGCTCGACTCCCCGGCCAGCATCACCGTGCTCACCGCCGAGGACCTGCACCGCAGCGGCGCGGTCAACGTGATGGACGCGCTCCGCCGCGTGGTCGGCGTGGACGTCATGTCGATGTCCACAGGTGTGCCGTACGTCGGCATCCGCGGCTTCAACAGCGAGATGACCAACAAGGTCCTGTGGCTGATCGACGGCCGCCCCTCCGCGCTGGAATTCCTCGCCACGCCGTTCCCCGTCAGCTTGCCCGTCGGCATGGACGAGATCGATCGCATCGAGATCACGCGCGGCCCCGGCTCGGCGCTGTACGGCGCCAACGCCGTGACCGGCGTGGTCAACATCATCACCCGCCGCCCCGGCGAAGGCCCCGCCTTCCAGGCGTCGACCGAAGGCGGCTTGAACAGCTTCCTCGCCGCGTCCATGGGCAGCTCCGGCAAGAAGGGTCGGTTCAGCTACCGCGCGGGCGCCGGCTACCAGCAGGAGGGGCGCTTCGAGAAGGAGCTGGCCGAGATCCCCGCGGACGGCCCCATCGTCCCGTTCCGCGTCAACCAGGATCTGGGCGACCAGCGCTTCCGCGCCGACCTGCGCCTCGACGCCACCTTCGGCAAGAAGGGCTGGGCTTCGCTGTCGGGCCAGTACGGCAAGGGCTTCACCGAATTCTACAGCAAGGCCGCGCTCGGCAACGCGGGCCTGGAGGGTGAGGTCGGCAACGTCCGCACCGACCTGTCCTACGGACCGCTCCACGTCCGCGCCTACTGGCAACGCGAGGCCGGCGTCACCACGCCCTGGCTCACGTCGGTCGGCTCCGGCCGCTCCACCCAGGCCAACGTGCGCGACGACATCGCCGAGCTGGAGGTCGAGGGCGCGTTCAAGGTGATCACCGGCGCCGTCACCCACCACATGCAGATCGGCGGCGACTACCGGTTCAAGCAGTACCGCGCGGGCGTCATCGGCGAAGGCTTCGAGATCCCGCGGCTGGAACATCACGCGTCGCTGTTTGGCCAGTACGAAGCGTCGTTCAAGTGGCTTCAGGCCATCGCGTCGCTGCGCTGGGACCGCCACCCGTTGATCAAGAGCGCCAACACCCTCGCCCCGCGCGGCGCGCTCGTCTTCCACGTCACCAAGACCACCGCGATCCGCACCAGCGTCGGCTCGGCCTACCGCGCGATGAACGGCCTTGAGTCGTACGTGAACCTGGACCTCAACACCACCGCCGACGGCTACTTCGTCGCCTTCCAGGGCGCAGCCACGTCCGACAATCCGGGCAAGCTGGGCCCCGAGCGCATCACCACCGCCGAGATCGGCGTGCGCGACGAGTCGTCGAGCTGGCACAAGCTCGACGCCGCCGTCTACTGGAACCGCCTGACGGATCTGATCGACATCGGCCCGGTGCAGCAGAAGCTCGGCGCCTATGACGCGGACGCCGGCGGCTACCCGTTCGGCGTCTCCACCTGGACCAACACCCCCGCCGTGTACGACGCGGTGGGCGGCGAGGTCGACCTGTCACTGTTCCCGGTCGACGGCCTCGACGTGTTCGCCAACGTGTCTCTCGAGCGCATCTTCACCACCGACGGCGACAAGCACTACATCGACGGCAGCACCGCGCTCGCGCACGTCAACGCGGGCGTCGAGTACCGCGCGCCGTTCCGAATGGACTTCACGGTCACCGGCCACTACGTCTCCGGCCAGGATTGGCGCACGCCGTCCTTCGACAGCCGCGGCGCCATCGCGGTGGAGGAGCGCCCGCTGCCGGGCCGCGTCCTGATGGTCGCGCGCGTCGCGGGCCACCCCATGAAGGACCCGGATCTGGAGCTCGCCCTGACGCTCTGGAACCCGCTCGGCTTCTCCGACAAGCTCGCGTTTCGTGAGCACCCCGACGGTCAGATCGTCGGCCCACGCCTCTACGGCTCTGTCTCCGTCGCTTTCTAGGAGGAACGCATGCGCTACACCCTGCTCGCCCTGCTTGTCCTCTCTGGCTGCGAAGCGTTCCCGCGCGTCGCGAACGATGGCGACGTGCCTGGAAGCGTGCTGTCTGGCACCCTGCTCGCGGTCGACGTGGACGAAGGCGCCACCACCGTGGTGCTGATGTCGGCCGCCGACAACCCACAGCCGCCGCTCGGCAACGGCTCGCCCGTGTCGTTCGCCGCGATCCCCGGCGACCAGTACGGCCCCGCAGGCGCCGCCACGCTCGGCGCGCCCTTCGCCCTCACCGACGTGCCGCCGGGCGACTGGCAGCTCAACGGCCTGATGGACGTGGACGGCAACTTCCACCCCGGCCTCGACGTGCTCGCCACGCCGTCCTGCGGCGACCTGTCCGGCTGGCACCTCGGCCGCGTCGACGGCGGCGTGCCCACGGCCATCACGTTGGGTGCCAACGACTACATCCACGACCTGGTCGTCGGCCCGCTCACGCGCATCGACTCGCCGGACCCCGCGTTCACGATTATCGGCCCGCGCGCGGTCGGCTCCGGGCTGACGCTTCGCCTCGACGCCGTCGACGTGTCGGCCACGTTCGCGGACCTGACCCTCGACGTGCCCGGCCCCGACAGCACCGATCCCTGCCACGCCGGGTTCCGATTCCGGCGCCGAGACCTGGACGGCAACGGGAACGCCGACACCAGCCCGTTGCTGCCGCTGTTCGAGGACCGCTGGCCGCGCGTGCTGTTCCGCTGGCTCGGCACCCCGGTCGACACCGAGGACGGCACCGACTTCGATCGCGGCGACGTGCCCGACGACGTCACGATCGCCGCGATCGGGGACCCCTCGCCCTCCGCCACCGCGCTACCTGTGCCCGGCGTCGCGCTCGACGTGTCGTCGCTGCAGGTCGCGTGGACCGGCTTTGGTCAGCGCATCGAAGCGAACGGCGACAGCGCCATCCTCGCAGGCTCGGATCTGCCCGCCGGCGCGTGGTCGATCACCGTGATCACCGAGGCCGGCCAGATCTGGACCATGCCAAACGAGGCAGGCGCCGGTCTGGCGCGGGTCAAGCAGCTGCCGCCGCCCGGGCGCACGTCCGACGGCGACGCACGCCAGGGGCAGTGGGCCGAGCTGGAGCCGTAGCGGACGCGCGGCGCGCCTCCAGGCGACCCGCCCCCGACCAAGATACGCGCGCCGGAGCGCCGGACCCGACTCCGCGCGCGCCGAGGTCGCCGTGGCCATCCGAACCATCCCCGACTCCGTCCTCCCCGTGTCCGCGCCGCCCGCGAACGTGGCCGACCTAGAGGCCGCGCTCGAGGCGCTGCGCGCCCGCTTCCCGGGCGCGATCTTTCGCCGCTATCTGCGCCACGTGCCCACCGTGGCCGACGACGCGATGATCGCGGAGGGCGCCGCGCTGATCGGCGACGTGCGGATCGGGCCCCAGGCGAGCGTGTGGTTCGGGTGCGTGCTGCGCGGCGATCTGTCGCGGATCGAGATCGGTGCGCGGAGCAACGTGCAGGACGGCGCCGTCATCCACCTGGGCGACAACGACCCCACGATCGTCGGCGAGGACGTGGTGATCGGGCACCGCGCGGTGCTGCATGGTTGCACCATCGGCGACGCCTGCCTGATCGGCATCCAGGCCACCGTGCTTGACGGCGCGGTCGTCGGCGAGGGGAGCGTGGTCGGCGCGGGCGCCGTGGTGACGGCGGCGAGCCAGATCCCGCCACGCTCGCTGGTGCTCGGCACGCCAGGCAAGGTGCTCAAGACGCTCGCCGAGAACGCGCCCGAATTCCACCGCGCCCTGGCCGGGAAGTACGTCAGGCTCCAGGGGAACCACCGCCTCGGGTGAGCCCAGCGCGCCTCCCTCCGCACTGTCCGATTCCCCGCCGCTCGCAGACCGCGCCGGTTTCACCTCCTCTTTGCCGTGGCCTCATTCGGACGGCCGGGTCTTAGGGTACGAACGAACCATGTCCTTCGTCGAGCCCGCGTTCATCCAGTTCCTGGCGGTCGTGTTCACCATCTGGTGGGCGCTCGCGCGCTGGCGGCGCGTGCAGAACGCGTTCCTCGCGGCGGTGTCGCTCGCCTTCTATGGCTGGGTCCACGTCTGGCTGGTCGGGCTGCTGCTCTACTCGACCACCTTGAACTTCGTGCTCGGGCTGCTGGTCGAGCGCCGCCCCGCCCAACGCCGCCTGTGGCTGGGCCTGGCGCTCGTCCTCAACCTCGGGACGCTGTCGTTCTTCAAGTACTTCAACTTCTTCCAGGACTCGGTGGTCGGGGCGCTGCAGACGCTGGGCTTCCAAGCGCACGCGACGACGCTCCAGATCTTCCTGCCCGTCGGCCTGTCGTTCTACACGTTCCACGCCATGGCGTACGTGATCGACGTCGGCCGAAACCAATTCAAGGCGCGCACCGACCCGGTCGACTTCCTGCTGTTCATCGGCTTGTTCCCGCAGCTGGTCGCGGGGCCGATCGCGCGCGCGCACATGCTGCTCCCCCAGGTGGAGACCCCACGCAAATTCGATGCGGAGAAGGTCGGCTCCGGCGTGGGGCTGGCGCTGTGGGGCGCGTTCAAGAAGGTGGTCATCGCGGACACCATGGCCCGCTA
The DNA here is from genome assembly GCA_903861005.1 of uncultured Pseudomonadota bacterium. Classification (GTDB taxonomy): domain Bacteria; phylum Myxococcota_A; class UBA796; order UBA796; genus CAIOSP01. Next base: position 72,080 of record CAIOSP010000026.1, read on the forward strand.
CGTGAACATCCTCTACGCCCACCCCAACCCGTCCTGGGCCATGATCTGGGCGGCGGCGCTCGGCTTCACCATCCAGGTCCTGGCGGACTTCTCCGGCTACACGGACATGGCGCGCGGTGTCGCGCGGATGCTCGGATTTGAGCTGCTCGACAACTTCAACCACCCCTACCTGGCCAGCAGCCCCGCGGACTTCTGGGGGCGTTGGCACATCAGCTTCTCCACCTGGCTGCGCGACTACGTGTACCTGCCGTCCTGCTTCTCGCCCTGGCTGGACAAGTGGCTCAAGCCGCCGTGGGTGAGCGAGCTGTCGGACTTCGCCGTCACCACGCGCGCCCTGTTCATCACCATGTTCCTGTCGGGCCTGTGGCACGGCAGCACGGCCAACTACCTGGTGTGGGGCCTGTACTACGCGGTGATCGGCACCTTCTGGGCCTGGGTCGCCGCCAAGATCCCGCGCAAGGTGAAGAAGCAGCGCGACTGGCGGCCGGTGCTGGTGCCGCTGATGTTCGTGCACACGCTCGTGGGCATGATGATCTTCCGCGAGCCCAGCCTGACGCGCTTGGTGAGTTGGTTCCTCCGCAGCCCGTTCGACAGCACGCCCGACCAGCTCGCCGTGGCGGGCGGGATGCTCATGGTCTGCGCCGCCGGTGCCGCGCCGCTGCTGCTGGCCTTGGCTTGGGAGACCCGCGTGGCGCCGCGGCTTGAGGCGACCGCCTGGAAGCTGCCCGTCACCACCACCGCCTGGGCGGTCGCCGCCGTCGCGATCGCCTCGTTCTACCAGTCCACGGTCAACGACTTCGTCTATTTCCAATTCTGATCGAGGTCGGCTACAAAGCCGACACCCCTGGAGCGACCATGTCCGCAACCCTCGACAAGCTCACCACCGTGTTCCACGACGTGTTCGAGGACGATGACATCGTGCTCACGCGCGAGACCACCGCGGCCGACATCGCGGGCTGGGACAGCCTCCGCAACGTGATGCTCATGCGCAAGGTGGGCCGCACCTTTGGCTTCCCGATCGACACGTCCGAGGTGACTGGCCTCAAGAACGTCGGCGCGCTCGTGGACATGATCGACCGGAAGAAGGGCGCATGAGCGAGCCCACCGGACTCCTCGGCGAGGTGTTCGCCGATCTCGCGGCCCGGCACCCCGCCAGCCTGCGCGGCGCCCAAGAGGCCCGCGCGATCGAGCCGGCTCGCTTTGACGCCACCGCCGAGCGCTACCTGGGCTGGCTCCGCAAGGCCCGCGGCGACGCGTGGCTGACGTCGTCCGTGAACGCCTACGTGCAGTTCAGCACCGACGTGATCTTCGCGCAGGCCGACTATGAGGACGACGGCGCCTACGCGCACGACTCCTTCGCCAAGGCCCACGCTGAGGTCTACAGCCAGCGCCACGTCATGGACGAATACCTGTGGGGCGTCTACCTGACGAACTTCCTGTGGGTGCACCACATGGAGATCATGCGCTTCTTCCAGGATCGCTTCCTGGCGCCGCTGCCGGCCAACGCGCACATCGTCGAGATCGCCCCCGGTCACGGCGGCTGGGGCGTGTGGGCCACCGCGTCGCGGCCCGACGTGGACCTGGAGGGCTTCGACATCTCGCCGTCGTCGATCGCCATCGCGTCGTCGATCGCGAACGCGGCCGGCGTGTCCGACCGCGTGACCTACACGCTGCGCAACGCGCTCGACCTCGCGGTCATGCCCGAGGCGTCTGCCGACGCCGTCATCTGCTCGTTCCTGGTCGAGCACCTGGAGCAGCCCGATCAGCTCTTCGCGGTGATCGGCCGCATCCTCAAGCCGGGCGGCACGGCGTTCATCACCGGCGCGCTGACCGCGGCCCAGGTCGATCACATCTACGAGTTCCGCCGCGAGAGCGAGCTGATCGTGCTCGCCGAGCAGCACGGCATGCGCGTGCGCGAGTCGCTGTCGGTCAGCCCGCAGCGCATCCTGCCCAAGGCCAAGTTCCTGCCCCGCTCGATGGCGATGGCCGTCACCCGGTGCGCGCACGGGTTCTGGTAGACCCATGCACGACGCGATCCCCCAAGCCCGCGCGCTCCGCAAGGCCGGTGACGCCCAAGGCGCCACCGCGCTGCTCGCCGACGTGGTGCGGCGCGGCTCGCTCGACGCGCTCGACTACGACAGCGTCGGCAACCTGCTCGCGGGCATGGTGGAGAAGGGTCAGGTCGCCGCACCCAAGCTGCGCGTCCGCCTGATCGGCCAGTGGACGACGTCCTTCCTGATGCCGGTCCTCACCGCCGTCACTTGGGGCCGCCGTCAGCCTGCGGTCGTCACCGAGGGCAGCTACGATCAGGTGTGGCAGGACCTGCTGACCATGCAGCCCGGCGACGCCGACGTCATCGTGCTGCTCGCCTGGTCGCAGCGGCTTCTGGGCGACCCCACGCGCGCCCCCACCGCCCGCATGGCCGACGAGCTCGAGTTCTGGCGCATGTGCTGGGCTCGGGTGGCTGAGCTTGGCGCGCGCCTGATCATGGTCGGCCCCGACGCCCTGCACGACGGCGCGCTCGGCGCGTTCTTGGGTGGCGGTCCGGGCGGCGAGCGCGGCCTCATCCGCGCGGCCAATCAGGCGCTGCGCGACGCCCTCCCGCCCGGCGCCTACTTCGTCGACCTGGAGTCGCTCTCCGCGGGCATCGGCCGCAAGCGCTTCTACGAGGCGCGCGGCTGGCACTGGACCCACCAGCCCCTCACCGACGAGGCGCTGGTGGAGCTCGCGGGCGCGCTTCAAGCCGGCCTGCGCGCCGTGACGACCGGCCCGAAGAAGGTGCTGGTGCTCGACCTGGACAACACGCTGTGGGGCGGCGTCGTCGGTGAGACAGGCCCCCTCGGTGTCGCGCTCGGCGAGACGCCCGACGGCGAGGCCTTCCGCGCGTTCCAGGCGTGGTGCAAGGCGCTCACCCAGCGCGGCGTGCTGCTCGCGGTCGCTAGCAAGAACGAGGTCGACGACGCGCGCGGCCCCTTCTTGCAGAACCCCGCGATGGTGCTGGGCCTCGACGACATCGCCGCGTTCGAGGCGTCGTGGGAGCCCAAGGGCCACACGATCGCGCGCATGGCCGAGCAGCTCTCGCTGGGCTTGGACAGCTTCGTGTTCGTCGACGACAACCCCGCCGAGCGCGAGCAGGTGCGACAGGCGCTGCCCGACGTCGAGGTGGTCGACATCCCGACCGACTGCGCCGGCTACATCGACGCCGTCGAGGCCGGGCGCTGGTTCGAGGCCGTCGCGCTGACCGCCGAAGACGCCGCGCGCGCCGCCCAGTACCAGCAGGAGCGCAAGCGCCGCGACCTGCAGACCAGCGCGTCCACCCTCGACGACTACCTGGCCAGCCTGGACATGGTGGGCGACGTCCGCGCGGTCGACGAGGCCGACCTGCCGCGCGTCGTGCAGCTGATCGCCAAGACCAACCAGTGGAACCTCACCACGCGCCGCCACGGGCCCGATTTCGTCGGCGGCGTCTCGCGGGACCCACGCGGCGTGGCGCTCACGCTGCGCATGGCCGACAAGTTCGGCGACCACGGGCTGGTGGCGGTGGTACTCGGCACGCCGACCGACGAGCACACGCTGCACCTCGACACCTGGCTGATGAGCTGCCGCGTGATCGCGCGTACCGCCGAGGGCTTCTTCTTCCGCGCGATCGTCGAGGCCGCCCGCGCGCGCGGCTACCGTCGCCTGCTCGGAGAGTACCTGCCCACCAAGAAGAACCCGCAGGTCGCGGACCTCTACGACAACCTAGGCTTTGTCGTGCAGGAGCGCACCGTCGAGCGCACCACCTGGGTGGTCGAGCTCGACGCGCTCGCGCTGCCTACCACCTTCGTCCAGCCGCCCGGCTCCAACGGATGAATCAGACCGCGGCACGGCTGCTCGCGCTGATCGGACCGCTGGCCGTGGTGCTGGTGTGGTCCAGTCGCGTCGGGCTGTTGGACTCACCTGATCAGGCCTCAGCACCCCCACTGTTGCCGCACATCCGCGCGCTGCTGGAGCACGATCTCCCGAGGGATCCGCCGGTCCTCGTGCTGGGCAACAGCCAGGCCGAGGCCGCATTGGACGAGGAAGCGCTCGGGCGAGCGCTCGGGGTCGGCCGAGATGGGGTGGTGATGGCAACCATGCGCAGCACCCGCGCGCCCTTCGCGATGGCGCTGCTCGCGCGCTGGCTCGACATCGCGCATCCCAAGCTGGTGTTGGTGCCGATGTCGCTCGAGCACCTGCTCGACGTGACGCCGCCCACCGGCCAGCAGCGACAGTTCTTCGATGAGGTGCACACCACCAGCGTGCCCGCGCTCGATGCCAAGGTGTTCGGCTCCACCTGGCCGCGCTGGGACAAGGCCATCGCGTCGGTGCAGGCCGAGCGCGACGCCGCGCTGGAGCACCTGACCAGCCTGCCGCTGCGGTGGACCGGCGCCCAAGATCCGGCCGCACGGATGGACCGCGCACGCGACGCGGTGTTCGGCGAGCTGGGCGGCGCTCAGTTCGTGCTCAACGCGCGCATGATCCCCGTGGTCGAGCGAGAGGCGCGCGAGGCAGGCGCGATCGGCGATTTGGACGCCACGCTGCTCCCCGACGTGCTGGAGCTGGCTCGCGCGCACGGCGTGAAGATCGTGATCATCACGGTGCCCCAGCAGGCCAAGCACCTCAGCACCCAGCCCGAGCAGGTGCGCGCGCTAGCCGAGTACGTGCATGAGCGCGGCGGCGGCTTCGTGCACCTGGAGACGGTGCAGGTCCCGACCAACGGCTGGGTCGACCTCGCGCACCTCAACGCCACCGGCGCGTCCGCGTTCACCGACGCGCTCGCGGCGGCGCTGGAGGCGATGGGCGCCATGTCGGACGACGCGCTCAAGCCGCTCGCGCTCCCGCCCAAGCTGCCGGTCGCCGAGCGGCTGGGCCCGTTCACGCAGCCCAAGGTGACTGGGGTGAGCGGCGACAAGTGCCTCTACAAGTTCAAGATCGACGCGCCCAAGTCGCTGAGCGACGCCGCCACCGCCGAGCATGGGCTGGGCAACGCGTCGCCGCTGGAGGTGTCGCTGCGGGGCCGCGCGCTGACCCCGCACACCGCCATCCGCGCCGACACCGGCTGCGTCGGCGGCTTCTTCTCCGGCGCGGGCTTCCTGATGATCTCGCCGTTCGAGCAGGGCCCGTTCACCGCGTCCGATCTGGACGTGCGCTGGACCCAGGCGGCGCCGCACGTGCGCCGCGCCTTCGCGAATGACCCGGACTCCACGTCGCCCGACGTCTGGTGGCTCCCGGCGGGCGGCACGCTCACGCTGACCTGGGCCGAGCCCCTCGACGTCGTCGGACCGGACGCACGCATGCGGCTGCTGCTGTCCGCGCTCGACGACCGCGCGGGCGCGCCGACGGTGTCGCTGGACGGCGATCCGCTCGACGTCGCGAGCTGGGGCAGCCTCCGCTACGTCGACGCGCCGCTGCCGCCGCGCACCGGCCCGACCAAGCTGGTCCTGACGTCGCCCGACGGCACGCCCGATCTGCTCATCCGCCAGCTGGTGCTGCGCGACCGCGGCGTGGACCAGGTGGTGATCGGCAAGGCCGGCGAGAAGCTCGACCGCTTGGGTGTGGTGCCCGGCGAGTTCACCGAGGTGAGCGAGGCGCCCTCGCTCGGTGTGGTCGACGCCCACGGCGAGCGCGAGGGCCTGACGATCGCGTTCGACGTGCCGCCGCCGATCGGCACGCTGTTCGACGCGCGCATGGCGTGGCTCGGCAGCGACTCGCTCTTCGTGCGCTGCTACCCCTTCGACATCACGCCCGACACCGCGTCCTTCCAGCGCGCCGTCTACCACATGGAGAAGCCCGGCCGGCTCGCGGTGACGGTGGGCGGTGTCCGCGCGCCCGAGCCCGACTGGAAGCTGGTCTGGCGCGAGGACCGAGTGTGCAAGCGCCACCTGTGGATCATGCCCGGCGAGACCGCGACCATCTCCCCCCGCGTGTACGGCGCGCTCTACGTCCCCGCCGACGAGATCAGCGTGGAGCTGGCGACCGTGCACGGCGCCGGAACGGTCCACGTGGTGGTCGAGGGCCTGGGCCAGACGCTCGTCGACGAGACGCTCGACGCCGCCACCCTCGACGGCGCCGCCATGCCGTTCCGCTTCTCGCAGGCGCTCCCTCCGTGGCCGCGTGACGTGCGCCTCACGGTGACCGCCTCGCCCGACGTCACGCTGCTGCTGGGCCCGGCCGAGCTGCACGTCGCCGCCCCGCCCTCCGACGCGTGGTTCGCGCAGCGCCTGCCTCCGACGCCTCGCCCGCCGCGACCGGAGCCGGGCGACGCAACGGCCCCCGACGATGCCGCCACCGCGGCGCCCGCCGACGCCCCGATGGCCGACCCCGTCGCGCCCGCCTTGATCGCGGGCGCGGTGCTCAAGCGGCAGGCGGACCTGTCGTCCTCGCTCGACGGCTACAGCGCGGTGCCGAAGGACCGCACGACGATGACGCTGCTCGCCGAGCCCGGCGGGCCGCAGCTGCAGATCGCCACCCAGGCCGGCTTCGCCTGCTTCCCCGACGTGCCGACGAGCGCGCCGTTCCTCAGCCACGCGCAGGTGCGCTCAGAGGGCGCAGACGCCGCCAAGCTCATCGCGCTCGACGCGCGCTGGATGGACGCGCGGGGACGCCCGCTCAAGGACGCACAGGGTCAGCCGGTCGGCACGCACACCGCCGTGTCCAACGTCGGCGAGGTCTGGACGGACGTGAGCGTGATCGCGCCGCCACCGCCGCCGGGCGCGGCCCTCGCGCGGGTGTGTGTGCGTCGCGCGGGGCCGTCGCCGGGCGTGATCCGCGTGCGCGGGTGGGAGCTGGCGACCGCCAAGGCGCCTTAGCGCGAGCCGCGCGCGCCTACGCCAGGACGCGCTCGCCGACCGCCGGCACCGCGTCGTCGCACCTTCCCGTGGGTGGTCACCGCGGCCCCGGGCCGTCCTGGGCCTCGACCACAGACGGACTAGGGCGCGAGCCCCTCCGCCTGCACCGACACGTCCGACTCGGCCTCCGCCAACCCGGTCGACAGCCAGGCGCCGGCCTCCGCATCTCCGTCGAACACCGACGCCAGGAAGGCGTCCACGGACGCGCGCAGCAGAAGGCCTTGGCGGACCGGCTTCATCGTCGGCGTGACCAGCTCGCCCACGCAGGGCGCGGCGCACTCGTCCGACAGCAGCGTGGTGCCCTCAGGGATCAACGCGGTCAGCGCGCCGTCCGACATGCTGTTCAGCACCGCGCCCGCCGCGCTGCAGCCGATCGAGTCCGCGTTCGGCACCGCGTCGAACAGCGCCGCCGTCGCGTCGGGGAAGCCGGTGTGCGTGCCGGCCTTGAGCGTCACCAGCACCTTGGGGTCGTCCGACGCGTCCCACGCGGGCTGCGAATTGCCGGTCAGCGGCACGAACGCGTCCGCGTCGCCGTGCACGAACAGGATCGGCGGCTCGTCGGCGGCGAAGGCGTCCAGCGGAAGCATGCAGGTGGCCGGCGCCACCGCGACGATCGCGTCGACCCGGTCATCGCGGGTGGGCTCATAGAGCGACGCGAGCATCGTGGTCGTGCCGCCGAGCGACATGCCGCCGAACGCCACCTGCTCCCCGTCCACCACCCCGGTGATCCAGGACAGATCGCCCTCCCCGGCGATGACCTCATCGAGCAGGAAGCCCATGTCGTCGGCCTGGTTGAGCACGTCCATCACGGTCGCGCCGCCGGGGGCGGACAGGTTGGACAGCGGGAAGGTGGGCGCGACGAACACCCAGCCGCGGCTGGCGAGCGTGGCGCCCAACAGGGCGTGATCGTTCTTGCCGCTCATGAACCCGTGCGCGAACACCATCACCGGGAAGGGCCCCGCTTGGGGATCGGCGTTGCGCGTCGGCCCGTCCACCGTGCCGACGTCGGACGGGTACCAGATCTCGACCGGCAGCGTGCGCGTGTCGAGCGCCGCTTGATCGCCGTTCGCGGGCGTGCCGCGGCGGTCATCGACCAGGGTCAAGGTGCGCACCCCGACGCCGTGCGCGCCAGGCGCCGCCCAGGTGTCGGCCGGGACGATCGGGGTCTCGGAGGTCGTGTCGTCGGTGGCGTCCGGCGTGGACGAGCAGGCGGCGAGCAGGGCGAGGACGAAGGGGCGCATGGGGGCTCCGGGCGATTCGCGAGGAGTGTATCCGAAACGGTCTCGTTTCGAGCGCCCCGATCCGCGGCGACACGTCCGCTACGCCGACTTCGACACCCCGCTCCAGTCGCTCACGTCGCGCGGACCGGCCGCGGGCCGCACGTCGACCACGATCCCCGTCAGGTGCGCCATGCCGGACAGCGGCTCGAGCTTGGTCGGCCCGTCCGCCGCCAGCAGGTTCACGTTCACGCCCTCGGTGCTCGACGCGATCGTCAGCTTGGCCGCGTGCTGGTGGCCCCAGCCATGCGGCAGCGCGACCACGCCCGGCATGAGGTCGTCGTTGAGCGCCACGGGCAAGCGCACCGTCGCCACCTCGGTCGACACGTCGGCGATGTCGCCTTCGGCCAAGCCCAGGCGCGCGGCGTCGTCGGGGTGGACGAACAGGCGGTTGGTGCGGTGACGCTTGGGTACCAGCGCCTCAGCGTTGTGGGTCCACGAGTTGTGCGTGGTCAGCTCGCGCTTGGTGATCATGCGCAGCTTGCCCGCGTTCGCGACCGCCTCGGCGTACGACGCGTCCAGGCGCGTGCGCGCGACCTCCAGCACGTCCGCGGGCGCCAGGTCGACCTTGCCGTCGGGCGTCACCACGCGCTTGCCCAGGAAGTCGCCCGGCTCGTGCACGGGGCGCAGCAGGCCGTGCGTGGACTTCAGCAGCGTCTCGAAGCGCGGCTGACGCGTGACGCGCAGGAACGCGTCGAGCAGCGCCTCTTGCGGCAGGCCGTCCTGCCCGGTGCGGCGGCGATGGCGACGACGCCAGGCCTCCAGCCCCATCGTCACCACCTTGCTGCCGAACAGGCCGACGCCGCTCGCGCGGCAGAGGTCGTGGTAGATCGTGGCCTCGTCGCGGGCTTCACCCGGCGGCGGCAGCACGGCGCGCGTCGCCTGCAGGTAGGGCTTGACCTGCAGGCCAAGCCAGAGCGGGAAGACAAACGGCAGATCGGGCCGCTCGAGCGGCGATGTCGCGGGCAGCACGTGCGTGGCGACCGCACCCGTCTCGTTCGCGTAGATGTCGACCGTGACCAGCAGCTCCAGCTTCTTAAACGCGTCGCGCAGGCGGCCGGAGTTGGCCATGGTGATCAGCGGGTTGCCGCCGGTGACGAACAGCGCACGCACCTGGCCCGGGCCCTCGGTGAGGATCTCGTCGGCGAGCACGCCGCCGGGGAACGCGTCGTTGGTGCGACGGAACCCACCCACGCGGCTGCGCCCCCCACCCTTCAGCACGCCGAAGCGCTTCCCGAAGGCGGCGAAGTCGAACACGCCGTGGCCGACCATCGTGCCGCCAGGGCGGTCCAGGTTGCCCGACAGCGCCTGGATGCACTCCTGTAGCCAGAACGCGAGGCTGCCGTTGGTGCCCATGTTCACGCCGGTGCTGCTGTAGAGCGACGCGCCATCCGCCGCCGCGTAGTCACGCACCAGGTCGCGCAGGATGGCGGCGTCGAGGCCCGTGACCTCGGCGCAGCGCTCAGGCGTCCACGGGCGCACCAGTGCCTCGATCACCTCGATGCCCTTGGTCGTACGCGCGGCGCGCTCGCGGTCCACCCCGCCCACCTCAAACAGCACGTGCAGGAAGCCCAGGTAGAAGAATACGTCGGTGTCAGGCCGGATGAAGTGGTGCTCGCTCGCGGCCTTGGCGGTCTCCGTCCGGCGCGGGTCGATCACCACCACGCGCGCCCCGCGCGCCCGCAGAACGTGCAGCTGCATGAACGGGTTGGGCACCTGCAGGAAGCTCCACTTGCTCACCACCGGGTTGGCCCCGACGATGATCAAGAGCTGGGTGCGCGGCAGGTCCGGGTAAGGCTGCGTGAACGGAAAGCCGTACATGCGATCCGCGATCGCGAACTTGTTCGCGCAGTCCTGCGTGGCCGACGAGTACAGGCTGGTCGAACCGATCCCCTGCATGAAGCCTTGGGAGAAGATCGGGTGGAGCAGGCTGAACCCCGCCGCCGTACCGACGTACATGGCGATGGAGTCCGCGCCGTGGTCACCCTTCAGCTGCTTGACCTTGGCGCCAATGTCCGCGAGCGCCTCTTCCCAAGACACCTCGACGAGCACGCCGTCCTTGCGCATGAGCGGGCGCTTCACGCGGTCGGGCGAGCCGTACAGCTCCTGCTGCTTCACGCCCTTGATGCACGCGAAGCCACGCGTGGCGACGTGATCCTCGTCGGGCCGGACCTTGGTGATCTGCCCGTCGTCGACGGTGACCTCCAGGCCACAGAGCGACTCACAGATCCGACAGAAGGTAGCGTGCGTGGTCAAACAGACTCCGGACGGGTCCGCCAGACACCCAAAGCGGCGACGGTGGACACCACAGCAAAGAGGGCGCTGGAGGACATGGGATCGGTGGCAAACCACCAGGCGCTCATCGCGACGGACGTGAACGCCCACAGCGCGAGCCAGAGCGGGCGCGCCCAGGCCCGGCCGCGCAGCAAGCCAAACGCCGCCGCGGCCCACAGGCCTCCGCGCACCACAAACAGCAGCTCCATCGCCGCGTGGTCCAGCACCGACATGGCGAACGCGCACGCCACGAAGGACACCGCCTCCTTCCACACGCCCCACACGGCGACGAACACCGCGAGCGCGCGGCCCAGCTTGCGTTCGCCGCTCATGGCGTGCTCCGCGCCGGCACGTGGGCAGCCAGCTGCTCAGCAAACCAGAGGTTGCCCGACGCGGCCGGGTGGCCGTCGCCGATCAGGTACGGGTGCATCTCCGACGGCGGCGAAAGCTCGTCCAGCACCGTGATCTGGGGGTCGCCGTGGCTGGCGGCGCGCGCGTACTCGACAAACCACGTGACCGGCAGGCCGCGATCGCCGTAGAAGTAGATCACCAGCGGGATCTTGCGGGAGCGGGCGACGTCCACGATATGGTCAATGCCGTCCGCCACCACCGCCTGCACGATGAAGTCGCTGTAGGACAGCTCGAAGATGGGCGGCAGCGCCATCAGCAGCGTCTCGGGATCCAAGGCCGACCCGACCGCGCGGAACAGCGGCGAGTGCACGAGGCGGCGGTGATCGTTGAGATCGATCGGCTGGCTGTCGTCGGGCACCAACAGGCCCACGAACGCGGCGTTCGCGTGCAGCACGTCCACCGCGAAGGCCAGGTTGTTCGCGTAAGACACCGAGTTGGCGCCAGGCTGGCCCACGTTGAGCAGCGCCAGGTCCGAGCGCCCCGCCGCGTCCAGGCGAGCGCGCATCGCCACGCAGAGCGTGCCGTCATCCTCCACGCCCTTGCCGAACACGAACGAGTCGCCGAGCAGCGCCACGCGCGTGGTCGCCTCGACCGGCTGCACACCGCACAGGCGCGTCGCGTCGGGACCGATGTGCGAGACCGTCGTCTTGCCGGCCACCTTGAAGGTCTGCGTGGAGTTCGCCCGGTACGGGAACTGCCCCGCCGCCCGCTCCGACGTGAAGTCCCACGTGAGGAAGGCGCCGGGGCGATCGTTCACGGACAGGTTCCAGGCCCACAGCGCGGCGAGGACGGGCGTCGCGAGCAGCGCGCCCATCGCCAGGTCCGCGCGACGCGTCACGCGCTGCGCGAGCATCAACAGCGCGTTCACCACGCCCACCGCCACCACGAAGCGTAGCAGGGCGACCAGCAGTTCGCCCCAGCCCTGGCTCTGATGCGCCACGAACAGCCAGAGCGCTTGGACCAGCACCTCGCGCGCCGCCAGCACGAGCACGGTGGTGGCGAACGCCGTGCCTAGCCAGCGTGGCAGGCGTTGAATCATGCGCGCCTAGAAGACCGCGTAGAAGAACGGGATCAGGATCGGCATCTCGGCGACGGTCACGAACGCCAGCACGAGCACGATCGCGATCAGCAAGGGCGCCAGGATCCACGACCCGCGGTCACGGATCATGCGGAAGAAGTTGAAGGCGGCGTCGAACCTACCCACCGATCCCTCCCGGCAGCGCGGACTTGTGGACGACGTAGTCGCCCATCACGAGCATGTCCATGTTCGTTCGGGCAAAGCACTCGAACGCGTCGGTCGGCGTGCACACCATCGGCTCGCCGCGCAGGTTGAACGAGGTGTTCAAGATCACCGGCACGCCGGTCTGCGATCCGAACTCCTTGAGCAGCCGGTAGAAGCGCGCGTTCGACGCCTCGGTCACCGTCTGCAGGCGCGCCGTCCCGTCTACGTGGGTGATGCTGGGGATCTGGTCCGCCTTGTCCGGACGGACCGGCACGGCCAGCAGCATGAACGGGCTCTCCTGGTCCGTGGCGAACCAGTCCTGCGCGTGCTCCAGGGGCACCGCGGGCGCGAACGGACGGAAGCCCTCGCGGTGCTTCACGCGCGCGTTCACGATGTCCTTCATCTTGGGGTTGCGCGCGTCCGCCAGGATGCTGCGGTTGCCGAGCGAACGCGGGCCGTACTCCATGCGGCCCTGGAACCAGCCGATGATCTTGCCCTCGGCGATCGAGCGCGCGACGAACTCGAGCAAGGCGGGCTCGTCCATGCGCACGAAGGGCGCGTTGCGTGCGCGCAGCGCGGCCTCGACCTCGGCGTTGTCGTACTCCGGCCCCAGGTAGGCGTGCGTCAGCGTGGGCCGGTTCTTCCCGCCGAAGCGCTGCGTGTAGAGGTAGAGCGCGCTGCCGAGCGCGCCGCCGTCGTCGCCGGAAGCCGGCTGCACGTGCAGGTGCTTGATCGGCGTGCGCTCCAGGATCTTGCCGTTCGCGACGCAGTTCAGCGCGACACCCCCGGCCATGACCAGCGTGTCGATCCCGTACTGCTTGTGCGCGTGGATGACGATGCGCTCCAGCGCCTCTTCGATCACCAACTGCAGCGTGGCCGCCAGATCGTAGTGCTCCTCGCGCAGCTCACTCTCAGGCGCGCGGCCCGGGATGAGCAGCTTGGAGAAGCGCTCGTTCGTCATCACCAGGTCGTAGTGGAACGAGAAGCAGTCCATGTTGAGCTGGAAGCTTCCGTCGTCGAACAGCTTGATGATCTGCTCGAACTGCTTGCGAAAGCGGGGCTTGCCGTAGCTGGCGAGGCCCATCACCTTGCCCTCGCCCTCATTCACCGTGAAGCCCAGGTGCGCGGTGACCGCGCTGTAGAGCAGACCCAGCGAGTGCGGGAAGCGGATGTCGCGGTCGAGACGGATCTTGGTGCCCTCACCCACGCCGTACGCGAGCGTCGACCACTCGCCGGTGCCGTCGGTGGTGAGCACGATCGCGCGCTCGTACGGCGACGTCAGGAACGCCGACGCCGCGTGCGCGTAGTGGTGATCCGTGAAGTAGACGCGGCCCTTGTAGCCGGTGCGCTCGCGGATGATGTCGGGCACGCGGAGCTTGTAGTTCAGCCACATCGGCAGGAAGCGCCGGAAGCTCGCGTACGAGTGCGGGAACACCATCAGGTGAGACTTGAGGATGCGCTCGAACTTGAGGAAGGGCTTCTCGTAGAAGACGACCGCGTCCAGGTCGTTGATCTTGGTGCCGCCGGCCTGCAGCACGTACTCGATCGCCCGCACGGGGAACTCGGTCGTGTGCTTGGCGCGCAGGAAGCGCTCCTCAGCCGCGGCCGCGAGGATCTCCCCGTCGCGCACCAGGGCGGCGGCGGAGTCGTGGTACATGTACGACATCCCGAGGATGTTCATCAGTACGGCCTCAGGAAGCGTTCTTCGGAGTCGTCGGGCGGCTCCTTGTCGGTCCACATGGTGCCCTCGGCGGGGCGCAGGCGGAGGTAGTCGCGGCCGGTCAGGCGCGCGAGCAGCGCCGTGGGGCCCAAGATCAGGAAGTACACCAGCGTGATCACCACCGCGGTGACCGCCATGCTGAAGTAGCCCAGGAAGAACCGCATCGTGGCGTTGAGGCGGTTGAAGAGGAAGTTCACGCCAAAGCCGAACGCGACGCGCAGCTTGATCGGCAGGATGGACGCGATGGTGGTCAGCACCAGGGCCGACATCATGCCCATGCGGGCCTTGGGCGCCTCGCCCTCCAGCACGATCTGGTCGTGCTGCAAAGAGCGGATCAGCGCCTCCTTGTCGGCCTGACGCCTCGCGTCCTCGTCGGCTTGCGGGTCGACCATGGTCACGCCATCAACGCGGCGATGGCCGAGCCGACGCCGCCGTTGGCCATGTGCGCCTCAGTCAGCTCGCGGGCGTGATCGAGCTTGGTGTTGAGGTACAGCTTGGTCTCCGCTTCGTACTCTTCGAAGGTGTGGTTCGCGAGGTAGCGGCGCATGTAGGCCGCGAGCAGGATGTGCTGCGAACAGATCACCTGCTTGTCGGCGCGCGTGCGCTTCACGGCCAGCTGGTCCGTGATGCCCAGCGAGAACAGCTCGGCCTCGGTCGACAGGCCCGGCTCGTGGACGGGGTGGACCAGCGTGACCCCGAACTGCCCGTAGAAGTCGACCAGCTCGGACATGAGGATCTTCGGGTTCTGCTCGGCGAACTGCTCGTTGCCGGTCACGGCGCCGTCGGCCGCGAACTTCACGCCGTTCTCCAGGCAGAAGAGCAGGTTGCGCCAGTGCATGCTGATCTTGCAGTGGCCGCAGGGCACCGACGTCATGGTCCCATGCTTCCACAGGGAGCGCAGCCGGTGGAAGGACTCGATCTCCTCGTAGAATTTCCCGTAGGCGATCTTGTGCGCGATGAACTCGGTCTGCGAGAAGCGGCGCTTCATGCGCTCGGCGTGCACAGACGGCGCGTCGGTCTGGATGAAACCAAAGCGCGTGAAGGTGACCAGGTGCACCTTCGGGAAGCGCTGCGCGAGCCGGCAGGCGGCCAGCGTGGAGTCACAACCGCCCGAATACATGAGCGCCACGCCGTTTGGGAGGCGCGGATCATCAGCGGGGATGGCAGCGTCCCATGCGCCCAAGCGAGCCCTCCATCGGGTCAGGGGTTGATCCTACACGGACCGCCCCGGTGGGGCAATGCACGCCGATGTCTCGACCGGTCGCCAGGTCAGGGCGCGGGGGCCGAGCCGGGCTTGGTGGCGCCCAGGATCGCTTGGACCTCGTCGGCCAAGACCTCGGCCATAAGCGCGTAGCCAGCGGTGTTGCAGTGGCAGCGGTCCGGCGAGATGTACTCCTCGCGACTGGCGAAGCGATCCTGGAAATGCGGCCGGAAGTCGATGAACGGCACCTTGCGATCGGCGCCCACGTCCCGGACCTCGTTGTAGACCACGTCCGGGTACGAGGCAAAGATGAGCTTCACCCCGCGTCGCTCGGCGATGTCGACGATCCGGCCCATGTCCCGCCGGAAGTCCTCGCTCACCCTGGCCAACGCGTCCGCGCCGCCAAGCTTGGCCGACAGCTCCTTGAGGTACTGGTGCATCGGGTTCTTGGCGACGCCCGGCACCTTCTCTTCGACCTTGATCGCGCCCCAGAGATCGCCCTTCTCCTGGTAGGTCCGCGCCAACGCCCAGTAGGTGGACCGCGACTCCGGAGAGCGGGACAGGCCCTGCGTCCATGCCTCGATGGCTTCGTCGGGCTTGCCGGCGCGGGTCAGCGCCGACCCCAGCTCGTAGAAGACCTCCTCGGTGTAGACGTCCTGGGGCGCCGCAGCGCCGCGGCGGAGCACCTCGATCGCCTCGTCCAGCCGGTCCTGCCGCATCAGCGCGGCCCCGAGCGAGCTGTAGGCGACCGGCAGCTCCGGGTGCTTGGCGACGACGGACTGGAAGACCGCGATGGCCTCGGGGTAGTGCCCGGCCTCCATCTGCGCGACGCCACCCAGGAACTCGTCGATGTCGGCCTTGGGGATGTCGAGCGCCATCGGCGGGTGGCCTCCCTCCCCGTCCGGCCCCTTCAGCCCGATCTTCTCCGGGCTCTCCAGGAAGGAATTCGCCTGCCGCTGCAGCTCGAGCGAACCCTCCGCCGCCGCCTCGTGGAAGGTGGTGTGGTCCACCCCGATGATCGCCACGCGCAGGAACTTGTAGACCCGGCTGTTCATCAGCAGCGAGTCCACGCGGGCGGCGAACGACACGTCGGCGTCGGCCACCTGGATGGTGTTCCAGCTGTTGTTCTCGCCAATCAGCACCACCACCACGTCGGGGTGGTACTCGTCGATGTGCGCCTCGAGATGGTCCGCGAGCACCGTGGTGTTCAAGCCCGGGATGCCCTTGTTCACCACGCGGGTGTGGTCGCCCCCCGCGCGCTCATCCAGGATGCGGTCAAGCTGCTGCGGGTAGGCCTCGCCGCCGATCCCGTAGGTGAACGAGTCGCCCTCGCACAGCACGGTGGTGGCGTGCGCGTCGACGGAGGCCGGACCCGTGCGATCAAACAGCGGCTGCGCCAGGCGGAAGCCCGCCTCAGCGAGCGCCAGGGTGAGCAGTGTGCCCGCCACCAGCCCACCGAGGCGGCTCAACCAGGACACGGAGCGGGGTGCGCGGTCGACCATACGGACCTCGGACAAGCGGATGCTCTATCCTCGCGTCTGGGGGTGGGGCGCGGCAAGTCAGAATTGGGCGGCGCCGACAAATGCTACGCAGCAACGGAGGCGTTGCGGGCGCGCCCACGGCCCTCCCGGCGGGACGCCGCCGCCGGAGGCGCCAGACTGTGCACACCAAGCGTGTGCAACCCGATGGGCGTCCGCCTCACCAAGATCCACGGCGACGAGCTCGGCGCGACCGACGACCTTCGCACGGCCACCTTCCTGCAGCGCCTCACGGACAGCTTGGTCGTGGCCTAGTACCGCCCGTCGGGTCGGTCCGTGAGAAGAGCTTGTCGCGCCACGCACGGCAGACCGCTCCTCAGGTCGGGCCCGGACGAACGCCCGCGGTCGACGGCTCTTCGCGCTCCAGCCAGAGCGTTCGGACCACGCCGAGGCTCTTCACCTCGGTGGGCGCGGTCTCGGTCAACACAAAGGTGGGGGGCAGGCGCAGCCACGTCTCCTCCGACACACGGATGCGGCCGGGGAGCGAGTGGCTCTCCATTCGCGACGCCACGCTTAGCGCGGTCCCCCATGCGTCGTAGTGCAGGTCTCGACCGCCGAGAACGCCCGCCACCACCTTACCGGTGTGCAAGCCCACCCGCATCTCGACCTTGTGGCCGTTCGGCGCCTGCACGCCCGCAAGCTCAGCGCGGATCGCGAGCGCGAGGCGCGCCGCGGCGACCGGGTGGTCCTCAGAGGCCGCGCCCAGACCGGCGAGCGCCAGCCAGGAGTCCCCCACCGTCCGCAGCTTGTAGACACCGAGGCGCTCAGCGGCTTGGTCGAAGCGCGTGTAGATCTCGCGCAGCGTGCCGACCATCTCCTGGGGCGTCAGCAGCCTGGACCACGACGCAAACCCCACCAAGTCGGCGAAGAGGACGGTGACCTCGAACTGATCCGAGATGTCGGTCTCCCCGGCCTTGAGGCGCTCCGCCACCGGCACGGGCATCAACATGGCCAGCAGCGCGTCCGAGCGCGCATTCGCCTCGCGGAGCGCGTCGATCAGCATCGCCTTCTCGAACACGCCCGTGAGGGCGCGCGTGATCTGCCGCAGGCGACCCACGTGCGCTTCACCGTACGCGCCGAGCTCCTTGCTCGCGAAGTACAGGAAGGCCTTCGGCCGACCGGAGGGCCCCAGCCCGAACGTCAGCGACGACTGAATGCCTTGGTGCACCAACCACCGGGTCCCGTCCGAGTCCGGGTGCGACCGAAGGTAGGCCGGGAGGTTGTCGAGGATACGCGGCGCGCCTGCCGCAGCGACCGCGCGCAGCGAGGTGCGCTCCAGGTCTGCGACCGCCCCGATCCGCGACGCGAGGCCCTCTGCGCCCCTCGCCCAGCGAATGCGCGCCCGCTTCCCGTCCGGCTCGACCACCACAAAGCCTACTTGGTCGTAAGGCAGGAGCACCGAGAAGCTGGCGTAGACCTCGTCGAGGATGTCGTCGAGCCGGATGCCTTGGTTCACCCGATCCAGCACGCGCGCGAGCAGGCGCTCTTCCTGGTGGACCGCCTGCGCCGTGCGGACGAGGGACTCAAGCCGGTGTCCCAGGTCCACGATCACCTCAGCGGTGGGCACCTGGACGTCCGTCGTGAGATCCTCGAGCAGCGCCGAAACTTCGCGAGCCAGCCGGGAGAACACCTCGGCGTGCTCTGGCTGGTAGGTGCCCGCGGTACGGGACGTGAAGAAGAGGAACCCGAACGCCCGCTCGCCATCCGCCTTGAGCGGGCAGGTCAGGCTAGAACGGTAGCCCTGGTCGATCAGCCAAGCCGTCCTCCGGGACATGGGGTGGGTGCGCAGGTACTCGTCCAGGTCGTCGATGATCCGGACGAGCCCTGAGGCCCGCACCGCAGACAGGCTGCTCCCCGTCAACGGGCTGGCGTGGAGGGGCCGCTCCACGTCCGCGTCGGGGGCGACCGCGCGAGCCGCAAGGACGTGCAGCTCGCCCCGCGCCCAGAGCCCTCGGAGCGACAGGCGGTCCTCGCCAGGCGCGATGGTCGCGATCGACACACGGTCAAACGGTAGCAGCGCGTCAAAGGCGTTCGCCAAATAGCCGCACACCGCGTCAAAGATCTCGTCCGCGACGCCGCGCGCGGCGACGACATCGAGCAGCGCGCGACGCGCCGAAGCCGTGGACGCCGCACCGTCGCCCGACTCCGACTCGGGGTCAAATGGACGTTCGACCTCCCCATCTGTCTGGGTGCGGGTCGCGTCTGCCGGCGGGTGGTAGGTCATCCAATCGTCCAATCGAGCGTTGGCGATGCAACTGACATACCTTTCTGGAAATTCTAACGTCCAACTTTCTGGACCCATGTCGGGGCGACACGCTCAGCCCACGATCACACCACCGGGAGCTCGTCCCGCCAGCGCCGCGACTTGGCGACCTCCTCCCGGTACGCGTCCACGCTCTCAGCCGTGCGGACCGCGTCCCAGCCGAGCTTGGCGCCCAAGCATGCGCCCACGACCGCAGCGCAGCCCAGGCCCTGGTCGGCGTCACGGTAGAACAGCTGAGTGCGACGCACGAGCACGTCGCTCACGCCGCAGGCCATCTCTTCATCGACGGCCCAGTCGACCTGCGCCAGGATCTCCCAACGTCCAGGCACCAGCGGGGCGCCCCGCGACGGGTCGACCTTCACCAGACCGGCGAGCGCCACGGCGCGGGTGCCGTAGGTCTGCACCAGGCCCGCCGCAGTGACGTCAGAGAGCTTGTCGCCGGAGGCCGCGCGCACCGACGCGATCAGCGTGTTCACAGGATCCTCGGCGGGCCAGCCCACCGCGCCCGGCAGCGCGTCGCGCTCGGTGCCGGACGGCCCCAGCTTGGCCGGCAGGCCGCCATGCGCGGCCAGCTGCTTCACGGCCGTGTCCACGACCTCGCCCGCCATGCGGCGGTAGGTGGTGAGCTTGCCGCCGGCGATGGTCACGATGCCGTCCGCGCCGACGTGGATCTCGTGCTCGCGGCTGACCTTGGACTCGTTCATGCCGTTGGCTTCGGGCGGGCGGATCAGCGGGCGCAGGCCTGCCCATGTGCTGACCACGTCTTCGCGCACCAGGGCGGCGGCCGGGAAGTACGAGTTCGACGCGTCGAGCAGATAGTCGATGTCGGCCAGCGTCGCGCAGCACTCGGACGTGTCACCCTCGAAGTCGGTGTCGGTGGTGCCGACGTAGGTGCGGTCGCCCCAAGGGATGGCGAACAGGACGCGCCCGTCCGTGGGGTGAAAGCAGACCACCGCGTTGTTCACGGGCAGGCGGGTGCGGTCGACCACGATGTGCACGCCCTTGGTCGGACGAAGCAGCGGGCCCGCCTCACGCGCGCCGCTCATCGCCAGCGTACGGTCTGTCCACGGGCCGGTGGCGTTGATCACGACCTTGGCCTTGATCTCGCGGAGCTCGCCCGTGACGGTGTCCTCGACCACAGCGCCGTTCACCCGTCCGCTGTCGTCCTTGAGGAAGCCACGGACCTTGGCGCGGCTCACCACCGTCGCGCCGCACTGGATGGCGTCGATCGCGTTCTCCAGCGTCAGGCGCGCGTCGTCGGTGGAGCAGTCGTAGTAGAGCGGCGCGCCCTTGAGGTCGTCCGAGCGAAGGACGGGCTCGACCTTCTGCACGTCCGCCTTGGACAGCTTGCGGTGGATCTTGGGCGAGCTGAAACGCGACAGGCCGTCGTAGATCCACATGCCCGCGTTCACCTTCCACAGCGCCTGGCGGGACGTGGCGTAGACCGGGAACACGAACCCGAGCGGCAGCACCAGATGCGGCGCGATGTCCATGAGCACGCGACGCTCACTGACCGCCTCGAACACCAGGTGGAACTCGAACTGCTCCAGGTAGCGCAGGCCGCCATGGACGAGCTTGCTGCTGCGGCTGGAGGTGCCGTAGGCGAAGTCACGCGCCTCGACCAGCGCCGTGGTCAGGCCCCGACGGGCCGCGTCCCGGGCGATGCCGCAGCCGGTGATACCGCCGCCAACGACGAGGACGTCCACGTCCGCGCCGAGCCGGTTCCACTGGGAGGTACGGGAGGTCATGCAGGTCTCCAGGGCCGCGCCCCTTAACCTGCTCCGCGACGATCACGCGGCTCTGTGCAACGAGAGTCGACATCCACGAACGGGTTCGCGGTCTAGATGCGGCCCCGCCGCGGGCCCCAGGGCACGGGCTCCCCGCGCAGGATGGCGTCGAAGTGTGAACGGCCCAGCGCCGCCTCACCCGCGTCGACACAGTGTGCATAGGCGATCGCCTCGTGCTCAGTGCGGCGGTGGTAGGTCTCGCCGATGGCGCCCAGCACGCCCGACTTGAAGTGCGCGTTCGCGGTGGGCGAGCGCGTCGCGGCGGCCGCGGCCATGGCGCGCGCCCGACCGAGCGCTTGGTCCAGGTCCGAGAGCTGCTCGTGGACCAAGCCGATGCGCAGGGCCTCATCGGGGCCGATCGTCTCGCCGGTCATGCCCAGGCGGAGCGTGTGCGCGGACCCGATGCGCTCGAACATCTCCGACGTGCCGCCCGCGCCAGGGACGATGCCCAGGCCCGTCTCAGGGAGCGCAAAGCGCGCCGTGTCGGTGGCGATCACCCAGTCGCCGCACAGCGTGTACTCGCAGCCCCAGCCGAACGCGACGCCTTGGACCACGATGACGTGGAAGAGCGGCACGCGGCGAAGGCTCATCAGCACCTCGCGCTGCCAGCGGACGTGTCGCTTCACCTCGTCGTCGCCCCAGCCCGCGCGCTCAGCAACGTTGGCGCCGGCCTGGAAGATGGGCGTGCCCTTGCCCGACGTCTTGCGGCTGTAGGTGATGAGCGCGCGCACGTCGCCCGCGTCGTGCAGCCAGCCCGCGAGCTTGTCGATCTCCGAGAGCTGTGCTCGACCCATCTCGTTCGTCTTGCCGTGATCCAGCTCCAGCTCGACGATGTGCGGCGAGGTCGGCTGCGACACCTTGAGGGACGAAAACGACGCGAAGTCCAACTAGCCTCCAGAAGCGGCCGGGGCAGAGGCCCCTTCACATCCAAATTTTTCAGGATCGGCGCTGACGATCTCGGCGATGAACAGCGCATTCGCAAGGTAGCTCGCCACCAGCGACGGTGCGTCGGCGTAGGTGGACGTGACGTCCTTGAAGCTGCCCCCCTGCTCCACAAAGCGCGCGAATGGCGCGGTCCGCTCCCCCACCGCTGACTCAACATGACCGGTGACCAGCGCGGTCAGGGCGATCAAGCTGTCCTCGTTCTGCCGGTGCGGGCGCTGCTCCCACGTGTCGAAGAGCGCGCTGGCGTCGCGCCCGGAGAAGGCGGACCACTCGGCGCCGAACGCGTCCTCGTCGAGCGGGCTGACGATCTGGGTGCGACCCGCGTCGCCCGACACCAGAAGGATCGCCGCGCGGTACGGCGCGGGCAGATCGTGCGGGCAGAACGCGCTCGCGAGCGTCTCGCGACGCGCCTTGGCGAGCGACCGAAGCACCACGTCCTTGCGGGTGTCGAGCTTGCGGAACACGTCGTCGGCGCGCTGCTTCACGTCGGGCGTCACGCCCAGCAGCGCCAGGATCTCGGCGCGGCGCTCGGGCGCGGCGACCAGACCCACCAGCGGCGACGACACAAACGCGCGCTCCTGCGGGAGCGGCTGCGGCGGCTCCAGGCTCGCCTCGCTGCCGATCAGCGCGGCGACGCTCGCGAGCGCCACCACCGCGACCGCGGCAGACAGCACCAGTCGGAGGCGGATCATGGGCACGCCCTCCCTACCTTGACCCGGGTGAGCGCGGCCGGGCTCGGGACGTCCAACTCCTCGCAGTAACCGCCCGGACCCGTGTACTTCTGCCACCGCTCGAAGACCGGGTTCTCCGGGTAGGCCTGGGCGTAGTAGCACATGGCCATCAGGTGCTGGGCGACCACCTTCACCGCGTAGCCCTGCGTCGCCGTCATCATGTAGCGCTGACAGCCGTCGCTCACGGACGCCGCGTCCGGGCACTTCGACACGTCGCCGTAGAAGTGCGCGGTGGGCATGTCAGCCGCCTTCTCCCCGAGCCAGCGCTTGTAGGCGGGCAGCAGGTTGTAGGGCTTGGAGACCTTGCCTTCGTAGAGCGGCGCGTCGTCGTAGCCCGCGTTGTGCGAGCCGATCGCGATCTGCACCGCGGCCCCGCTCGCCGCGATCGTCGAGTCGTGAAGCGGCATCTCCAGCGTGAGCATGGCCACGCGCGTGGAGAGCTGAAGATCGGTGCGGAAGTCGCTCGCGCACTCCGACAGGTTGCACGATCCGCCAGCGACGTAGTCGGCGGTCTGGCACGACTTGGGCGGCGGCGCCTTCTCCATGGGCGTAAACGTGCTGCCGGGCGCGTCGCGGTAGCGGCACTGCTTCACGTCGATGCCAAGGCCCGCAAACGTCGGGTCGTCGCGGAAGCGCGCGCCGAACTCCGGCATGAACTGCCACCAGCCGCGCGCACAGCACGGCGACCACACGGTCGGCTCGTAGCAGGACTCGGTCATCGGCAGGCCGGCGAACACCTCGGGCAGCTCGGCCGCGCGCAGGGCCGTGACCACCGCGGCGTACTCGTCCTTGATCTCCTCGAAGCGCTTGAAGAGCTGCGGGTGCTTGGACCAGGCCTTGGCCGACCCGATCACCGCGCCGAAGAACTTGGGGTCCCACTTGGACGGGTCGTCCGGCGACAGCTCCGCGTGCACCGTGTCCCCGGCCAGCTTGCGGTCCCAGTCGATCACCGTGTCGAACAGAGGCGCCGCGAAGCCCTCCTGCTTGACCGCCTCAGCGTCCCAGCTGGTGACCGCGACCTCGTTCCAGAAGTACGCCGGCGGCTCGGACGGAGGCAGCGTGAAGCGCACGACGAGCAGCACCGCCGCCGTGAGCAGGAGCGCCCCGCTCAGCCCCACCATGGTGATCACGATGGCGCGGAGGCGGTCCTCGGACAAGCCACCGGCGAGCAGCGTCGACACCCGAGGCCGCTGACGCGCCGCCTGGATGGCGTCGGGCGGGCGCTCGATCTGCAGCATCGAGTCGTCGGCCTCCGACGTGAGGCGCTCAGCGTCGACCACGCCCAGGTCGCGGCACTCAACGAACTCCACCGTGATGCCGCGCGCCCCAGGCGGACCCAGGTGCAACGCCGCGCCGCGCGACAGCCGAGAGCGCTCCCGGATGGGCTCGATCGCTTCCCAGTCGACGTCCGCGTAGGGCGCGAGACGAACCGGGTTGGCGCCCACCGGCGTGACCCACGCGCTGGTCGGATCGTTGGCGGTGATCGTCGTGTGTCGCGCGGCCAGCCCGCGGCCGCCTGGGAGCGCGAGCCCGCCGGTGCCTGGGTCCGTGCCGAGCACGACGTGCGGGCCGCGCAGCACCTTGGGATCGCTGATCACGCCCGCGTCGCGGACCCGAAGCACCACGTCCCAGCGCCGCTCGCTCACGGGACGATCTCCACGGTGCCGCCAGGACGAATCAGCCCGTCGAGCAGCGCGTCGGCTGGCACGTCCGCGCCGTCGATCCGCAGCGCCCGGCCGGTCGCGAGCCCGCCGACACCGGCCAGGGCGGCGGCCGCCTCCACCGCGAACAGCGCGGTCGACACGTTCGCCTCGACCACGCGCGAAGCCACCCGAACCCGCACCGCCACCGAGCGCGCGTCGACGCGGGTCAGCGAGAGCGCCGCGTCCGCCAGCGCCACGGACCGGGTAGTGTCTACGACCGCCGCGCCGTCGCGCGCCAAGCGCCAGATGGCGACCGCCCGACCATTCGTGTCCAGCCGCGACAGACCCGCCGCCGCGGCCAGCACGAGCGCCGCGCGGGACGCCGAGAGCTCGGGCGCCACCGTCGCTTCCGCCTCAGGGCCGTCGGGCGTCGTGGCCCGCAGCGTGACGGGGCCGACCGGCTCCCACACCGTCGCCGCGGCAGACTCAGGCCTCGGCTGCTCAGCCGTGGGCGAGTCGTCGGCGGGAGGCTCGACCGTGGGCGTGGGCGCGTCGGCGGCGGGAGGCTCGACCGTGGGCGTGGGCGCGTCGTCGGCGGGAGGCTCGACCGTGGGCGTGGGCGCGTCGGCCGTAGGCGAGCCCTCGGCCGCGGACGCAGCAGGCACATCCTCCACTACGTGCCGCGACAGCTCGATCGTCGGCGCGTCTTCGGGAGCCGCCACCTCGACCGGCGGCGCAGACTGCGCGTCGGCGGGCTCGGGCTTGGCGCCCGGGAGCGGCGCGTCCATCAGCTCGGCGAGCGCGGACTCGTCCGCGGACTCGTCGTCTTCTTCGGGCTCCGCGTAGGTCGCGTTCAGATCGGCCACGGTCGCCTGGGGCGCCGTGACGACGGTCGCCTCGGGCGGCGAGACCACAGGCGGCGCCGGGATCACAGGCGGTGCAACGGGAGGCACGACCACCTGCGGTGGTACGGCCGGCACGACCAAAGGCGGCCCGCTCGCGGCGCCCGCTCGCGCCGCGCGACCCAGGCGCCCACCAAGCGACACAATGCGCGCGCGCGCCGCCGCAGGAGCCTCAGGCGTCGCCTTGACCGCGGGCTCTCCGACGCGGGCGTCCGCGTCGCCGCGCTCCTCCTCCAGCGCCACGAACCGATTGGGCGGGTCGATGTCCTTGGACGACAGCAGCGCGTGCAGCGACGGTCCCTCCAGGTCCGGTGCGCCCAGCTCCTGACGAAGCGCTGCGGCGAACGACGCCGCGTCCGGCCAGCGCGCGTCCACGTCACGGCGGAGGGCGCGTCCTAGGACCGCCGCGACCGACTTGGGCAGGCGCTCCCGCCACGCCCACAGGATCCGGTCACCCTCGGCTTCACGCGCGGCCTCACGGATCTGATCGACCGTGCCCGCGTACACCGGCTCGCCGACGATCCACTCCAAAGCGACCAAGGCCAAGCCGAACAGGTCGCTCGTAGCGTCCTCGTCGCGGCCCTCCAGGCGCTCGGGCGGGGCGTAGCGCAGCGCCTCGGCGAGCGCGGCCCCCTCGGTCCCGAGACCGTGCCGACCACCCAAGACGTCGTAGCCGAGCAGCACGACCTGCCCGTCCCGACGAAGCGCCAGCCGCCATGGGTCGATCGCGCCATGACAGGGCGCGCCGAGCGGGCCCGCCTCGCGGTGGGCGCGCGCCAACAGCTCCGCCGCCTGCCAGGCCAGCTCCAGACCCGCGCGCAGACCCGGAGCGCGCCCCCGACGACGCAGGCTCGCCAACACCTCAGCCGCGGACCAGACCTCGCCCGTGGCGAACACGACCGCGCCCGCCGTCCGGTCCACCGCGACCAGCCGCGCCAGACCCGCGAACCCCGGACGCTCCAAGAAGGCGCGGACGCCGTCGCGCACCGCGAGCTCAGCGCCTGTGCGCTGAGAGAGCGTCCACACGACCGCGGTGTGCGCGCCTCGATCCCCGTCCAAGCCTGCCAGCTCGAACCCGGGCCCCTGCACCCGCCGACCGGTCGGCTGCATCCCCGCGATCAAGTCCATGACGACCTCACCCGACGCGACGCCGCCGTTCCCGACGGCACGGACGGCGCCCGCGCGGCGCGGACGGCCAGCGTGCCTACGAGGGTCGGCTCACTCCGGCCCGTTGCTGTGTACGTGGACAAAGCTGCAGTCCCCCGCCGCGTCCCAGTTCGGACGATCGATGCGAAGATCGATCTGCGTCGCCTCGACGACCGAAGCCGGGAGATCCAAGCTGCACTTGCGCGTCGGCTTGCCGCTGACGGTGAGGCTCAACGTCATGTGCGGGGAGGCGATGAGCGCGGCGCGGCGGACGTAGCCGCTGCGGGGCGGCGGCACGCCTTCCAGGACCGCCCAGTTCGAGCAGCTCGCGCTCGTCTGGCAACGCAGCTCACCGAACGTGATGTCCGCGAAGGTGTTGTCGTAGCCGCTCACCTTGAGCGTGATCTTGTCGGACAAGACCGGCGCGGCCGCAGGGGCCGGAGCCGGAGCGGGCGCAGGCGCGGGAGTCGGCTTGGGCGCCGGAGCTGGCGCGGGCCGGGGTGCAGGCGAAGCCGTCGGCTTGGGCGCCGGAGCTGGCCCAGGACGCGGCGTGACCATTGCGGGAGCGGAAGCCGGCGCGGGCGCCACCGTCGGCGCGGGCGCAGGCGTCGGCGCAGGCGCGGCCGTCGGGGCGATGTCGGGCCCGAGGCTCGGACCGATCGGTGGAGGCGCGGCGGCCGGAGCGGGCGCAGGCGCAGGCGCAGGCGCTTCGACCGGAGCGACCGCCGCAGCCACCGCGGGCGGCGCGGCGGGCTTGCTGTGCTTCTTCTTGAACACGCCGCCCTGGACCAGGACGACCGCGAGCACAGCGACCACGGCGAGCACGCCAACGCCTGCCACGACGGGGCTCATCCGCTTGCGAGCAGGGGCCGCCGCCGGAGCGGGACTCGGCGCCGGAGCGCGCGCCGCGGGCATGGACGCAGCGCCCGACGCTTCCGCAGGGACGGGCGTCCGCACAGGCGCCGGTCGAGCCTGGACGACCCCGGACTGCTCGGCGGGCACCGACGAAGACTCACTGAACGGCGGCGTGACGATCACGACGTCGGGCGCGTCCTCACCAGCGATGTTGCTGTGAGCAGCGACCACCGCCGGAGGCGTGATCACGCCCTCGGAGCCACGCCAGAACATCTGCGGCGCGCGCGCGTCGACGCGAAGCCAGCGGCTCGGCGAGTCGTCCACGGCGTCGCCCAGGTACATGCCCCAGGCCGAGTTCGCGACGCTGTTGAACACGCGCGTCTTGCCGCGCAGCAGGGCCGCATAGCTGAACCAAAGGCCGTCGATAGAGGACTCAGTCCCGGGCACCGGCGCGATCGACTGCCAGGACAGCGTCTTCTTCTCGCCGAAGACGATGTCGAGCGTCTCCTCGCGGCCGCTCCCGAACATGGACCGACCAGGGCGCTCCAGCAAGAACTTCACGCGGGGCATGCGCCCCAAGTAGAACTTGCCAGCCCGCCGCTCCACGAGAACGACATCGTCGTCCGCGCCGAACACCCAGGCCCCGTCCCCACGGATACGCGGCAAGTCCGCTCGACGCGGAACCGCTGCACCCTCGATCGCGCGCACGCGTGGCGCCATCCTCGACTTCTCCTAAGAGCATGCCATCATAGGACGATCTAGCGGTCCGCGTCCACGTCTGCACGCGCAACAGGCCTACAACTTCGCCTACGGGCCGCTGCCGCGACGGGTGGATACGGGCCACCGCGGGGAGTGGACGTGCGGCCAGTCGACGAGCAGGGTCCAGACGACGATCCCAAGGCCCGTCGGGTGAACGCCGCGCCCGCCGTCACCAACACGGCCGAGCAGCCCCCCGACGAGCCACCGAGCGAGCCGGGCAACGCCTTTCGCGCCCGCCTCGCCGCCAAGGGCCAAGACCCGAACGCGCCCCCCGAGGCGCCGCCCAACGACATCGCCGACGCTCCGTCCGCGCCCGCCCGCCCCCCGGAGGACGACGACGTCGAAGCCTTGCTGCTGGGCGACCGCGGCTGGGGGCCCGCTCCAGCGCCCACGCCCAAGGTGCCCGATCTGTCCGGCTGGATCGACGCGCCCGCCCTTCCCGTCGAGGCCCGCGCGGCCTGGAGGCGGCGCCTCGGGTTCACCCACGAGCGGCCCGTCGACCTGGACCCGGGCGCAGGCCTGCTACGAAACAGTGCGGTCGCCTGGGTGCGGGCCGCGTCGCCTTGGCTGCTCGAGGACCCGATCGGGGCCACGCTCGCCGCGGTCGCCCGCGCGCCCTGGGGAGCCTGGGTCGGTGTCGGTCGCGCGGCCCGCCTGGACGCCGCCCGCGTGGCGCTGACCCAGCTCGCGCTGCTCCGGACCGGCCAGCCTGGAGGTCCCGTCCACCTCGCCACCCACGCGGCGCGACTCGATGAGTTCGAGCGCTCGGTGCGGGAGCGCGGCGGCCGGTTCCCGACCGTGTCGGCGCTCACGCGCGTGGAAGGCACCCTGGTTGAAGCACCCCGAGCGGACGCCTGGACGCCCGTCGTCCGCGCCTGGCTCGACGTGAGGACGCTGCCCGCCCCTCGGGCGTTCGACGACGCGCCCGAGCTCGACGACGCCACGCGCCGCGCTCTGGCCGAGCAGGGGCTCCGGGTCGCGCGCGAGGTCGCGCGGCTCCGCGCGCGGGCAGCCGGCATCGTGCTGCTCGTCTCCGCCCACGCTCGGCCCGACCTAAGCTTGGTCGCGGGGGCGGTCGGCGCGTTGGACGCCCGCACGCAAACCATCCTGGTGGGGCTGGGCTCCCTCGGGCGTGGCCTGCACCACACGCCGCCTCTCCCGACCACGGCGGCGAGGCAGTCCCTGGCGTCGCTGACCCGCGCGCTCGACCAAGCGGCGGATGAGGCCGCACGGCTGCTGTCTCCGGTTCTCGGCGTGTTCGGTCCTCCGTCTCCGCCGCCGTACACGGCCGCTCAGGTGGACGCCGCGCTGCGCCAAGTGCAGCGGCGCGATCCGCTCTTGTCGGCGGACTCTCCGGTGGACGCGGCGATCGCGGCGCTCCTTCGGGGCGAGACGCCGCCCGCCGTCGACCGCGCCCCCGCCTGCCTGGCCGTGATCGCCATCGACAGGCTCGCCAGCGGCGCCACGCTCGACGCGGTCCTGGCGGAGCAAGGACGCGCGCTGGTCGCGGTCGGCGCGTCCGGCGCGGTCGAGCTCATCCTTCGGGCGGTCTGAGCGGCGCGCGTCGTCCCGCCCGCCGAACGCGGCACGAGCGTGTTCGGGCCGAGTCTGCGCCGAGGAGGCAGCGCCCCAGACGACGACCGCTGGACTCTTCGGCGAGACCTCGCCCTCTGCGCACGCGTCACGGCCGATCAGCGCCCGGGCACCGCGACGCCGCAGACCTCGCAGCCGGTGCCCGTCGCCACCGCGCGACGCGCCGCGAGGCACCCGCGGTGGAACACCCGGTCGCAGCCGTACCCGCAGCCCTCAGCCACGTCGATCGACACGGCCCCGCCGCACAGGGCGCAAGCACGACCCGACTGCGACGCCTCCGTCGCGGTGGAGGCCGCTTCGGCGGTCAGCGGGTCGAAGGGCCCAAGCAGCGTCAGGCCGCCGAGCAAGGCGCCAACACCACCGCCGAGACCCGTGAGCACCAACAGCCGCAGCGACGCGCCGGCCGCCGCGTGGTGGATGGCCACCGCGTCCACCCCCGACGTCCACGCCACCGCGCCGAGCACCGCCAACATCGGCACGCCGAGCACGGCGCCCGCGAGCGCGTCCCACAGCGCGATCGATCCGCCCGGCCGCCGAACCGCGAGCGCCGTCAGCCACGCCGACCCGAACGCGCCCAGGAAGGCCACGCCCGGCATCGGCAGCGCGCGCAGCCCCACCGCGGCGATCGCCGTCCACGCCAGCACCCGCAGTACGCTCGCGACACGGTTGAGGACCGAGCGCGCCGGCGGAAGCGCGGCCGCCAGCCCGGCGTCGCGCTCCCGCACGGGCGAGCCCGGGGCCGGATCGGGCAGCAGGTGGATGAGCTCCCACGGCACCACGCCCACGTCCGCCAGCCGCTCGTCGTCGCGCAGCAGCCGACCGCGCGCGAGCAGGCCAAACGTGCGGCGGGATCCGTCCGGCCACCACGCGCCCAGGCCGGCGTCGCGCGCGATGCGCGTCGTCAGGTCCGCCGCGGGCAGGTAGGTCGGCACGACAAGATCCAGCACGCGCGGCGTGAGGTCGATGACCTGCACGCGCACGGGCGCGGTCCCTGCCTCTCGCGGAGCTACGGTCAACGACCCTCCGACCGAGCCTCAACGGTGGCCTGGAGCTCTTCGACCGCGCGCTCCAGCGGCGGCAGCAAGCGCTCGAACTGCTCAAACCACGCCTGCCAAAGTCGCGCGTCGTGCGCGCTCGTCGGCGACGCGTCGTCCACCGCCTGCAGGAGCGTGGCCAGCTGGCCGATGCGCTCGGTCACGTCGCGTACGCCGTCGGCGTCGAAGAAGGTGCGCGCGTGACGGACCAGGCTGCCCGCGGTCCGGTAGAGCACGGTGTCCGCTGTGCCCTCCTCGATCAGCAGGAACTCGGCGCCCACGAGCGCCGCGTAAAAGCCGTAAGCGGCGATCGACAGCTCGTGCAGGCGTGACGTGCGGAAGAGCAGCAGCATGACCGAGCGATTCAGCTCGACGTAGCGGGTGACGCGCGGCTTGAGCCAGCTCTCGGCGGCGCGCTCCACGCGGCCCGCGCGCGGCACCGGCACGTGCACGTGCGCCATTCGACCCAGGCGTACGCGCAGACGCGCGACCGCGACGCCGTCGTCCGGCTCGGCCTCGGCGGGGAGCAGGCGGGCCTCCACCGACTCCACGATGCGCGACGGGCGGCTGTCGGCGGTGTCGAAGATCGGGCGCGCGGAGGACGGGTCCTCGCGCTCCACATGCAGCAGCCACAGCACGTAGTCGCCGTCGACCTCCTGCATCTCCAGCGGCACCAGCAGATCGGCGGGCAGGTGCATGCCCTGGCCGGAGCGCGCCAGGCCAAAGCCCGCCGACACCACCGCCTCATAGCGATCCACGCGCTGGTTCAGCTCGACCGCGAGCCCCTGCACCACGCCGTGGCCCGACAGGTACCGCGCGTGACGCCGCTGGGCGTTGCGGTGGTAGAGCTGCTCGGACACCAGATCGCCCGCCGTGAGGCACAGGCCCTCAAAGGCGTTGAGTCGCACCAGATCTTCTCGGGACGTCATCTCAACTCCCCTCACGCGCTCTCGTCGAAGCGGAGCGTGAACCGGACGTGGGCGGGCCGCTCGCGGCTCGTCACGTCGATGATGCGCAGCAGCACGTCCGCCGCGCGCTCGCCGAAGCGCTCGCGGAACGCCTCGCGCGACTCCAGCAGGACCTCAAAGAACGCGGTGCGCTTGCGGAGCGCCGGATCGTAGGACCACGACGCGGCCCCCTCGCCTGCCTTCCAGCGCTCGCCCGCGTTCGCGCCGCCCGCCAACGTGGAGCGACCGAGCACCATGGGCATGGGCGCGGCGAGCTCCTTCACGCGCACGGGCGCCGCGGTGAGCACGGCGACCATGTCCTCGATGCCGACCCGCGTGCCACGCGTGCGGTACAGGCGGATCGCGCGGCGGACCAGCTCGCGCTGCTGATCGAGCGGCAGCGATCCGTCCAGGTCAAAGCCCACCCACGACGCGAGCCACGGCAGCACGCTCGGATCACAGCGCAGCGGATCGGTCAGCTCGGGGAGCAGGTCGATGCGCTCGGTGACCGTGGTCGCCAGGTGCTGGAAGATGAACATCAGGCGCGACAGCGCGTCCTGATCGTCGCTCGGACCGGACACCACGTGGCCCGAGTCCGCAGCACCACCCGCGCGGTGGAACGCGGTGTCGGCGCGCTCGATGGTGCGGACCTCTACCGGGCCGTCGTTGCGGAACACCGCCGGCAGGAAGCGGGTCCAGCCCTGCACCGGCACGTGCAGCACGATCACGTCGCCACGGGAGAGCACGCGCGTGCGCGCCGCCGGACCGTCCGCGACCGCCACCGTGCTCACCCGCGAGTCCGGCGCGAACGCCCCCGCCAGCTCGCCGTTCGGCAGCCGACGCTCGGCGCGGACCATGGTGGTTCCTGCGCCGCCTGCGTGACGCACCTCGACCGCGCGCACCGTGCCCGGGCGCTCGCCTCGACCGGCCTCAACAAGTCGGACACGCACGTCCTGGCCCAGGTGACGACGCAGATAGACGCGCGCCGTCCGCACGGGGAACCGCAGGCGGACCACGTGCTCCAAGCGGATCAGATCTCCGCCGAGGCTCGCGTCACCCGCGGGCACCAGCGCGTCTGGACCGCCCAGCCTGCGTCTCATCGCGCGTCCTCGACGAAGCGCACGCGGATCTCACGCGGGCGGAAGAGGTCGGCGTCGGTCAGCACCAGCTCGGACGAGCCCGTCGCCCGCTCCCAGCCCGGGGGCGTGCGCGCGTCGACGCCGTCGGTCGCGAACACCCGCACGTCGACCACGTGGCGCACGTCGGGGATGTCGGTGATCAGCCGCGCGAAGTCCGCCGCGTAGAGCGTGCCGCCGAACGGCCAGCCCTCGCCGTCAATGCCGCCACGGTACGGGTCGAGGAAGCGCGTGATCCACGCCGACACCTGATCGCGCACCGCAGCGCGGTGGGCGCCGTGGCGAAGGCGAACGTCGATCGACACGTCCACCGGCAGGAAGCTCGCCAGCCGCACGCGCGGGCGCACGTTCACCAAGCAACGACGCGCCAGGTGTGCCTGCACGTGCTCGCGAAGGCCCGCGGCCAGGAACGCGTCCGGCACCGCCTCGCCCTCACGTCGGCGCGGCAGAATCACGACCTCGACGACGCCGTCCTCGTCGATGTCGCCGGGGCAGGCCGCGCGGGCGACCTCACCCGACGCCTCCTCGGCGATGACCTCGAAGTCGCGGCGCGTGACCGCGCGATCGCGGCTGGTGAGGATCGACGGCGCGCGACGGATGATCTCGTCGATGCTCTCTGCATCTCTCCCGCCAGCGGCGGGCAACAAGTTGCTCACGTCGAGCGCGTCGCCGCGGCCCTCGACCAGGCGGATGTCGAGCGGCGCGACGTTGCCCACGGTGCCCGGCACCGCGTGGTACGACTGCACCGCCACGTTGAAGCTGCCGACGGGCAGCATGCGCCCGCGGATGCCGTTGCCGAACGTGAGCGTGCCCGTGACCGCGTCGACCACAAACACGCGATCGTCCTTGCCCGCGCTGGCGAAGGTGTTGCCCGGCGCCACGCGCCACACGCGCTTCTCGCCGTCCTCTTCGTCCACCTGCACGGCCAACTCGAAGGGCCGGTCGCGGCGCGCCTCGGCCTCGTCGCCCAGGAACACCGGGTAGTGGCGAAGCTGCGTCGTCTGGTTCGGCACGCCCATGCCGCTGAACCGCTCATTGCGGAACACGTGCAGGTTCACCGCCTCCACCGTGTTCGGCAGGACGTGGGTCAGCGGCGGGAGCGTCGGCAGCGACTCGCCGCCCTCCACGCGCAGCACGCCGCGGATCCAGGTGCCCTCGGGTGCGGGGACCATCGGCGCGTCCAGCCCAAACGACAGCACGCCCGAGCGCTCGAGCGACGGCGCGCCGCCCTCGCCGTCCCGCGCGGTGGCGAGGCGCGTCCAGCGCGAACCGCCCGCCCCGTCTGACGTCAGCAGCTCCCAGTGCGCGACCGACCCGCGCGGCAGCCACGTCTCGCCGCGGCACCGCAGGTAGGTCGCGAACCGGCGGCCCGCCGGGAAGGGCTTGTCGAAGCGAAGGTAGATCGCCGCGTGCCCGCCGCCGTCGTCTGCCAGATCGACGAAGCTGTCGAACGGCGTGGTGGCGACCACCTTGCCCTCACGGCGCTCGAGCCTGCGCGAGAAGCGACGGTTGGTCGGCCGCTGCTCGACCGCGATCACCCGCGCGCCGGGGAGCGCCTCCTCCCAGGTGGTCGCGCCGACCGCGCCGTCGAGCGCCATGCGCACGTCGTAGATCTTCAGGCTCACCGGCACGGCGGGGAGCTTCTTGTCCTCCTGCCGCGACAGGCCCGCCTTGGTCAGCTCGACGCGCAGCCAGCACGTGTCCTGCCCGCCGACCTCAGCGCGCGCCAAACCGTCGAGCGTGGAGGGGTCGACGAACCAGCGCACGCGACGACGCTCGGGGCGACGCGCGCCGTCCGCGTCCAGCGTGGCGAAGGTGAAGCGGGCGAAGTCCACGCGCGGGTCCGGCAGCACGCGCCAGCCGGTCTCGGTGCGGTAGGTCAGCTGGAGGTGGTAGTCGCCCGACGGCTCGACCACGGGCTCGCCCTCGACCTCAAAGCCGACCTCGACCTCGATCATCACCGGCGAGCGCGCGCGGTTGCCGAGCAGGTCCGAGCCCAGGAAGAAGCGCGTTCCGAGCATGGGCGCCACGGTGGCGACCGGCTGGAACGGCGTGGCTGGCAGGGCCTCAGCGCTGATCGCGAGCGCCGCGTCGCCGTCGAGCCCGGTGGCCAGCGCGACCTCGACCGGACGACGCCACGACAGCGCCACGTCCAGCCCAGGCGCGAGCGCCGCCAGATCCAGCGCCTCGACGCGCTCGGCGCGCAGGTTCCAGCCGTCGGAGGCGAGCTCCGGCATGGGGCCCGCGATCACAAAGCTCACGCCGACGCGCTGCACGCGGTCTTCGGGGATGGGGATCCAGCGGTCGCCGCGGCGGAAGCTCCAGCGGTAGAGCGGCAGCGCGGAGTCATGCCCGACGCGCACGCTGTGATCGACCAGTCCCAGCCGCAGCGACCAGCCCGCGCGGATCGTCGGCAGGTCGTGGATGGCGAACTCGAGCGCGTGACCGACGTCGCGCACCTGCCAGGTGGGGACGCTGCGCTCCTCTTCACCGCGATCGTCGCGCCAGCTGACGCGCATCTCCTCGGACGCGAGCCGGGCCAGCCAACGCTCGAAGCGAACGCGGCCGCGGATCCAGCCCTCGCGGGACAAATCCTCCGGCATCGGCATGGGATCGACCGCGTCGCCGAGCGACGGGATCGCGACCAGGCCGTCGAGGCGCGGAATCAGTGGGACGTCGGGCAGGCCCAGGCGCTCGGAAGACGCGCCCACGTCAAAGCCGAGCGGACGCCATGTCACGCCCGCCTCGCCGCGCGTCGGCGTCTCCCAGTCGAACATCGCCGCGATCGGCGCGCCGGAGTCCCCGCCCGCGACCACGCGCAGCAGGCCGGTCGGCGCCGCCGCACCGCGCGCCGCGATGCGCACCAGGTCGTCGTGGCGCAGGTAGAGGAACTGGTCGGCGGTGAAGGCGTCCGCGCCGTCGTCCACCTCGTCCAGCCGGAAGATCGACACGCCGTCACCTCCCGCGAACGACACGGCCGCGGGGTTGGCGAGGAGCGGGCTGAACGGGATCTCGCGCACGCGCGGCTTGCCGCCTGCGACCGCCGCCACGACGCGGTCGACGCGCCCGGCGTGCGCGGTCAGCGGCTCGCGCGTGAGGAAGTGCAGCGGCTCGCGACCGCCGGCCTGGGTGGTTGACGCGGTGGTGCCCGCGGGGATCTCGGCCGGGGGGCCGTCCGGCGCGCGAGGACGGAACGTGAGCGGCACGGTGGCCGCGCGGGCGTTGCGCCGCTCTTCGCCGATGAAGTTGAGGAAGTGGACGTAGGTCTTGTCCGGGACGCGGTTCAGCCGGTACAGCGTCAGCTCGGTCATCCACGCGAACAGCTGCACGATCGCCATGCCCGGGTCAGCGTCGCCCAGGTTGGTCCACTCGGGCGTGTACTGGGGGATGAGCGCGCGCGCCTCGCGGACGAGGTCTTCGTAGGAGCGGTCGTCGAGGCGTGGTGGCTGAATCGGCACGGTCCTAGCTCCCCGTCGCGAGGTCGAGCTGCAGCACAGACTCGTTGCGCGACACCTTGATGCGATAGCGAACAGCGACCGCCATGCGCCCGGACCCGTCCGGACGCGCGGTCACTTCGAGGATGTCCACGCGCGGCTCCCAGCGCTCCAGGGCGGCGCGCACGTGCCACGCCACCAGGCTCGCGTTCGCCTGCGTGTTCGGCCCGAACACCAGCTCGTGCACGCGGCAGCCGAATTCCGGCAGGTGCTGACGCTCTCCCGGCCGGGTGGCCAGGATCAGCGTCATCGCGGAGCGGATGTTGTCCTCGCCCGCCGACGTGGCAATAGCGCCCGTCGCCGGATCAAACCGGAACGGGAAGGCCCAGCCGCGACCGAGGATGTCCGCCTTCACGCCTGCCCCCAAAGCTGCGTCGTCCGCCGACCTTGTAGCACGCCCGCCCGCCCCGCTGGGGCAGCGACCGCGCCGCGCTTCCGCCTCTCCGCGATCATGTCGGCCTCGTGTTCGAGCAGAACTGGATCTCGGTGGTGTAAGCGCGGCCCGGCTCCATCAGGTGTCGGCTGCCCACCACCCAGCCGTCCGGCTTGAAGTGCTCCCGCGCGCAGAGCAGCTTCACCCTAGAGTCTGCACGGATCATCGGGTTTCCCGTCACCACCGCGCGGCCGCGCAGGAAGCCCCATGAGTGTCGGTTCAGCTCGGCGATCGCCACGGCCTTGGCCAGCGCCTGGCTGGTCACCTCGACGTCGGACAGGTGCGCGATGTCGTCCCACAGGCTCCAGGCGGCGCCGACAGACAAGGTGCCGTCGCCGATCGCCACGACCTCGCTCGGACCCGCGGTGCCCTCCAGATCCTGACGCGCGCCCGGGTCCCAGGTGTGGACCTCGACGCCCTTGGGCACGCCGAGCGTGGACATCGTCCAGTCCAGGTCACGCAGATCGGCGTCGCGGACCTCAACCGAGCGCCCGGTGAGCGAGGGCTGCCCGAACACCAGCTCCCCCTCCTCGGCGAACAGGATGAAGCCGTTGCGGGTGGCCAGGCGACGCAGGAGGTCCAGGTCAGACTCGTTGCGCTGCATCACATACGGCCGCGAGAAGGACCCCGTGTCGGCACGACGCACGGGGATTCCCGCCGCGCCGGCCACCTGATGGAACACGTCAGTGTCGCTCGCGTGCACGAACGTCTTGGTGCGGCGGCTGGCCGCCAGGATGGCGAGCGGGTCCATGGCGATCACGACCAGCCGCTCGCGGCCGCCGCGGCGCACGTGCCGTAGGCCGGTCACCTTGCCGACGAACACCGGGTGGGGCGCGTCCTCCCCCATCTCGACCCGCACGGGGTCGCCCAGGTCGACGTTGCTCCAGGGATCGAGGTCGGGCCCGAAGGAGATCTCGGCCATGCCGATCATGTCGACGTGATCCTCGACCACGATCGACTCCAGCCCCTGCGGGTCGGACTGCGTCGCCTCGAGCCGCCCGATCGTCACCTTGTACGTCCACGCCTGCGCGACCGGCATGCTGCTGGTTCCGCTGGGGCTGGTGACGA
The DNA here is from genome assembly GCA_903861005.1 of uncultured Pseudomonadota bacterium. Lineage (GTDB taxonomy): Bacteria > Myxococcota_A > UBA796 > UBA796 > CAIOSP01. The sequence goes on from CAIOSP010000026.1 coordinate 109,328, forward strand.
CGTCGTTGATCTGGACTGGCATGGGTGCTTACTCGTCCAGATCGCGCTTGGTGCGTTCGACCGAGCTGTCGACCTGGCGTTTAGCCACGTCCGCGTGCTCCGCCGTCTCGTTCGCCGCGTCGCGCGCGTCGTCCGCCTTGGCCACGGTCTTCGCGGCCGTGGTCCCCGAGTCCTGGGCCTTGCCGATGCCCTCGTCCGCCGTGTCCTGCGCGTCGTGCAGCGCGCCGCCCATCTCCTCGGCGGTCTGCGTGATGCCGCCAAAGCCGCCGCCGACCGGATCGGAGAACGGATCGACCGCGCCCGCCTCTGAGAAGGACGTGGGCACCGACGACTTGGACGAGGCCTCCATCGCGTCGGCCATCGCGGCGTCACCCGGGATGACCACCTCGGTGCCTGCCGGGACATTCGCCGGGTCGGCGATGTTGTTCGCGCGCGCGACGTCCGCGGTCGACGCGCCGTTCGCCGCCGCCACCGAAGACAGCGTCTGACCGGGCCCGACCGTCGCGGTGGTCGTCCCCGCGAGCGAGGCCGGCGTGGTGGCGCCCGTCCCCGTGACCGCGCCCGCGTCCGTCGCGTGCTCCTTGAGCTGAAGCTGGACCTTGGCGCGCACCGGCGTGCCGTCCGGCTTGAACATCGAGTACAGCACCTGGATGCGCTCGAGCACGCAGACAAGGTCGAACCCGCCCCACGAGAACTGCAGGTAGGGCGGCCGGTCGGTGTGGCGCGGCGCGCTCGTGTCGGACACCGACTGCTCCAGCAGCGCGCGAAAGTCGTTGATGTAGGCGGTGTTCACGTTCTCACCGCCGCGCGTGGTGTCGAACCATAGCTCCATCGACAGCGCCGCCGGGGCGCCGCGTTCGTACTGCAGCGACGGGCGCGCGCGGTTGCCCTGGTCACGCCACTGGGCCGTGTCCGTGAGCGTGAACTCGGTCGGGTTGAACTGCACGCTCAACGCCACGCCCGTGTCGAGGTTCGTGAACGACGCCTTGTCGTTACCAGTCGGTGGTGGCATGTCCGATCCCCTCTCCGCGCTCCTGGGCGCGCTCCAGCTCGCGGAGGACCGCCTCCAGCACTTCACGCTGCAGGTTGTCCAAGCTCATGTCTTGCGCGCCCGCCGCGGCCGCGGCCGTGGAGGCGCCCGAGGCCTCCGCAGGCTCGGACGCGCGTCGCACCCAACGCTGGGCGTCCGCCTCGCGCTGCTCCGACTCCACCAAATGGACCAAGCCTTCGAGCTTGCTCGCCAGGCGGGTGAGCCGGGTCTGGTTCGGGCGGTCGGCGCGCGTGCGCATGGGGCTGCCGCGCAGGGTCGCCAGCGCCGCCATCGTCTTCTCGCGCCGCGCCTCCTGCTGCTTTGCCGGCGCCGTTACGCCCGCGGGCGCCGCGGTGCGCGAGTGCAGGGGCTTGGCTTGGTCCGTCGGGAGCGCCTTCATCTGACGCATCGCCGCGACGACCTTGGCGCCCAGCTCCGGCGAAGACGCCAGCGCCGACGCCACGTCCTTGGGCGCCGACGACAGCGCGCGCCGCCACGCGGCGATCCCGACATGCCCGCCGCGCGCGGAGGACGGCGCGGTCCCGAATGTGTCGTCCTGTGCCCGCAGTGAGTCCACCTCGGCGAGCGTCATCCACGGGCTCTCGACGCCGCGCGGCGCTTCAGCCACGCGGTGCTCCGCCGGTGAGGTGCCGCGGTCCCGCAGGCGCGTGGTTGGCCGAGCTCGGCCTGCGCGCGCCACGGTCGTGGGGGCGAACGACGTCGAGGAGCCGCCGTCGGGAGATGCCCGGCCCGTACCAACGTCCGCGAGCGCGCGGTCGAGCAGCACAGGGTCCGGCGCGCGGACGGCGCGCGAGGCGCTGCGCACCGGCGCCAGCGCCTCGCGACGCGCGCGCACGGCGTCAGCGAAGGCATCCGGCGCCACACCACCCGCCGCCGGGAGCGCGCCGGTCGCGGCAAAGAAGCCAAACGTCGGCCCCGCGTGCGCGCGACGCTGGGCGTGGCCAACCGGACCCGGGCGAGCGTCGCGGCCCGCGGTCGGCCCCGCACCCGCGGCAGGCGCCGCGCTGACCTCCGGACGGATCCACGACATCGGGGGCGCGGCGAGCGCGGTCGACGAGGAAGGCGCGGGAACCTCGGCGGCGCGGGCGGCGTCGGCGCGGGTGGCACGCTCCAGCGCTCGGGCGGTCGCGGAGACCCGCGCGGGGGTAGGCTCAGTCGCGTCGGCCGCCGCCCCGCCGATGAACTCCGCGGCGGCGCGTTCGGCCGAGCGCGGGCGAAGCTCGGCGCGGGCCGCAGACGTGGACCCATCGCGCCCGTCAGACCCGAGCAGGCGCGCACGGACGCCCCCCGCGGGCTGCGGCGACGACCGGTTCGACTCGTCGGCCTCCCCGACCCGACCTGCGCCGTCGAGCCCGATGAGGGCGAGCTCGGTGGCGCGCGACGCGCGGGTGCGCGGCGAAGCCAGACCACCCAGCGAGCCACGAACGCCGGCGGCACGCGGAAGGATGGAGCGCGAGGTCCGCGCGGACTCGGTCAGGGGCGCCGCCTCGGCGCGACGGGCCGCGCGCGCGAGCGGTCGGGCCGCCGCCTGCGCCGCCTGCTCGGACGCGTCCCGCGCGATCTCGAACGTGTCGCGGAAGCCGTCGTCGCCGGAAGCGGCCGCGCGCCGCGCCCGTCCGGCGAACGTCGGGGACCCACCGGCGCGCGTACGCGTGGCGCCTGCGGCCGCGGTCTCGCCGCGCGTCGGCGTTCCCCAACGAGCCGGTCGGGTGACCGGGAGCGCCTCACCGTCGTCGTCCGAGCCCGTCAGCCAGATCGGGTCGGCCGCGGCAGGCAGCGCGCGACGCACGGTCTCCGGCGCGTCGAGGCGCGCGTGCGCGGCCGCGATCGGCGCCCAGCCCACGGTCGCGTCGTCATACGCCGCGGCACCACGCGCCGCCGACCGCCCGATCCCCGTCGAGAGCGGCCGCGCGCGCCCCACGCCGCGGGAC
>CAIOSP010000027.1 GCA_903861005.1 uncultured Pseudomonadota bacterium
CGGCAAGATCGCCCGCGACGTCCGCGCGGCCGACCTGTGGGACAAGATCTCCGACGCCGCCTGGGCCTGCGCTGACCCCGGCGTGCAGTTCGACACCACGATCAACGAGTGGCACACCTGCCCGGCCGGCGGCCGGATCCGGGCGTCCAACCCGTGCTCTGAGTACATGTTCCTCGACGACACCGCCTGCAACCTGGCGTCGCTGAACCTGACGCGCTTCTACGACATGGCCACCGCCACGTTCGACATCGCGGCGTACCGCCACGCCGCGCGCCTGTGGATGGACGTGCTGGAGGTCAGCGTCGCCATGGCGCAGTTCCCCAGCATCCCGATCGCCAAGCTGTCCTACGAGTACCGCACCACGGGCATCGGCTACGCCAACTTGGGCGCGCTGCTCATGCTCATGGGCGTCGCGTACGACAGCCCCAAGGGGCGCGCCATCGGCGGCTGCCTCACCGCCATCCTCACCGGCGAGTCCTACGCCGAGTCCGCGCGCATCGCGGGCGCGCTCGGTCCGTTCCTCCGCTACCCGGAGAACAAGGACAGCATGCTGCGGGTCATCCGCAACCACCGCCGCGCCGCGTACGACGTCCCGTCGTCTGAGTACGAGGGCCTGTCGATCCGCCCTGTCGGCATCGACGCCGCCGTGGCGCCGTCCGACATGCTCGCCGCCGCTCAGCAGTCCTGGGACGAGGCGCTCGAGCTCGGCCTGACGCACGGCTACCGCAACGCCCAGGTCTCGGTCATCGCGCCCACCGGCACCATCGGCCTGGTCATGGACTGCGACACCACCGGCATCGAGCCCGACTTCGCCCTGGTGAAGTTCAAGAAGCTCGCGGGCGGCGGCTACTTCAAGATCATCAACGAGTCCGTCCCCCCTGCCCTGCGCACGCTCGGCTACACCGAGGACGAGACCACAGCAATCATCCGCTACGCCACCGGCACCCAGACCCTGCTCGGCGCGCCCGGCGTGAACCATGAGTCGCTGCGCGCCAAGGGCTTTGACGACGACGCCCTGCGCAAGGTCGAGAGCCAGCTCGCCGCCGCGTTCGACATCAAGTTCGTGTTCAACCCGCACGCGCTTGGCCGCGACTTCTGCATGCGGACGCTCGGCTTCAGCGAGGCCCAGCTCGGAAACCCGGCCTTCAACCTGCTCGAAGGCATCGGCTTCTCCAAGGAGGATATCTCCGCGGCGAATTCCTACGCCACCGGCACCATGACGGTCGAGGGCGCGCCCTTGCTCAAGGACGAGCACCTGTCCGTGTTCGACTGCGCCAACAAGTGCGGCCGCATCGGCAAGCGCTTCATCGCCGTCGACGGCCACATCCGCATGATGGCCGCCGCCCAGCCGTTCGTGTCGGGCGCCATCTCCAAGACCATCAACATGCCCAACGAGGCCAGCATCGACGACGTGAAGAACGCGTACCTGCTGTCCTGGCGCCTGGGCATCAAGGCCAACGCCCTGTACCGCGACGGCTCCAAGCTCTCGCAGCCCCTGTCGTCCCTGCTGGCCACCGACCTCTTCGCGGCGGTCGACCTCACGGCCGCCCCCGGCGAGCGCGC
>CAIOSP010000028.1 GCA_903861005.1 uncultured Pseudomonadota bacterium
ACCAGGAAGATCCGCTGCACCATGCCGCGTGACGCGCCCATCGCGCGGAGGATGCCGATCTGACGGCCCCGCTGCACCACCGACACGCTCAGCACGCTGGCGATCCCAAGCGCGACCGCGAGCACGATGAAGAAGGTGATGATCTTGCTCGACGAGCTCTGGCTCTGAAGCGCCATCAGCAGCTGCGCGTTCGTCGCCATCCAGCTCTCGGCGTCCAGCCCCGTGCGGCTCTGCATCTGCCGCGCCGCCTCCTCCGCCTGGAAGACATCGGCGACCCGAACGTCCAGGTTCGACACGCCACCAACCCGGTCGAGGAGCGTCTGCGCGCTGCGCATCGACACCACCGCCCAACGTGTGTTCACCTCCCGATTTCCAAGGTCAAACGTGCCACCGACGCGGACGACCGACGAGCGCCCCTCCGCCGCCTCCAGGCGCACACGGTCTCCGAGCGCGACCCCCAGGTCGGACGCGAGGTCGACGCCGATCACGACCTCAGTCCCGCTCGGCCTGAACGCCCCGGTCACCATGTGGGGTGTCACCGAGTAGATGCGCTCGAAGCGCAACGGGTCCACGCCGAGCAGCAGCACGCTCCGGCTGGTGGTGCCCCGCATCAGGAACGCGGCGCCGCCGACCGTGGGCGACACCGCCGTGACGCCCGGGATCGCCTCAACCTCGCGCAGGCGCGTCTGCCAGCCCTCGATCGAGCGCACGCGCTGGGCAGTTCGCTCCACGTGCGCGATCAAGACCTCGCCGTCCCCGACCGTCCGGAGTGTTCGCGCCACCTCGTCGGGCGGCGTGAGCACGATGTGGGCCTGCGTGCCCAGGGTCTTCGCGACCAGCGACGTCTCCAGCCCCGAGATCAGCGCGCTGAGGAACAGGATCACGGCGACGCCGACCGAAGCGCCGCCGATGATCAGCAGCGTCTGCAGGCGGCCCTCACGCAAGAAGCGAAGCGCGAGGAAGATCTCGAGCGGGAGGTTCACCGCGGATCCCAAACGCGCACGCGGTCGCCGACCACCACGCCCGCGTCGAGCGGGATCGCCAGGTCGCCTTCGGCGACGCCCGACAGCAGCTCGACCAGCTCCTCGCCCTCCGCGCCTAGCTTGACGTCACGACGCTCCACCCTGCCTGCGACCACCACCAGCACCCAGGGCGCACGGGTGCCCACGTCGCGCACCACGCCCACGGGCAGCACCAGCGCGTCCGGGTTGCGCGCCACCTCCACGTCGACCGAGACCGTCATGTCGGCGCGCAGCTCGGGCGGCGGCTCCGCGACCGCGAGGCGCACCTCGATGGTGCCGCGCTGCGGGTCCACCGCGGGCGCCAAGTACGAGACCTCCGCCCCAAAGCGACGCTCCGGGAAGGCCTCCGGGCTGACGAGCGCCGGCAGGCCGACCGCGAGCCGGGCCAGCGTCGACTCGTCCGGATCGATCCGCACCTCGACCGGGCCTTTGACGGCGAGCTCGAACAAGAGCTGGCCCGCCGTCACCACGTCGCCCGCCTCGACCGCCCGCGTGACGATCTGTCCGTCTGCGGGCGCCACCAGGCGCAGATCGGCGAGCCGCGCCCTCGCCGCGTCCACGTCCGCCAGCGCCTGCCGGACCGTCGCCTGAGCCTGGACCGTCTCCGCGCCGCGCGCCGAGCCTAGGTGAATGCGCGCGGTCTCCTGCTCGCTCCGGCGTACCTCGGACGCCGACACCGCCCGCGCCAGCTCCTGTTCGGTCACGGCCCGGCCCACGGCCAGCGCCTGAAGCCGCCCAAGGTCGTCCAGGGCGGCCGCGAGGTTGGTGTCGGCGCGGTGGACCTCCTCGACCGCCGCGTGCGCCGTAGGGCCGCTCAGCTGGGTCAGGCGGGCCTCGGCCAGCGCCAGCGCGGCCTCAGCGCGGGCGAGGTCGGCCGTCGCCACGGTGCCGTCCAGCCGAGCGAGGAGCTGGCCCGTCGTGACCTGCGCGCCGTCCGGCACCGCCACCTCCACGACCCGCCCCAGCCCCAGGGCCGCGAGCTGGACACGCGCCGCGGGCAGGACGCGACCGCTGGCGACCACCGTCTGGACCACCTCCCGGCGCACGGCGGCGACAGGCTCCACCCGGGTGGGCAGGGTCCAGACCACGACGCCGACGCCGACCCCGACCACGGCCAACCCGAGCGCGAGCAGCCACGGCCAGCGCTGACGCAGCCAGGCGGCTTTCATGACGGCCATCGGGACGGAGCCGGCATCGTACACCTCGACCCACTCCATGCATCGGGTGAGCCAGCACAGACAACTCATGGGGGTCGAGCGCGCGCCCGACCCATCCGTCGGACATGCTCGACATGACGGTGTGTCAGCTGAAGGGCACCACGACGCGCATCGGCTCGCCACGGCGGGCCAACAAGGCGCACCTCGAGCGACTGGACCACATGGTCAACGCCATTCGGACCACGATCGCGGAGACCGCCGAAGGACGCCGAGCGACCGGATCGGCGTGAACGGGGCAAGCCTGCCTCGCCACCTGCGCGCCGCACGCGACCTCACCGATGACCCCACCGCGCCGTCCCGGGCGATGCGGCTAGGCCGTCCGCCCCTAGGCGCCGAGCGCCTTCAGGAGCGCCTTGCGAGCGCGCGTGCGCGCCGCGGGCAGCTCGCGCGCCGCGTCGGTGGTACCCGGGCGCGCCAGGTCGACGGGCACCTCCACGTGCCGCCCGTCGGGCAGGGAGGCGACGGCGACCAACCCCACGCCTTCGGTGTCGTACCGATCGGCGTGCCGGGCGGTCCAGGTGCCTCCGTCGAGCGGCATGGGCGCCGACAGATCGAGGAAGCGAACGAGCTCCATGCGGGCGCCGAGCCGGGCGCTCACCTCCGCTTCGACCTGCGCGAGACCGCCTCGCGGATCGGTGAGCGCGACAAACCAGCAGAACGGCCCCGCCGAAGCCGGGCGATCGGGCGTGGCGTCACCGAGCACCACCTGCACGCGCGCGTGCGGGGCCATGGCGCCACCGTCCCAACGATCGACGACACCCTCCAGCGTCGCCATGTAGGGCGGACCGTCCACCGCGCTGCCCAGGATCAGCCCGCCTTCGAACTCCGTCCAGGCCGACGGATCGACGCCGACCTCGGGCGTGGTCGCGCCGCCAAGATGGCGCGCCAGCGCCGACCACCCCTCCAGCGTGTCGGGGGTGGGTCGCACGGCCAGCAGGAGCGCGGCGTCGGTGCTGAGGACGTCGCGATGGATCGGGCCGCTGCCGACCGCGAGCTGGTCATGGACCTCGAAGACAACGCCTGCGCCCGACGCGAACACGCGGGTGCGCGTCTCCTTGTCCGCGGTCACGAGCGATGCGCCCGCGCGAAGCAGCGCGACCACCTGCGCCTGAAGTGCGAGGATCTCGTCCTGTGGATCGATGAGCATGACGATCCCTACCCACCGCGCGCGTCGGCGCCATGCGCAGGAACACCGACGCCCCGGTGTCGTGCCTGCCCACCGGGTGTAGACTCGCGCCTCCTGGGGGCTTCCCTTGATCCCGTTCTCCGAGTCGCTCTCCGTCTGGCTCCGCGTCGCCGCGCAGAGCTTTGGCGGCCCCGCCGCGCAGATCGCCGTGATGCACCGCATCGTCGTCGAGGAGAAGCGCTGGGTGGGCGAGTCGCGCTTCCTGCACGCCCTCAACTACTGCATGCTGCTCCCCGGCCCCGAGGCGCAGCAGCTCGCGACCTACCTGGGCTGGCTCATGCACGGCATCCCGGGCGGCCTCATGGCGGGTGGCCTGTTCGTCCTGCCCGGCTGGCTGGCGCTGCAAGCGCTGTCGATGGTCTACGTGCTCTGGCATGACGTCCCGCTGGTCGACGCGCTGTTCTGGGGCGTACAGGCCGCCGTGCTCGCGGTGATCGCCGAGGCCGTGGATCGGGTGTCCAAGCGGGTGCTGAAGAACGGGACGATGCGGGCGCTCGCCGTGGTCGCGTTCGTCGCGATCACCGCGCTGCGCGTCCCCTTCCCGATCGTGGTGCTGGGCGCCGGCCTGACGGGCCTGATCGGCGGACGGGTCTCGCCTGCGCATTTCATGGTGATCCGCGGCAAGGAGGCGGACAAGGAGGCGCCTGGCTTGCTGGACGCCGCGCTCGACGCCGGCACGCTCCCGCACGTGCGCGCGTCCGTCCCGCGCGCGCTCGCGATCGCCATCGTCGGCCTGACGCTCTGGCTCGCGCCGGTGATCGCGCTGCGGCAGGCGCTCGGCCCTGACGACGTCTACGCGCGCCTCGCGGCCTTCTTCTCGGGCGCCGCGGTGGTCACGTTCGGCGGCGCGTACAGCGTGCTCGCGTACGTCGCGCAGCAGGCGGTGCAGGTCTACCACTGGCTCACGCCTGACCAGATGACGCACGGCCTGGCGCTCGCCGAGAGCACGCCTGGGCCCCTCATCCAGGTGGTCCAGTTCGTCGGCTTCCTCGCGGCCGCCAGCCAGCCGGGGTCGCTCCCTCCGCTGGTCGCGGGCACCCTGGGCGGCCTGCTGGTCACCTGGGTCACCTATGCGCCCAGCTTCCTGTGGGTGCTGCTCGGCGGGCCATGGGTGGAGCGCCTGCGGGGCATCCCGGTGCTCACCGCGGCGCTGTCGGCCATCACCGCGGCGATCGTGGGTGTCATCGCCAGCCTCGGCGTGTGGCTCGTGGCGCACGTGCTGTTCACGGCCCAGATGACGGTGTCGCCAGGCGGCGGCGTGGTCTGGACGCTGCCCAATCCCGCGAGCTTCGACCCGATCGCCGCGGTCATCGCGCTCGCGGCGGGCGCGGCGCTGCTGCGCTTCCACGTGTCGCTCGGGAGGGTGCTGATCGCCGCGGCGGTGGTCGGGGCGGCGGTGAAGCTCATCTGACCCGCGGCGGCGGCGGGCGCCGGGTAGGCCAGGCCTGACAGACAGTCCGCATGACGGTCGGCCTTCCGGCGGCTACCCTGGGGCGCCTGAGGTCCCCATGTCGCCAGCCGCCACCGCCGCACGCCTCGTCCTTGGTCTCTCGCTGCTCGCCAGCTCGGGCGTCGCCCTGGCGTGCCCGACCCCGCCGCTGCCGTTCATCCCGCCCGCGTGGCCGTGGCAGGACCTCAACTGCGACTGGGTCCCCAACCCGGTGGACGTGTGGACCAACCCCGACACCACCCTGCCCGTCAGCTACATCGGCCCGGAGGAGCAGTCGGTCGACATGACGGACAGCGACTGCCTGGCGCTGCTCAACACCCGCTACGGCGGCCAAGTGTACGCGAACAACACCACCGACTTCTACGCGGACTACGCGGAGTACGGCTGCGCCTACCCGGTGGGCAGCTTCGACGTGGACCATGACGGCCTGAGCGGCGGGTCGCTGGAGATCGTCGGCGGACCGTCGCCTGGCACGTGGGTGCTCGGCTGCGACAACTGCCCGGACGACTACAACCCCGATCAGGCGGATGAGGACTGCGACGACGCGGGCGACCTGTGCGACAACTGCTTGCTCCTGTCCAACCCGGACCAGCTCAACCAGGACGACGACGCCTTGGGCGACGCCTGCGACAACTGCCCCACCGTCACCACCGCCGACGACCCGTTCACCGGCCTGCCCGATCAGTCTGACGGCGACTTTGACGCCGTAGGCGACGCCTGCGACGTGTGCCCCTACACGTTCGACCCGGACCAGGAAGACGGCGACGGCGACGGCACCGGCGACGCCTGCGACAACTGCCCGACCCTGGCCAACGACCAGGCCGACGGCGACTTCGACACGGTCGGCGACGACTGCGACAACTGCCCCACGGTCGGCCGCAGCGCGAGCCAGACCGACGGCGACGGCGACGGCGTCGGCGACGTGTGCGACAACTGCCCGACCCTGTTCGACCCGGACCAGCCCGATCAGGACCGGGACGGCGTCGGCGACGACTGTGACAACTGCCCGGTGGACGCGAACAACAACCAGCCGGACCCGGACCGCGACGGCCTGGGCAGCGCCTGCGACAACTGCCCGAACGACGCCAACCCCGATCAGGTCGATGGCGACGGCGACGGCCAGGGCGACGCCTGCGACTCCTGCCCGACGCTGGCCAGCGCCTCCACGCCTGACCGCGACGGCGACGGCTTTGGCGAGCTGTGCGATGTGTGCCCCAAGATCGCCGACCCTGGCCAGGAGGACGGCGACGGCGACGGCGTGGGCGACGCGTGCGACAACTGCCCCACCGACGGCAGCAGCGGCCTGCAGACCGACGCCGACGACGACGGCCTGGGCGACCTGTGCGACAACTGCGACGCCCTCGCGAGCGACAACCTCGCCGACGCGGACGGCGACGGCGCGGGTGACGCGTGCGACAACTGCGCGATCGCGAACGAGGATCAGCTCGACGCGGACGACGACGCCGTGGGCGACGCGTGCGACAACTGCCCGGCCGACGACAACCGCAACCAGGCCGACCTGGACAGCGACGGCGTGGGCAACGCCTGCGACGTGTGCCCGGAGGTCGAAGACCCCGACCAGGCGGACGCGGACGGCGACGGCTTGGGAGACCTGTGCGACGAGACGCCCACGCTGGACACCGACGAAGACATGGGGCCGGACACCGGCGTGTTCTTCCAGCCGGGCGGCTGCGGCTGCGCATCGACGGGTGACGCGGGCGCTTGGGCATGGATGGCCGGTCTGATGGTGCTGGGCGTGCGTCGTCGGCGCAGCGCGCGCTAGGCGGCCCGCGCGACGCGTCTGAAGCCCATCGCCGGGCGCGTCCGAGGCGCGGACGCCCCGGGCGACGTGGGCGTCCCCAGCGCGGTCAAACCGGCGCGGGGCAGCGCTTCGCTTCAAGCCCGATCGCGGCCAGCAGTCGCTGAGGCTCCAGCGCCTCGCCTGCGGCGCGCACGCCGGCCACGCGCGCCTCACCGCGCGCGAGCGCGAGCGCGGTGGTCGCCGCGAAGCGGCCGGTCGACGCGTAGACGTCCTCGCCGTCCAGGCGCACCGCGGCGTCTCCGCGCGACACGATCACCGTGAACCGCGCGCGCGCGCTCTGCTCGGCGGTCGGATCGGCGAGCCGGTCTGCGATGCGATCCCCGAGCCGATCGCCGTCGAACCAGCGCGCGATCGGCCAGCCGAGGCGAAACGCCAGCGCCTCCCATCGCCCGAGCATCAAGTGCGTGTGGCAGTCGGGGTGGACGAGCACCGACTCGGCGCCGGGGATGCCGATCGCCCAGCCTGACCGATCGCCCGAGCGCACCTCGCGCGGACGCGGCGCAGGGCCTACGCCCGCCATCGCCACCATGCTGCGCACGCTTCCGCGCGTGGGCAGGAAGTCGTCCAGCCACAGCCACGTCTCGACCGGACCGTCACCCAGCAGCGCCGCGCCGAGGAACATCGGCAGGTACTCCACCCCGCACGCGGGCAGCGCGGTCACGCCCGCCGCGACGGCCGCCGCGTCGCGCGTGCGCGCCATCGTGAGGAAGCTCTGCTCGGCGGTGGTGTCGACGTAGGGCACGCCGGCCGCGATGGCGGCGTCCAGCACGGGCAAGCCATGGCGCGCGAAGGGCCCCACGGTGGAGATCACACATCCCACGCCCTCGAACGCGGCGCGCGGGTTGGAGGCCTCCGCGACGCGCACACCGACGCACCCGGGCCCGGCGACCGCCTGCAGCGCGTCCGCGTTGCGACCGCCGACCCAGTACGGCTGGCCCATGCGCTCCAGCGCGGCGACGCAGTGCCGACCGGTGAAGCCGGTCGCGCCGTAGACGAGGACAGGGGCGTGCTCCGAGGACATGGACTCTCCGCGACGGGGACGTATGGCGACGCGGGCGCGGACGCCGGATCCGTCCGCGTGGAGACCTCCGCCGTTCGCCTCACGGCGTTTCAACCGCATGTCACGGGTGAGCCCGCGAGGCCTCGCGGCGACTCCGAAATTCTCGGCGAGGACGCGTGGACGTCGTTGGCTTCGCGTTTGCCCAGGTGGCCGACGCACCACGGAGCCACCCATGCGATCCCACGTCCTTCTGTTGTCGCTGTCCCTCACCCTTTCTCAGACCGCCGTCGCAGGCGAGGGCAAGGACCCCGGCGCGGTGGCCTACGGTCCTAAGGGTCTGATGATCTCGGACGGCGCGGGGAACAACACCCTCGCGCTCAACCTGCGGTTCGAGCCGCGCGTGGACATCGGGTTCAGCGGCGACCCCGACGCCGCGGACGCGGACAAGATCGACGTCGCCGCCTTTCGCATTCGACGCGCGCTGCTCCGCGCCGAAGGTCGGATCGGCAAGGACTTCGTGTACAGGTTCCGCATCGACGCGGCGAAGGGCTTCTCGTTCACCGACGCCGACGGCGTGAAGCAGACCGCGAGCAGGCCCATCCTCGACGACGCGCAGGTGGGGTGGAACGGGTTCAAGCCGTTCCAGGTCTACGTCGGACAGTGGAAGGTCCCGTTCATCGCGGGCTGGATCACGGGCACCGATCAGCTCGCGTTCGCCGAGCAGTCCACCGTGGTCGACGGCATCAAGTCCGGCGACACCAAGATCGCGGGCTTTGGCTACAGCCGCGACATCGGCGCGGCCGTGCAGGGCACCGTCGCGGGTGAGCGCTTCGACTACGCGGTGGGTGTGTTCAACGGCGCGGGCGCCAACACGCTGCCGTCCGACTTGGGCGTGCTCACGGTCGCGCGCGTGCAGGCGACGCCGATGGGCAAGTTCGCGTACGACGAGCTGGACCTCGAGCGCGGCGCCCCGCGGCTGGGCGTGGGCTTGGGCGTGGGCTGGAACCACCGCGCGGTGTTCACCGACGCCGGCGACAACGACGGCGCCAACGAGGACGTGCGCGTGAACGGCGACGTCCGGTTCGCCGCGAGCGGCTTCACCGTCGTGGGTGAGGTCGTCTACGACCACGCGCACACCGCGAACGTCGATGACCCCGCGCGCCGCTTGGGCGCCTACGGCATGCTCACCTACGTCACGCCCTTCTTCGTGGCGCCCGCCGTGCGCGTGTCCTGGGTGGACCCGTCGATCGACGCGCAGGACGACGCCGCGCTTACCGCCGACGTCGCGCTCAACGTGCTGATCCCCGACGCCACGCAGAAGGGCGGCACGATGGGACACCACGTCCGAGTCCTCGCCGACTGGAACGCGACGTGGGTCGGGAGCGCGAAGCAGCCCCTCGGCCACCTGCTGACGGTCGGCGCCGCGTTCACCTTCTAGGTCGCGGCGCGTCGCGGTTTTTCCGCGATTCTGCGACATGTCGCGGCTGCATCACGGGGCCACGATCACCAATACGACCCATACAACCTCAATACCACCTCACGGATTTCCCGTGGCACACCGGCTGCCCATGGCGCCGCCAACGCGCATCCCCGGAGCCCCCATGACCCGCACCCGACTCGCCCTCCCCGCCCTGCTCCTCGCGGCGCTCGCCGCCTGCACGGGCTCCACGGAGGCGCCGGCCCCCGGGGCGGCCGCTCCCACCGCGACCACCGCCGCCACCCTTGTCCTGGGCGCGTACACCACGCCCCGCGAGGCCTTCGGCAAGGCGATCCTCCCCGCGTTCACCGCCAAGTGGAAGGCCGACAAGCAGCAGGACCTGACGGTGCAGGAGTCGTACCAGGGGTCCGGCGCCCAGTCCCGCGCCGTCATCGGCGGCTTCGAGGCGGACGTCGTCCAGCTCTCGCTCGACCCCGACGTGGACAAGATCGCGGCCGCCGGCCTGATCACCCACGACTGGCGCGCCGGTGAGCACGCGGGCATCGTCACCGAGTCGATCGTCGTCCTGGCCGTGCGCGAGGGCAACCCCAAGGGCATCAAGGACTGGGCCGATCTGGCCCGTGCAGACGTGGTGGTCGTCACCCCGAACGTGAAGACGTCGGGCGGCGCCATGTGGAACGTGGCCGCGATCCACGGCGCGGCCCTTCGCGGGCACATCGCGGGCGTGGCCGCCAACGACCCGGCCGCGGCCGAGGACTTCCTGTCCAAGGTCATCCAGAACGTGAAGGTCATGGACAAGAGCGGCCGCGAGTCGCTGGTCACGTTCGAGAACGGCGTGGGCGACGTGGCGATCACCTACGAGAACGAGGTGCTGGTCGCGCGCAAGGAAGGCCAGAAGATGGACTACGTCGTCCCGTCTTCCACCATCCTGATCGAGATGCCGGTGGCGGTGGTGGACACCTACGCGACCAAGCACGGCACGACCGAGCTCGCCAACGCGTTCGTGGCCTACCTGTTCACGCCGGACGCGCAGAAGGCGTTCGCTGAGTACGGCTACCGTCCGGTCGACCACACCCTGACGCCCGCCGCGCTGCCCGTGCCCGCGGACCAGTTCACCGTGCGTGACCTGGGCGGCTGGGGCGAGCTCCAGAAGGCGCTGTTCGCCAAGGACGCCGCGTACGACCGCGCCCTCGGCAAGGCCGGGGGCGATCGGTGACCGAGGCCGCCTCCACAAGCGCCCCCGCGGAGCTCCCGCGGGCGGCGCGCTGGTTGGATCGCGCGGGGCCCCTCGCCCTGCGCGGCGCGTTTGCGGCCTACCTGCTGCTGTGGATCGCCTTGCCCTTGGCCGCGCTCGTCGCCAAAGGCCTGGGCCAGGGTCCGGCGGCGGCGTGGGAGGCCATCTCCGACAAGACCGCGCTCGACGCGCTGCGCTTGTCGATCACGACGGGGCTCGTCGCCGCGATCGTGAACGGCGTCGTGGGCACCGCCATCGCGTGGATGCTGGTGCGCTGGGAGTTCCCCGGCCGCACCGCCGTGGCGTGGCTGGTCGACCTGCCGCTCGCCATCCCGACGCTCGTCGCGGGCATCCTGCTGGTGGCGCTCTACGGTCCCCAGACCTGGCTCGGCGGCACGCTGGAAGGGTTTGGGATCGAGATCGTGTTCGCGCAGCCGGGCATCATCATGGCGCTGCTGTTCGTGACGCTGCCCTTCGTCGTGCGCACCGTGGAGCCCATCCTGGTGGAGCTCGACCCCGCCGAAGAAGAGGCGTCGAACACGCTGGGCGCCACGCGCTTCCAGACCTTCACGCGCGTGCTGCTGCCGCCGATCCTGCCGGCCATGGCCGCGGGCGCGGTGCAGACCTTCGCGCGCTGCGTGGCGGAGTTCGGCTCGGTCGCGGTGGTGTCGGGCAACATCCCGCGCCACACGCTGACCGCGCCGGTGTGGATCCAGGGTGAGGTGGAGGCGGGCAACCCAGACGGCGCCGCGGCGGTGTCGCTGGTGCTGCTGGCGCTGGCGCTGGTGCTGCACCCGCTGTCCGGCGTGCTGATCCGCACCGCGGGAGGTCGCCGTGGCTGAGTCCCGTCGCGTCCGCCCCGAGACGCCTCTCCAGCGCGCCATCGCAGTCGGCGTGCTCCTCTACTTGGGCGCCGTGCTGGTGGTGCCGCTGCTCGCGCTCGCGTGGACCGCCGCGCGCCAGGCGGGCAAGGTGGTCGAGGGCCTGTCTCAGCCCGACGCGATGCACGCGTTGCGCATGTCCGCCATCCTCGCGGTGATCGCCGTGGTGGTGAACGGCACCGTGGGCGTGGTCGGCGGGCTCGTGCTCGCGCGGCAGCGCTTCTTCGGTCGTCGTGTGCTCGACAGCCTGGTCGACCTGCCCATGGCGCTGTCGCCGGTCATGATCGGCCTCGCGTTCATCGCGCTGGTCGGCCGCGGCGGCTGGTTGGCACCCATGCTCGACGCGGCTGGCGTGTCGGTGCTGTTCAACTTCCCGGGCCTGGTGGTCGGCACGGTGTTCGTCACCATCCCGTTCACCGTCCGCGAGATCGTGCTCGTCCTCGACGAGCTGGGCGACAGCGAAGAGCAGGCCGCGGCCACGCTCGGCGCCACGCCCTGGCAGACCTTCTGGCGCGTCACCATGCCCAACCTGCGCGGCGCGCTGGAGATCGGCGTGACCCTCACGCTGGCCCGCTCGCTGGGCGAGTTCGGCGCGGTGTTGGTGCTCGGCGGCGCCATCTCCCAGAAGACCCAGACCGCCACCACCTTCATCCACGCCGCCATGGAAGAGCGTCAGCAGCCCGCCGCCTACGGCATGGCGCTCATCCTCGCCGCCATCTCCATCGCGCTCCTCGCGTTCCTCCGCTCTCGCCGTCGCGCACACGGCCAGGAGTCCTGATCATGGGCATCCAGGTGAACCACCTCGTGAAGTCGTTCGGCGCTACACGCGTCGTCAACGACGTCACGTTCACGGTGAATCCAGGCGAGCTCGTCGCCCTGCTGGGGCCGTCGGGCGGCGGCAAGAGCACCATCCTCCGCATCATCGCGGGCCTGGAGAGCTCCGACCAGGGCGAGGTCTGGCTCGACAACGAGCGCGTCGACCACCTGCACACGCGCGACCGCCGCATCGGGTTCGTGTTCCAGCACTACGCGCTGTTCCGCCACATGACGGTGGCCGACAACATCGCGTTCGGCCTGGACGTGCGCGGGGTGCCCAAGGAGAAGCAGCGCAAGCGCGTCGGCGATCTGCTCGACCTGATGGGCCTGTCCGGCCTGGACGGTCGACTGCCGGCGCAGCTGTCCGGCGGACAGCGTCAGCGCGTCGCCCTGGCCCGCGCGCTGGCGCCTGAGCCGCGCCTGCTGCTGCTCGACGAGCCGTTCGGCGCGGTGGACGCCAAGGTGCGCGAGGAGCTGCGCCGCTGGCTGCGCAACCTGCACGACGAGTTCCACACCACGTCCATCTTCGTGACTCACGACCAGGAGGAGGCGTTCGCGGTGTCGGACCGCGTGCTCATCCTCAACAAGGGCCGCGTGGAGCAGGACGCCGCACCCCTCGACGTGCTCGACCACCCCGCCACCGAGTTCGTCGCGCGCTTCGTCGGCGAGGTCAACGTGCTCGACGCGGTCGACAAGGACGGCGCCGTGTTCGCGGGTCCGCTGTCGGTGCCGGTCACCGCCACGGGCGCGGGCAAGCTGCACGTCGTCGTGCGCGCCTACGACCTCAAGTTCTGGCACGCGGAGGACGGTCAGGGGATCGCCACCGCCCGCCGCGTCGTCCCGCTCGGGGATCGCGTCCGCGTGGACGCGGAGATCGACGGGGGCGTCCCCATCTTCGCGCAGTTCCCCCGCCGGAGCAGCCTGCTCCGCGGTGTGGAGCCTGGCGCACGACTCGGAATCGAGGTGACCCATGCACGCGCTTGGCCGGCCCCTTAAACCATGACAAGCATGACACGCAGCCCCCCCGTACAGCTCCTCCTCGACGCCTGGCGCGAGGTGGGTCGACACCTGGACATCGCCGAGTCGATGGCCGCGCTCACCCCGCGGCTGGCGGCCCTGGTGCCGCTGCGCCGCGTGCGCGTGCGGGTCCTGGACGCGCCCGAGAAGCGCCTGGACACCTTGGCGTCGGTGTCGCGCACCGGCCCCGTGCCCACCGGCACGTCGCGCACGGTGCTCAACGACCGCGAGCTGGCCGAGCTGGTCGGCTGGTGCCGCAAGGGTCGCGCGCAGGCGCTGATCCTGGGCGAGACGTCCGACGTGGTGGCGCTCCCGTCTGACGCCCGCACGCCCGCGATCTTGGGTCCGCTCACCCTCTCCGGCACCGTGCTCGGCGTGTTGATCGTGGAGACCGAGCGCGATCCGGAGGCGTCGCTCGCGCTGATCCAGGACCTGCTCGAGCCGCTCGCGGCTGCGCTCGCCAACGACCGCCGCCTGCACGAGCTCGCGCGCCTGCGTGAAGCGGTCGAGGCCGACAACCGCGCCCTGCTGTCGCGCCTGGAACGCCAGGACATCTCCGACACCGTCGTCGGCGGCGACACCGGCCTGCGGCTGGTGATGGAGCGCGTGGAGCAGGTGGCGCCCACCGACGCGCCCGTGCTGGTGCTGGGCGAGACGGGTGCAGGCAAGGAGGTCGTGGCGCGCTCGATCCACGCCAAGTCGCGGCGCCGTCGCGGCCCGTTCCTGCGCGTGAACTGCGGCGCCATCGCGCCCGAGCTGTTGGACAGCGAGCTGTTCGGCCACGAGCGCGGCGCGTTCACGGGCGCGGTGACCGATCGCAAGGGCTGGTTCGAGCGCGCCGACGGCGGCACGCTCTTCCTCGACGAGATCGCCGAGCTGCCCCCGGCGGCCCAGGTTCGCATGCTGCGCGTGCTGCAGGACGGCACGTTCGAGCGAGTCGGCGGCGAGCGCACCATGCACGCCGACGTGCGCATCGTGGCCGCCACGCACCGTGACATGCGCAAGCTGGTGACCGAGGGCAAGTTCCGCGAAGACCTGTGGTACCGCATCAGCGTGTTCCCGGTGAACCTGCCGCCGCTGCGCGAGCGCGTGGACGACATCCCGGCGCTGGCGGCGCACTTCGCCACCCGCGCGGGCCTGCGCCTGCACGGCGTCGCCGTCACGCCAACCCCCGACGACCTGCGTCGCCTCATGGCCTACGACTGGCCCGGCAACGTGCGCGAGCTGGCGTCGGTCATCGAGCGCGCCGCGATCCTGGGCGGCGGCAAGGGCCTGGACCTGGCGACGGCGCTCGGCCCCGCCGTGCCGCGCACCTACGCGGAGATCCCTGCCCAGTCGGTCACCGTGGGCTCGCTGGAGGCCGCCAACCGCGCGGCGATCTCCGAGGCGCTCAAGCGCTGCCACGGCCGCGTGGAGGGACCGTTCGGCGCCGCGCGCCTGCTCGGCGTGAACGCGTCGACGCTGCGGTCGCGCATGAAGAAGCTGGACATCGAGTGGGAGCACTTCCGCGAGCGGGGGTGAGGGCGGGGGTGCGCGTTACCAGTCCGCTGGCTTGTGGAATGAGCCCTGGGCGTCGCACATGATGTCGGAGAGCTGACCTGCCCGGATGACCGCGTGTCGGATCCTGCGACAGGGGGTCGCGACCCGCTGATAGTCGGCGACCACGATCCCCGTCTGCACCCCCGGCTCACCGACCTGTCGAGCCCTTCCGCTCCGCGCCGACCAGGACCGCAAACCCGCTCGCCGACCCGCGCGCGCGCCTACGCCTTCGCGGTCACCGCGCCGTAGCTGCCTGTCGATGTCCGCCCCCGCCCCGCCCCGTCACCGAACCGACGACGTCGCCTGTGGGTCTCCGCGCGCCCGCGCCCCAAGCAGAACCAGGCCGCCCTGGGCAGCGCGCTCGTCGTCCAGCCAGCGCAGCACGTCGCCGCTCGCCCCAAGCACCAGCGCCACTTGGCGCATCCGCCCGCCGCACCCGGGGCAGGTCTGAGGGTCTTGTTTGAATACCCGCAGGATCAGCTCACCCCACGCGATCCAGCGCCGCGGCGGGCGGTCCACGTAGACCTCGGGCACGTCCGCGCGACGACGGAGCACGGGCACGATCGAGGGCCGCAGCTTCGACGCCGGCGCGAACACGCCGTGGTAGCGGATCAGGTGCTGCCCCTTTGGTGGCACCTGCGCCGCGAGTCGGCCCACGAACTCCAGCGCGCTGAACTCCACCGCCTCCGTCCCGTCGTCCCACACGTGCCGAAGCTTCAGCGACACGCGGTCGTCCGGCAGCAAGGACAGTCGGGACAGCGCCACCGCCGGGCGCAGAACGTACCGGCAGATCTTCTCCAGGCCGTCTCGGTCCTTCGCCGCCACCCGAACCCCGGCGTGCAGGCTCGTCCACCCTGCGGATGCCTCCAGCCCGGCCCCGTGACGCCGCGGGCGCCGCCCGCCTCGCTTGCGCGACGCCCCCTGCGACCACGACGGGCCGAACGCCGAGCGGTTCATCAGCGACGCCAGTTCCAGAACCTGCTGCGCGTCGTCGGGCTCCTGCTCGTCCGCGGGACGCGCCGGGATCAGGCGCGCCAGATCCGCCGCCACCGCCTCGACCACCGACTGCCACCAGCAGTCTCCAGGTGCGATCCCCGTCTGCGCCGCCGGTTCACCGTCTCGCCGAGCGCCGCGGAACGGTGGCACGAGGCCTTTGAACTCTGGGCATGCGCCGCTCGCCCCGCTTGCGCGCCGCCCCGCGCGCCACTTACGGCTGTGCCGTGCCCCGCCAGAGAACCGAGAGGACATTGAGCTCCCCGTCGTGCTGCCGCCCTTCGATCGAGATCGTTGGCGCGTCCAACACACCGTCGATCACAAGGGTCCAGGTCGGCGAGGTGGCGCCGTGCCGATCTTCCATGGCGCTCTCAGCGACCTGGCTCCAAGCGGAACCGAGAACGGCCTCGCCAGGTCCACCGTCCACGTACATCTCCTCAGCAGAAGCCGCTGAGACGAACCCCGTGAGCGTCGTGCGGACCGCGTCCGTGTCGAACGTCCCAGCGATCACGACTGGGACGCGAGTCTCTGGGCCAGGACGGCATCGGGGGCCGACGTCCCCGCTGCGCGCGACGACCAGCGCCGCTCCTTCGCCGCGGGACACCGTCATCGTCGCGCTAGACGTTGGACCCGTCAGTGTCATGTCCCAGGTGATGGAAGCGGGAGCTGCCGCCACCGCCGCCGCGAGGACTTCGGCTTCGGTCACAGGCGGTGTAGTCTCCGAGATCGCCGCCGTGTTCTCGATGCAACCGTTGTCATTGCCGTCCGTCGGAGACGTCGTGCAACCCACAAGCAGTGCAAAGGTGCCGACCCATGTGCGAGTGCGATTCATCATGTACCTCAGTCGCGTCATGGCGTGTTCGTGGTGACCCAGTCGCGGATTGTACTGCCCTTCGGGCCGGCGGAGAAGCCGCCCAGGCAGGAACTCGGACCGCACGTGTTGACGGTGATAGTAGATTGTACAGCAGTGATGTACGCGCCGTCGTCACAACCGGTACCGTTTGGACAGTAGAAGTGTGGCCCGCCGGACATGCCGAGTCCTGTCGAGGTGTCAAACTTCACGTACCCCGACGGCGTGCTCTGGATTTCACCCAAGGCACCGAACATCTGACGTCCGTTCTGACTGTCTACGGTGGTGAGCGCGTCGCTGGTGACCGAGTTCGTAGAGCAACTGTTCAACACACGCTGGTATCCGCGCGAGTAGTCCGGAAAGTCATCGATGACACTGTCCGCGCCGGACGCCACAAACATCCAGCCGATATTCGGAGTCGCACTCAGTTTCACCACGGCGAAGTCTGCCGTGTTGGAGACGGCGCCGGTCCAAGCAGGGCCGATGGTAATCTCATCGAGCGTGAAACAACCAGGAACGTAGGACCCGGTGATGTTTTCGTCGAGATTCTCCATACTACACACAACGAGACCGGACTTCACGTTCCCATCGTCGTCCGTCACACAGTGGGCGGCGGTCAGCGCCCATCGCGAGTCGACCATGGTGCCCGTGCAACTATGGGTGAACCAGATTATCTTCCTGGTGCGAGTGTTCAGCGGCGCACCCATCTCCGCCAGGGCGTCGTTGTCGTGATCCCAGATCACCACGCCCTCGGTACAGGTCGTCTTCGTCCAGGTGGTAGGCTGAAGAAATTCTGCGTTATAGGCGAGCGTGGGCTCATCCGACTCGAACTCCGTCGGCTCCGGCTCGCCCATCGGGAATTCACGAAGGACTTCTTCGTCGTAGGCGGCCTTCATCTCGTCAACGAGCTCCGAATCTACCTCCACGAGGATCCATTGGCTGCCGTAAGCATCGATCCGACGTGTGGCGCCGACACCGAAGTAGAGAGCTGGGTCATCGTCGCTGGACACGACATCTTCAGGAGTCCAAGAACTGGCTGTGTTGCGTCCTTCTTCCACGAAAATGGCCTGCCCATCATAGCGCCACGTCTGCGCGCCCTCCCTGACCTCCTTCTGGATCTTCATCGAGGACGGGAGCGAGTAATAGTACTCACCCCTTCCAACGTACACCCGTTCGACCCCAAGGTCCGCCTCGCGGATGGCGGTAAGGGCCTCAAGGTCCCGGGCCGAATAGAAATCACCTGCAGCCGCGGTTGCGACGAACAGCCAGATCAACATTTTCACCACCCCTCAAGTTCGAGGTTACCATACGGTGAAGCGAGTGGCTATCACTTTTTCGAATTCTGTCGCGGGGCCGGAGGCAGGATTCGACGCCGCTGTTCGAAAATCTTGCTGATCACAGGTATTTCAAACTGCTCGCGCACAGGAATTTCAAGCTTTCGACACTCGTACCGTAAGCGATCAACGTACGACGTCACCGTTCGGGCTTGACCTCAGACTGTCGAGACCACAGGCAAAACAATCTCCTCCCCCCGCTTCCGAAGCGCTACCACAGCCCGTCCGCGACCGCGATCCCCTTCTGCACCCCCGGCTCACCGACCTGTCGAGCCCTTCCGCTCCGCGCCGACCAGGACCGCAAACCCGCCCGCCGACCCGCGCGCGCACCTACGCCTTCGCGGTCAACCCGCCGTAGCCGCCTGTCGATGTCCTCCCCCGCCCCGCCCAGTCACCGAACCGACGACGTCGCCTTCGGGTCTCCGCGCGCCCGCGCCCCGAGCAGCAGCACGCCGCCCTGGCCCGCACGCTCGTCGTCCAGCCAGCGCAGCACGTCGCCGCTCGCCGCCAGCACCAACGCCACCTGACGCATTCGACCGCCGCAGCCGGGGCAGGTCTGCGGGTCCTGCTTGAACCCGGTCGGAAGGACACACGGAGGATCAGCTCACCCCATGCGATCCAGCGCCGCCGCGGGTGGTCCACGTACACCTCGGGCACGTCCGCGCGACGACGAAGCACGGGCACGATCGCCGAGCGCAGCTTCGACGCCGGCGCGAAGACCCCATGGTATCGGATCAAGTGCTGCCCCTTCGGCGGCACCTGCGCGGCCAGTCGCCCCACGAACTCTGACGCGCTGAACTCCACCGCCTCCGTCCCGTCGTCCCACACGTGCCGCAGCTTCAGCGACACGCGGTCGTCCGGCAGCAAGAACAGCCGGGACAGCGCCACCGCAGGTCCTTCCGACCGGGCCGAGTACGTACCGACAGATCTTCTCCAGGCCGTCTCGGTCCTTCGCCGCCACCCGAACCCCCGCGTGCAGGCTCGTCCACCCTGACGACGCCTCCAGCCCCGCCCCGTGCCGCCGCGGCCGGCGCTCGCCACGCTTGCGCGACGCCCCCTGCGACCACGACGGGCCGAACGCCGCACGGTTCATCAGCGAAGCCAGCTCCAGCACCTGTTGCGCGTCGTCGGGCTCCTGCTCCTCCGCGTGGCCAGCGGGGATCAGGAGCGCGAGGTCTGACGCCACCGCCTCGACCACCGCCGACACGTCGGTCAGCGTTGGCGGGCTGGTCGACCGAAACTGCAACCCGCCGTCCGCGGCCGTGGACCAGCTCCCGTCTGCAAAGAGGACATGGAAGTGAACGTTTAAGTTTAAGGTCGAGCCGAAGCGCTGAATCACGGTCACGCTGCCCGGGTGACCGCCAACCCGGCGCCGGTAGTACGCGCCGACGTGCTCGATCAAGATCGCCAGCGCGGCCGACACCAGCTTGGGACGCCACGCCAGAGCCAGGCGCTGGTCCATCGGCAGCGACAGCACCCACTGGCGGACCGGGACCTCGGGGAACAGGCCCTCGACCCAGTTCGCGGCGCCCTGCGCCATGCGGCGGCCGCCGCAACGGGGCCGGGGTCGCGCACGACCAGAAGGCGCGGCCGTTGCAGGACACCGCGACCACACGGTTGATCCGGCACCCGTCGCACCGCACCCACAGGAAGCCCTCGGCGGGGTCGCCGCACGCCACCGCCGCGCGAAGCTCGTCCACCACGTGCGTCGACATCGAGCGGCCGGACGCCTCGATTTGGGCCAGCACCAGGGGCAGGCTCCGGCCGATGAGGGCGCGGAACTGCTCGGGCGCGATCGGCGCCGGATCGGTCGGCAGGGCGAGGAGGTGCATCCTCCAGGCATGGCGCCGGAACCGCGCGCTGGGGCGGCGGAGGTGGACCAAGCGCCGTGGACTTCCGCCGCGGTGGTCCGGGTCGCGACGCTGCCAGGCGAGGTGAGCTCGTCAGCCCCCTACACCACAACCCGCCCCCGAAACCCCCGCGCTGCGTAGGTCGAGTCCGCGCCGTTGTGGTACACGAACACCCGGCCGTACCGTCGGTCGCAGAACAGCGCGCCGCCGAGCGCCGCGCGGTCGTAGCAGAGAGGCGGCTCGGCCTTCCCCTCCGCAAGCCGATGCTACTGGACGACCCACGCGCCCCGGTCGAGCTCGTGCTCGTCCTCAAGGACGCCATCATTGCGGTTCCAGAGACCATGAACTTCCCACATGGGTCCTGGCGCGACACCGCTCACGATCTCGGTGTTCAACGAAAACAACACCGTGAGCTCGTCTGGAGGGCCGGCCACGTCGAGCGACGCGACGGCCGTCACCCACTCGTCCGGAACCGGCGTCTCGGTAGTCGGATCTCCAAGTTCAGCGATTCGGCGATCGTACATGCGGTGAAGCAGGCGCAGACCGTCCCGCCGGAGCCACGTCACGCCTGAGCTGCTCCAGCGGAGCAGACGTCGACGGGACTGTTCACCACCCCACCCGCGGCGCGTAGCCACTCCGGACCCCGGGGCACTTGCGCCCGTCGCTACGGTGCCAACCCCGCCGTGGCCTACGGGCAGGCGTCCGTGTCCGCGGTGTAGCCGGGCTCCGCCACCAGGTGGACCGGCACCGACAGGTCGACGACCGCCGCGTTCTTGTCGACCAGGTGGAAGCTCATCACCGCGTCCGTGTCGATGGTCGTGTCGTAGCAGCCCGACCAGAACACCAGGAACTCGCCGACCATGGCTGGCCCGCCAGGGGTCGACATCGGCCGGTGCAGGCCCTCGTAGCCCGCGAGCTTGTTGCCGCTGAGGTCGTTGATCTTCCAGTCGATCACCGGGTTGTCCGGGTTGGACAGGTCGACGAAGTCGTTGCTCCCGCTCACGCCGCCGCCCACGATCCCCGTGCAGGTGACCGCGCCGTACACGTGCCAACGCCCCTGGCTGCCCTTCACCACGACCGCGTCGCCGCCCGAGAGCAGGGGCGTCAGGACCGTCTCACCCGTGCCCAGCACGCACGACGCCTCCACCGCCGCCGAGTCCGTGTCCGAGACGCCGGTGTCGGTGTCGCCGGCCAGCGTGTCGGTGTCGTCGGTGTCGGAGCCCGAGTCGGTGTCGGACGCGGGGTCCGTGTCCGCGCCGAGGTCGGTGTCATCGGTGTCGTCCGCGTCGCCCGAAGAGGCCTTCACACACGCCGTCAACGCACAGCTCGCCAGGATCGTCCAACGCACACACACCCCGCACTTTAGCTTACGCGCGATGGGGCCGACTCCGCAACTGGGGACATCACGCCCTCCAGAATGGGCCGGTCGCCGTTCCGCCGCCAGACGGCGAAGCGCTCGCCCACGCGGACCACCCGAACGTGCGACGGGGCCATCAGCAGCGAGCGGAAGCGCACGTCGAGCGTGGCGGCGCCGAACGGCTCGCCGAGCTCGGCGACGGTGCGCGACACCGTCCACATGCCGTGCACCACGGCGTGCGGGTAGCCAAACGCCCACGCGCTCACGTTGGACATGTGGATGGGGTCGATGTTGCCGGAGACCAGCCCGTAGCGGCGACCGGTGCCCGAGGGCACAGCCCACTCGCGCTCCAGCTCGCCCTGATGGGGCGCGTCGCCGGTGTACGGCCGGCTGGTCCCCGCGCCCACCCGCCGGACCGCGTCGGTCGTGTGCGACCAGATCACCTCGCCGTCCTGCGACAGCGTGCTCCGCAGCGAGAACGCGACGCCGGACGGCACCTCGTGGAAGCCGTCGATGGTGGCCGTGACGTCCACCGGCGTGCCGACCGCGATGGTCCTGGTGCGCACGATGCGCTCGGCGCGGTGGACGATGCCCAGCGCGGGGAACGGGAAGCCCTTGTCCAACAGGAGCCACATGTGCAGCGGCGTGAGCATCGCGTGGGGGAAGGTCAGCGGCAGGCGCGGCGCCTCGGGGCCGCCACACACCGCCACGAACGCGTCCACCCGGGACGGGTCCAGCATGACGTTGCGCGCGGTCGCCGAGACGGGCGCCGCGCTCCTCCAGTCCGGCTTCACCGCGCGCCAGCTCACCTGACCCAGGATCGCGCGCAGCGTGGGCAGACCTTGGAAGACTTGCATGACGACCTTAGGGCACGACGCGGATGGACGACGCCACGCGGTTGGCCTTCTCGCGCGCCTCGTCGATCGACGCGCCACGGGCCAGGCCGACGCCCAGGCGACGGTAGCCATGGTAGTCGGGCTTGCCGAACAGGCGGACCTGCGTGTCGGGCTCGACCAGCGCGTTGGCGACGCCGTCGTAGCTGGGAGCATCGGACTCGCCGCGGCCCAGGACGACCGCGGACGCGCTCGGGCCGAACTGACGGATGGACGGGATCGGGAAGCCCAGGATGGCGCGCACGTGCAGCGCGAACTCCGACAGGTCCTGGCTGACCATGGTGACCATGCCGGTGTCGTGCGGGCGCGGGGAGACCTCGCTGAACCAGACGGTGTCGCCCTTGATGAAGAACTCGACGCCGAACAGGCCCCAGCCGCCCAGGCCCTCCGTGACCAGGCGCGCCATACGCTGCGCCTCGGCGAGCGCGACCTCGCTCATGGGCTGCGGCTGCCAGCTCTCCTGGTAGTCGCCGTTCTCCTGACGGTGGCCGATGGGCGCGCAGTACGACGTGCCGCCCTGGTGGCGCACGGTGAGCAGCGTGATCTCGTAGTCGAAGTCGATGAAGCCCTCGACGATCACCTTGCCCGCGCCGGTGCGGCCGCCTTCCTGGGCGTACTTCCAGGACTTCTCGATGTCTTCCGGCTTCTTGATCGTGCTCTGGCCCTTGCCCGACGACGACATGACCGGCTTGACGACGCACGGGATGCCGACCTCGGCCACGGCGGCGCGGAACTCGGCCTCAGTTCCGGCGAAGCGGAAGGGCGACGTGAGCATGCCGAGCTCTTCGGCGGCCAGGCGGCGGATGCCCTCGCGGTCCATGGTCAGGCGGGTGGCGCGGGCGGTGGGGACCACCTTGAAGCCGTCCTTCTCCAGCGCGACGAGCGTGTCGGTGGCGATCGCCTCGACCTCGGGCACGATGTAGTCGGGCTTCTCCAGCTCGATCACCGCGCGCAGGGCCGCAGCGTCAGTCATGGCGAAGATGTGGTGGCGGTGCGCCACCTGCATGGCCGGCGCGCCGGCGTAGCGGTCACAGGCGATCACCTCGACGCCGAGCCGCTGCGCCTCGATGGCGACCTCCTTGCCCAGCTCTCCGGACCCGAGGAGCAGGAGCTTGGTGGCGGTGCGGGTACCAGGGGTGCCAAGGCGAGGCATGGGGGCTCCGGGTGCGCGGGGGGCGCGCGATCACGCTGCGGTTCGGGCGTCCGTCGACTCGAAGATGCGATCCGCGCTGGCAGCCACAAAGCCTGCATAGAGCGAGCCATCCGCCTGGCGGTGGCGCAGCGCGAACTCGTAGTAGCACGTGGGGATGACCTGCTCGCCGTCCGCGAACGTCACGGGCATGCGGTCCGCCAAGATGGAGCCCTGCTCAAGCAGGTCCGCCGGGGTGCCCTTCACGCGGCCGCCGCTGGCGTTCACGCGGAAGCCGCGCGCCTCGACGAAGGCCAGGATGGACTCGACCGGGCGCAACGACTCCGACAGGTCGTTCAGGCGAACCGTGAAGTGGTTGGCGTGGAAGCCGTGCGCCGCCGTCCAGGCCGCGTACTCGCTCTCAGCCTGCAGGCGCGTGTAGGTCGCGTGGTCGATGGCGGCCCACGGGCGACCCGACCAGAAGACCTGCGGGCCCTGCACGAAGTCCGCCGGGAGCTGCGCGATCAGCGCGTCGATGTCCGCCTGCGCGCGGACCGACAGGCGCTCGGTCAGCAGCTCCGACAGGAACACCAGCGGCGCGGCCGGGTTCGGGTGCGTGTAGCCGAACGCGCGCAGGCCCTTGTCCTCGAACAGGTAGGGCGCGCCCCGCTCGTAGCCGAGCGCCAGCAGGTGCGGCTCCAGCTTGTCGAGGGCGATGGGACCGCGGTTGAAGGTCCGGAACGCGATGTGGTCGTTGACCACCGTCTCGCCCGCCGCGACCAGCGCGTCGTGGATGGAGGCGGCCGCCGGCGCGAGCCGGACGAAGTCGGACCAGAGGGCTGCGAAGAAGGCGTCGAACGTCACGACGGGCTCCGACCACCGACAGCGCCCTGGGGACCAGGGTCTGCGCGGGGCCGCCGATCTACTCCCGGCGCGGGGAATTGGCGAGCCCGACCCCCGGCTCACCGAGGAAAGTGTTGCTCCAACCACCCAAGCACGTCCGCGGTCACGTCGTCGCGGACGACGTCGTTGAGCAATTCGTGGCGCGCTTCCACCCAAATCCGCTCGGTGACGTCGCTCATGCCGACCTGCCGCATGCCGCCCCACAGCGCGGAGAGCTGCTTGCCCGCCTTGCTGACCGGGTCCTTGCTGCCGGCGATGATGCGCACCGGGAGCTTCTTCGGGATCAGGGCCAGGTTGTCCAGGTCGACCATCTCGCCCAGGCCGACCAGATGATCGACCCAGTGCTGGGTGGTGACGACGAACCCGCACTTGGGGTCGTGGATGTACTTGTCGACCTCGGCCTCATCGCGGGAGAGCCAGTCGAACGCGGTGCGCGCGGGCTCAAACGCCTTGTTGAAGTCGCCGAAGGACATGGCGTGGAGCAGGCGGCTGCGGCCGCGCTTGCCCAGGCGGAGCCGCTCCAGGCGCGCCACGACCAAGCCGATCTTGCGCAGCGGACCGACCACGCCCGTGGGGCCGGAGAGCACGGCGGCGGAGACCGACCCCGGGTAGCGCGACAGGGCGTGCAGCGTCAGCGAGCTGCCCATGGAGTGCCCGAAGCGGACGAGCTTCACGCCGGGCCACTTGGAGCGCGCGTGGGCCGCGATGGCCTCCACGTCCGCGACCGCCTTGTTCCACCCGTCGTCGTCCGCGAAGTGCCCGACGTCCGCGGCGGTGCGGGCCGTCTGGCCGTGGCCGCGGTGGTCGTCGGCGATCACCGCCCAGCCCGCGCCGGTCAGCGCCTCTGCGAAGCGCGCGTAGCGGCCGCCGTGCTCGGCGAGCCCGTGCACGATCTGCACGATGCCGCGCGGCGAGCCGTCCGGCGTCCAGACGTGCAGGAAGAGGTCGACGCCGTCGGTGGTCGTGAGGGTCTCGGTCGAGGACTGCATGAAGGGCTCCGGCGAGCCCTCCTGGTAGCACGATCGCCCAGGACCCACCCAGCGCCCCAATTGGGCGGTGCCGTCGTGTGAAGGTGGACGAGTGGCCCCCGGCCGTCGCATGATGGGCGGGCCTTCACGCCCGCGCCCGGATCACCGCTCATGCGTCGCTTCGCCCTCTGCCTGCTGGTGACCGCCTGCGCCCCGCTGGAGCGTGACCTGGCGAAGGAAACCGACGCCAGCCAGGACACCGACACGGACGCCGCGGACTCCGACGCCCCTGACACCGACGCCGCGACCGACACGGACGTGCCCGTGCCGCTGACCCTTCAAGTTACATACCCGCACACCGGCGAGGCCGTGCCGCTCTCGCACCCGCTGGTGGTCTCGGGCGTGGCGACAGGCGCGGCCACGGTCACCGTGACGGCCGGCCTGCACGTCATCGACGCGGTGCGCGACGCGCAGGGCCTGTTCACCGTCAGCTTCCCGGCGTGGGACACCGAGGTGGTGAGCGTGGTCGCCGTGGCGGAGGACGGCGACCAAGTCGTGTCCGAGATCCCCATCGCGCCGAACTCACCCCCGACGCCCGGCCTGCTCGTGATCGAGCCGGTCGAGCCCACCGCGGGCGACGCGCTGCGCGCCACGTGGTCCATGGCACCCCTCGACGTGGACGGCGACCCGATCACCATCACCTGGACGTGGTCGCGGGACGGCGCGGACCAGCCCGACCTGATCACCGACACGGTGCCGCCTGGCCGCGCGGTGGGCAGCCAGGTGTGGACGGCGACGGCGCACCTCTCGGACCGCCTGCAGGACGCACCCGACACGTCGGCCGAGGTCACCGTGCTCGACACGCTGCCGCAGGGCCGCGTGGTCATGTCGCCCAACCCGCCGATGGCGGGCGCGCCCGTGCGGTGCGACGCGGAGGACGTCGTCGACCCCGATGGCGACGTGGTGACGCCGGTGGTGAGCTGGTTCGTGAACGGCGCGGCGGTCGGCACGGGGCCGGAGCTCCACGGGCTGGCGAACTTCGACGAGGTTCGATGCGCGCTGGTGCTGAGCACCGCGCCGGGCGACGCGCGCCCGCTCATCGCCGAGTCGATCACCAACCCGGACCTGCCCCAGCAGAACGTGGTCGTGGTGCTGATG
>CAIOSP010000029.1 GCA_903861005.1 uncultured Pseudomonadota bacterium
ATGCGTTCCACTTCTGCGCTCGTCTCTCGCCAGGGCATGACCACCTTCCGGATGGTCCGTGCCTCGGAACGCGCGCGGCTGGGGCCCATCCCCGGTGTAAAGGGGGCGCCCGGTCAGAAGTGTAAAGGGGGCGCCCGGTCCGTACCAGACGACGCCGTTTTGCCGTGTCTGTGGCGCGGGTGCGAACCGTCGGATCGTCGCAAGTCAGCGATCGTCGAGTTGGCTCCGCAACTGAGCGACCGATCGGACGAGCCCCGAGGTCTCCAGCACGCCGAGGATGTCGCCGATGCTGCGAGGGGGATCGCGGAGCGCGTCCGCCTGCTCGTGTAGCACCCGGATCACGGTACCCGCCGAAGCTTCGAGCAGGTCGAGCAGGAAGTCATCCGGGTGCACAGCCTGCACACCATGAGGTGCGAGCAAGTCGGCCGGGAAGTCGCGCAAGTTGAACGTCACGACCGATTGTGCGCCGGCGGTGATCGCTGCGGCCAGGACGTGTCGATCGTCGGGGTCGGGCAACCTGAGCGATGCGATCAGTTGCTCATCGACGACCAGCAGCGCGTCCTCGACCGCGCCATTCATCAGGGCTCGCGTGCGGAGCAGGCTCGCGGGTGACAGGCCCGGCCGCTTCTCCGCGATCGAACGGAACGTCTCGTCGAGGATCCGGTCCGTCCACTTGGCCTGTACGACGCGCGCGACCGCGAGGCGCACAAGGAGATCCCGCAGCGCAGCGGACCACAGCACGCACGCGTCATAGACGACGACGAACTCCATACGAGCGCCTCAGTCGTACATGCCGAGGCGCTGGGCCTCCGCAGTCAGCTCGTCGGCGATGGCCTTCCTCGCAGCATCGTCCTGGCGCTTGAACACGAGGAGGTCGTTGAGGTGCACACGACGGTGGGTGCCGACCTTCCGGAACGGGATTCGGCCCTCCTCCAGGAGCTTCACCACGTGCGGGCGGGAGACGTTGAGTAGGTCGGCCGCTTGCTGCGTCGTGAGCTCGGCATGGACTGGCGTGACGGAGACCGCGTCCCCGTTGGCCATGTGGCCGAGGATGCGCATCAGCAGCTTGAACGCTTCCAGCGGGAGGGCGACATCGGCGTCGGTCGAGCCGCCTTTCGGCACCACGCGGACGCTGGTGGGGTGCACGTCGCGCAGGTGGCGGACGGCGGCTTCTGCTTCGACGACGTCGCGATCGGTGGGGATGTCGATGTCCAGGCCAGCCATGGGTCAATCCTCTCGGCCAAGTGTAACCGAAATATTCGAAACGCACACGGCTGTGCGGAGGGTGCGCGCTGGTCCGAGTCGACGAACAGGTCGCTTACTGGGCTGTGCCCGCCGCGACCCGATCGAGGACGTCGGCGAGCCAGGCCGGAACCTTGCGGCGCACGCCGAGGACCTGGCGCTTGTCCGCGTCATCCAGATCCGCCGCGAGGCGTCGCACCACGGCGTCCGTGGCGCCCGTGCGGCCGAGGTGGTGGAGCGCCGACAGCGTCGCGCCGGCCTGTGTTCTCGGGACGCCTTCTCCCACGCGCTCTGAAAGTGCTGCGACGGGTTCCTCGGCGACGGCATCACCTCGTGGGCCGCCTACACGCGTCCGAACCACCCGGCGTCGACCTCCACGACCTCCACCGTTCGGGTCGTCACGCCCAGGCCCAACTCCTTGAGCTTGAGCACCAGCAGCTTTCCATCAATGAGGTCGATCGGCGTTGCCCCGTCGCGGGTGGCTTCCTTGCTAGCCTCATGGGTGAAGCGGCCGGTGGTGATGATCAGGCCCTTGTCGGCACGACCCATGAGCGCGCCGCGAAAATCTCGGACGACGCTGGCACCGACGGCGTCCGCGTAGCGCTTGCTCTGGAACATGACTGTGAAGCTGATCAGACCATTCAGCCGGAGGATCCCTCGACCATCGATGCCGCCGTCGGCCGAGCGACGGGTGACCTCGACCTCGATGAAGCCAGACTCCCGAAGGAGACGCTGGCACAGGCGCTCGAACGCGATGGGGTCCATGGCGCGAAGGATGCCGAGGAGGTCGCTCTGCCAGTCCGCGGCTTGATCGTCGGGCGCCACGTCTCCGAGTTCGCCCAGGCCCTCGGGTGGTACGTCGGGTGCAGTGGACGCACCCTTTCGTGCCCGAGTGCCGCGGACCAGCTTGCGGATCTCGTCAGGATCGACCGTCTTGGTCTTCCGACCGAGCTCGGTCAGGGTCCAGACGCCTCGCTGCGAGTTCTCCAGCAGCCCGGTCTTCTTGAGGTACGACCGTGCCCACGCGATGCGGTAGCCGACCTCGCTCTGATCGGAGTCTCCGTGGGTGGCCTCGGCGACGTCGGGCGGCAGCACCATCAGCTGGATCGTCTTCTCGACGATCTCGTCGATCGTTCCGCTCCCGCCGAGTGCCACCAGGGCCCGCAGGACGGGATTGAAGAACTGGTGGTAGCGCGGGATCGGGGCGGTCATCGAGGTCAGACGTTGAACCGG
>CAIOSP010000030.1 GCA_903861005.1 uncultured Pseudomonadota bacterium
AGCGGGTTTGCGGTCCCGGTCGGCGCGGAGCGGAAGGGCTCGACAGGTCGGTGAGCCGGGGGTGCAGAAGGGGATCGCGGTCGCGGACTGGCTGTGGTAGAGCTTCGGAAGCGGGGGGAGGAGATTGTTTTGCCTGTGCTCCGGCAGCCGCCGGGACTTCCACTCGGCTCGCCTCGACCGCACGTTCGCCGTGCTCGGGTTCGGCACGGTCACACCCGTCGACCCGTAGGGACGTGGCTGGACTGCAGGCGGTTGAACGGGCCTCAAATTCAGGTTCTGGCGCTGGTGCTCGCGGCGAGCGGCGGTCGGCGCGAGGGTGAGGGGGGTGCGCACAAGGGGATCGGGGGCGCGGACGGGCTGTGGTAGACCTTTGGAAGCGGGCGGAGGAGATTGTTTTGCAGGTGCTCGTGCGAGGCCGCGCATGTGCACACCATCTGGGCCACGCAGGTGCTCGACACCAGGGCACGCAAGGGGGGCGCGACCCGCGCCGAGATCACCGACGCGGCCTTCGGCCAGCGCGCCGAGTGCGTCATAGTCAACAAGGGCGCGCGCGCTCGACGCGACGCGCGCGCGCGCGCCGACATCCTGTGCCGCATGGGAGGGCACATCGGAAGAAGACGGCCATGTTGTGGTCGCTGCGCTCCCTCAAGCCCGCTCACGGCGCGTGATCGCCGCGCGCACCGCGGGCAGTCCGAACGCCGCGCGGCGCCAGCGCTCGTCGACTCAGGCCGGCAGCAACCACCCGGCCACCGCCAGCACGTGGCAGCCCGCGCCGAGCAACACCGCGACGTGCCACCAGAGGTGGTTCCACGGGACCGACTCGACAAGGTAGAACGCAAAGCCGACCAGGTACGACAGTCCACCCACCATGAACAGGATGGATGCCCAGACCGGCATCTGCGCGAAGATCGCGACGCCAAACGGGACCGCCATCGTCCCCATCAGCAAGTAGAGCCCGAGGCTCACGGTGCGCGCGGCGAGCGGGCCGTGGACCGCCTTCAGCGTCACGCCGACCGCGGCCAGCCCCCACTGCAGCACCAGCAGCAAGGCTGAGCTCGTCCCCTTGAGCACGAGCAGCGACACCGGTGTGTACGACGCCGCGATGAACCCGAAGATGCTCGCGTGGTCCACTGTCTGGAGCCGATCCTTCCACGGTCCGGGTGGCGCCGCGTGGTACAGCGTCGACGACGTCAGCAGCATCACCAGCGCGCCGCCGAACACACCGGCCGACACGAGGCGCCAGACGTCCGGGTGCGGGTAGGCGATCGTCAGCATGACCCCCGCCGCGACGGCGGCGGCCAAGGCGCCCACGCCATGCGACAGCGCGTGCATGGGCTCTTCGTGGGTCGGGCAGTGACGGTCGTCGCTCATGCCGCCACCCCCAGCGCGGCCAGCGACCACAAGACGCCAGCCAGGGTGCCCGCCCCAGCGAGGACCTCGTGCGGGCCGCCGGACACGCCCGTGTGTCCGGCGAGGCCGGTCACGTGTACGCGCGCGCGGATGTGGGGTGGCAGCGCGCCTCGGAGGACCTCGGCCTGGCTTGCAGGGATCACCATGTCATCGCTCCCGTGAACGATGTCGACCTGCGCCCGCAGCCCGGCCAGGTAAGGCCTCACGTCTAGCTGTCCGGCGTCCAGGAGATAGAGCCTCTGGAGCGCGCCGGTCAGGCCGTCGACGGTCGCGCCGCAACCCGCGAGGAACTGCGGCCGTAGGCCCTCCGGGAGCGCGCGCGCGAGCTCGTGCGCGACGACGATCTGCGCGCTGCGGTCGTGCGCGAGCGGACCTTCGGGCCAGACGTGCCGCACGAAGCGGTGCCAAGCGGCGCGCAGCTGCGCCGAATCCTGGGGCGCCAGCGGCAGGTGGGGGAGGAGTTGGAGCCAGACGACCGGCAGGTTGCGGCTGAGGTCCGCGCCTTCGGCGGGGGCGCCTGCTGGGCCGTGCAGCGCGTGCCGAAGCGACGCGTCGAGGTCGACCAGGCCGCCAAAAGTCGTGACCCGGTGAAACCGGTCAGCGAGTTGGCCGTCGCTCGCCACGCGAAGCGCGAGCACGCTGCCGAACGACACGCTCATCAACCCGACCGTGCCCTCGGTGCGGTCCAGGACGAAAGCGACCGCGTCCCGGAACTCCGCGATCGCGTCCGGATCCAGGCGCAGACCCTGAAACGTAGGCACGTACGGCGCCCACACGATGACACCGGAGTCCGCCAGCACGCGCGCAAACCGATCGGCGCGTGGGTCGTCCGGGCCTTGGTAGTGCAGGCCCAGCGCGAGGATCACCACCCCGTGCGGCCGCCCCCGGGGGTTGTACCGCCGGACCTTCACCGGCCGGCCGGACCACGTGCCGTCCACCACCACCGACCGAACGCGCTCAGGCGTGCGCGCCTGGTGGGTCCACGGCCCGAGCCAGCCCGCGAGCCGGACGAACGCCTTCGCCTTTACGGCGACCGCCAGCCCCGGCCGCACCCGCCCCGCGTGACCGTCCCTCAAAGCCGCACGCCGACGGAGCCGCCTACCATCTCTCGCTCCGTGTGTCTGGGCCGACACTCTACTCCCAGACCGTGTGCGCGAACCCGGACGGCGGTCAGATTCCACCGACGTGTCGCCAGTCCGCCCCACGCTAGACGTGCCCGCCACGGACGACGCTAGGCCTTCGCCGACACGTCACCGGGCCCGGCTGGCGCGGCGTGGAGGGACCTTGCATGTTCCGCAGCCCGCCGGGCGTCGCGCACGCGCGGTGGCGGGCCCGTCGCCTTGCCTTGCCACGATCAGGAGCTCGACCCATTCGACCCACGCTCTCATGGATGCTCTGCCTCGCGCCCGCGCTCCCTGCGTGTGGTGGCTTGGCGCCGTTCGTCGCGGGCACGGCGGACACCGACTCCGTCGCCGCCGACGACACGACCCCCGGCGCGACCGACGACACGTCGACGCTTGACGCGCCGGACACCGACGCGCACGAGACCCCCGACACCGACGTGGTCGACACAGTCGACACCGACGTCGTTGACACGGACCAGGCGCCGCCGATCTCCGTGATCGGCGTGAACGCCGCGGCGGGATCGCTGTGGATCAACGAGTACTTGGCGGATCCGACCGACGTGGGCGTCAGCGCGGCCGGCTGCGGCACCGACTCCGAGTTCATCGAGCTCGTCAACGTCGGCACGCACCCGATCGATCTCCTGGGGCTCCAGCTCGGTGACGACGACCCCACGCACCGGATCATGCTCGGCGTCTCCTACGTCCTGCAACCCGCCGCCATCGTCACGCTCGCCGGCAAGGAGGCGGAGTTCGACGCGTGCTTCGGGGCCGGAGCATCTCGACTCCCCGGGTTCTCCTACGCGTTCAGCCTCAACAACAGCGGTGACAGCGTGGTGATCCTAGATGCACGGGACCGCGAGCTGGACCGACGCGACTTCGGGTCGTCGGGGGATGCCCAGTCGGAGCAGCGGGGGAGCGACGACCCGGCATTGTGGTGCCTCGCGACGTCCGCGCTGCGCAATGGGGTCACGGCGAGCCCGGGCGCGACCAACGACCCCTGCGGTCCCTGAACGGTCATGGCGCCGCCTGCGAGCGCGCGCAGCTGTCCTCCACGCCGCGGCTCAGATCCAGGCATCGGCCGTCCACGTCCTCGGGCGCGAGCTCCAGCCCGATCAGCGAGGCGAGCGTCGGCATGATGTCGAGGGTCTCCCCCGCGTTCGGCTGCTCGAAGCCGGCGAGGCCACGTCGCCAGAACAGGATCGGCACCCGGCGGTCGTAGTTCCACGGGCTCCGGTGGCTGGAGGCGTCGTCGTTGGCCTCCACGGGCGCCTTCGCCCCATGATCCGCTTGTGCTGGCTGCGAGCGGCGACGTGCTGCGGTGGCGGGACGACGAACGATCCGGGCACGGCGGAGTGGGGCGCGTACACGGGGATCGCGGGCGCGGACAGGCTGTGGTAGACCTTCGGAAGCTGGGGGGAGGAGCTTGATACGCTTGTGCTCCACCGCGTGGTCATCACGGCAGACAGCATCGCCGGGGGTACGCGGCCGGTCATCAGGTGGGTCGGACCTCGCTCTCTTCGTGCCTCTAAAGGTGGCCCTGGTCTAGCGACTCCTTGTGTGATGAACGCGCGTCGGCGAAGTTGCGCGTTGGTGGCGAGGCTCCCGCGTGGGCGGTCGACACGCTAGGCTGGGCGCGCCGAGGAGCCCTAATCATGGACCGAACTGGCCCGATCCTCGTGGTAGACGACGAAGAGGACCTGCTAGACCTCGTCGACATCAACCTGCGCCGCGAGGGCTTCAAGACGCTCCGCGCGACCACCGGCAAGGCTGCGCTCGACCTGTGCGAGAAGCACACGCCCGCGCTGATCGTGCTGGACCTCATTCTCCCAGACACGCCTGGGACGGAGGTCTGCCGCCGCTTGCGCTCCGACCCCCGCCTGGCCGACGTGCCCGTGATCATGCTCACCGCCCGCGGTGAGGAGATCGATCGCGTGGTGGGCTTTGAGGTGGGCGCCGACGACTACGTCATCAAGGCGAACTTCTCGGTCCGCGAGCTGATCCTGCGCATCCGCGCCGTGCTCCGTCGGCGCGCCGCCGCCGCCGAGCCCGGCCACGTCGGCGTGCAGTCCGGCGCGCTCTCCTACGGCATGCTCAAGATCGACGAGGCCGCCCACCGCATGTGGGTGGTGGACGAAGAGATCCCGCTGACCGCCACCGAGTTCCGCCTGCTGATGACGCTCGCGCGCCGTCCGGGCCGGGTGCAGACCCGCGGCTCGCTGCTGGAAGAGGTGTGGGACATGGCGCCGGACATCAACACCCGCACGGTAGACACCCACGTGAAGCGTGTCCGCGAAAAGCTGGCTTCAGCCGCGTACCACATCGAGACCGTGCGCGGTGTGGGCTACCGCTTCAACGCCAACCTCGCGGTCTGACG
Source organism: uncultured Pseudomonadota bacterium (assembly GCA_903861005.1). Taxonomy (GTDB): domain Bacteria; phylum Myxococcota_A; class UBA796; order UBA796; genus CAIOSP01. The sequence goes on from CAIOSP010000030.1 coordinate 4,909, forward strand.
GGTCACGCACGCGGGTCCGCCTGAGCGGCGGTCGCTCGTCGAGCGTCTGGATCGGTGTACCTTTCGGAGCGTTGGCGACCTCGGCGGTCGTCGCGCTCGCGTTGGGCGGCGGGCAGGCCGCGCTGGGCGTGGCGGCGGTTGACGCGCGGGTGAGTGGGGCGTGCAGAAGGGGATCGCGGGCGCGGACCGGCTGCAGAAGACCTTCGGAAGCGGGGGGGGGGCTTGTTTTCCTGTGCTCAGCAGGTGGACGCCGCCGTCCGCGAACGGGGTGGTGTCGGCGAGGCGCGTCACGACCACGTCGAACCCGGCGCCGCGCCCGACCCAGTCCGCGAGCGGCGTCAACTTCAACGGCTCGACCGCCTCAAGCATCTGCGGCGCGCCATTGTGCGCGGACAACAGGCCCGTATGGGTGTAGCGGCTGTCGCCACCCGGCTCCACGCATCCTGGGCGCGCCTCCGCGTAGGGCGGTGCCTCAGTCGTCGCGCCAGCTCAGATCGTACCCGGAGACACACTCCGGGGCCTGACCCGCCGCGGGCGTGGCGCGCACGTAGACGGTGCCTCGGCCGTCGATGCACAGCGTGGAGGTGCAGCCCCAGTCGATCCGGACCGAGTCGGTCTGCCCGGCGCCGGTGGTCGACGCGCAACAGCTGTACGCCTGGAGCCCGGCGGGGGCCGTCGCCTGCGTGCCCTGCGCGCAGCTGGCGTGGAACTGGCCGGACTCCGAGACGCACACCAGCAGGTCGTAGTCCTGCCCGGCGGGCGCGGTCAGCTCCACGCGGGTCCCAAAGTCGCAGAGAGGGCTTGAATTGTCGACGGTGAATTTGTACCAGTCCACGTCTCCGACCGAGCTGATGGTCGCAGGCACTCGGCCGGTGCCGTTCCCGCAGTCGTCGATGCCGCGCCCGGCGGATGCCGCGCCCACCGCGTCGTCCGGCTCGTACGCGTCCAGGTTCGGCGTGCCGCCCGCGCACACACCCTCGCCGCCGTCGTTCGTGCACACGGTCGACGTCGTGCAGGCGTCGCCGTCGTCACACCCCTTTCCAATCCGCCAGGCTTGGGCAACGCACTCGTCTGAGCGCGCGTCACACACGCCCACGTTGCAGGCGTCGTCCAGGTTGGAGCAGGAGGGGTCGGACTCCGACGCGCAGGGGTCCGAGCCGCCGCCCGAGCCGCCGCCCGAGCCGCCGCCCGAGCCGCCGCCCGAGCCGCCGCCCGAGCCGCCGCCCGAGCCGTCGTCGGTGTCCTCGTCTGTGTCGTCCACGAGCACCATGTCGGTGTCGTCCGCGTCGATCGCGTCCTCCAGGTAGGGCACCACACACGCGGTCCCCAGCCGACCCACGACCAACCACCAGCCGGCCCACATGATCGCTTGCACGCTCGACCTCCCGACATCGGGCGTGCGCGTAGCATGGGGCGCGCGAACGGACAGGGAGGCGGGCCCCGCGCTGTGGGCGGCGAACGAGCGCGGAACGTCGTGTGTGACTTGGCCTTGGTTGGGCCTATTTCGCGCTGATTGCTGTCCCACCCCTGGCCGAGTGGCACCGCATCGTTGCCAAGGTCGATGAGCTGTTGGCCGTCTGCGACGCCGTCGAAACCGGCCCCACTCGCGTCCGTCGGCGCGCCGACGTGCCAGAGGTGTACGTAGAGCACCCGCGGCGTCGGTGGATCGCCTGAGGTGAGCCGAACCTGCGGGTTTTCAAACAAGACCCGCAGACCTGCCCGGGCTCCGGAGGCCGAATTTACTAGGTGGCGCTTGTGCCCGCGGCGAGCGGCGACGTGCTCCGCTCGCGGGACGACGAGCGTGTCCGTCCGTCCGACCGGGCGGCCGAGGGCGGCGTGGTGCTGCTCGGAGCGCGGGCGCGCGGGGACCCGCAGGCGACGGCGTCGGTTCGGTGACGGGGCGACGCGAGTGAGGACATCGACAGGCTGCTGTGGCGGGGTGACCTCGAAGGCCGAGGTGCGCACGCGGGTCGGCGGGCGGGCGGGGCGCGGCGCGCTCGGCTGCGTCGCAGCGTCGTCGCGCGGGTAAGCGGGGCGCGCGGAAGAAGATCGCGGGCGCGCACGGGCGTCGACCTTCGGAAGTGGCGGGAGGAGCTTGAAATGTCTGTGCTCTAGCGAAATTGTTGAGGATGTCGGCATGGCGTAGCCAAGGTCGACGCCGTGGATGGGACGCGAGATCACGCAGCGCGGCGACCGTGACCGGCCCGAACTGGCGCGAGCGCCCGATCACGCCCGCTTCAAGCCTCCACGTAGGCCGCGACGCGCTTGAGCGGCTCCGCCCAGCCTGGGTCGTTCATGCGGGAGACCTCCTCACGCGGTGGCGGTCGGTGGGGTCGGCTGCGGGTGCGCGGGCGGTGTGCCGGGCACCTCGGTGGGCGCGTCGGGTCGCCCGGGCAGCTCTTCCGGCACGGGCGTTGGGGTGGTGGGTCGGGGATCGGCGGGGGGCTCGGGCTCGCTCATGGTCGCTCCTGTTGTCGCGTGCGTACCGCGACCCTCCCTGCGTATGCGTCGCGAGGCCGCGTCTGGAATCGAACGACGCTCCGCGATCGGCGCGACCGTACGTACCGCACGCGACGACACGGGTGGCCTCGGAGCGTCACTCGAATTGGGGGCCGCGATCGATCGGGCCCATGGGACAGGAGCAAGGTGCGAGACCCGCCTCGCGCTCCCTCCACGGTCTCACGACGAGGACTGCGATGAACCCCAACCAGAGCGACAAGCCCACCACCCAGCACCCCACCAAGGAGGCCACGCCGCCGGCCGCCACGCCCAACGCGCCCGGCGTCCGCGTCGAGGAGGACGATGGCCAGCAGCTGCCGCAGCGTCAGCAGCAGCAGCAACAGCAGGATGGGCCGACGGACGAGCACGAGGAGGAGTTTGACCAGGACCAGGACGCCCGCCCGTCCGGCGAGCTGTCGTCTGAGGGCGACCAAGCGGAGCCCGCCCGCGGCCGCCGCCGCGACAGCGACAAGGACGGTGCGATCGAGCGGCAGGAGTCGCCGCTCGACGACGCCGACCGGCCCGAGAGCCGGTAGGCGCGCTGAACGTCCACGCGCCCCCCAGCCCCGCCTCGTGACCGGCCGCGGACCCACTGGGCTCGCGGGCCAGGGGCCGCGACGTTCGCCGCCAGCCGCGCGACGAGCCTGCGCATCGTCGAGGCGTGACCGGGCACGCCATGGGCGCGGGCGCGCGGAGCCCGAATCGGATCGCGGGTGGCATCGCGCGCGCGGAGACGTTCGGAAGCGGGCGGAGGAGCCCGAAACGCCTGGGCTCCTTTGGTCGCCAATGCGGAGTGTGCTACGGTCGACACGAAGGGGGGACCATGCGGAAATTGTCCTTCGTACGTGCTTGTGTCGTGTCTTCGGTGGTCGCCTGTGCCGGCCCTCACTCGGACTCGGGGGTCGACACGGATCCGGGCGTCGACGACGGACGCGACTCGGACGAGGCCGTCGCCACGCAGACGATCGGACCTGACGGCGGCACGATCTCCGTGGACGGAGCGGAGCTCGTCGTGCCCGTTGGCGCGCTCGATCACGTGGTGGAAGTCACCCTGCACCGCCTCGCCGTGCACCCGCACCCGGCCGAGGCGCACTCGCCGGCATTCGAGTTCGGTCCGAATGGGCTGGTCTTTGTGTTGCCCGCGCACCTCACGCTCGCGACGGACGGCGCGGCGCAGACGGCGGTGCGCTGGTCGTCGGATGGCACGAACTTCACCCCGCTCCAGACCGTCGTCGCCGGCCACGAGGCGAAGGCCGACATTGAGCACTTCAGCATGGGTTTCGCCGGCGCGCCCGCGGGTGGCGCGGACACGGCGACGGACTCCGACGTCGTGGACATCGGGGACACGGACAGCGACGCACCAGCCGACACGGACGTCGCGCCGGACACCGACGTCGTGGTGGTCGACACGGCTGTCGCGCCGGACACAGACATCGTGGTGGTCGACACGGACGTCGCGCCCGACACCGACGTCGTGGTGGTCGACACCGATGTGCTGCCCACGGACACCGACCTGTTCGGCCTCGACACCGACAACCCCGTGGGGAACCACCCGCCGAGCGCACCAGCCGTCACGCTGATCCCGGACACGGGCACCGTGACGCCGAACGAGCAGCACCTGATCTGTCGCCTCGACGCGTTGGCGACCGACGCGGACGGCGACTCGCTCACCTACCGAATCGGGTGGCTGAGGAACGGCGCGCCCGCGTCGCTGATCGTGACCGGGACCACTTGGCGCGCGGGCGACACCGTGCCGTCGACGACGCTGTCGCCGGGCGACACCTGGTCCTGCTACGCGGTGGCGAACGACGGTCACGTCGACGGTCAGCCGGGACAGAGCGCCTCGGTGTCCGTTGAGGACTACCGTCGTTTCGAGGCGCTCGGCGTCGAGCACGCGACCTCGTGCGCGATCGACCAGCACGGCGAGCCGCGGTGCTGGGGAAGCAACATGTACCTGGCGGCGTCGGTGCCGACCGGCCGCCAGTGGAGCAAGGTCTCGCTCGCCGATCGCTTTGCGTGCGGCTTGACGCCCGGCGGCGAGGCAGAGTGCTACGGGTTGGCGTTCGGTTCCAGCGATCATCTGGAGAACGAGCCGGTCGGCCCCTTCGTGGACCTCACGGCGTTCGGGCGCTCGGCGATCGGCTTGCGTGCGGACGGATCGATTGACGCATGGGGAAACTACGCCGGCACGTTCGAGACCCTGGCGCCTGCGGGTGGGTACCAGCAGGTCACCGGGTACTGGAATCACGTCTGCGGCGTGCAGTTCGACCAGTCGATCAAGTGCTGGGGTGATCCCACCTCGGACATCGAGATCCAGGCGCCCACCACGGGGACGTACAGCCAGGTCGTGATGAGTGACTGGCAGGCCTGCGCGATTCACACGGACGGCACGCTGTCCTGTTGGCCGCAGGCGACGACGCCGTGGACCATGCCGACTGGTCACTACGTGCAGGTCTCGCTGGGCCAGGATCACGGGTGCGCGCTGGATGCGTTCGGCGTCGCCACGTGCTTCGGGTTGAACGACCGTCATCAGCTCGACGTGCCGCCCGGTCAGCACTTCCTGTCCCTGGACGTGGACCTCCGTCAGACCTCGTGCGGCCTCACGTTGGAGGGCCACGAGCTGTGTTGGGGTTCGCCGGGCATCGGGTTCGAGGAGCCTGGTTTGGCGGCGACAGACATTCGCGCGAGCGAGTACGCGATGTGCAGTCGCAGCGACGCGGCGGCCTGGGACTGCGCCGGTAGCGCCTCGCCACCCTCTGACGCCGCGGATGTGCGACTCGGAGGCGGAGGCGGCTGCGCGCTCGCTGCATCTGGGGCCGTGTCCTGCTTCATGGGCAGCAAGTTGACCGCGCCGCCGTCCGGCACGTTCACGTCGCTGGATGTCGAGTCGGATCACGCATGCGCGCTCACGCCGGCGGGGCTCGCAATGTGCTGGGGGGACAACGCGGACAACCAGTCGATGGCGCCGTCCGCGACCACGTTCACCGACCTCGCGGTCGCGTCGCGCCGCAGCTGCGGTGTGCGTACGGACGGACGCATCGCGTGTTGGGGGTTCACGTCGCCGAGTGACACGCTCATCGACACGGCCTCGCGCTTCGTCGCCGCCGATGGCGGGTACTCGCAGTGCGGACTGCGCACCGACGGCGATCCTGAGTGCTTCGGCGCCGCGTCGACGGCGCTTCGGACCGAGCCGAGCGGACCGTTCACCCAGGTTGCGACGGGCACGGACGGCAGCTGCGCCCTGGACGCGTCAGGCACGATCACCTGCTGGGGCAACAACGACGTGAGCCGGAACAACCTAAGACCGCCGGTTGGGAGCTTCCGGAGCATCGACGCGGACGGGCGGGCGTTCTGCGCGCTGCGGTGGGACGGACGGACAACCTGTTGGGGTGAGTACGTGCGCTGGTGAGCGGGTAGGGGGTGACCGTGTTCAACGTGCCCTTCGACGGGCGTGTACGACCGGGCGCTCCCTTTCCAGATCGGACCGGGCGCCCCCTTCACACGAACCGTCGCGTTCGAGGTGTGGACCGACGCCCTGGCTCCGCGGTCCGAGATGCTGATCGCACGAGCCGGGTCTGGTCGCCAGCCTGTACGCGCTCCCCGACGACCGCGTCCAACTGAGGCTTCGGCACGCGGCGGACGACGGGACGGAGGCGGTGGAGTTCAGCGCGTTGGAGCTCGTGGGGCGCATTCCGCGTCGCGTTCAGGTGGCGTGGTCGCGCAACAGGCGCAGCAGGCCGTGCTCAGAGCGGCCAAGGCCGTCTGAGACTCCGGCACGTGTGGGACGATGGGACGGAGGCGGTGGAGTTCAGCGCGTTGGAGTTCGTGGGGCGCCTGGCCGCGCAGGTGCCGCCGAAGGGGCAGCACTTGATCCGCTACCATGGCG
>CAIOSP010000031.1 GCA_903861005.1 uncultured Pseudomonadota bacterium
AGCGGGTTTGCGGTCCCGGTCGGCGCGGAGCGGAAGGGCTCGACAGGTCGGTGAGCCGGGGGTGCAGAAGGGGATCGCGGTCGCGGACTGGCTGTGGTAGAGCTTCGGAAGCGGGGGGAGGAGATTGTTTTGCCTGTGCTCACCTTGTCTTTGTGGTGAAGTGCCTGGAGTCTGCTGATCGTTCGAACTGAAAAAGCACGCCGAAGCATGACTTCGACGGGCTCTTCGATTTTCGGGAAAGATGGTCGGGCTAGTCGAACGACTTTCGAACTGGATCGCGGTGCTGAAGGAGGAAGACGTGGCGTGGGTGACGGAGCGCCGGGCCCTCCGGTCAGCTCCGCTCCTCGCGACCGGTGGTCCGCCTGCTCGCTGGCAGCCAGTCGATTAACGGTTCGCGGAACGGCGGTCGGGCGTCCGCGAGGACTGATCCATGCCGACTTCGACTTGTCTCTTCCGAACTTCCGGACGCCACTACGACGACTTTCTCGGATGTGTCGTGCGCCGACACTGGTTCTGCCGACACGGACGCTGACGATGGTGGCTTCGGCGTGCCCGTGTCCTGCGTCGTCGACGGCGCGACGAAGTGCCCGGTGAGCAGGTAGCGCGCGCGTTCGCTGTCGGGCCGACGACTTCCATCGGAGGTCGGGTCGCAGTACGCCGACGTGCGCGGGACTGCGTCGGCGCACGGGGGGCTCTGGTGCCTATCGCCGGGTGCTGCAACGATTGAGGCAGAAAATGCCCGCTGAACCTCGTGATCAAGGGGGACCCCACGAATGATCGGGCTGGCTGGATGTCTATAGAACTTTCTGGGTGGACGCCGAGGCAGAATGGGACGAGCACAGGGTGGCCGAGTTCATCGCCCTCGGCGCCGGATCAGCCGCTTGAGCGTGCTGATTCTCGAATTCCCTCGACGCTGAACCGCGGCTTGGGCTACCGTCCATACAGAGCCTCGTTCGGCTCAAGGGGGGCTCATGTCCGGGTGCAACTCACGTGGGGCTTGCGACTTGCACGGGCGTAGTCCGTTCGGGCCGGAGCCTGCGCGGCGCAGGTCGAACGTTGCTGCGTACTCGGACAACCCGATCTTCTCGGCCGAACGCTCGGTCATGGGGCCGTTTGGCGTCATCGAAATCGCCAATCCTCCGCAACGTCGATCGGGACCCGCGATGGCTGTAAACCACCCGCTCATGTCCGGCGTCGATTGGCCATTCGCCTTCCCATTTGGAATGGACGTGCATCGCAGCCGTTCTGCCAGAGCGGGTACGTCTTCTGCGCAAGGCGTCGTTCGAACCAGAAGGTGCACGAACATCTACGGCTCCCCGATCCGGATCACCGACGGCCTGCGGCCCGGAGATGGCGGTCCCGCTGACGCGTTCTGGGCAACCTGGATGGCGAATCGAGGTGGGTGCCTTCCGTGGATCATCGACGACATGAACGACAATTCGCTCTTCGGGGTCGGGGTGGGCTACGGCGTGCTCGGCCCGACTGACCTGTGGAACAAATTTGAGGACTGCGATCCGCCGCCGCTGTGCGGCTCATCCCGGACCGTTGTTCCGGCGCGTAGCGTTACTGGACCAACCGCTCTCTGGTTTGATCGCAGCGCCGCCGCGTTCACGTGTCCGAGCGGGAACGACTTCGACGACCTGATTTCCGATGCGTGGGACGTGTTGCGGGCAAATGCCGACATCGTCCAGTTCATCGGCTGCGTGCTCCACGGCGGGTTGGACAACCTTGGTGCATGTCTGGAGCGCATCCTGAATCCGTCATGGATGCCAGGGGGCGGTCTGGTAGGTGTCACCAGGACGGTGGTGGTCGAGCCAGTGAGCAGTCTTGGCAACCTGCTTCAGGTCAACTACGACCTCGACCCGCAGCGGTGCACGATCTTCGTGAAAGAGAAGATCCATTGCGATAACTACATCGATCGCCTTGCGGATCCCACTACGTCGCCGCAGGACAGGGAGTGCATGACGGTGGACTTCGCTGCGCTGCTGGTCCACGAACTCGTGCACTGCTGCGGTCCCGAGATCATGTTCGCCGACACCACCCGTGGCCAGCCGATGCCTGGCCAGCGATTTCCGCCTGCGGGTGCGGAGGTTTCGACGTGCTCGGCGTCGTACATGATGGAGAACGCGTTCAGATTCTTCATGAAGCGGCGCTATCCGGAACTGGGAACGGGAACGGACTGTACGTCGGTAGGGATGTCCTGCTGCCAGGACTGGGACAGTCCCTGCATCTTGTTCCTTGACACGTTCCACCGGTGGAATGCCCCTGTCTTGGTGCCGCCGTGCTAGGCGTCGTTCATCCCAGGCGCATGACGGCGGTGGTATCGGCAGCTGTGATCTCGTCCTGCATGTCCGGCGGGAAGCCCGACACCACGTGCCCGGGCGGGTCGACGGGAGCTTGCGACACGGACGACTCCGACGTTGCCAGCGTGGACACCGATGTGACCGGAATGGACACGTCCACATGTAGCCAGGACTCGGACGACCCCGCCGTGTTCCCGTACGCGTGTGGGTGCTCCGACGACACGACGGCCATGGACACCGATGGCGTCGTTCCGGGTCAAGCGTTCGACGGCTGCTCCATGCCTTCTTGGATCCCGGCTGCGCCGCTTCGGACAGCGGTGCAGACCGGGTACTGCCGTTCAGGTGGGGCAAGATATCGCGTCGTCATCAGTGCTCCTCCCTTCGAGGAGGGTTCCTGGTGGTTCTTGGACGCGACGGGCCACTTGGTCGCGCGCTGGTTTCATGGAGACACCGGGTGCAGTTGGCAGGGCCTGAATCTTCGTGATTGCGAACTGGTGCGAGGCGTGTGGCCGATGCGGTGTCCGGTGGTCGAGGACACTGCCTCGTGGCCGGTCGCTTGGGACAACGACACCGGTGATTTCGACGGGCCCTTCGGCTTTCGTTGAGTGGCGTCGTGATGGTGGTGGGCCTGCGTTCCATGGGGCGCCGTCCGCGGGTGGTGTCCCGGTCACGCGTGCGGACGCAGAGGCTCGACGGGTCGTCGGTCGGGCGCGTCCGAGGGAGATCGTCGCACCCAGCCGATTGCGAGCGGCGCGCCGTGACGTCCCCGATAGAACTTGAAATGCCCGCCAAGCCATGCAACTCGACGGGCATCTGAAGATGATCGATGCAACGGGATTCGAACCGCCGATGGTCGGCGTAGAATCGTCGCTGTCGTCTGGCAGTTGAGTTGGACAACAAGAGCGGCCCAGGAAGAGCCGAGGTTCTTCCTGGGCCGCAAAGTGGTCGGGCTGGGTATATGCCTATAGAACTTTCTGGCTGGACCCTGGGTCGGACTGGGGCGAGCAGCAAGCGGCAGCGTTCCTCGGTCTTTCGCCATGACGACTGGCATGGGGCCGCCGCGAGTCCTCCTGGAACTTCCATCCAGGTATGATAAAGTCATACCGACGGAGAGCACCATGGCCCACGCCGAGAAGCGCACCTTCAGCCTCCCCGCGGAGCACGTGGCCTTCATCGACGAGCTGGTCTCGTCGGGCAGCTTCGCGTCCGCGAGCGAGGTGGTTCGTGCGGGCCTGCGCGCGCTGCAGGAGCGCGACGCGGCCGTCGAGCGCTGGCTGCGCGACGAGGTCGCGCCGGTCTACGACGCCATGCAGGTGGATCCCGCGCGTGCTCGGAGCATGGAGGAGGTGTTCGGGGCGATCCGCGCCCGACACGCCCGGGCACTCGCGGATCGTGAGTGAAGGAGCGACGCGCCGTCGTGGCACCCGATGGACATGTCCGCTCCGACGTTCGACCCGGCCTCCGGATCATGGGCTTCGAGCGCCGCTTGACCATCGCATTCACCGTCGACGAGGAGACGGTGACGGTGCTGCGCGTGTTCACTGCGGGTCGAAACTGGGAGACATCGTTCTGAAGCCGGGCGCCGGTCGCTTGAAAACGGCTACCTTGCTCGGGAGTTGAATGCGGGACTCCGCACCACCACCCAAGGAGCCCGCCGAGCAATATGCGAATCCTCCTTGCCTTGACGTCGTTTCTGCTCGTGGCCTGCCAGGACGCGGGGCAGCTTGGCGTGCGCGACGACGCCGCCGCCACCGCAGACAGCGACGTGGCGACGAGGTGCCAGCCGCGGAGCACGGATGAGCGCACCAAGATCGCCGCCAACGGGGTCCTCGGCGCGGTCTGGAGCCCCACCACGGGCGGGCGGGTCTGGGGTGGGCACGACGCCGTGGACGACGGGGACTTCAGCTTTCGGGTGCCACCTGGGTGGCCAGGTGATGCGGCCGGCGCGTGGGCGTCGGTGTCCACCGGTGACGGCGAGGCGACGGTCTGTGTGGTGACCGCTTCGGGAGCCTTGACCTGCCTCGCGGCCTTCGATCCCGGCTGGCTCCCGGACGTCGTCCCTCACGCCGATCTGGCCGGCATTGCGCTGTTCGCTGGTGGATCCTGCGCGCTAGGCTCGAACGGCGACATCACCTGCCACCGGCGTCAGCTGGGCGACCTCGCACCCGCCGCCGATCTGGTCCTGCCCGGCGCATGGGTCGACCTGGCCGCCTTCCTGGAGGAGTTCGACCCTCGCCACTGGTACGACCTCTCCGTCCTCGCGCTCGACGCCGACGGCCACATCGGGGCCACGGGCGCGATCACCGAGGAGAACCTTCCGGACGTCGCCTGCGCCAACGAGCTCGTCGCCGAGCCAAACGCCGCCGTCTGCTGGACGGACGCGGACGACCGCATCGGCTGCCTGCTCCGCTACCCCGACGCGCTCGATCAGTTCTTCGTCGATCGCTACGCCTGGATGGACGAGCTGCCCACGACCGGCGGGTGGCACGACCTCGCGCTGGGCGACGCTCGGTTCGGTGACGGGGCGAGGCGGGGGAGGACATCGAGAGGCAGCTACGGCGCGGTGACCGCGAAGGCGGAGGTGCGCGCGTGGCTCGGCGGGCGGGCCTGCGGTCCCGGTCGGCGTGTCGCGGAAGGGCTCGACAGGTCAGTGAGCCGGGGGTGCAGAAGGGGATCGCGGTCGCCGACTGGCTGTGGTAGAGCTTCGGAAGCGGGGGGAGGAGATTGTTTTGCCTGTGCTCCGACTACGGTGTAGAGCTTGCAGACACTGAAGTCCGATCGGATTTGGGTGCTCTCAATCTAACAGGGGCTCCAATGCCGAAGAAGGCGTATTTTCTCGTCGCGCTGATTCCATTTCTGGCGGCGCCTACGTGTGGAAAAGGGACCGCCGTTACACCTCCATGTTCCGTGGCGGAACTGCAGGCCGACTGCTCCGCGTCGTGCGGGGATTTTGGCACCTGCGTCGTGAATCCGACGACCTGCACGTTCATGTGCACGTCCGGCCCTATCGTCATCATGCCTTAGCCCTCACCTCACATCTTCAACCACTAGGGAATGCAACCATGTTTTCGCTCTCGCTGCTCTTGAGCATCGGCTCCGCCAATGCAACGTCCTACGTCCTCGAGATTCCTATCGCCAACGTGGCTCCTCCTACGACCCTCACCGGCACCGCTGAGGACGTCGTCTTTGGACGGCACATCAAGGACGTCGCGGATGGTCAGGCTGACCAAGTGGTCACCTTCACCGGCTCGCCCATCTCGTGTGAGATCAAGGACGGCGACCTCTACTTCTCCGTCGTGTTGAACACGGCATCCTGGCCAACAACCGCCCCCACTGCGAAGGTTTGTACGCTGGGCGGCAACAGCGTCACTGTCACCCCAGTTTTCGCCGCAAATGAGACCGCTTGGCTGACAGGCGACGACACCGCAACGCCCTCGACCACTCTCGCTGTGGACCGGGCAGCCGGCTGGGCAGGGAGGAAGGCGTACGCGCTCGCAACTGGCTTTTCGTATGAGGCAAAGACCGTAGCTGCTCGGCTGGCGAACAACACAGTCTGGACGGGCGTAAACTGCTACACCTTCAACTCGAACGAAGGGTGGGTTCTCGGGCTCGAAATGTCGGCGTCTGCGTCTGCTGGTGTGGGGTTCTGCAAGATCGGAAAGGTCGGCGCGGGTGATTACTCCATCGACCTGGATATTGCGGCGCCCTAAGTCGGTTCCTCAGACGGTCAACGAGCTGCGGGCCCGTCGCCTCCGCGGAGGATGTGGCGGGCCATTCTGCCAACTGAGACAAGCCTCGCCGTTCGACGATTTCGGCCTTGGAGAGAGCCTGCGGCGGGTCGGCGAGCGGGTTTGCGGTCCCGGTCGGCGTGTCGCGGAAGCGCTCGACAGGTCAGTGAGCCGGGGGTGCAGAAGGGGATCTGCGGTCGCCGACTGGCTGTGGTAGAGCTTCGGAAGCGGGGGGAGGACATTGTTTTGCCTGTGCTCGCGCGGATTAAGTGATCATTCATGGGTGCACAACATGCTCTTCACGTGGTACGGTGTTAGCAAATGGGGGATTTGTGCAAAGAACCGTCGCGCTTCTCTTTTGGTCCTTGGCTGCGTGCTCAGAACGGGACCATGAGTCCGTCGATGCGAACGTGAACTTTGTGCTCAAGGGAAGTCAGCGCATGGATGCGGAGGCGCAGCTTCCTGACCTGCCGACCCTGGACAACGGGGACGGGACTTGGTCGTTCGCGCTGCACGAGGAGTTCGATCGCTCCGCGCTCGTGCGAGAGGAGGTCGTCACTTGGAGGTACGCCGGTCAGGTGCGGTACCCAAACCATCCACCGCCTTGGACATCCGCGACGGTTTTCGTCGATGGCGTGCAGGGTGACGATCCGGGCGCGGAGGAGAGATTGTGGCTCCAGCAGCGGTACGATCGCGAGGGGAGAACCTGGGTGGTAGACTCCATCGACCGCCAACAATGGCGGCTGCGAGGGGAGGACGCGGATCGCAAGCTGGCCGACATGGGCGAGACGGCGGGTTTCCAGGACGACGCGGATTCCGCCTCGCCGGGAGATGATCTTATCGGGGAATGGGTGACCTACACGCCGCTCAGCTGGGGCGTCGGCTGCTTCCCTTCGCTGAACCAGGATTCGGTCTGGAATGGGGAGAGCAGGACAGAGGCCGCGCAACTCACATCCCGTCAGAAGGCGAGCGTGATGTTGGCCTCATCGTCGTCCGGCTTCTGTTCTGGCGTCCTGTTGGACCGGCGTCACGTGCTGACTGCGGCGCATTGTGTGACGACGCCTGCCGGCGATCCGGATACGCCGATTCCGGCCGCGGGGCAGTTCGCTTGCGCTTGGGGAAACAGCTTTGGCGGAGCGTGTGTCGAGTTCGACAGCATTGCGCCCAACCCGTCGCACAATCGGACCTCTTCGACGGACTTCGACTGGGCGGAGGACTGGGCGGTTGTGACTCTGGTGTCGGACATGCCTAGTTCCACGACGAGTCAGACGTTGTCAAACGCGACTCTCGTGACGGGGAAGCAGATCTTCTCTTTTGGCTACCCTGGCCATGATCCCGTCTCCTGCGGGCCCAACCTCATCATTCCCGGGTCTGACTCGGACGTGGACAGTGGTCGTCGACTCTACTTTCAAGATGATGTGGACATGACGGACTTCCTGGGATTGGGTGCGCGCTGGAAAGGCGATGGGATGGGGGGACAGTCCGGCTCGCCGGTATTCCATTGCGCAGGAACGGAGCCTTGCGACTCGACGGATCCGGGCATCGTGGATTCGGTCTGGAGCGCCTTCCTTGAAGGCCCGACGTGGAAGCGCCAATCCGGCCCTCGCATTCCAGCGCATAGGCTCGACATCTTGGCCCTCCTGTGACACGCTCCGCCTTGCTCATGTTGCCGCTGCTAGGCTGCGCACCGACGCGCGAGTCGGGCTGGTCGTCACCCGCCGACGAGCCGATCCCGGTCGACTCGGCGTCCGAATTTGGCTTCTCGGCGAACGATGTCGTGGAGATCGTGGGCTCGCGTCAGTACACTCCTGTCGCGGACGGGGGGGATTACCCCGGGTTCTTGCTCGCCCATCCCGCCGTCACTGTGGACCTCTTGGAGGTGTTGGGCGCGTTCGATCATCCGCCGGACGGTGGCGGCGTTGAGCAGGGGCACCAACTCTGGGCATTGGTTCGCTTTGCGTTGCGAAGCGGCGACGGCGAGATCGACGTTTCAGGGCACGCCATCCTCGCGGCGACCTCGATCGCGGACGCCGATATCGCGTGGGCTCCCCGTGATGTCACCGACAGCGCCACCGGAGCATTGCCGACGTGGACCGAGACGGAGTCACAAACCAAGCTGGACGAAGGCGTTTGCGGGGATGCAGACGTGACCTGGCAGCAGGGCCACCGCTCCTTGTACTTGGTCGGCGCTGTCTCGGCGCCCTTGGAGGTTGCCCAGGTGTATTGGACCGAAGCAGGAACATGTGGTGCGGTGGTAAACCTCGACCAGGTCGTGCTCCAGCCGCGCGGTTGAGGATGCGGCAGCCGCGGTGGACGGCGAGCCACATGAAGGCTGAGGATCCTACACATCTCGTGCTGACCTGATCCACGCCGTCTCCGTCGGTTCCCCACATCCCGCTCACGCCGTTCCATCCGGGCAGCGTGACCGCGATCCAGCGGTTCGGCTCGACGCTGAACTTGAACGTCCACTTTCACGTCCTGTTCGCCGACGGGAGCTGGTCCGCCGACCCGGACGGCGCCGTGCAGTTCCGTTCGACCAGCCCCCCGACATTGGGCGACGTGTCGACGGTGGTCGAGGCGGTGGCGGCGGACCTGGCGCGCCTGATCCCCGCGCGTGCCGCGGACGAGCTGGAGCCCGACGACGCGCAGCAGGTGCTGGAGCTGGCGTCGCTGATGAACCGCTCGGCGTTCGGGCCGTCGTGGTCGCAGGGGGCGTCGCGCAAGCGAGGCGAGCGGCGCCCGCGGCGTCACGGGGCGGGGCTGGAGGCGTCTGAAGGGTGGACGAGTCTGCACGCGGGGGTGCGGGTGGCCGCGAAGGACCGCGAGGGGCTGGAGAAGATCTGTCGGTACGTACTGCGTCCTGCGGTGGCGCTGTCTCGGCTGTACGCGCTCCCCGGCGACCGGGTCCAACTGCGGCTTCGAAACGTGTGGGACGACGGGACGGACGCGGTGGTGTTCAGCGCGTTGGAGTTCGTGGGGCGCCTGGCGGCGCAGGTGCCACCGAAGGGACAGCACCTGATCCGCTACCACGGTGTGTTCGCGCCGGCGTCGAAGCTGCGGTCGGCGATCGTGCCCGTGCTCCGTCGTCGCGCGGACGTGCCGGAGGTGTACGTGGACCGCCCGCGGCGGCGCTGGATCGCCTGGGGTGAGCTGATCCTGCGGGTATTCAAACAAGACCCTCAGACCTGCCCCGGGTGCGGCGGCCGGATGCGGCAAGTGGCGCTGGTGCTGGCGGCGAGCGGCGACCTGCTGCGCTGGCTGGACGACGAGCGCGCTGGCCAGGGCGGCCTGGTTCTGCTTGGGGCGCGGGCGCGCGGAGACCCACAGGCGACGTCGTCGGTTCGGTGACGGGGCGAGGCGGGGGAGGACATCGACAGGCAGCTACGACGGGTTGACCGCGAAGGCGTAGGTGCGCGCGCGGGTCGGCGAGCGGGTTTGCGGTCCCGGTCGGCGCGGAGCGGAAGGGCTCGACAGGTCGGTGAGCCGGGGGTGCAGAAGGGGATCGCGGTCGC
>CAIOSP010000032.1 GCA_903861005.1 uncultured Pseudomonadota bacterium
ACAACGCGTTCTTCCACACCACCGACGAGCGGGACGCTGCGCTCCGTTCTACCTTCCGCCGCTTCCAGAGGAACCCGGCCATGCTCGCCGGTCATGTCGCCAGGTTCCTATGATCCCGAGTCACCGCGATGCTGGTTAGCTCTGCGTCGGTGAGGTGGACGCCGCGCAGCGTCCCCGGGCGGTCAGGCGGCGGAGGTCCAGGGCAACTGGAACCGCCCCTCGAGGATCCCGCGAACGGTCAGGTCCTCATCGAGCGCGTCCCACCGGAGCGCGGTGCCGGCTGCCCGCAGGTCCACCAGCCGCAGCGCGTCATCGCTGGCGTCTCGGAGGCGCTTGAAGCGGTCCGCGGGGAACCCGACCTCGCGCCCATCGTTGAGCGCCACGTAGACGGTGCGGCCGACGACCCAGACCTTCGTGGCGTGAAGCGTCTCATGCGAAGTGGTCAACCCAATCCTCCTGCGCGCCTACTTCTTCGCGCACTCCACGTCCGACAGCCCACCGTTCAGCAAGATCGCAAAGCTCGTGAAGTGGTCCGTCTCGCCGCAGATCGTGTCGTCCACGCGCTTCACGCAAGGGTCCTGGCACACCCACTTCGGCGGGTCCACCGTCTCGTCGATGAAGCCCAGGCAGCCGGCCTTGGTGTCAGGCGTGGTGGCGTCCAGGCAGACGCGCGCGGTCTCGCCGAACTTCAGGCCCGCGGGGCCGAAGGTGTAGATGTCGGAGATGCGGGCGACGTCCGCCTTGGGCGGCGCGCCGGGCACGATCGTGAACTGGGTGTCGGCCTCAAGCGCGCCGGGGAGCACGGACACAAAGGCCGCGCCGTCCTCCGAGCGGGCGACGCCGCCCTCGCGACGCAGGATGTAGTTGTCGTCGCTGTTGCACTTGCCGCCGCCGCCGCCGGTCAGGAGGATCGCGAAGTTCGTGAAGTGGGTGGTGTTGCCGCACAGCAGGTCCTTGCGCGGCTTCAGGCACTCGTCCTCGCAGCGCCACGTGGGCTTGGCCGACGACGTGTCGAGGTAGCCCAAGCAGCTGGTGTCCCCGCCCGCGCCGTTGGACTTCAGGCAGATCGTGACTTCGTGGTCGAGCGAGGTGATCTCGTTCCCCGAGCTGTCGTACAGCGTGATGTCGACCACCTGCGAGCCGAAGGCCACGTCGCCCGTCGGCGTGTCCAAGGGTGCGATGGTGCCGGTGGCGTCGCTCGCCAGCGCGCCGGGCGGCACGCTCAGCACGGCTTCGCCGTCGTCCGACACCACCACGCCACCCTCGCGGCTGGGGATGGGGCCTGGCGTACACGCGGCCGTGAGGTCGTCGAGCTGGCTCTGCACGTCCGCGAGCTCGGTGGGGCAGGTGTCGTCGGTCACCACCGGCTCCTCCTTGGCGCAGCGGCTGGTGGCCACCGGAGCCAAGGCAAACAAGAACACGCCCAGCCGAGTGGACACCATGAACGCTCCCCAGCGCACACCTTGCGCGCAGAGAGGGTAATCGCTCGCAGACAGCGCCGCGAACCCGGCCACCCGGAGCCCTCGTGACCCACAAGCTCACCGACGACGCCTGCGCCGAGGCCCTCGCCAGTCTTCCAGACTGGACCCACGACGTCGACCAGGACGCGATCGTTCGCGCGTTGCGCTTCGCGGATTTCAGCGCCGCCTTCGCGTTCATGACGCGCGTCGCGCTGCTGGCCGAGAAGCTCGATCACCACCCGCAGTGGTCCAACACCTACAACGTCCTGGAGATCCGCCTGTGGAGCCGTGACGTGGGCGGGTTGACCACTCGCGACATCGTCATGGCGACCGCGATCGACCGCCTCGTAGACGAACGCGGTACGTCCTGACCCCATGGAACTGTCGGACTTCGCGCGTCGCGCGCTCGAGCACTACAACGCCATCCCCGCTCGCTTTCGCGAGGGGGTGTCGGCCTTTGTGGTCGACCCGGGGTCGCGCTCCAACGAGGAGTTCGAGGAGAGCTGGATCTACGGCTGGTGCGAGCCCGACGACGCGATCATGGCCATCCCCGGCGCGCCGGTGACGTCGCGCATCACGCTCTTCCACGGCTCGTTCGTGAACATCGCCGCGGACGATCCGGACTTCGACTGGGACGGCGAGCTGTGGGAGACCATCCGCCACGAGCTTCAGCACCACCTGGAGTGGCGCGCGGGCGACGACCACCTGGGCGACGAGGACGACCTGCAGGACGAGAACGAGCGGCGCGTGACCGGCCTGCCCTTCGCGCCCGACTTCCACCGCATGGGGTTGGCGCTGGGCGACGGCGCCTGGCTGGCCGACGGCGACCTGTTCCTTGAGGTGGTTGTCCCGTCCAAGGCGTGGCCCGCGTTGGCGTTGGCGCCGAGCACGCACCGCTGGGGAGCGGTGGAGGCGGTCGTCGACCCCATCCCGGAGGACCTGTTGGGCGATCCGCCGATCTTCGCCGACGCCGACTTCACCACCGCGGACGGGCCAGACGCGCTGCTGCCGTGGCATGACGTGGTGGTGGTGCTGCGACGGGGCGGGAGGTGGTGGCCATGGTGAAGCTGCGGGACGAGCTGGGGCGGGCGGCGTGGGGGCTGGCGCTCACCGCGGGCGCGTTGACCGTGCTGACCTACCTGCCCATCTTGCCGTCTTGGGTGGAGCGCCTGGTGCCGTTCCGCCTGCACGCCGCGGTGGCGGCGACGCTGCTGTCGGTGCTGCTGCTGGCGCTGCGCCTGCCGCGTCAGGCCGCGGTCTGGCTGCTGCTCGCCGCGGCGAATGGCCTGTGGGTGCCGCCGCGCGCGCTGCCGGTGGGCGTCAGTCGCTTGCCCACGCGGCCGCTGAAGACGCGCCCGCTCACGGTGATGACCTACAACGTGAACAGCGACAGCGTGCGCTACGAGCAGGTGATGAACACCATCCGCGGGGCGAATGCGGACGTCGTCATCCTAGAGGAGCTGTCGCCCAAGTGGAAGCAGCAGCTGGTGGCGCTCGGCGACTTCAAGTACCGGTCGATGTACCCGGACGACTCCAACTGGGGCTTCGGCATCCTGTCGCGGCTGCCGATCGTGTCGTCGGAGCTGCTGCCGTGGTCGGGCATCGCCACCGCCTACGGCGTGCGCGCCGAGCTGCGCATGGGCGGCTCGGAGGAGGGTGAGGGCGTCACCGTCACGGTGATCGGCCTGCACCCCATCACCCCTGTGGATGATCCCGGCGGCGCCGAGCGGGACGCGCAGCTGGTGGCCGCCGCCAAGCTGGCGCAGGGCGTCACCGGGCCGTTGGTCGTGATGGGCGACCTGAACACCACGCCATGGACGCGCCAGTTCCGCGGGCTGCTGTTTGACGGCCACCTGCGTGACGCCGCCGCCTGGCGCTGGGTGGGCGCCACCTGGCCCACTCAGCTCGGGCCCTTGGGTCTGCCGCTTGACCACATCCTGGTGGGCGGCAGCGTGGACGTCGACGAGGTCCAGGTGGCGCCGGGGACGGGCTCGGACCACTTCGGGCTGGCCGCCAAGCTGGCCGTGTGGGACCCGGCCACCCGGTACTAGGTGCTGTCGGGCCATACGGGCCCCCGCGTCGGCGCGCGCGATAGACTCCCGCCGTGGGGTTCCCCGTGCGCTTTGTTCGTCCCATCGTCCAGACCGTCGAGCGAGTGCCCAGCCGCTTCCGCGACCTGACGCGCCTGCGGGACGTGGCGCAGATCTTGATCCGGCACGGGTTCGGCCTGTTGCTCAGGGGCGTCGACATCCCGGGGCTGCCCAAGGTGGACCCCGACGAGATGATCTCGACGCCGGCCCGGGCGCTGGCGGCGCTGCAGGACCTCGGCCCCACCTACGTGAAGCTGGGGCAGGTGCTCTCCACGCGGCCCGACGTGCTGCCGGAAGAGTACATCGCCGCGTTCGAGTCGCTGCAGGACAACGTCGGCGCCATGCCGCTGGATTCGGTCTACGCGCAGCTGACCAAGGAGCTGGGTGCGGGCTGGCGCGATCGCATCGCGGACTTTGACCCCGTGCCGCTCGCCACGGCGAGCATCGCGCAGGTGCACGCCGCCACGCTCAAGACCGGCGAAGAGGTCGTGTTCAAGATCCAGCGCCCGGGGCTGGAGCGCGTGATCCGCTCGGACCTCGCCATCCTGCACTTCCTCGCGCAGCGCATCGCGCACGAGTTCCCCGAGACGAACAGCGTCGACATGGAGGGCGTGGTCTCGGAGTTCGAGAACTCGATCCTGCTCGAGCTCGACTTCACGGCGGAGGCGCAGAACATGCGCCGCGCGGCGGCGAACTTTGAAGGCGACGCGCGCGTGCACATCCCGACGGTGCACGCTGATCTCTCCACCAAGGGCGTGCTCTGCATGGAGCGCCTGCGCGGCGTGAAGATCCGCGAGGCGCGCGACGCGGGCCACGACATGGCGGCGGTCGGCGATCGCTTCTTGGCAGTCGCCTACGAGATGCTCTTCGTGCACGGCTTCTTCCACGGGGACCTGCACCCCGGGAACGTGATCGTGATGGAGGGCGGCGTCATTGGCCTCATCGACTGGGGCATGACGGGTCGTCTCACGGCCGACATGCGCAACGACGTGATCTTCATCATCTTCGCGCTGCAGCGCGGCGACACGCGCTCCATCGCGCACATCGTCTACGGCATCGCGATCAAGAAAGAGCGCGTCGACTACCGGGCCGTCGAGCGCGCCACCACCGCGGTGATCGAGAAGCACTGGGCCGGGAACTCGCTGCGTGAGATGCAGCTCGGTCCGTTCGTGATCGACCTTGCGCGCAAGGCGTCGGAGAACGGGGCGCGCATCCCGCGCGAATACACCATGTTCTTCAAGGCGCTGATGACGGCCGAGGGGCTGGCCAAGGCGCTGCTGCCCGAGGTCGATCCAATCGCCGCCGCCGCGCCGTACATCGAGAAGCTCATCCGCGAGCGGCTCGACTTCACGCGCATCCAGAGCGACATGCTCTACCACGGGCTGACGCTGTCCTCGGTCGCGCGGCGCCTGCCGATCTCGCTGTCGCAGTTCCTCGACGACCTCGACGCCCAGCGGCTCAGGTTGGACGTGCGCACCGTGATGGATCCGGAAGTAGAGGCCCGCCTCGAGCGTCGCGAGAATCGCCGCATCGCGGCCATCGGGTCGGTCGGCATGCTGCTGTGCGGCACCTTCGCGCTGTTCCCAGACCACGCCTGGTACGGGAGCGTGCCCGTCTACACGGTCACCTTCTTCTTCATGGGCGGCGTGCTGGGCCTGACGGCGTTCGGCATGATGCTGATGAACCGAAGCTAACCAGCATCGCGGTGACTCGGGATCATAGGAACCTGGCGACATGACCGGCGAGCATGGCCGGGTTCCTCTGGAAGCGGCGGAAGGTAGAACGGAGCGCAGCGTCCCGCTCGTCGGTGGTGTGGAAGAACGCGTTGT
>CAIOSP010000033.1 GCA_903861005.1 uncultured Pseudomonadota bacterium
GCAACAAACTTTACGTAGGCAACCTGCCTTATTCTTTCCGTGATGAAGATCTGCAACAAGCTTTTGCAGCACACGGTTCTGTATCCAGCGCAAAAGTCATGATGGAACGCGACACGGGTCGCTCCAAAGGCTTTGGCTTTGTGGAAATGGGAAGCGACGCCGAAGCGCAAACCGTCATCAATGAAATGAATGGTCAGCAATTTGGCGGTCGTGGCCTGGTGGTCAACGAAGCGCGGCCCATGGAGCCACGTCCTCCCCGTAGCGGCGGCTTCGGCGGCGGCGCAGGTGGTGGCGGCGGTGGTTATGGCGGCGGCGGCGGTGGTCGCAGCGGCGGCGGCGGCGGCTACGGCGGCGGCGGCGGCGGCGGCGATCGCTGGTGATGAGCTCGGCGGCCCCCACTAGGGCCGCCCGCCTGCTCGCCTCGGCCATGTGGTCGGGGCGGGCCTGACTCGGCGAAACCAGAGTCGAACCCAAGTCGAGTGACCCGCGCCCTGAGGCGTGTGGCGCAGCCCTGCCCAGACGCGGCGGGCTTGGCCCGCAGCCGAACGAGGCGTGGCGCCTAGGCGCGACGGCCGTGGCCCGCTGCGAGACGACGCGTGGTGCCTATGCGCCCGCCGCGAGGGGCGTGGCCCGCTGCGGGAGGACCCGTGGTGCCTCCGCGCGCGGACGCTATGCCCTACTCGACCAGCCGCGCCGCGAACTTGCGGCCCTTGAGCTTGCCGTCGTTGATGGCCCGCACCGCGGCGCGCGACACCGCGCGCGACACGGCCACGTACGAGAAGTGGTCGTGGATCTCGATCTTGCCGACGTCGGTCGCGTTCAGGCCGCCGGCCTCGCCGGTGAGCGCGCCGAGGATGTCGCCGGGGCGGACCTTCTCCTTGCGACCGCCGGCGATCTGGATCGTGTCCATGCGCGCGTCACGCGCGATCACCGGGGCCTCGGTGGGCGTCTCCTGCGCGAGCTCGCCGACCTCCACGCGCTCCATCACCACGCCGGTGAGCTTCTCGAGCTGCGCGACGCGGGCCTCCTCGCGGGTGGTGGCGATCGACACGGTCAGGCCGGTCTTCCCTGCCCGCCCGGTGCGGCCGATGCGGTGCACGTAGATCTCAGGCTGGGGAGGCAGGTCGTAGTTCACGACCAGGTCGAGGTCCTTCACGTCCAGACCGCGCGCGGCCACGTCGGTGGCGACGAGCACGCGGGTGCTGGCGTTGCGGAAGCGCGCGAGGACGCGGTCGCGGTCGTACTGCTCCAGGTCGCCGTGCAGGGCGGCGGCGCTGACGCCTGCCTTGGTGAGCGTGCGCTCCACCTGCGCGACCGTGACCTTCATGTTCGCGAAGATCAGCGCGGACTCGTGCGGGTGGTTGGCGAGCACCCAAGCCAGGGCGGCGTCCTTGTCGGCGGGGTCGGCGACCACGAGCACCTGGCGGATCTGTCGCGTGTCCTCAGGCGCGGACTCCACCGTCACGCGGACCGGGTCGCGCTGGTAGCGGGAGCTCATCGCCTCAAACGTCTTGGGGAAGGTGGCGGAGAAGAACACGGTCTGACGCTCAGGCGGCGTGGCCGCGAGGATCGCCTCCATCTCGGCCTCAAAGCCCATGTCGAGCATGCGGTCCGCCTCGTCCAGGACGAGGGTCTCCACGCCGCGCAGGTCGAGCGTGCGCTTCTCCAGGTGGTCCAGGACACGACCGGGCGTGCCGACCGCGAGGTGGGCGCCGCGCCAGAGCGCGTGGGCCTGAGGGCGCAGCGCGGTCCCGCCCGCCAGCTCCAGCACCTGCAAGCCCTTGTGCCGGCGGCCGAGCCTGCGGATCTCGCGGGCGACCTGCGCGCACAGCTCGCGCGTGGGGCAGAGCACCAGGCCCTTGAGGTCGCGGCGCTCGGGGTCGAGGTTCTGCAGCATGGGCAGCGCGAACGCCGCCGTCTTGCCGCTGCCGGTCTTGGACTGCCCGATCAGGTCCTTGCCCTCGAGCAGCACCGGGATGCTCGCCGCCTGGATGGGCGTGAGCGAGGTGAAGCCCAGCTCGGCGATCACGGCGAGCAGGTCCGCGGACAGCGGCAGCGACTGGAAGTCCAAGTTCATCAGGGGCAGATCCGAGCGTCCAAGGAGCGAGCGACGCCGCGCCCCCTATCCCGTCGGGTCCGCCCCGGACGGCGCAGGCCCGATCAACGGTACCCGGCCGCCTGGAGCGTGAACAGGCGCGCGTACGTGCCGCCCGACGCCATCAGCGCCTCGTGGCTGCCGCGCTCTTGGATGCGCCCGCCGTCGATCACCAAGATCTCGTCGGCCAGGCGGACGGTGGAGAAGCGGTGGCTGATGAGGATCGCCATGCGACCGACGGCCGCCTCGCGCAGGCGCACGAAGAGCTGGGCCTCGGCGTCGGCGTCCATCGCGGAGGTGGGCTCGTCGAGCACGAGCAGATCGGCGTCGATGCGGAGGAAGGCGCGCGCGAGCGCGATGCGCTGCCACTGGCCGCCGGACAGGTCCACGCCGCCCTTGAACCATTGGCCGAGCCGCGTCTCCAGGCCGGCGGGCAGCTCCTTCACCACGTCGGACGCGAGCCCGCGCTCGGCGGCCGCCTCGCGCGCGCCGGGCAGATCGGCGCGGGTCAGATCGCCCAGGCCGATGTTGTCACCGGCGGTGAGCTGGTAGCGGGCGAAGTCCTGCATGACCGCGCCGATGCGCTGACGCAGCGCGCCGTGGTCCCACTCGCGCAGGTCCAGGCCGTCGAGCGTGACGCGGCCGCGCGTCGGCTCGTACAGGCGCGTCAGCAGCTTGATCAGCGTGCTCTTCCCCGAGCCGTTTGGCCCGACCAGCGCGAGCGCTGAGCCCGGCCGCAGGTGGAGCGTGATGTCGGCGAGCGCGGCGCGGGTGGCGCCCGGGTAGGCGAACGAGACGTCCTCAAAGCGGATGCCGTCCCCCGGGATGGGGCCGACCTTGGCGCTGCCCGTGCGCGCGCGCACCGGCGTGGCCAGGAACGTCGCGAGCGTGGACAGGTACAGGCGGTCCTCGACGAGGCCGCTGGCAGCCTGCACCAAGCCAGAGAGCGTGCCCTGCCCCTGCCGGAAGGCCATCAGGTACAGGGTCATGTCGCCGATGCCGATCCTGCCCTGCACGGCGTCCCAGGCGATCCACGCGTAGACGCCGTAGAACACAGCCACGCCCACCAGGCTCAGGCCCAGGCCGACGGACTCTCGGCGAATCGCGAGACGGCGGTCCTCCCCCGCGAGGCGGTCGTAGATCGCCTGGTAGCGGTCGAGGAACCAGTCGCCGAGCCCGTAGAGCATGACCTCCTTGGCGTAGTCCTCCCGCGTCAGGACGGTCTCGTAGTAGGCCTGCTCCCGACTGTCGGGCGAGCGCCAGTTGAACAGGCGGAAGCCCTCTTTGGCAAAGCGGGTCTGGTGGATGAAGTTGGGTGCGGCCACGACCAGGAGGACGGCAGCCGCCCCCCACGAGAAGCGCACCAGCAGCGACGCCGAGCCCAGCAAGGCCAAGCCAAGCTGCACGAAGGTCAGCAGGCGGCGGACCATGGACAGCGGGCGGGTGCTGGCCTCGCGGCGGGCGCGGGTGAGGCTGTCGTAGAAGGCCGCGTCCTCAAAGTGCGACAGGTCGAGGGTGAGCACCTTGTCGAGGATCGAGCGGTTGACCCGGTGGCCAAGCTGAGTGCGGAGCAGGCCCTGCGCCAGCCCGTTGCCGACCGACGCCGCCGTGGCGAGCACCGTGAACGCGGCCTCCATCAACAAGGCGCGGGTGGCCGCGGCCACGTCGTGCGCGACGACCGCGTCCACGATGAGCTTTCCGACCCACACCATCGCGGTGGGCAGCAACCCGGACACGACCGTCAAGACGATGAGCGCGACGCTCAGGCCGGGCCCCGAGGACCACACCAACACAGCGGCTCTTCGGATGTCGGGCCACCAGCCCTCATCCACCGCGACTTCCTTAGCGGGCATCCACGCTCCTGGGCGTCCACCCTACACACGCGCGCGGTTTGAAACAGGGGAAGATCGGAATGCGTGCCCGTGTTGTCGACCATGTTACCCGCAACGTGCAACGTCACAGAACGTCAAGGAGCCCCCATGTTCGCAGTCCTCCTCTCTGGTCTCCTCTCCATCGCCCAGGCGGGCACCCTCGCCGGCGTCACCGTCCCCGACACCGCCACGGTCGGTGGCCAGGCCCTCGTGCTCAACGGCATGGGCCTGCGCGAGAAGTTCTTCTTCGACATCTACGTCGGCAGCCTCTACCTCCCGACCAAGACCACCTCGTCCACCACGGCCATCACGGAGGACACCGCCAAGCGCATCACGATGTCCTTCATCTACGGCAAGGTCACCAAGGACCAGGTGAACGAGGCCTTCGACGAGGCGCTCGCCAACCAAGCGGACAAGGCCGCCGCCCTCAAGGACCGCTTCGAGAAGCTCAAGGGCTGGATGGGCGACATCCTCAGCGGCGAGTCCATGCAGTACGACTACGTCCCCGGCACCGGCACCACCGTGACCGTCAAGGGCGTGGTCAAGGGCACCATCGAGGGCAAGGACTTCATGGAGGCGCTGTGGAGCGTCTACATCGGCCCGAAGCCCGCCACCGCGGCCCTCAAGGCCGGCATGCTCGGCGGCAACTGATCCGCGTGGGCGGGGAGCGCACGGCGCGTCCCCTGCCCCGGACTCACTCCGACTTCCAGCCCACCTTGCCGTGGGTGCCGTCGCAGTAAGGCTTGTTCGCAGACTGACCGCACCGGCACAGGAAGGCCTTGGTGGTGCGGTTGGTGGTGCGGCCCGTGCCCGACACGACCTCCACGTTGCCCATGGCCATCAGCGGGCCGTTCTTGATCGACGTGATCGAGAGCGGGCCCGCGCGCTCGGCGAGCGGCTCGGAGGTCTGCGTCGCGGGCTCCCCCGTGGCGATGAACTCGGCGCCGGCGTGGCTGCCGTCGCAGTAGGGCTTGTTCTTGGAGGAGCCGCACCGGCACAGGGTGACGCGGGTGCCGACCGACTGGCCGTCCAGCACGAGGTCGGCGTGGATGGCCACCGGGCCGTTCTCGCGCACGCGCGCGAGGTTCACGATCGGCGGCGCCTCCTGCTTGCCACCATCCAGCCGCTCGACCGCGATCGCGCCCGACGGGCACGCCGCCGCCAGCGCCATCAGCTCGTCCGGCGTGGCGCGGTCGGGGTGGATCCACTCGCCCGCCACGTTGGGGACGAACACATCCGGCCTGCCCAGGACGCACTGCCGGGAGTGGATGCACTTCTTGGCCTCGAAACGGATCACGGCGCGTTCGCCGCGGACCTCTTCCACCGCGCTCATGGTTTCACCTCGTGCTGCCGATATCGCTCGGATGGCGGCAAGCCAGCTCGCGCGAGGTCACGGTCTGCCACGGCCCGTCACGCGACGCGAGGCGGCGTTCGTCGCGGGTGCGCGGGTCCACCGACTCGAAAGGCGCGCGCTACGCGGCGGCGCGATCCGGCGCGACGTAGACCTTCATGGTCTCAGCGCCCACCATGATCCGCACCGTCTTGTACGTGCGCATCCACACCGACTGCTGCACGTAGGGCACGCCGTGGCGCTCGCAGATCGCCTTCACGCGTGGCTGCGCGCGGGCGTAGGCGCGCATGGACATGTCGGGCCACAGGTGGTGCTCGATCTGGTAGTTCAGGTAGCCGTGGAGGAAGTCGTTGACCTCGCCGCCGGTCCGGAAGTTGGCCGAGCCCAACACCTGCCGCAGGAAGAACTCACCCTTGTTCGAGGTGGGCTCCGTGAAGCGGTACAGGTCGTCGCCCGCATGGTTGGGCACGATGACCATGAAGCTGTGCAGGTTGGTCAGCAGCTCGGCGAGCACCAGATTGATCAGCATGCTCAACGACGCCCAGGCGCCCAGCGGCAGCACGAGCAGCGGCAGCCCCACGAAGGTGAGCCCGAAGTACGGCAGGTAGCTCTTGAGCCACACGTCGCGGCCGCTGACCGTTCGCGGGTCCCAGCTGCGGACGTTGCGGGGCAGATCGGGGCGCTTGTCGTCAACGCGGTTCCACTCGGCGATGGTGTTGGGCGCGTAGTACGCCCACTTCCAGCCCAGCGCCGCGATGAACACGAACGCGTAGCGCACCGGCATCGGCCAGCCCGACTCGCGCAGCCAGCCCATGTTCTCCTCGACTAGGTCGGGATCACGGGCCTCGTTGAGCCGGTAGTGGTGCAGGAGGTTGTGCTCGTGCTTCCAGGCACCCGGCAGCAGCCAGTCGAACCAGTCGAGCAGGCGCCGGCCGCCCTCACCAAAGGTCTTGCCGGCGGGGCCGTCGAGGCGGTCGTAGCCGCGGTGGCAGACGTGGTGTCCGATCATCGTCCACCGCGCGAACAGCCCGGTGCTGATCAGCACCGCGCTGAGGGGGTTGGGCGCGATCCACGCGGTGCCCAGCCCCACGACCGTGCAGGCCGTGGCGAACGCGCGCACCCGACCGAGGTGCACCAGATCGGCGGGGCCGGACTCCTCTCGGAGCTCGGCGCCCAGCTTCTGGATGTCCACGACAAAACCCTCGATGTTCATCGCGCCCCGATTACCAGACCGAGCAGGTCTCGGACGGCTTCATGGGGGAGCCGTTCGAGCACTGGAAGGCCTCGCCGAACGCCGGGAGGTTGGCGAGCGGGATGTTCACGCGCACCTTGGGTGGCGAGTGCGGATCCGTGCGCGCGCGGAGGGCTTCGACCTCGGGTGTGGCGATGCTGCACCAGCTCTGCGCGTAGGACACGAAGAAGAGCTGCTCGGGCGTGAACCCGGCCAGGCCCTGCTCGCTGTTGCCTCGCGCCTTCCACGCCTCAAACGCGGTGATGGCGAGCTTGATGCCGCCGTTGTCCGCGATGTTCTCACCGAGGGTGAGCTGGCCGTTGAGGTTGTTGCCGGGCGACACCTCGACCTTGCTGTACTGGTCGACGATGCACTGCGCGCGCTCCTCGAAGCTCTTCACGATGTCGGCGGTCCACCACGCCTTGAGCGATCCGTCGCCCGCGAACTTGCGGCCGTCGTCGTCAAAGCCGTGAGTGACCTCGTGGCCCATCACCATGCCCATCGCGCCGTAGTTCATGGACGTGGGGAACGCGGCGCTGAAGAACGGCGGCTGCAGGATGCCCGCGGGGAACACGATCTCGTTCCACGACGGGTTGTAGTAGGCGTTGACCGTGGGAGGGGTCATGAACCACTCCGACTTGTCCACCTTGGCGCCGACCTTCTTGAGATCGTCCTTGAGGTTCCACTGCGCGACCGCCACCGCGTTGGCGTACAGGTCGGTGCCGACGGTCAGACCGTCGTAGATCTCCAGGGTGTCGGCGTAGCCGATCTTGTTGGAGATGGACTTGAGCTTGTCGAGCGCGGCGGCGCGGGTGGCGTCGTCCATCCACTCCAGATCCGGCAGGCCCGCCTCGAATGCCGCCTCCACGTCGTGGATCATGACGAGCGCCTTCTCCTTGCTCTCCCCGGCGAACGCGCGGTCGATGTAGGCCTTGCCGAGCAGGTCGCCGAGCGCGCCGTCGGTGCGGTCCACGCAGCGCTTCCAGCGGTCCTGCTGGACCTTCTGACCGGCCAGGCGCAGGCCGTAGAACTCGAAGTTGGCCTTGTCCATGTCGGAGGACAGCAGGCTGGCGGCGCTGCTGACCACGTGCCAGCGCAAGTAGGCCTTGAGGTCGTCGTTGGACGTCTTCTTGAGCAGCTTGCCGAGGCCCTTGAAGAAGTCGGGCGTCATCACGTTGAAGCGCTCAGCGGGCACGCCGTAGGCGGCCATCAGCTCCTTCCAGGGGATGTTCTTGGCCAGCTTGGACAGGCCCTTGAGGTCGGCCGGGTTGTTGAGCTTGGCGGCGTCGCGCATCTGGTCCGGCGCCTTGGAGACGGCGGCGATCGCGGTCTCGACGCGGAGGACGGCGTCGGCGTCGGTCGCGGGGCGGCCGACAAACGCGAGCATGCGCGCCACGTGGGCGGTGTAGTCGACGAGCAGCTTCTTCCCGTCGTCATCCTTGGGGAAGTAGTAGTTGCGCTCGGGCAGGCCCAGGCCGCCCTGGCCCAAGTGCATGACGTAGGTGTTCGGGTCGGACAGGTCGCTGTCGACGTAGGCGCCGAACAGCGCGTCGGCGAGCGGCAGCTTGGGCAGCAGGGTCGCCAGGTCCGCGGTGCCGGTGAGCGCGTCGATGGCGGCCAGCTGGTCCGCGAGGGGCTTCACGCCCGCCGCGTCGACCGCGGAAGTGTCCATGCACGACTTGTAGTAGGTGCCCAGGCGCGGGTCGGTGGTGCCGCCGCCAGCCGCCGCCTCGTCGAGGACGGTGCGGAGGACCTCCTGGTTGCGATCGTCGATCGCCGAGAAGCCGCGGCCGTAGACGGCGCGGTCGGCGGGGAGCGGCGTGTTCTTCACCCAGCCGCCGCAGGCGAACTGGTAGAAGTCGGTGCAGGCGAAGACCGAGCGGTCCAACGCGGACTCGATCTGGGACGCGAGGATCGCGCGATCACCACCGTCGGCGGCCTGCACGGGGGCAGAGTCCGCGGCGAGGGCGGCCAGGGTCACGGCGGTCGGCACGAGCAGCAGCGAGCGGAGCGTCATCCATCCTCCAAAGGGTGGGCCCCGCTAACGTCTAGACGCGTCGAGCGGATGTCACGTCTTCAGGAACCAGCCATCCTGGCGACGCTTCTCATAGAGCAAGACCGCGGCGGCGACGGAGACGTTGAGGCTCTCCAGGTCGCCGGCGAGCGGGATGCTGACGACCTCGTGGCACTTGCGCGCGAGCGTGGGCGACAGGCCCTTGCCCTCCCCGCCCATGACGAACGCGATGGGGCCGCGCAAATCGGCCTTGCCGAGCGGCGTGCCGCCCATGTCCGCGCCGATGATCCGGATGCCGCCGTCGCCAATCGGCTTGAGCGCGGCCGACAGGCCCTCGTGCACCACGGGGACCACCTCGGCGGCGCCCATGGCCACGCGCTGAACCACCGGCGAGACGCTGGCGCCGCGGCGGGTGGGCAGGATCAGGCCGTCGACGCCAAAGCCCAGGCAGGTGCGCAGGATGGCGCCCAGGTTGTGCTCGTAGGCGACCTCGTCGGCGAGCATCAAGCAGGCGGCGCGGCCGGCGTTGAACACCTCGTCGAGCAGCTGACGCGTGGTGAGCGCGGGCAGCTCGTCGGCGTGGGCGACCACGCCGTTGTGGACGCGCCCCTCGGCCAGGCGGTCGAGCTTCTGGCGCGGGACGCGGTCCACCTTGACCCGCGCCTTGTCGCATAGGTCCAAGATGCGGGCGATCTTGTCGTCCAGCTTGGCGCCTTCGTCGATCCACACGTGTGACACTCGCCGCCGTCCGCGGGAGAGGCACTCGATCACCGGGTTCCTGCCTTCGAGCTGATCCGCCAAGCGCGTTCCTACAGGAGCTGGGCTGCCAGCTCCGCGAGCTGGCTGCGCTCGCCCTTCTTGAGCGTGACGTGGCCAGCGATGGACGACTCCTTGAACCGTTCCACCGCGTACGTCAACCCGTTGCTCACTTCATCGACGTAGGGATTGTCGATCTGGAAGGGGTCGCCGGTCAGCACGACCTTGGTGCCGTCGCCCGCGCGGGTCAGGACGGTCTTGACCTCGTGCGGCGTCAGGTTCTGCGCCTCGTCGATGATCAGGAACTGCCCCGGGATGCTGCGGCCGCGGATGTAGGTCAGGGCCTCGACCTCTACGATCTTGCTGTCGAGCAGGTACTGGTACTCGGGCTCCTGGCTGCGGCGCCGGTCCGGACGGCTGGACAGCAGGAAGTCCAGGTTGTCGAAGATCGGCTGCATCCACGGGTTGAGCTTCTGGCCGATGTCGCCGGGCAAGAACCCGATGTCGCGGCCGAGCGGGAAGATCGGTCGGCTGACCAGCACCTTGCGGTACAGGTTCATGTCGGGCGTCTGCTTGAGGCCGCAGGCCATGGCCATCAGCGTCTTGCCGGTGCCGGCGACGCCGTTGAGCGTCACCAGCGTGACCTCCGGGTCGAGCAGCAGGTCCATCGCGAAGAGCTGCTCCTTGTTCCGGGCGAACACGCCCCAGGCGCCCTCCTTGTGCCGCCCCACCAGCTTAAAGCCGTTGCGGTCCGGCAGCACCCGCGCCATCGCGGTGCGGTTCTCGTCCTCGGCGCTGCGCAGGATGGTGAACTCGTGCGGGTACAGCTCGCTCGCCGCGTCGGTGCGGACGTGGCCCTCGGCATAGAGGCTGGCGATGAGGTCGCCGGCCACCAGGCGCTCGGAGATGCCGGTGTACTGCTCGTCCACGCGCAGGCGGGAGTGCTCGTAGTCCTCGGCGGGCACGCCGAGCGCGTCGCACTTCAAGCGCATGTTCGTGTCGCGGGTGACCAGCACCACCCGGGTGCCGCGCCGCCGCTTGTGGAAGGCCAGCACGGTCGCCAAGATGCGGTTGTCGTTGGTGTCGGCGCCCCAGCTGATCGGGATCTCGTTCTCGTCTTCCGGGAAGGCCACGCGGAGCAGGCCCCCGCTGGGCAGCCTCACCCCTTCCCTCAAGCTGCCGCCGGCGCGCATGGCGTCCAGCTTTCGGGAGGCCTCGCGGGCGTTGCGCCCGATCTCGTTCATGTCGCGCTTGAACTTGTCGACCTCTTCCAGCACCGTCATCGGAATGACGATGTCGTGCTCTTCAAAGACCTCCAGGGCTTTGGGATCGTAGAGAAGGACGTTCGTATCGAGGACGAAGAGAGACGGGTTTCTCGTCAACGGTCACTCGCAGCTTGGATTGTGGGGGCTGGGCTGGGAACCAACCTCAAGGCGCCGCTGTGGGAGGGCGGCGCGCGGGGCAGCGCCGGGGAGGTGCTGCGTGACGCCGGGGTGGCGTCATGCTTGGAGTGTAACGGGGCGATTCCGAATTCCGCGAGCCGGATCCGTGACGGTTTGCGGGATTGCCCACAGCAAACGCGATCGTGGCGAGATCGGCGATCCGGGCAGGACGCGTGAAAACGTCCCTGCGCTGGCGCGCGAGGCGGATCCGCATGCGGCGAGCCGCCGACCCAGCGCCGCGGATCCACGCGCCGCGCGGATCCATCCCCTGAAAGCAGACCGCGTTCAGGCGGATCCAAGCAGGGAGAGCTGCCGTGGCGGGCCCGGCGGCGCGTCCCCTCCCATGGGGGCCGCGCCGCGGACTCAAGCCATCAGACGTTCGAGTCGCTCGCGGCTTCCCGGGCGCGTGCGTCGCGCTCGCGGCGGCGCTTCTCGGACTCGGAGAGGAAGGCCTCGGACACGTCGTTGTCCGGGGTGGCCTCGGGCGAGCCTTCCGGCGTCAGGGCGATCAGGCGCTGGAGGTAGGGCATGATCTTCTCGAACTCGATCAGCAGCGGCGTCGCCACGTACAGGGACGAGTAGGTGCCGACGATGATGCCGAAGAACATGGCCGCGTTGAAGTCCTTGATGACCTGCGTGCCCTCGAACAGGAACACGGTGATGGCCATCAAGGTGGCGACCGACGTACCAATCGTGCGCGACAGGGTGTCGTTGAGCGCCTTGTTGATCGCGAGCGGCAGGTCCTCGTGGCGGAACTTGGGCCGGGTCTCACGGATGCGGTCGAAGACGACGACAGTGTCGTTCATCGAGTAGCCGATGATGGTCAGCAGCGCGCCGATCGTCGCCAGGTTGAATTCGCGGCCGGTGATCACCATGAAGCCGATGGTCAGGGTGATGTCGTGCAGCAGCGCAATGATCGCGCCGGGGGCGTAGGCCGCCTCAAAGCGGAACGCCGTGTAGATGGCGATAAACAGGATCGACAGCGCCAGCGACATGAAGCCCGCGGTGCGCAGAGACGAACCGACGGCGGGACCGACCGATTCGACCGTCAACACCTCAAACTGGTGAGACCCCATCGCGCTGCCGATCTCCTTCTGGATCTGGGTGGCCAAGCCCGGGAGCTTCACGACGACCTCGTCGTCCTCGCGGCCCTGCTCGACCTTGGCGCCGGGCAGGTCGGCCAGGGCCTTGGCCACGGTCTCCGGGCTTACCCGGTCGCCCGTGTACTTCACGGTGAACCGGGCGCCGACCTCGGCGCTGAACTTGAGATCCGCGATCCACTTGTCGCCAAAGCTGGCGACGAGCGCCTTGTTCAGCTGTTCCTCAAGGCCCTTCACGCCGAACTCGGCGTCCTGGACGCGGATCTTGAAGACGTTCTTGTCCGTCCCCCCCACGGCTTGGATCGCGTCGCCCGGGATGTCGATCGACTCCAGCGACTTGCGGACCTCGTCGATCTCAATGTGATCGGCGAACTCGAGCTCGACCTGGGTACCACCCGTGAAGTCGATACCCCAGTTCGGTCCCGGCGTGATGAAGAGGATCACCGACAAGATGCTGGTGATGATGGAGAACGCCGAGGCGTACTTCCGGTAGCCCACGAAGTCGAAGTTGATCTCGTCGAAGAACCGCTTTGCCCGTTCGATCATCGTCGGATCCTCAGAGACGCAGACGCGTGTTGTTGCGCACGTACACATCCATCAACGTGCGGCTCACGTAGATGGCGGTCATGAGCGTGGTGACGATGCCGATGAGCAGGGTCACGGCGAAGCCCTTGATG
This sequence comes from uncultured Pseudomonadota bacterium, assembly GCA_903861005.1. Classification (GTDB taxonomy): domain Bacteria; phylum Myxococcota_A; class UBA796; order UBA796; genus CAIOSP01. The sequence continues at coordinate 12,538 of CAIOSP010000033.1, forward strand.
GGGCCGGTGCCGTAGCTGTAGAGCACGATGCCCGCGATCGCCGTGGTGACGTTCGCGTCGATGACCGCGGGGAGCGCGTTGCCGAACCCAGCCTCCACCGCCTTCTTGGGCTTGGCCCCGAGCGCCAGCTCCTCACGGATGCGCTCGTAGAAGATGATGTTCGCGTCAACCGCCATGCCGACGGTCAGCGCGATGCCTGCGACGCCAGGGAGGGTCAGCGTGGCGCCGAAGATCGCCATGAAGGCGAACACCAGCAGCACGTTGATCACCAGGGTCACGTCGGCGATCAAGCCAGACATGCCGTACCAGACGATCATGAAGATGAACACCAGCGCCGAACCCATCAGCGAGGCGCGCACGCCAGAGTTGATGGCGTCCGCACCGAGCGTGGCGCCGATCTGACTGACCTGGCCGACGTCGACCGGAGCGGTGAGCGCGCCGCTGCGGAGCACGAGGGCCAGGGTGTTGGCCTCGTCGACCGCGTTGGTGCTGTTGCCCATCTCGATGCTGGCCGAGCCGCCGCAGATGGCCTCGCGAATGTTCGGGGCGGAGCGGATCTGGTCGTCGAGGATGATGGCGAAGCGCTTGCCGACGTTCGCCTTGGTGACGTCGCAGAAGATCTGCGAGCCGCGCGGCTTGAAGCCCATCATGACGCGGGGCTGGTTGGACTGGTCAAAGCCCACCGAGGCGCTCTCGACGTCGGCGCCGGTGAGGACGATGTCCTCGACCAGCTGCACCGGGCGGGACTTCACGGGCGGCGCGCCAGGCGTCGTCTCGTCGTACTCCCACATGATGATGCGGCCGTCGGCCATCTTGCCCTGCGACTTGAGCCACAGGTTGAGCAGGTCCTGGTCCTCGAACTGGTCGGCCGGCATGGCCTTCTTGGCGTCGGCGACGCTGCGCGCGACCTGGTTCTCGTCGGCCTTCTCGTCGACCATCCGGAACTCGAGCGTGGCCTGCGTGCCGACCGCCGAGATGGCGGACTGCGCGTCCTTGACGCCGGGGAGCTGGATGTTGATGCGGCTGCCACCCATCTTGACGATGGAGGGCTCCTTCACGCCGGTGCTGTTCACGCGCTTGCGGATGGTCTCGAGGTTCTGCTCGACCGCGTCGTCGCGGATCTTGGCTTCGCGCGTGGGGTTCATCAGCCACACGTTCCACTTCTTCCCGTCCTCTTCTACGGTCTGGGTGTACGCGTAGTCGTTGCCCAGCTTGCTGGAGACAAACTCCTTGAGCTTGGCGAAGTCGCCGTCGTAGGCGATCTTGAGCGCGGGCCGGGTACGGTCGCGGTCGATGGTCACGCCCTCGAACGCATCCTTGGCGGCGGCGTCGGCGAGGACGCGGCGGTCACGGACCACGGTGGCGTCGATCGCGGCGTCCTGGTCCACCTGCAGGGTCAGGTCGATGCCGCCCTGAAGGTCGAGGCCGAGCGAGATCTTGGCGGTGGGCAGCCAGGCCTTCCAGCCAGTGACGACCTCCTCCTTCTTCTCCTCGGTCTTGGCGGTGGCCTCAGCCTCCGTCGGCGGGAGGACGCGGGTGATCACCTCGGGCAGCGGCGCGACGCCGTTCCAGGCCGGGTCGAACGCGTCGGCCACCTGGATCGGCGCGAAGTCACCCACCGCGGCGCCCGCGTGCATGAAGCCGATCGCGTGGTTGCCGCCGACGAACACGAGCGGGTCCGACTTGAGCGGCTCCGTGACGTTCAGGTTGACGCTGACCGCGCCGTCCGTGACGGTGACGGTGGGCGTGGCGCCGGTGCCGCCAAAGCCTTCCTTGGGCGTGCGCTGGGCGACGAGCGCGGAGCGGACCGCGGTCTCCCAGTCGGCCTCGGGCAGCGCGCCGAGGGCGGCCGGGTCAATCCCGAACGCCTCAGGGCCCCATACGGTGATGGCGGCGCCATCGTCGCCGAGCGCGCCCTCGACCAGGGGCTTGACGGCGCCAGGGCGAAGGTAGACCGTCAGACGGGCCCCCTCGACCGCGGTTCGGTCGACGGGCAGGCCCGCGCCCTGCAGGCGCGCGGTGACCGCGTCTGCGGTGGCGGCGTCCGCTGTGCCGTCGGCCGCGTCGTACCACATCTGGAGCGGCGGCTCCTTGGCGACGGGGGCCGTCTTGATGCTGTCCGTGTCGATCGCGGTGTCCTGCAGCACCGTGGGCAGCAGGAAGTACACGCTGCCGAGCACCGCGGCGCCGATCACGCCGAGCCGAATCCAGAGGCTACGTTCCAAGTCCGCTCCCTACTTGCTGTCGGCGGCGAGCTTGCGCACGACCGCGGACTTGTCCAGGGTCACCAAGACGTTCTTGGCAATCTGGACGGTCAGATCGTCCTGGTTCACCGACACGATGGTGCCGTGGAACCCCGAAGAGGTCACCACCCGATCGTCCTTCACGAGGCTGGCGAGCAGCTTGTCGTGGGCCTCCTTCTCTTTGAGCTGCGGGCGGATGATCAGGAAGTACATGACCCCGAACATCAGCGCGAACGGGACGATTTGGAGGAGTTGGTCCATACTGGCCCTCATCGCACGGCTCGCGCGCGGCGGCCGGTCCTAGCCCTTATGGGCGCCTTGCGCCATAGGTCCGGCCGTTCCGCCGAAAGGCGAAGGGCGCGGTGCGACCCACCGCATCGCGCCCCCGCCCCGGAGGTCGACCCCGCGCCGCCGCTACTGACAGGTCTGGGTGCGCGTGCGGGTGCTGTCCGGCTCGCAGAAGTTCGGGCCGTTGTTGGTCTGGTTGCAGCTGCTGCCCCAGGTCCCCTGGTCGCCGCACGCCGGCACCGGGCCAATCCAGCCTTCGACCGTGCCGCCCTGGCACTCGGCGCGGCAGCTGTAGGTCGTGGTGTACCGCTCGGTCTCCAGGCCGTCGCAGTTGTAGTCGAACGAGCCGTCGCCGCGGTCGGCGTCGTACCAAGCGAACGTGGCGCCCGGGTGCGCGTCGTTGTTGAGGTCGTAGCAGTCGTCGCTGTTGCTCACGTAGCCCTGAGGCGCGCGGCAGGTGGACACGGTCTGGTTGAGGTCGCCGTAGTGGTCGCCGTCCTGGTCGCGGTACCAGCTGGTGCTGCCGAGCGCGCCGGCCTCGTCCATGCGGCCGTCGCAGTTGTCATCGACGCCGTTGCACGACTCGGTGGCGTGGGGCGAGACGGCCCCGCTGCCGTCGTTGCAGTCGCCGGCCAGGATCTGCTGGCAGGAGGCATTGGTGGACCCGGCGCAAGGGCCGACCTCGCAGAAGCAGTCGCCGTCGTCGTCCCAGGCGGTGGTGCCCTCGTCGATCACGCCGTCGCAGTCCTGGTCGATGCCGTCGGGGATCTCCACCGCGCCGGGGTGCACGCTGGCGTTCGCGTCATTGCAGTCACCCTGCGCGTCGGTCCAGGTGTCGTGGTCGTCGTCCACCGTCGCGTCGCCCACGATCACCACGTCGGTGTCGTCCACGAGCGTGGTGTCGGTGTCCGACCCGGCCGTGCCGTCGGTGTCCGATCCGGCGGTGCCGTCCGTGTCCGACACGACGTCCGAGTCCGTGGCGCTGGCGTCGTCCGTGCCAGGCTCCCCGATCTTCACCGCTCCAACGTCACAGCCGACCAACACCAGTACGAAGATCCAAGCGCGCATGAGCACCTCCCGTGGGAAGCCGGTAGCGGCGCCGATCCTCCGAGGCGAGCTCTTGTCATGCAATGTCGTACTCGCCTTGCGAACACTTCAGCGCGCGGCGACCTCAGGAATTGTCCCTTTCCGACGACGCAAGACCACCGCCGCAAGCGTCCACGACGCCCACCACCCCGCTACCGAAGCCCCCGTCGCGCAGCCGCAGCCGGGCTTGGGCGCGCAGGCGTCGCCGATCAGGTCTGCGTCCGCGTCCGCCTGATTGGGGTCCGACACCTCCGGGCACACGTCGCAGCCGTCCCCCACCCCGTCGCCGTCGCGGTCGGGCTGGAAGGGGTCCGGGGCGGACGGGCAATCGTCGCACAGGTCGCCCACGCCGTCGAACTCGGCGTCGGCCTGGTCGGCGTTGGGCAGTGAGGGGCACACGTCGCAGCCGTCTTCGAACCCGTCTTGGTCGGAGTCCGTTCCAGGGGACTGACCCGCGAGGGTCCGGTCGCAGGCATCGCAGGCGTCCCCGAGGCCGTCCAGGTCTGCGTCGCCTTGCGCTCCCGCGTCGTCCGGGCAGTCATCGCAGGCGTCGGGGGTGCCGTCCCCATCGCGGTCGAGCGCCTGCGGGTCGGGTACGGTTGGGCAGCGATCGCAGAGGTCGTCCAGGCCGTCCCCGTCCAGGTCAGACGGGACGGTGGGCCCAGCAGCCGAAGGGCACACGTCGCAGACGTCAGGGACGCCGTCAAAGTCGCCGTCGCTGCGCACCACGTCCGCGTTCGGGTACGGGATGGTCGGGTCGTTCGGGCAAGGGTCGCAGGTGCCGAGCCCGCCGCGTCCGGGGGCCGGTCGGCAGTCTGGCGGGATCGAGAACGTGCCGAGGCCGTCGCTGTCCGGATCGACGACCGCAGGGTCCAGCACGAACCACTTGGCGCCCATGCCCGGCAGGATGTCCGTGTCCCCACCCAGACCACCCGTGTCGAAGAATGGACCGCACGACACCAGCACCACCTCGTCCGACGAGCAGGTGGTGGTGCCGTCCGGCCGAAGCCGACGGGTCTCAGGCCACTTGACGCACGCGTCGCCCGCGTTGTCCTGCTCGACCGAGCCCGTGTAGCTGTCCGGCAGCGGCGTCGGCGGCGTGGTCCGCCAGTCGATCGGGTTGGGGATGCCGTCGCAGTCGAGGTCCTGGTACGGCATCGCGGGCTCGGCGAGCGCGACGGCGACGAGCCATGAGAGCAGCATACGTTGGACCCCAGCCAAGTACTGGGAGCCTAGCGGAGGCGGCGCCTCGATCGCAACGCCGATGCGAGCACGGGCGCGGCGAATGCGCCGAAGGCCGCCCGTCGAGGCCGCGGCGCAGGATTGCACCCACCCGCGTGTGCGAGGTACCCCACCAAGCGCGCGCTCACGTCTCTGCGTCGCTGGGGTCTTCTATGCACGGTCCTCGCTCTCTCTCGTTGCTGCTCCCGCTGTTCGTCGCCCCGATCGTCGGCTGCAGCGCCGGCGCCTCCAAGGACGACACCGACGTGGACACGCAGGACACGGACGTCGTCGACACCGACGTGGCGGACACCGACGTCGGCGACACGGATGTCGCGGATACGGACGTCGCGGACACGGACTTGGTGGACACGGACGTCGAGGACACCGACGTGCCCAACCTGTGTGGCGACGGTACGCCTGCGGTCGACGAGCCCTGCTTCGACGCCCCCACCGGCTACGACGGCGAGGGCCTGATCGGCGCCATCGCCATCGCCGACTGGGACGGCGGCGGCTCGGACGTGATCTACGGCGTGTACGGCAGCGTGTACACCCTGGGCGGCGACGGCACGGGCGCGTTCCCATCGGGCAGGCAGATCGCCGGCTCAAGCTTGGGCAACCCCGTCGAGGAGCTGCGCGTCGGCCAGCTCAGCGCCGACACAAACGTCGACGTCGTCGTCGGCGGTACCGGGTCGAGCGGGCGCGTGATCTTTGGCGACGGCGCCGGCGGCATCACCTACGAGTCTTTCCTCAATGGCGAGGGCGACCTGCACCGCGTGCACGTCGCGAACGTGGTCGGTTCGAGCGCCTCTGCGGAGATCCTGATCTCAGACACGAACGGATGCGGCACGCTCACCCTGACCAGCGGGCTCGACAGCTCGGCGTCCTTCCGGGACGACTACGAGTACTACTGCAACCCCACCGCGGGCGTCATCGCGCAGACCAGCCCCACCCAGAGCAGCACCGTGGTGGCTGAGAGCACGACCCTCTCGGTCCAGACGGTCCGGGACTCCGCGCTGTCGTTGGTCTTGGGCGCGGCCACCACCTTCACCCTGCCCGCAGGCGCGGTCGACATGGAGGCCGGCGACCTGGACGACGACGGCGACGACGACGTGCTCATCCTGCTCGCCGACGGCACGCTCAAGGTGATGTTCTCCGACGGCGCCGACGACTGGGATATCTTCGGGCAGGACCCGTGGGTGTCCATCACGGTCAGCGGCTCCCCCACCGACTTGGCGCTGGGCGATCTGGACGGTGACGGCGACCTGGACGTGGCGATCGCCGCGACCAGCGACGACGCCGTCGACATCCTGGTGAACGACGGCGTGGGCTCGTTCGCCGCGGCGCCCATCGCGTTGGGCGCCGGCGCGCGGCCCGGCCGCATCACCACCGGCGACCTCAACCAGGACAGCATCGACGACATCGCCGTGGGCACCGAGCTCGGAAACGAGATCGTCGTGCTGATCTCCAACCCCTGATGTCGTCGCACAGCGTCACCCTCCCCCAGCTGTTGGCGCCGGACGTCGCCGCGCGCGTCGCCGCGGCGCTGGCGGACGCGCCGTTCTCGGACGGCCGCGCCACCGCGCACGGGGGCGCGCGCGACGCCAAGCGCAACCAGCAGCTGGAGCCCGCCCACCCGCTCGCCCGCGAGCACGGAGCCACGTTGGTGGCCGCGCTGAACCGCAGCGAGCGGTTCATGAGCCTAGCGCTCCCCCACACCATCCTGCCGTTCACGTTCGCGCAGTACGAGGTGGGCATGGCGTATGGCGAGCACCTCGATCTGCCGATCGTGGGCACGCCGAACGGGCCGCTGCGCACCGACCTGTCGCTCACGATCTTCCTCTCCCCACCCGACGCGTACGACGGCGGCGAGCTGGTGATCCCGGGCGACGACGGCCCGCGCACGATCAAGGGCGGACCGGGCGACGCGTTCCTCTACCCGTCCGACACGCTGCACCGCGTGGCGCCCGTCACCCGCGGACAGCGCCTGGTGGCGATCACCTGGATCCAGAGCCTGGTCCCAGACGCCGAGCAGCGCGCGATCCTGGCGGGGATCGGCGACTCGGTGATCGCGATGCACACGGCCGGGGCGCCCGACGCCGACGTGACCCGCCTGCGTCAGGTTCAGCACAAGCTGCTGCGGCGGTGGGCGAGGGCCTAGAGCGCGCCCACCAGGATCCGGCGGCTGATCTCCGGCGTCACGTCGCCGCGCTCGCCCAGCTTGGACATGCCGTGCGCCTGCAAGCTGGCGACCAGCGCGTCGATCGCGCCGGCCTGGATGTCGTAGGCGCGCAGGCGGGTGGGGACGCCCAGGCTCTCGAAGAAGGCGCGCGTGGCCTCGATGCCGCCGTCGACGCGCTCGTCGTCGGTCCCGGTGTTCAGGCCCCACACGCGCTCGGCGAACTGCAGGAGCTTCGCGCGCTTGGACTCGCGCTGCTCGTGCAGGAGCGACGGGAGCACCAACGCGAGCGTGCGCGCGTGGTCGATGCCGTGGAGCGCGGTGAGCTCGTGGCCGATCATGTGCGTCGCCCAGTCCTGCGGCACGCCCGCGCCGATCAGGCCGTTGAGCGCCATGGTCGCGGTCCACATGAAGTTCGCGCGGTCCTCGTAGTTGGGCTCGGTCGCGGCCAGCAGGCGCGGGCCCAGCTCGATCAGGGTCTGCAGGATGCCCTCGGCGAAGCGGTCCTGGAGCGGCGCGTTCACCGGGTAGGTCAGGTACTGCTCGACCGTGTGCACGAACGCGTCGATGACGCCGTTGGCGAGCTGGCGCGGCGGCAGCGTGTAGGTCTTGGTGGGGTCGAGCACGGAGAACACCGGGAAGCAGTGGCTGCTGCGGAAGGCCAGCTTGGCGTCCTGATCGCGGCGCGTGATCACCGACCCGTTGTTCATCTCGGACCCGGTGGCCGGGAGCGTGAGCACCGCGCCGAACGGCAGCGCCGACTTCACGTTGCGGCCGCCCTGAGCAGGATCTCCCAGGGGTCACCCTCGAACGGCACTGCGGCGGCGATGAACTTGGTGGCGTCGATCACCGACCCGCCGCCCACGGCCAGGAGCACGTCAAAGCCGCCCGCGCGCGCCACCTCGACCGCCCGCACGCAGGTGACGAAGTCCGGGTTGGCCTCGATGCCGGAGAAGGTCTCGTGGGTGCGCGCGCCGAGCGCCTCGCGCACCTCGGCCAGCGTGCCATTCTTCTCGGCGCTGCTGCCGCCGGTGAGGATGAGCACCTTCACGCCCGGCGGGATCAGCTTGTTCAGGTCCTTGATGCGGCCCTTGCCAAAGACGATGTGCGTGGGGTTTTCGAAGTCGAAGTTGAGCATGGGGACCTCATCCAAAGGGGCGGTGCGCGGATCTAGTCGTGCGGGGGGAGCGTCCGGGAACCTTGCGACAAATCGGGGCGGCGAGCGCGCGGCGGGTCAGCGTGCCGCGTGCTCACTCCGCCGCGAAGTCGGAGAGCGACCACCGCGCGCCGCCGTCGACGTCCAGCTGCGTCGCGACGAAGCCAAAGCCGCTGGTCACCCACCAGGTGCCCGTCACCGGGCTGTCGCCACCCTTGCCGTCGACGATCAGGCGCAGGCAGGTCGGGCGGGTCACGTCGACCGTCCAGTACGACTCCGCCGGGCAGGTCTCGTACCCGTCGAACGTGGCGGTGTAGGTGACGCCGCCGGACACCACGGGCTCGGTCACCGCTCCACTCTGGGTGTAGCTATCGCCCAACGGCACCGGCGGGTCGAAGGTCTGTCCGCCCGCGGCCTGAATGGCGACCACACTCGCGATGTCCACGCTGACCCGCCACGGCGGCTGCGCCGTAGCCTCCAGGTCCGGCGCGCCATCCGCATCGGCGTCGATCAGGCAGTCGACGGCCGCATCCACGCAACGCAAGTGGAAGTCGACGCGAAACACCTCCACCCCGTTCGGCAGCGGATCCTCAGGTACCAGCGTCCCGTCCCGGACGTACGGCGTAGTCGGGTCGTCGCTCGAAAAGGTCCACACGCGGGGCCCGTCGAACCGAAAGTACCGGTACAGCGGCCACGGATAGCCAGGACCAGGTCCTGACCCGCACCCCGCCGCGCAGATCGAGGTGAGGACGATCGCGCAGGCCGGGCCGCTGAGCGGACCCCACGCGCGCGCAGACCCGAACAGACGGACGCGCGGTACGACACGACGGACAGCGCGAATCATGGGCCGGACTCCGTGGGGACAGATCCCAGCCTACCCGACCTCACAGCGCCGTGGGAGCCGTGGGCGGCGCGACGCCCTCGCCCGCCACCACCGGCGCGCCCTCGTCGACCATCGCCCGGGCCGCCGCGCGGGCCTCGGCGCCCTCGGTCGCGACCTTGCCCACCTCCTCGACGCGCGCCGCTTCGTCCTCGACCGCGTGCACGGCCGCCTGCGTGACCGGCGCGTTGAGCAGCACGTCCTCGATGCCGAAAGTGCCAAAGAAGCGCAGGTTTCGACCACCGAAGCGCGCGAACAGGTCGCGGACCTCGTCCTTGTGATCCGCGCCCGGGGTGAGCTGCACGCCGATCACCCAGCCGCCAGCGCGCCCCGCGTCCGCGTACTCCGCGAGCTGCATCGCCTCGTACCCGAGCTTCTGCACGATGCGTGCGAGCCGCGCCCAGAGCCCATGCTCCACGCCCTCCGGATCCAGCAGGTGGGTTGCGTCGTCCCCGGTGAGCACCCACAACTGGTGATGCAGCCCCATCGCCTCCAGGCCCTGGATCACCGACTCGGCGCCCTCGGCCTCTTCGAGGATCCCCAGGAAGCGGTGGGTCGGGTAGGTCTGGAAGGACTCGGGCAGCTGGATCGGGGGCATCGCGTTTCCGTCGGCGCCCGTGGTTCGGCAGCCGTCGATCCGGAGCTATGCTGCACATTCGGCGATCCGTGCTTTGCAGACAACTCGGCGACATCGGGAGGACGCGTGCGGCGACATGGGCTGTGGATGACGATGGTGGTGGCATGCCAGGCGGGCCCCACGGTCGACGGAGACACCGACGGCATCGCGGCCGACACCGACGTCGGCGGCGCGGACACCGACACGGTGGACACCGGGAGCGCGGACACGGACGTCGCAGACACCGACGCAACGCCCTTCGAGCCCGACGCGACCTGCGAGTACCTCGACCTGGATCTGTACGTCGTGTTCTGCGGCGGCGTGCAGTCCAGCATGCGCGGCTGGGTGTCGCCGATCGGCGGCGCCGACTGCCCGCCCTTCTTCTCAATCGACGGCGACGCCTGGCTGGACGCGTCCGACGCGCTCGCCCAGGGTGGCTGTGACGACACCTGCGTCTACCGAAACCACCAGGCGGTGATGCTGATCTACTGCGACGTCCGCGGCGAGTACATCAGCTACCTGCCGGACGGGCCGGGCCAGGTGGGCGACGGGTCGACGTGTGACCCGCTGATGGAGGTGCACACGGTGGCCGGCGACGCGTGGGTGCCGGACCTGGACACGTACCGGGCGCAGTTCCCCTGCCCGATCTGAGCGCGACGCTGACCGCGCGGACGCCACGGGCTGGCCCGCCGCCCCTGCGCCCGGGTAGGCCGTTCGGTGGAGCATGCCCGTGACCCCTCGCTCAAACCGTGCGATCGTCGGCTGCGCGGCGACGCTGACGCTGGCCGCATGCGCCTCGGATGGCGACCGCGCACCCAGCGCCCCGTTCTGCGACGTGCCTGCGCACTACTTCCTCTGTGGCATGCGGAACATGGCACACCGGGGCGGGTCCAAGCTCGCGCCCGAAGACACGCTCGCCGCGTTCGAGAACGCCAACGCGCTGGGCGTCGACGTGCTGGAGATGGATCTCCACAGCACCGCGGACGGCGAGATCGTCGTCGTGCACGACGACACGGTCGACCGCACCACGGAGGGCTCCGGCCCGGTCACCTCGTTCACCCTCGACGATCTCCAGGCGCTGGACGCGGCCTACCGCTTCAGCCTGGACGGCGGCGCGAGCTTCCCGTGGCGCGGGACAGGCGTCGTCGTCCCGACGCTGGACCAGGTGCTCGCGGCCTTCCCCAACGCGCACCTGTCGATCGAGATCAAGCAGCAGGAGCCGTCGATCGTGGACGGCGTGCTCGAGCTGCTCGACGCGCATGACGCCCGTGAGCGCGTGGTGATCGCGTCGTTCCTCGACCCGGTGATGGCGGACCTGCGCGCCAAGGCGCCCGACCTGCTCACCACGTACACGCTGAGCGAGATGTTTCAGTGGAGCCTGCTCACCGAGGCCGACGACGCCGCCTACGTCCCCCCTGCCCCGGTGGTTCAGGCCCCCGTCGACACGCTGACCGACGAGATGATCGCGCTCGCGCAGCGCCACGGCGTGGCGGTGCAGGTGTGGACGGTGAACGATCGGGCGGAGATGGTCCGGCTGATCCGGCTGAACGTGAACGGCATCCTCACCGACGATCCGGTCACGCTCGCCGACGCGATCGCGGATCAGCTCGTCGTCCCGCAGGGGTCCGATCCGTCCGCGGCGCCGTGAACGGGTCGTCCGAGGCCGCCACCGTGCGCAGCGCCCACGCATTCACGGGCTGACCACGGGCGCGCGGGTCCAACCGGTCCCGACGTGGGTCGCGGAATCTTTGCGCGCGCACGCGGCGTGCGCTGCTAGAGTCGCGACGCCACGCAGGGGCCGCGCTTCATGACCGAGAAGATCCAAGTCTACGGCTACCGCTGGGTGGTCCTCGCCGCGTTCATGGGCATCAACTTGGCCATGCAGACGCTGTGGATCGCCTACGCGCCGATCACCGGGCCCGCGACCAAGCTCTACGGCGTGTCCGAGTTGCAGATCGGCATGCTCGCCATGTCGTTCATGATCGCGTTCATCCCGCTGTCCATCCCGGTGTCATGGGTGATCGACACCTACGGGTTTCGCGTGGCCGTCTCGATCGGCGCGGTGATGATGGCGGTGTTCGGTCTGCTCCGCGGCATGGCGGGGACCAGCTACACGCTGGTGCTGTGGACCACGTTCGGCATCGCCGCGGCGCAGCCCTTCCTGCTCAACGCGTGGACCAAGGTCGCCGCGAACTGGTTCGCGGTCGAGGAGCGCGCGACGGCGGTCGGCTTGATCACGCTGGCAAACCTGATCGGCACCGGGATCGGCATGGCGCTGACCCCCTTCCTCATCGAGACGATGTCGATCCCGAACGTCCAACTGCTGTACGGCGGCGTGGGCGCCGCGACCGCCGTGCTGTTCGTGCTGCTCGCCCGCGAGCACCCGCCGACGCCCCCGTGCGCGCCCGGCCACGAGGCGCGCGCGCTCATGCTCGACGGCCTCAAGCACGCGTTCCGGGTGCGCGACTTCGTGCTCTTCCTCGGCGTGTCGTTCGTCGGCTTGGGCATCTTCAACGGCCTGTCGACCTGGATCGAGGACATCGTGCGCCCGCGCGGCTTCTCCCCCACCGACGCCGGCACGCTCGGCGCGATGATGCTGGGCGGCGGGCTGGTCGGCGCGGTGCTGATCCCCGCGCTCTCCGACCGTCAGCGCAAGCGCAAGCGGTGGATGGCGGTCGGCGTGATCGGCGCGATCCCGTTCGTGCTCGGCGTCGCTTGGTCACACAGCTTCGAGGGCCTCGCCGTGTCGTCGTTCGGCCTCGGCTTCTTCCTCACGAGCGTCCTGCCGGTGGGCATGCAGTACTCCGCAGAGATCACCGCTCCCACGCCAGAGGGCACGTCCAACGGTCTGATCCAGCTGTTCGGTCAGGGGTCGGTGGTGTTCGTGTACATCATGCAGGTGATGAAGACGCCCGACGGGTCGTACACGCCGTCGCTGCTGTTCGCGGTGGGCATGTTGGTGGTGAGCGCGGGGCTGGTGGCGGTGATGAAGGATCCGGTGTTCGACTAAGAGCGGGTGACGCACCAATCGAACCCGCGCGGGACGTGGGCCTGAGGCGACAGGTGACCGAGTGATCACGGGCATCCCCAAGAAGCCGACCTTCCACATCGCGGGCATCCCCGTGTTCGTCGGCGGATCGGCCTGGTTGATCTCGCTGGTCTGGGCGGTGCACGGCGCTTGGAGCGGCAGCCCCTACGGGCTGATCGACGGCCTGTTCCTGTTTGCGATCATGCTCATCCACGAACTGGGCCACGCGGTCGTGTCGCGGCGACTCAACCTCGCGGTGCACCGAATCGAGCTCCACGCGTTCCACGGCCTGTGCGTCCACGACGCTGGCAGCCCCAAGAAGCTGGCGATCGTCGCGTGGGGCGGCGTCCTCGCGCAGACCCTGGTCGGCGTCCCCGTCGCGCTGTTCGCGCTGCTCTGGCCGTGGAGCGTGAGCCCGCTGGTCAGCGTGTTCCTGGAGGCGTTCGGCTGGACGAACTTCATGATCATCGCCCTCAACCTCATCCCCGTCCCGCCGCTGGACGGCGCCCGCGCCTGGGGCCTGCTCCGGCCGGGCGGGCTGCCGGACTACGAGCGACCGACCGAGGGGCACAAGCGGCCGACGCGTGGGTACAAGCGCCCCACCGGCGACTACAAACGCCCGACGCCTGGGCAGAACCGACCGGCCGAGGGCTACATCCGGCCGAACGGAGAGCACTCGCTGGGCAAGCGGGGCGAGCGGGGCGAGCAGCAGCGGCGCGACCGGTACGGGGATGACGACCTGGTCGAGTAGGCGTCGGCCCGACGCACGCCGCGCCGGTGTCGTCGGTGCGTGCCTGCTCGGGGTGGGCTTCGCGCGCCGGAGGTCAGAGATGTTCGGACCCGGCGCGGCCGCCGCAACCTGGCGGAGACGCGCTCCCCTTCGGCCCTCTGAACCCGCGGCCTCCGCCTGCCCAGCCTCACGCCGCGCGCGCCAGGGAGCCCCCATGACCGGCTGGTTTCGCCGCCGCCGCCGCGCCCAGCTCCGCGCCACCCCGCTCCCCGCCGCCTGGGCGACCCTCCTCGCCGACAAGCTCCCGCGCTTTGCGTCCATGTCGCACGAGCCGCGCGAGGCGCTCGCGGACGACGCGTCGGTGTTCCTGGCAGAGAAGCGCTTCGTGGGGTGTGCGGGCCTGCTGGAGCACGTCGCCGACGTGCTGCGCGCGTACGGCGCCACCAACCCCGCCGAGTGCTTCGCGGTGGCCACCGAGGTGTTCTTCGAGCACGGGCCCGCGCTGCGCGCGAAGCGCCCGGCGCTGTACGCGCACCTCGCCGAGTTCTACGGGCAGGACCCGGGCGGGTTGGAGGCGGACGGTAGGGACGCGCCTGCCTAGGGCAGGCTCCTTCGCGACTTGTCCGCGGTTTACTGTGCCGTGTGGACCTCATGGGTCATCGTCGTCTCGCCGAGGGCGCGGATGTCCGTCGCGCCCGACCGGACCAGCACCGCCTTGGCCCGGGAGAACCCCGCGGCGTCCGCCGGGTGGACGGCGATCAGCACGTCGCCCGCGTGCAGGCGCGCCTCGAACGCCTTGGCGTCGACCTCCGGGAGGTCCAGCGCGACCAATCCACCGGCGAGCCCGCCGAGCGCGGCGCCCACCGCCACACCGCCGAGCGCGGCGACGATCGGCCCCGCCGCGACGAAGGGGCCGACGCCCGGGATCGCCAGCAGGCCGACGCCCGCGAGCACGGCGATCGCGCCGCCCATCACGCCGCCGGTGACGGCGCCCTGTCCAGCGCCGCTGCGCGGGGCGACGCCGTCGACGTCGATGCCGCGTGGGCCGGCGTCCGGCGCGGCGGTCACGATCGAGATGTCACGCTCGGCGAACCCCGCCTCGCGCAGGTTGGTGAACGTGGTCTGCGCGACGGCTTCAGACGAGGCGATCGCAAGGACGGACTTGGTCATTTGGACACTCCCACCGGACGCTATGAACCCGCGGGGCCGATCGGTAAAGATCGGCCCCCGACTCCACGTCTCCGCGGGCCCGACCGAGCTGCCTACAGCGCGTCGGCCGTGTCGATCGCGTCCGACGCGCCGAACGGGGTCACCAGGTAGAACACCACCGACGCGGCCATGCTGGCGACCAGCGCGAGCAACGACTGGATCAGCGCGTTCCACACCGGCGCGTTCTCGTCGATGACGCGCTGCATGCCGGCGCAGCCGACGAGCCACAGGACAGGCACCACGAACAGCTCCGGCGGGATCACCGGCCAGACCATCTGACCGCTCAAGAGCGTGGCGACCGGGACCGCGATGCTCATCACGCCCAGCCAGGTCTGCGCCACCAAGACGCCCGCTTCGCCCAGCTTGCGCGCGACGAACGCGAGCGACGCGAACGCGCCGGCGAAGCCGAACAGCACCCACATCAGCGGGATGGTCGTGAGGGAGATCAGCCAGATGGCGCGGTTCTCGTCGTAGCTCTCCCGGTACTCGGCCATGCGGTCGCGGCCGTTCTCGGACAGCTGGGACACGTCGCCCACCTCGCGCACGGCGCTCGACATCTGCAGCATGGCGTTCGCCTGCTCGCCGAGCGCCTCGGCGGCCGCGCCGACGTCGCCCAGAGGCTGCGGCTCGGAGGGGTCGACCGCGGGCGCCTCCTCCTCGCCGCCGATCCCCGTCATCGACGTCAGGATCCCTTCGAACTGCGACGGTCCGAAGAGCGCGCAGAGCACCAGGCCGGTCAACACCATGACGCGAGCGTTCATGGCGTCACGCCTTGGGCGCGGCAGGCGCCGACACAAAGCCCACCGCGTCTAGGACCTCCTGCACGTAGGCAAAGCCGTTGCCGGGCTTGTCCAGGTTGGCCGCAGCCACCGCCGCCGCCATCACCTTCTTGGCGGTCTCCGCGTCGCCCACGACCTGTACGATGCCCTTCTCGGCATCGATGAAGTTGCCTAGGAAGCCGAGCTTCTGACGAACGCCCGTCCCCTGGCCGTAGAAGAAGGTCACACCACCCGCGCCGGCGTTCGTGCAGGCGTCGACGACCTTCTGCATGGCCTTGCGCTGTACGATGATGGTTACGATTCTCAGCGGCACCTGCTCCATGGATCCTCCAGCGCCGCGACCGTACGACAGAGATCCAGCAAATACGAGCGAGCCGACCGGACGCCGACCAGCTCAAGCGCCGTGCTTGCCCCAAACGACAGGATGAACGGAGCCCTTTTCGCAGGCGCCCGCCCCAGCCTGAGGCGCTCGAATGTCGCCGCCCGCCAGTACAGGAGGACACTTAGATCGCGCGCGCCGTAGTTCGCATGCATCCCACGGAGCGGGCGAGGCCGTGCAGCGCTCCCGTGCACCGGATCCGCGCGGGCGCCATCGACTCAGACCCGCGCCAGGACCGTCAGCCCGTTGTTGTTCGGGTAGTGCGCCTCGACCACAAACGCGCCGGTGGCCAGGAACTCGTCGACCGCGCGGGTGATGCCCTCGCTGCCGGGGTCCTCCCCGACCAGGCCGTTGGAGACGGTGTCGTGCAGCACGATCCAGCGCCGAGCCTTGTCCGCGTGCAGGGCGAGCTCGGCGGCGAGCTGCGCGTAGGTGTGGCGCGTGTCGATGAACAGCAGGTCCGTGGGCGCGAGCGTGACCGCGGTCGACTCAGAGAGCGTGTACGACCACTTCGTCCGTCCCACCACCGTCTCGAAGGACCGGCGTCCGACGATCGGCGCGTCACCCAGCGCGCGCAGCTCGGCGAGCATGGGGTGGTGCATCTGGTCCACGCAGACCAGCTCCGCCGGCTGCGCGGCCAGGAACGCGGTGGTGCTGAAGCCGCGCTCGGTGCCCAGCTCGGTCACGTGGGCGCACTGCATGGCCAGCGCGTGCAGCGTAGGCAGGTGCTCGTGGATGTTCCACGGCGTCTTGCACAGGCGCGCGTAGCGTTCGTCGAGCGTCTCCGTCACGCGACCTCCGGTCCCTGGTCCACATGCTCCCGCGGCGGGGCACGAGCAACGCGGCAGCCGCGCCACGCCGTGTCGATCATAGACGATCGGCGAATGGCCCCGCCCACGCGACGGTGTGATGCCCGGGGCCCCGCCAGGAGCCCGCCATGTCTTCCGTCGCCCCGCTGTCCGTCCCGGACGCGATCGTCGCCCGCCACGCCGTTCGCACCTACACCGACGAGCCTGTGCCCGACGCCGACGTGGACCGCATCCTCACCCTCACCGGCCTGGCGCCGTCCGCGTTCAACGCGCAGCCCTGGCGCTTTGTCGTGGTGCGCGACGCCGACACGAAGCTCAGCCTGAAGGAGGCGGCGCACGGCCAAGCCCAGGTGGGCGCGGCGCCCGTCGTCCTCGTGCTCTACACCGACATGGCCGACACGCTCGACCACGTCGACGAGGTCATCCACCCCGACCTGCCGGAGGCGCGCCGCGAGGCCACCCGCGGCACGTTCGCGCGGGTGTTCGGCAGCAAGACGCCCGCCGAGCGCGAGAATTGGGCGGCCGAGCAGACCTTCATCGCGCTCGGCTTCCTGCTGCTCGCGGCCCAATCGCTGGGCTACGCGACCTCGCCCATGGCGGGCTTCGACCCGGCGAAGGTGAAGGCGGTGCTGGGCTTGCCGGAGCACGCGCGCGTGCCGGCGATGGTCGCGATGGGGCGGCCGGCGGACGGTGGCTTCAGCAGCCACCGTCACGGAATCGAGCGGATCACGCGCCGCGTCGGGTAGAGTCTCGGCCATGCGAAGCTGCTTGGCCATGATGACGTTGGCGGCGTGCGCCCAAGCCCCGGCGCCGACCGAGGAGACCGGGGACACCTACGTTCCCTGGGTGGACCCGTGCGACGCCGTTCGGGCGCGGGCCAACCGGCATTCGTGCGTCTCTGGGATCAAGGGCGAACCGTCGCCCGCGTATGGCGCGTCGGACGTCGCGCTGTCGCCCACGTTCGCCTATGAGTTCATCACCGACGAACACGAATACTCGTGCTTCGAGCTCACCAGCGACCGCGGCGCGCCGTTGCTGACGCAGCCGACGTACGGAAGCGACGGGCGCGCGGTGTGGTTCGCGCCGGCGGCGCCGCTCCAGCCCGACAGCGACTACGTGATCAGCGTCTACTACTCGTGCGACAGGGTGGCCCCGATCCGCTTCCACACGGCGTCCGCGGGCGTGGACATGTCGAACGCGAGCGTGGGCGCATACCGACTGGATCTGGCGAGCGCGCGGTGGGTCTCGCAGGCCGGTGACGGAGCCTTGCCCGTCCGTCAACTGCTCCGGACCGGAGACGCGATCGTGTTCGCGCCCCGCGCGCCGACCGACGCGCGCCCGGGCTGGTCGGCGCTCGTCGGTGCGTTCGACGAGGCGGGCACCCAGGCCGCCTGCTCCCCCACCGCGGACCTCGAGCTGCGCCAGTCGCTCGGCTCGCTTCGCACGGTCCGAGCCTTCAGCCTTGAGCTGCCCAGGTCGAGCGGTGCCCGGATGGTGGGCACGACCCTCTACGCGGAGCTGACGGCGGACGGCTCGGCCGTGGTCGGCGTTCAGCTCCAGGGCCTCTTGGACCTGCGCGACATCGTCGTGAACGACGACCACACCGTGGGCGCCGCCTGCGTGGTCCTCGAAGCGGCCGGTGAGCAGACGTGCGGCCCCTGCCCGGCCGATGAACGCGGCGGCGGCGACTACTGCGTGCCCTTCCACCTCGTGAACGGCGTCGCGCCGCTCGTCGACACGACGGTCACCCCCAAGGACCCGGCCTCCATCGAGGCCGATCCCGCGTGCACCCCGCCGGGGTGACCGCTCGACTGGAGCCCACCATGCGCCGTCTCTTCGCCTCCCTGCTCCTGGTCTCGCTCGCGGCCTGCTCCAAGACCGCGACGATCACCGTGACCGTTGACGATCTGGACACGGTCGCCGGGGTCGAAGTGATCGACAGGGCTATCTGGTACGAGGAGGTGGCCGACACCGCCGGGTTCATGGCGTACGAGGAGGAGCCGACGCTGCCGGTGACGTTTGAGGTGCCGCCCGGGACCTACGTGGTGAACGCGGGCCAGGGCACCGGGAGCGGCTCCGAGGAGGTCACGGTGGAGGCGGGCGACAAGGTGGACGTGGCGCTGTCGATCACGTTCGTCGAGTAGGCCGCGGGCGCCAGGCGCGGACGATCGGGCTCGTCGACGTGGTCTGCGCGCGCGACGTTGGGAGGCGACCGCCATGGGCGACTTGGCCCTCAGCCAGTCCGACCGAGCCCCCTCACCGCGTCGGCGTCACCACGATCTGCAGCTTGACCACCACGGTCGCCGCGCCCGACGCCGGACAGTCAAACCGAATCTCGCGCACGGCGTCGGTCAGGCAGGTCTGGACGCTGGCCGCGAGTGCGCCGGGCCAGGGGTCGTTCGCGTGGATTAGGGTCGGTCGGCCGGTGACGTCCACACCCACCGACAGGCCTACGGTCGCGTCGATCGGCGTCTCCAGGCCGGCGAGGCAGGCGCTCGCGTGCGGCGTATGCACGCTCGACAGGGTCGCCGTGGGATCCGTCGTTCCGTGCACGAGCGGGATCACGAACCGGGTCCACGCCTCGCGGACGTAGGGCGTGTGCAGCGAAAGGTCGAAGCGCGCGCGACGGTCTGCCCCGCCGCGGCCGAACGGCACGGTGGCGAGCGCCTCGCAGGAGCAGGCCAGCGCGGAGTCGGCGAGGTGGTGCGGGTAGGCGCCGTCGCAGCGCGTGATGTGCCCCTTGGCGTCGAACGCGAGCTGGACGGGCTCGCCCCAGTTGTCGCGGTCGGGCGGCGCTGTGGCCTCGCACGCGAACAGCGGCGCCACCCTCGCCTCGATCTGCGCCTCGGGGAAGGGTCGCTTCCAGTCGCCGCGCAGCTGCAGATCATCGAGCGTCACCGTCGGGACGGCCACGCCCGTGCCGCCGCCAAGTCCGCCGCCCATGGTCCCGATCGACGGCGGCTGGAGCACGAGCGCGCCCCGACCGAGGGCGGCCGCCCAGTCGGCGGGCGCGGTGTCGGCGATGAAGATCCCCTGGTAGCGGACCGGCACGTCGTCCAGATTCGGGCCGAGCAGCTCGACCGTGAGGACGCAGGCGCCTGCCTCGCAGCGCGCGTCCACGTCCGCATCGACGGCGTCCGGCCAGCGGACCTCGGCCAGCGCGGCGGGCGGCGCTGGGGCGCAGGACAGGTCGGTCCCGGCCCGCCGACCCTCGCGCGCCTCGGCCCACACGGCGCGGACCTCGGCGATCGGGAGCACGTCGTACCCGTCCTTGCGGAGGACGTCGGCGATCGCCTCGGCGACCACGTCCTGCTCGTCCTCGAACCAAATCGGGCCGTCGAACACGAGGACGGGGCCCACGCGCACGACGGGCGCGGGGGCGGCAAGCGCGGCGGCGAGGAGGAGCGGGAGCATGGGATCTCGGGGGCGTGGAGGCGTCGATAGCCCACCCGCGCGCCGAGGTCCGCCTACCGCCCGCCCGGCGAGCTCGACGCGATCTTCACCCTCCGCCTGAGGTCCTCCAGCCCGGCGGCATCCCCCGCCACCACGGCGGCCCGCGCCTGCCTCATGACCTCCTGGAAGAAGGTTAGGTTGTGCAGCGTCAGAAGCCTCTTTCCGAGCAGCTCCTCACACCGCACCAAGTGCGCCAGGTAGGCCCGGCTGAACCGGTTCGCGGGGCTCTCGGGCAGGCCAGGGTCCAACGGCCCCGCGTCGTCCTGGAAGCGCTTGTTCTTCAGGTTCAGGCGACCTTCCCAGGTGTACGCCTGCCCGTGACGCCCCATGCGGGTCGGCAGCACGCAGTCGAACAGGTCGATGCCGCGCACGATCGCCTCGACGATGTCGTTCGGGTGGCCCACACCCATCAGGTAGCGCACCCGATCGGCGGGCAGTCGAGGCGCTGCGACCTCGATCATCGACACCATCGCGTCGTGGCCCTCGCCCACCGACAGGCCGCCGATCGCGTAGCCATCCAGGTCGAGCGACGCGATCTCCTCGGCGTGCTCGGCGCGCAGGTCCGGGAACATGCCGCCCTGGACGATGCCGAACATCGCGGTGCGGTCGGCGTGACGGCGGGCGAGCAGCGCGCGCTTGAGCCAGCGCGTGGTGCGCGCGGTGGAGGCGATCACGCGCTCGCGGCTGGCCTCGGCCTCGATGCACTCGTCGAGCACCATGGCGACGTCCACGCCGAGCGTCTCCTGGATCTCCACCGCCACCTCAGGGGTGAGATGCCGCCAGGTGCCGTCGAGGAGCGATCGGACTGTCGCCCCTTCTTCCGTCACTTTCAGGTGATCCTTCAAGGAGAACACTTGGTAGCCGCCGCTGTCGGTCAGGATCGGGCCGTCCCAGCCCATGAAGCGCTGGATGCCGCCCAGCGCCTGCACCCGGGCGTGACCGGGGCGCTCCCACAGGTGGTAGGTGTTGGCCAGCACCAGCGTCGCGCCGGACGCGCGCAGCTCGGTGGGGTCGATGCCCTTCACGGTGCCGAGCGTGCCGACCGGCATGAAGGCGGGCGTGGGCACGTCGCCATGCGGCAGGTGCAGGACGCCCGCGCGCGCGGCGCCCACGGTGCCGACGAGATCGAAGGAGGAAGCACGGGTCATGTGAGCAGCATCGCGTCGCCGTAGGAGAAGAACCGGTATCCGGACGCGACCGCGTGCCGGTAGGCGTCGAGCACCCGGTCCTGTCCCCCGAGCGCGCCGACCAGCATCAGCAGGCTGCTCTTGGGGAGGTGGAAGTTGGTCATCAGGCCGTCGATCACGCGGAAGTCGTAGGGCGGACGCACGAAAAGGCGGGTCACGCCCATGCCCGCGCGCACGACGCCGTCATCCCCCACCGCCGACTCCAGCACGCGCGTGGACGTGGTGCCGACCGCGATCACCCTCCCGCCGCGCGCCTGGGTGGCGGCGATCGCGTCGGCGGTGGCCTGGGGCACGCTCCACGGCTCGGGGTGGAGCAGGCCGCGCTCCAGATCCTCGGGGTGCAGCTTACGAAACGTCCCGATCCCGACGTGCAGGGTGACGGTCGCAAACCCCACGCCGCGCTCGGCCAGCCGCGCGAGCAGCTCTGGCGTGAAGTGCAGCCCCGCCGTGGGCGCCGCCGCCGACCCGACCGGCCCCGAGAACACCGTCTGGTAGCGGGTGCGGTCGCCCTCCTCCGACGCGCGGCCCAGGTACGGCGGCAGCGGCATCTCGCCGGAGCGCGCCATCAGCTCGGCCGCGGGCAGGTCCAGGCGCACGCGCCCCACGCCGTCGTCGTCGGGCCGGGCGACCAGCGTGGCGGTTCCGCCTCCGACCAGGCTCAGGACCTCGCCCACCGCCAGCCGACGCGCAGGACGCAGCAGGCACGGCACGTCGTCGCCGTCCGCAGACAGCAGGAAGATCTCGACCGCGCCGCCGGTGACGCGGTGCGCGCGCAGCCGGGCGGGCATCACGCGGGTGTCGTTGGCGACCAGCAGATCGCCCGCGCTGAGCAGGTCGGGCAGGTCGGACACATGACGGTCCGACCAGGGGCTCCCATCTAGGGGCAGCACGAGCAGCCGCGCCGAGTCCCGCGGCTCGACCGCGTAGCGGGCGATGTGGGCGTCGGGGAGGTCGAAGTCCCACTCGGCGAAGGGGTCGTGCATCGGGGCGCCGCGTAGCATGGCGGGGCGGCGGTGTCCGATCGCCGCCCGCGCGGAGGTTGCCGGGTCGGGCGCCGTCCAGAGCGCTCCCTCGGACGCAGCGGCTGCGAGCGTGGCTAGCGCAGGCGCGTCGGCAGGCGCGGCAGCGACGCCAAGTCGGTCGGGGACATCAGCTGCATCCCGTCCAGACGGACCGACAGGGCCTGCCCGTCGTACCGCCCGGACTGGTCCAGCCCAGGCACCAGCGCGACGAAGCCGCCGACGGTGTGGCCGTAGGGCAACGCGGTGCGGGTGTCGACCCAGAACCGACCAAACCATCCACCCGAATCCGACCAGGCGATCGCGGGGCCGACGACGGTGGTCGGCAGCTCTGGGCTGGGCGCAGACAACCCGCACACAGTCGGCACAGTCGCGACGCACAGGGAGCCGCCGTCGGCCAGCGTCATCGAATCGTACCCGGGCTCACAGCCGGCCTCGTCCGCTGCGGGCGGGTCGCCCGCCCAGGCTGCACCGCTCGCCGCCAACGCTCCGAACAGGAAGAACAGCTTCATCGGACCTCCAGAATCACAACGTACCGCAGGTGGGCACGGCGGCGCTGCGAGGTCGCTCACCGGATCGGGTGGTCGCCCCGCTAGCGAAAGGAGATCCCCCGCAGCGCCTCGGCCAGCGCCGCCTCCTTCAGGTGCCTCCGCCGCCACACCAAACGGAACGTGTCTCGCCCGATGGGGTGCTCCGGCAGCAGTCGGTGCCGCCGCCCCTCCGCCAGGTCCGCGTCCACGATGGCGCGGTCGGATGATCCACGAGCACATGAACGCCCGGAGGTTCGAGGGCCTGGTGCCCCAGTTCATGCGCGCCGCCCTCCCCGGCGCGCCGCACGTCGAGGTGCCGTCGAGGATCGCCGACGAGTACCGGCACGCGCGCCAGTGCGCGGGCGCCGTCCTCCGGGCGGCATGGTCGCGACCATCCTCGCGGACGAGGTGCCGCACGCCCGCTTTGGCTGGAAGCTGCTGGGCATGCTCGCCCCGCGCCTGGACGCCGACGCCCGAGCCCGCACCCGTCGCTACCTCGTCGACGCGCTCCGCCACCCGATCGCCTGGGAGGTGCCCAAGCTGCCGGTGAACCTGGGCCTGCGCGCCGAGCTGGCCAAGGCCGGCGTGCGGGACGGCGCTCAGGCGCGCGACCTGTTCTTCGCGACGATCGGCGAGGTGGTGGTGCCCAGCTGGAGGCCGTGGGCCTGGACGGTCGCGCGGCGTGGGCCGCAGCGCAGGCCTGAATCGCGTCGTTTGCTGTCGGCGGTTCTGTCCTGCCCCGCGCCTCGCGATACCGCGGCGGCACGGAGACCCGATGCACCACGTCCGCTCGCTGCTCGTCGCCCTCACGCTCGCTGGCCAGGCCTGCGCGGCCCACCACGTCACCGCGACCACCACCACGCCGACCGCGACCGCGCCGATCGACGCCGCCGCGATCGTCGCCGCGACCGATCGAACCGACGCGGACCGCTCGTTGGACGCGGGTCGCCACCCCGCCGAGCTGCTCAGCTTTTTGGGCCTGCACCCCGGGGATCACGTGGCCGACCTGATGGCGGGCGGCGGCTACACCACCGAGCTGCTGGCGCGCGCCGTCGGCCCGACGGGCGTCGTGTACGGCCAGAACAACGCGTGGATTCTGGAGCGCTTTGCCGCGACGCCGTGGGCGGATCGCCTCGCCCGCCCGGTGAACGCGAACGTCGCGCGCCTGGACCGCGAGCTCGAAGATCCGTTCGGCGACGTGCACGATCTGGACGTGGTCGTGATGAACCTGTTCTACCACGACACCGTCTGGCTAGGCGTCGACCGCCCCGCCATGAACGCCGCCGTGCTGCGCGCGCTCAAACCCGGCGGCGCCTACGTGATCATCGACCACGCGGCGCGGCTGGAGGCGGGCGTGAAGGACGCGCAGACGCTGCACCGGATCGAGGAGGTGGGCGTGGTGCTCGAGGTCACGGCCGCGGGCTTCAAGCTCGACCAGACCGCCGACTTCCTGCGCAACCCCAGCGACACGCGCGACTGGAGCGCGTCGCCGAGCGCGGCCGGAGAGAAGCGCGGCACGAGCGATCGGTTCGTGCTGCGGTTCCGCAAGCCGCTCCACTAGAGCGCGGCGGCGTCCACCCGAACGCGCGCGTCGCCGCCGGACTTCAGCGCGTCGAGCGCGGCCGGGTCACCGCGCAGCGTCGCGTCGGCGAACGCGCCCATCCAGGCCGCGGTGAGCGCGTGCTGCTCGTCGGACGGCATCGTCGGGTCGCCCGCGCGCGCGGGCACCGGCTCACACGCCGTCCCGCCCCCGTAGGCGGCGAGCGTGTCGGCGAGCGGATCGCCGGGGCGCGTGGGCGTGACGTTCGGATCATCCGCCAACGGCGCGCTGGTGAAGCCCAGGTGCGTGCCGCCCACCAACATCGCCAACGTCTTGGGCTCGGTCGCGAGCGACCACGCCCGAACCACGTTGTTCTCGGCCGGGACGTACAGGTCGTCGGTCCCGCCGATCGCCAGCAGCGGGACAGGCCGCGTGCCAAAGAAGTCGTCGCCGAAGAAGCAGGCGTCGCCCGACAGGTCGATCGCGCCCGCCACCCGGTCGTCATGCGCGTCCGGCATGTACGCCGACAGCAGCGCGACCGTGCCGCCGGTGGAGTGACCGGCGACGACGAACCCGCGCGTCAGGTCGACGGCGTCGGCGGGCAGGATCGGCACGTCCCCTGCCTCCAGCCGATCGACCAGGAAGGACACGTCGCCGGGCTGCGCCTCGACGTGCCAGTCGGTCGGGCCACCCTCCGAGAACAGCGACGTGGACGGGAAGTCCGCCGCGACCACGATCAGGCCGCGCCGCGCGAGCGCCTCGCCCACCCA
>CAIOSP010000034.1 GCA_903861005.1 uncultured Pseudomonadota bacterium
GAAGGACTCCGTCCCCGCTTGCTGATCGCCTCGCCGGTCTTTGCACGTCCCATGACCACCCTCCCTGGTGATCACCGCATGATGATCCTCAGGCAAGGGCCGGTCAACAGGAAGGATCCGGGTCAACGCGATCCTGGTTAGGTCCGAAGGTTCGCGATAACCGACGCTTTCAGGAGGCCTCATGCGCGTTTGGTCGGTGCTCGGTCTGGTGGTGGCGACGTCGGCGTGCACGGCGTCGGGCGGCGGCAAGGACGACACCGACGTGGCGGGCGACACCGACGTGATCGGCGGCGACACGGACGTGGCGGTCGACGACACGGACGCCGCGGGCGACACCGACGTGCTCACGGACTGCGCGGCCGACGCGGACTTGGGCTCGCTCGCGCTGACGGACGGCGGCATGGTGATCGGCGACAGCTGGTACACCTTCTATCAGGCGATCAACGAGGACCCGCAGGCAGACTTCTTCCAGATCGAAGTCTACGGCGACACCACGCAGTTCCCCGGCCTGCCCGAGCCCGGCACCTACGAGATCGCGGGCGACAACGCGCAGTACGCGTCCTGCGGCGTCTGCGTGTTCATCCTCGCGGACACAGATGGGGACGGCATCCCGTCGCGGACCTACCTGGCGACCAGCGGCACGGTGACGTTGACCGAGACCGGCCCCGGCCTGGTGGGCACCTACAGTGACCTGGTGTTCGAGGAGGTCGCCATTGACTCCGCAACCTACGTGTCCACGCCAGTGGGCGAGTGCACGACGATGAGCGCCAGCGGCGTGTTCACGGGCGTCGCGCCGCTCTGATCCGCGCACGGGGGGCGTCGGGGCGCTAGGTGGGGCCCCGAGCAGGCATGTGGGTCCGCTCCATCAGGAGCCGACCGTGCACATCAACCCGTTCTCCAACCCGTGGGAGCACGTCCGCCTGCTCTCCGACGCGTCGCGCAACCGCGCGATGATCAACACGGTGGTCCACCACAGCCCGCACAAGCGCGTGCTTGAGGTGGGCTGCGGGACCGGGCTGCTCTCGTGCATCGCCGCGCGGGCGGGCGCGACCCGCGTGTACGCGGTCGAGGCCACGGACATGGTCTACGTCGCGCGTGACTTGGTGCGCCGCAACGGCCTCCAAGACGTGGTCGAGGTGATCGCGGGCATGGTCGAGGACGTGGAGCCCAAGCCGGTGGACTTCGCGTTCTCCGAGCTGTTGCACGGCGACCCGTTCACTGAGGGCGTCGTCGGCGCCTCCAACGCCATGGCGCGCTGGGTGGTGGAGGGTGGCCTGCTCTCGCCGAGCCTGCTCACCGTGTACGCGGCGCTGGTGCCGGCCGCGGGCCCCGAGTGGGAGGTCCGCGCCGCTGAGGCCGAGCTGGCCCGACACAGCGAGAACTTCAACCTGGACCTGGGCGCCATCTCCGAGGTCATGCGCTCTGGAACCAGCCACGTGTACAACTCCAGCGGCGAGGTCCCGGTGGGCCCGGCGGTCGAGGTGTACCGGGTCACCCTGGGTGACGGGAAGCCGCTCCCGGCTCCGATCGACCTGGTGCTTGAGGTGGCTGAAGCAGGGCCCGTGTCTGGCGTGATGGTCTGGTTCGTCGCGCGGATGGACGAGCACACCGACCTGGGCAACCCGCCGCGCAACCCGGGCCACTGGGGCCACCACGTCTGCGCGTTCGGCCGTGAGCTGGAAGGGACCCGCGGCCAGCGGGTGGCGGTACGCTTCCACATCAAGGGCAAGCGCCTGGAGGTTGAGCTGCTCGACGACCTGGGCTGAGCCCGGCCCGTTTGGACGTGCGTTCTCTGGCCCGCGGAACGCAATTGAGTGAATCCCAGACGGAGCGTACCGATGATCCGGCCTGCGTCGTCGAGGCGCGGGCGTCGTCGGGGGGCGAGGCCGGAGACAAACCGGATGTTGGTCTGGCTGGACGCACCCTGGGACTACGCGCTGTTCTGCGCGACCGCCGTGGCGGCTCTCGGGGCCGTGTCGGCGATCACCAATCGCGCGCGCGGGCGGGCGTGGACCGACTTGATGGCGTGGTTGCTGCTGTGCGTCATGCTTGTCGTCGGGGCGGGCTGGGTGGACGGCGAGGCGGACACCGCGCGGGCGCGTATGCGCGACATGGTCCGCGGCATCGCGCCCACCTACGCGCTGGAGTTCGAGCGCGCGGGCCACGCGCAGCTGCGGAGCGACGCGCCGCCGGATGACCCGCTCTACCTGTCCCTGATCCAGCGTCAGATCGAGTGGCTGCGCGCCAACCCGAGTGTCAACGACATCTACACGTTCCGGCTGACGGCCGACGGCGGCGTGGTGCTGATCGTCGACTCGGAGACCGACTACGACCGTGACGGCAGGCTGACCGGCCCGCGCGAGGCGCGCACGCCGATCGGTGAGGCCTACGACGCGGACGACGTCTTGCGGGCGGCGCTGCACGGCGAGGCGCGGTTCGAAGACGAGCCCTACCAGGACCGCTGGGGCACCTGGGTGAGCGCGTACCAGCCGCTGCGCGACGCCCAGGGCCACACCGAGGCCGTGCTGGGCGTCGACTTCTCGGGCGCCGCATGGACCGCCGCCGTGAACCTCGCGCGCCAGCGCACGATCGCGGTGCTCGCGCTGCTCGCGGCAACCCTCATCGCGTCGACGGCGATGGTGGGCTGGATGGACGTGCACGCGCGGCGTCAGCGCGCAGCGGCGCGTGAGCTTGCCAAGGCGCGCGACGCGGCGGAGGCGGCGAGCCGCACCAAGAGCGCGTTCCTCGCGAACATGAGCCATGAGATCCGCACGCCGATGTCGGCGATCGTCGGGCACGCGGCGCTGCTGCGCGAGCCCGAACAGAGCGAGGACGAGCGACTCACCAGCGTCGACGCGATCCGCCGCAACTCGGCGCACCTGCTGGCGGTGCTCGACGACGTGCTCGATCTGTCCAAGGTCGAGGCCGGCGAGCTGACGGTCGAGCGCAGCGCGTGCTCGGTGGCGCAGGTGATCTCCGACGTGGTGGCGTTGGTTCGTCCGCGCGCGATCGAGAAGGGCCTGGGCTGGTCGGTTGAGCTTCGCACCGACGTCCCTCGCGCCATCCTCACCGACGCGACCCGCCTGCGGCAGATCCTGCTCAACCTCGCGGGCAACGCGGTGAAGTTCACGGAGGAGGGCGAGATCCGGCTGGTCGCGTCCTACGTGACCACGCCCCGTCCGCGGCTTCGGTTTGAGGTCATAGACACCGGCATCGGCCTGACGGACGACGAGATCGCGCGGCTGTTCCGACCGTTCGCGCAGGCCGACGTGTCGACCACGCGGCGCTACGGCGGAACCGGCCTCGGCCTGTCGATCTGCGCGCACCTGGCGGGGTTGCTCGACGGCGAGGTGCGCGTGTCGAGCGTGGTCGGCGAGGGCTCCACCTTCACGCTCGAGCTCGACGCGGAGGTCGACGACGAGGTGTCGCTCCATCGGCCGGTGATAGAGAGCGGCGCGCGCCCCGGCCTGCTGAGCCGCGCGGCCGAGGCGGGGCTCGTCGGCGCGAGGGTGCTGGTCGCCGAGGACAGCCGCGACAACCGGATGCTGGTGGGCTTCATCCTGCGCCGCATGGGCGCTGAGGTGACCGAGGCGGACAACGGGCGAGTCGCGCACCAGCTGGCGATGGGCGCCGCCGGCGAGGGCGAGCCGTTCCACGTGATCTTGATGGACATGCAGATGCCCGAGCTCGACGGCTACGACGCGGCCGCGCTGCTGCGCCACGACGGCTACACGGGCGCGATCGTCGCGGTGACGGCGCACGCGATGGTGGGCGACCGTGAGAAGTGCCTGGCGTCAGGCTGCGACGACCACGTCACCAAGCCCATCGACGCGGAGCGCCTGGTGACGACTGTGGCGCGCTGGCGCAGCCGCGGGGCGGCGCAGACGGCGGCGTAGACGGGCGTCAGCGCGCGTCAGCCGGCCGCGATCAGAGCGCGTCCGCCCGACGCGATTGGCGCGCGTCCGCCCGACGCGGTCAGCGCGCGTCGATCCGCTCGAGCAACGCGGTCGCGTCGGCGTGCGCGGGCTGCGCCTTCAGCGCGGCGCGTGCGGCGTCGCGTGCGCCGGCCATGTCGCCGCGCGCGAACAGGATGGTCGCCAGCGCGTAGGGCGGCGCGGGGTCGCCGGGCGCGTTCGTCATCGCGCGTCGCAGCATGGCGATGGCCTCTGGATCCTTCGCGAGCTGGTGCAGCGCCAGCCCCGCGTTGTAGGCGGCGCGAGGGTGGGTCGGGTCGAGCTGCAGCGCGCGGGCGAACGCGTCGCTGGCCTCGTTCACGCGGTCAACCCCGGCGAGCGCCAGGCCGCGCGCGTAGTGCAGGCTCGCGTCGAGCGGCCGGCGCTTCAGCGCCTGGTCGAGCGTGGCAAGCGCGCCCGCCGCGTCACCGGCCGCCGACTGCGCGACCGCCAGTCCGTGCCACGCGTCGGACGACGCCGGGTCCAGCGACACCGCGCGCGTGTACGCGTCGACCGCCTCGCGCGCGTGGCCGTGCACCGCCTGCCAGCCGCCGAGCGTCAGCGCGACGCCGCCGAAGTCGGTGTTCGCCGACAGCCAGCGCCCCAGCTCCGCATCGAGCGCCGGGCTCATGTCCAAGCCGCCGAGCGCGGCGCGCGCGGTCGCCAGGCGGATGGCGAGTGGATCGGCGTTGGTGACGTCGGCGGGCACGCGTTCCAAGCCCAGCGCGGTGCTGGCGCGCGCGAGCTTGGCCCACGCGTCGGGGAGCGGCGAAGGCGGCGTGGCGCCCGCGGCGATCAACACGTCACGCCAGAACGCGTGCGTCTCGGCGGCGAGCACTGTGTCCAGGCGCGCGGTGGCGTCGGCGGCGCCCGCCTGCGCGGCGGCGATCGCGCGCGCTCGCTCGCGCTCGCGCGTGCGCGGTGTCCACCACGTCGCCGCGGCGGCGATCGTGAGCTTGCGATCCGCGTGGCAGGCGGCGCACGCGTCGGGGGATCCGAGCTCCGCGGCCAGCGCGGGATCGGGCACGCGCATCCCGTGATCGTGGCGTGGGTGGCGCTGCATGTACACGGTCGTGGGCATGTGGCAGTCCACGCACGACGGCGGCTTGGTCACGCCCTCGTGGTGCGCGTGCGTCGGCACGAACTTGGGGTTGGTCGCGTGGCAGCCCAGGCACAGCGCGTCGCCCGCGCGCACGGTCGCGCCGGTGTGTGGGTCGTGGCAGTCCACACAGCGCACGCCTTGGTCGTGCATCAAGCTGGTTCGGAAGACCGCGCCCTCGAAGGCCTCGTCGCGGATCTGACCGTCGGGCCACCAGGTGCTGTCGGCGCCGGGCATGGCCGGCAGCAGCACGTCGAGCAGCGGCGCGCCGGCGCTGGGGTGGTCGAAGAGCGGCACGCCGCGCGTGTGGCAGCGCTCGCAGGTGGCCTGCGTCGCCTCGCGGT
This sequence comes from uncultured Pseudomonadota bacterium, assembly GCA_903861005.1. Classification (GTDB taxonomy): domain Bacteria; phylum Myxococcota_A; class UBA796; order UBA796; genus CAIOSP01. Next base: position 5,397 of record CAIOSP010000034.1, read on the forward strand.
CGCGTGGTGCCGCGGTCCGCTGCTTGGGGTCGCGGGCGTGCGCGGCGGCGTCTCCGTGGCACGCCGCGCAGCCCACGCCCAGTTCGTCGATCCCGGTGTTGTAGGTGCCGGCGCCCGGGTCCCACGCACGGTCGACGCCGGTGTCGTGGCAGTGGGCGCACTGCGAGTTCCACGTCATGCCGCCGCCGGACCAATGCCCCCAGTCGCCGGGCGATCGGGCGTCGGGGAACACGTCGAACCACTCGAGGCGCGCCGGGTCATACGCGACGTTCGACACCTGCACGCGCCCGCCAGGCGCCGCCACCATCGGCTGCCACAGCGGGTCGACGCCGATCACGCGCAGGACAGGTCGTGTGGCCTCGCCCTGGGTGTCGGTCATGCGAACCGTGGGCGCGTCGGAGAACACCGACGCGACCGCGTCCACCGGCTGCTCCGCAAGCGCGTGGTGCGACTTGGCCCACGCCGCGGACTCAGCCGGGTGGCACACGGCGCAGTCCTTCGACAACACCGGCGGGGCGTCGTCGGCGGGCTGCGGCGTGGCGCCTCCGCAGGCCCCCACCAACCCCCACGCCAGCAGCGCCATGCCAAGTCGATCGTGCATGGCCTGGACCTACCTGAGGACACCGTCCGGGGCACGCCGGACTGGCCTCGCGCCGGCCCGGAAGAGGCGAATGGGCAATCGGATGCTCACGCGATCGGGCGATCCCTTCGTCCATAATGGCGGAGATAGGGTTCAAAGTTGTCCACACCCCGGTCGCTGCGGGATCGCGTTTCCGGGTGGTGTGCATCCTGGTGCACACTCGGCTGTCGAAAAGCGGGCGGTGGACCGTGGCGGGGCTGTGGCACGAGGCGTGCCCGGTGGCTCTACGTCACGCAGGCCAGCACGGTCGGCGTACCGACGGGGCGATCCTCGGATCGTTCTTTGACGTACGAACAAGAACTTGGAGCACGTCACCCCCCGACGCCCGGGACGGCGCCTGTGTCGCAGCAATGCGGCCCGGTCGCAAACCAGGCGGAACCTGGGGACGTGACGTAGGAGGAACCTCTCTTCCCCACGCTGGTGCGGGGGCCTCGCGCTGATTGCCCGACCCCGGGCGACGGACCGAGACCTGATCAACCCACTGGCACCGTGGACCCCATCGACGGCGCCCGCCGACCTCACGGCACGCGGGCGAGCAGACGGGGTCGGTCGCTTCGGCGGCCGTACCCACGCGGCGTGAGAGAGCCATCGACACCTCGGAAGCTGCTGCGGTGCGCGCGCCCTCGGGCGAGTCGTGCTGGCGGGTGTCCGATGGGCTCGCGGGGCGCCGCGGGTTCAACCCCTTGGGCAACGTCCCCTGGGCGTGGGCAGACCGGCGAGGACGCCGCTTCGGCGGCGGCACAGACGGTCGGTTCGATAGGCAGCGCGGCGCGACGGTGACGTCGACCCGATGTTCCTCCCCCGCGAACGCGGCGTGGTCGCGGCCTTTGGGCTGCGGTGGCGCAAGACGCGCGGATCGAGCCAGCCGATCGGCCTGCCGAGCGCAGGTTTGTGGCGCACCTCTCACTCCCCTTTTGGGGTGTGCCGGAGGGAGCGTGGTCAGCTGGGGCTCCAAGAGGGGAAGCCCAGGAGAGCATCGAGCAGTGCGGTTCGGCCACGAGCCGTCGCTGCCACGGATTTCCGAGCGGAACAAGGCCTCGAAGTCGCGCCGGTGTTGCCGGTGAACGACAGGGGGGCAAGGCCTCGCGGTGACGCGGGGACCGCTCCTCGGAAGGGAAAAGCTCTGGAGGGCAGGCACTGGTGGGGAAGCGTGGAGGCGGTCGCAGGCATGCGTCGTCGGTGCGCGGAAACCCGGTGAACCTCAGGGTCGGATGCGGGACGCAACAAGCCCGCGAACCTGTTGGTGGAGGAAACCGTCGAGGCCGGGAGGAACGGCGAGGGCGGAACGAGCGCGGCGCTGGGAGGCGTCGGGCCGAAGCGGGTGAGAGCCCGCGGGAGTGGACTCCAGCAGGGGTGTCGACGGAGAGGAGGTCTTTGAGAACCCTAGGGAAGGCGCTTGGCTTGTACAAGCCGGGCGGCTGCGAAACGCGTCTCCGATTCGGATACGCCAGCACGCGGCGAGCAACGCGGACGCAAGTCCACGCTGCGCGCACGCGGGGCACGACGACCCGCTCGTCTCCGTTCACGCACGGAGAGGACGTGGCCCGTCTCCGGGAAAGTCCAACGACCCGGAACCCCGCGCGGCGAAGCGGTCCATCACCATGTGGGCCCTCGAACACGGCTGGTCTCACACGCTTGGAGGCACGCGCAGGGCCCTGTGCCCTGCGCTCATCGCGCCGACTCGTACACCTTCGAAAGGGACTCCCGACCTGCACCACGTGAACTCCCCCGGACGCCGCAAGGCGCCCGGGGGTTGTCCTTTTGGGGGTGCGTTGTTCGGTGTCGCCGCATGGCACCGCGCGTGCAGGCGGCTACGGGGGCACACCTGGAGGTGATTCGTGCGTGCTTGGAAGCTCGGGATGCTGGTCATGTTCGCGCTGGGCTGCAGCAACGGCAAGGACGGGAACGACACCGACGTCGACGTCGACGACACGGACGCCATCGTCGACACGGACATCGCCGACACGGACGTCACCGACACGGACACCGCGGTGCTGGACACGGACGTCACGGACACGGATCCGGCAGACACCGACCCGCCCCCGACGAACTGCAAGGACGCGCAGGGCATCTGCACGGCGTCCAACGCGTGCGGCCGCGGCCAGGCGCTCCCCACGTTTGCCGCGGACTGCGTGTTCTCCGACGGCCCCGGCGTGTGCTGCAAGGCCCCGCCCGAGCAGCCCACCGGCGACACCTGCCGTCAGCTGGGCGGCGTCTGCGCGCCGATCGGCGGCTGCTACATGGTTGACGGCTACATCACCTCGGCTAGGCCGTGCTCCCAGAGCTTTGGTGCGAGCTACGCCTGCTGCGTGCCTGAGGCGCAGTGCGGTCCCAGCCTCTACGAGTGCTGCGACACCAGCACGGTGTACGTGACGTCGTGCACGCACGGCGTCGAGAACTGCGACAACCTGCCGGGCACCACCATGGTCCCGACGGGTACCTGCGTCGTTCCGTAGGCGCGGCGTCGCCGTTTCACGGCCAGTCGAGCCGGGCGCGTAAGGCGTCGGGCGGGAGCGGAGTGGGGATGGACGTGTCCAAGCCGGCCGTGGATCGCGACACGCTCGCGTTCCGCCGGTTCCAGACCGAGCTGATGCTGACCTTCAGCCGCGTGCACCAGCAGATCCTGCGGCGCACCGCGGCGCGTCTGGACGCGGCCGGCTTTCACGACATCACGCCTGCGCGCGCGAACGCGCTCATCGTGTTGTTCAACGCGCGGCGTCCGATCAACGCGCGCGAGCTGGCGCGCGACCTGGGCATCTCAGAGGTCACCGTCAGCCGCTTCCTCACCAAGATGGAGGCGGACGGCTGGGTGGAGCGCACGCCTGACCCGGATGACGGCCGCGCCATGCTCATCGCGCCCACCGCCTACGCGCGCGACGTGTTCCCGCGGCTGGTCGACGTCTGCAACGCCGTGCTGGACGACCTGTTCGGCGGGTTCAGCAAGGGCGGCCTGACCGGGCTCGCGGACGAGCTGGGCCGGGTTCAGGCCAACCTGGAGCCCGGGCCGATCGACAAGTAGGGTCGCGCTCCGGCGGGCCCGCAGCTTGACGGCGCGTCCCTCATCGGGCGCGCCGCGCGCGGACCGTCACCGTAGGGGCGACTAGAGCTCTTCGTTGGCCTTGGGGACCTCGGACGCGGGCGAGGCGGGCTCGTCGCCGTCCTCATCCTCCTCCTCGGCCTCATGGTGCTCGCCTTCCATCTTGCAGCCGCCGCAGCACTCCTGCACCAGCGTGTAGACTCCGTACACCTCATGGCCGGTGTAGGACTCGCGGACCGAGATGCCCGTGACCTTGAAGCCGGCGTGGGCCACGACCTCGAGGGCGTCGGCGACGTTCTGGGCGTTGTTCACTTCGTCGGCCAGGCGGGTCTGCTCTTCGGTGGGCTTGGCGCCGCAGTCGAGCTTGGTGATGACCGCGGGCGTCTTCTTGGGCGAGGTGCGGACCAGCGTGGAGTTGAGCACGCACACCTGCTGCTCGCCCTCACAGGCCTGGGCGGGCGCCGGAACGTAGGCCAGAGCGAACACCACGGAGAGGGCAACGACGATCTTGAGCGACATGGGGGCTCCTTCCAATGCGGACGAGGGACGGGGCATCCTTGCACGGCGCCGCCTGTCTTGCCACCCGCGAGCGTCAGCCTGTGACCGCGCGTACGCCTCGCGACATCCACGTGAGAGCGACGTTCATTCGAGCCCGGGCGTCCGACTCCACGATCTCGCCGTGGGCCATGACCACGCGGGCAAAGTCCAGGGCGAGCAGGCGGGACACCGACGACGCAGCCGGGGCGCGATCCCAAGTCGCAAACCACCACGCCCGACTCTGCGCCCGGCGGCCCCAGGTGCCTGTCAAACACAGCACCCACGGCGTCGTCCACGAGCTCGATGGACCTGGAGGGGACGCGCCCGTCGGAGCTCGCCAGGCGACTGGGCGTGAGCAAGGAGGCGATCGGCGAGCCGGTCGACGAGAAGGTCGCGACGGGCATGGTGGAGCGTGTGACGGACCCGACTGACGGTCGCGCGGTGCTCGTCCGCTTCTTGGGCGGTGTGGACGCGCTGGCGGTGGCCGACGGGCCGTGGGCGGATCGGGGTCTGGCACCGGAGTAGATCGGGTTCATGACTCTGACCCGCTGCCCCGCCCTCGCCTTGACCGCGCTCCTCACCGGCTGCACGGCTGCGTCGCCGCATGGACGCGACACGGACGTCGCCGCCGACACGGACGCCGCGCACGTGCGGTTCGACTTCCCGGTGGTGGAGCGCGAGCGGATCAGCGACCTGATCGGCGTCGACCACAAGCCGGGGCCCGGCGAGGGCGGCGATCTGCTCGGGCGCGCGGACTGCCTGGATTACCTCGGCCGCGCCTTCCCCCACTGCTACGACGGGCACGACGGTAGCGACTACAAGCTCTCGGGCGGGTTCGGGGCGATGGACGCGGGCAGCGCCACCATCACCGCCGCCGCCGACGGTGTGGTCGAGGAGACCCACGACGGCGAGTACGACCGCTGCAAGGCCGACATGTCGGTCGACGGCGGGATCAGCTGCGACGGACAGTCGCCGGTGTCCGCCAACTACGTGATCGTCCTGCACGACGGCGGCACGCGCTCCAAGTACTGGCACATGAAGAGCGGGTCGGTCCTGGTCACGCCCGGCGACGCCGTGACGCGCGGCGACCCGCTCGGGCTCATCGGGTCGAGCGGGATCTCGTCGTTCCCGCACTTGCACTTTGAGGTGGTGCTCGCCGATGGCAGCGGGCTCGACCCCTACGCCGGGCCAGAGTCGCAGGACGAGTCGTGGTGGTGCGACCAGCAGGCGCCGGACGTGCTCCCGGGGCCGTGCCAGTAGGGAGCGCCCGCGCGCAGCGTGAGAGATCCCCTCCATTCGGGGGAGACGCCCGCGATTTCCTCAATGTCCGCGATCCAGCGCCGATAGCCAACACGACCGCCTCGTGCGGCCGACTGCGCGCGTGGATTCCGCCGTCATCTTCGAGAGCTTGGCAGTCCCGTTGACGATGTGAACCACGCGCGCCTGTCCGCCCTACTGCGCCCCGCACGACAGCTTGCCGCTGTAGCGGCGCTTGCAGCCGACCACGCGGAAGCGCACGTCGGCCACGCCGTCGTCGATCATGTCGATCACGCGCGCAGAGCCCTTCGACAGGTCGATCACGCGGTTGGCGACGAACGGGCCGCGGTCGTTGACCACCACGCGGACGTGCGCGCCTGTCTCCAGCCGCTCCACGCGCAGCACGGTGCCGAACGGGAGCGTGCGGTGCGCGGCGGTGTGGTGCGCGGGGCGGAAGATGTCGCCGGACGCGGTGCGGTTGCCGCGCAGGCCGGGGCCGTACCAGCTGGCCTGGCCCGACTCCCAATGCTTGGGGGCGCAGGCCGACAGGACGAACAGCAGCGCGAGCGTCAGGCGCCTCATGGCCAGGTCCGGGTCTGGTTGCGGGCGTTCTTGGCGCGGAACGCGGCCTCGACGTCGATGTCCAGCCGGTTGGCGATCGCCAGCAGGTAGTTCAGCACGTCCACGATCTCCTCGCCGACCGCGGCCACGCCGGCCTCTCGCGCGGGGTCGCCGGGCGCTGCGCGCTCCAGCTTCCGCACGGCCGCGAACAGCTCGCCCACCTCTTCTCCCATCAGGAAGCAGTTGCGGGCGGCGTCGGCGTCCAGCCAGCCGTGGAGGGCCTCAAGGGCGCGCACGTAGGCCTGGTACTCGGCCAGCGGCGCGCCCTCGGGCAGCTCGATCACTCGACGATCACGTTGACGGTCTGGGACAGGTTCGCACCGTAGGAGCGGTGCTGGCCGTCTGCGAACGACAGGGTGAGCTTGTGCGGGCCGGGGGTCAGGGTGAGGTCGGCCTCGAGCTGGCCGCCGCCGTAGTGGTGATGCGACTCGTCGGCGGGGACGACCTGGCCCTCGGCGACGACGTCCGCGTCGACGATGACGTGGAAGTGGCCGGTCTGGGGCGTGAGGTCGCCGGCGGGCTTCACGGTGAGGCCCTCGACCGCGAACTTCACGTGCAGGGGCGACTTGACCTTGGCGCCGTCGGCCAGGTCGACGAAGGTCACCTTGCCGCTGGCGGCGGGCTGGAAGGCGTCAGCGGCGGGGGCCGGAGCGGCCTCGGCGGGCGCGGCCTCGGCGGCAGGAGCCTCGGCCGGGGGGGCCTCGGTGGGGGCGGGAGTACCGCCCGTGCACGCGGCGGCGGCCGCAAGCAGAACGACGACGGCGCTGATTCGCGTAAACATTGAGGTATCTCCTGGTATTTCCGGGGCGTTTTGGCCTCCCCGGATGGGGCCGGAAGGTATTCCTGTCGGATCGCAATTGCACGCGACATCTCTGTAACGGGCGTACGACCGATTCAATCGGCCGTGATCAGACGCGTGGTTCGCGGCGCGGCCACGCAATTCGGCATAGACGCGCCGCCATGCTGCTGGACCCCCGCAACGGCGTCGACTGGGATCTTCCGCCCTTCTCGGGGGCCCCGCGGGCGTACGTCATCGCGTCCATCCCGCGGTCGGGCAGCACGCTCCTGGCGAATGGGCTGTGGGACACGCGCTTGGTCGGTGCGCCCAAGGAGTACCTGAACCCCATGCAGTTTCGGGACTGGGAGGCGCGGCTGGGTCCGGACTGGGCGACGCGCGCGCGTCACGCGCTGCTGCGCGGGCCGGCGGTGGGGCTGGCGGGACGTGGCCCGTGGACGCGCGGCCGGCTGGAGTCGTACCTGGAGCGGGTGCGCGCGCGTCGCACCGATCCGTCCGGCTGGTTCGGCCTCAAGCTGCACCACCACCACCTGGCCGCGTGGTTCTTGGAGCGCGGCTGGGACATCGACGACGTGATCGGCGTCGACCGCTGGATCGCCATCACGCGCGACGACCACGTGGCGCAGGCGGTGTCGTGGGCGCGCGCGCTGCAGACGGGCGCGTGGGCGTCGTGGCAGCGGCCCTGGCGTCGGCCGGTGTACGACGCGCGCCTGATCCGCGCGCGGCTGGACGCGATCACGGTCGCGGAGCGTGGGTGGGGCGCGTTCTTCAGCGCGTGGGGGATCGAGCCGCTGCGGCTGTCCTACGAGGAGCTGGTCGCGGATCGCGAGGCGACGATGGTCAAGGCGGTGAGGTTCTTGGACGTGGAGCCGCCGGGGACGTGGGCGGCGCCGGCGTCGGCGCGGCAGGCGGATGGGATCAGCGCGGAGTGGGTGGCGCGGTTTCGCGAGGAGACGGGGTGAGTGCGGGACGGGCGGCGTGTCGATTAGTGGACGGTAGATCGGGTTGGTTCGAATCCGGTCCGCCCGACCATCATTCGAGAAACACCAAGTCCTCGTCAAAGGCAACCTTTGACGAGGACTTCTGGTTCTATCAGAATCGACCGAACTTCGGCATCCCGCCATAGTCGGCGTTCCTCTGTCACCGCGCTTCCATCGACGCGGTTGTAGCCGCGGGCCGATCCGCGGCACATGCGCCCCCAACCGCGCCACGAACGATGGTCGCGTCCACTCCAGGCATGCCCCGGTCGAGTCGACGCGCGTCCGTGGGAAGTTCCCACGCGACCGGATGCCTGCCCGCACGCAGGTTAGGCGTCTTGCACCAAGAGGTGGACATGGCTCTGTTCGATAGACGCCTTGCAGCGGTTCTTTCCATCGGCCTACTATGCTGTGGCCAGGACCAGAAGGCCGCTTCACAGCCTGCGCCACTGCAGGTCCCCGAGTTGCATGTTCCGGGTGTGCCGCCGGTGCCGTCGGACGTCCCGCCGATGATTTCGATGAGTCTGGTTCGCGTCGACATGGACTTCATCTTGTCGAACCTGCGAGCCTCCTATGGCATGACGGTCGACGGAAGCGCGGTCCCAGCGGAGCAGCGCAAGCGACTGGTGACCCTGTCGGTGGAGAATGTCTCACCGAACGGCCTCCTCGACGCCATCGCCGCGGAGACCGGTACGACGTGGACCATGGAGTCGGGCGCCGTGGTGTTTCGACCGAAGTAGCCGTCAACACCCGTCCCCATGCTCGGAACGCCTACCAGCGACGCACCGGTGACGCGAAGGGCCCCCACGCCACAAAGGGGTCTGCTGCGACCGTGCCATTTCTCCGCGGTCCGGACGAGCGCAAGATGGTCGGAGAGTCCGTCCCGGGAGTGCACTGCGGGAAGCTCATCTGGCAGGTCTCCTCGCACGGGCATGGATCATTGCCGGCCGCTTCAAGGCACTTGTTGCAGTCGTCCGCAGGATAGGTCGCGTCATCCTCCCCGTCGCCACCGTCGTCGCCGCCATCGGTGTCTCCACCGTCGCCCGTGTCGCCACCATCGGCGCCACCGCCGTCAATGGGCGGCGTGGTCGTCGGTCCGGGCGCGATTGGTCCGCCCGGACCGGGTGCGCCTGGACCTTCCGTCGTGGTGCACCACCTTGTGGTCACGATCATGCAGGTCGGAGGTCCGTAGCTGATGATGTTGCAAGCGCCCGCCCCATTCGGGCATTCCTCCGCCATCCACCTGTTGCATTCATCGACGGCGGCACTTCGCTCGGCCTCCATCTCGGCTCGATCGCAACCCTTCCAATCGTAGATCTCGGCCCTCGGATCGAATGGGTTCCAAGGCCCCTCCAAGGCCTCAGGGCCGCCGGCCGCTTCCGATGAGTAAGCCCGACTCTCCACCTCCATCAAATTGCTCACGGGCCACGAATCCCTAACGACCGCGCGCGGCTTGCGACGCTTCTTGTTCGCCGGCAACGCCTTGGACCGACTCGCGCCATGCTCGGCCACCTCGTCGTCGCCAAACGGTCCAAAACCTTGCGGCAAGTCCTCCCGCTCCATCCGTCCGGTTGCCCTGTTGAATCGAAACGACCCGTTGGGGAACAACGGGTGCTCGTAGGACACGACCGCCTCACGTCGACGCCGAGGCGGGTTGACGATCTCGATGGGCCCGAACGGCCCCACGAGGGGCCCCTCGGAAAACAGCGGGTTCGAGCCCTCGTACACGACGTGCGACGGAATCACCCGACGGTGCGAGACGATCTCAAGGTGGGGGAAGATCGGATGGCGGGTGATGACGGGGACCATCATGGGAGCCCGCCGGGTCCGCCGCTGCCATCAACTAGGCACTCGCATGTCGACATCGGTTCCCCCTCGCTCGTGACCAAACTCTTTGAGACCCTACCTGACCACCGTGAGCAGGTACAAGCACTAGAACGCGGAATTCGAGAGCCACCCTGCGGCGGTAGGGACCGTCGTGGGGCAACTCGATCCGGATCGTATCCGGACCGCGAGAGCGTTGCTCCAGAGGTCCGACTTTCCGGACGGGCCTATCGTCTCGGCTCGGCAGCCTTCGTAACGGCATCGCGCGCACCACGGGGCGTTTGTTGGCGACGGCAACGTGATTGTCGCGTCAGAGAGCGTGCGCGTCAGCACCGCAGGGCAAGGAACGCCGACAGCCTTTCCGCGTCCCACTCCGACCCCGCGTCGAGCCAGAAAGTTCTATAGGCATATACCCAGCCCGACCATCATTAGAAAACGCTGAACAGCCCGTTGAAGTGAAGCTTCAGCGGGCTGTTTTGGTTCTAGCGTACGCATCCCTGACGCAAGCATCGCCGTGCCGCCCA